>JAFVFB010000005.1 GCA_017475705.1 Alphaproteobacteria bacterium
GTCCTCTGCTCTACCAACTGAGCTATCGGGCCGTTACGAGGTATTTTTATATATAAGTTTTTTTTTATTGGCAAGCATTTTTTTCCGGTTTTGTTATTTTTTTTGCATAAACCATTTAACCTTATGATTTAATTATTAAAATTTAAAAACTTTATATTTCTTATTTGCTTTATTTCTTATAATTGTGTTCTGATGCTGTGCTGTAACAAACTTCTTGACAATACACTCTCTATGTTTATTATTTCTTTCCAGTATTATATAACTTTATGTCTTATTTAATAATTATTAGCTTATGATCTACAAATTATTTTCACCTAAAGAATTAGCACAGTTTTTGAAAGATGATGCTGTGCTATCCCCTCAAGCACCTTGTATTAGGGTTAAAGGTTACAAAATCTACCCTAAGCGAAAGATGGGAAACGATTTGGTTAATATCTTTGACTTCGGTTCTACTGTTTTTTTGGAGTCAGCTACTATCAAGCGACATCGGATACTATTGAATGACTACCTGATTACGGTTGGATGTCCTACTCCTACAGATACTTCAAAGTTAGACTGGCTGACACCAGTCATCTACAGTGTGAAAAATAAATCAGCTGAACTTGATTTGAAGAATTATGGTGTCTTTGATGCGGGACAAATTATTGTTGTTGACCAGAAGATGATTATCTTAAATACTGGAAGATACCCTCGTTTTATTGTTGTCATTGATGGTCTGCTGCAAGAATTATCTGTTGCTCAAGCGGAGCTAGCTCTTAGAAACCTTTATTTGACCAGAAAGGAAGTTAATGCCTTAATTCAGTATTATCCGGACAATGGATGGGAAATGCATAATGGTATTCTTATTAATCCTCTCTACCTTGAGGTTCCGTCAGCTTTACAGATTTCTTTGAAAAATAAAGGAATGAAGTGTCGTTTACCTGACTGTGATTACAAAAAGTTGTATTTCATTTTGTCTCAGCAACCACAGAAAAATGAAATCCGCTACATCAGTAAAGATGCGCTCTTTTCCTAATTATTCTACAGAATAGCAGCACTCTTTTATTTGAGTGCTGCTATTTTAGTTAAATTTTATTAGAGGGATTTCAATATAAATTCACTCAATTTTTCATTAAATAATGCTGGATTGGATACAGCTTCGCCTTCAGCTATTTTAGCTTGTTCGAAGATGAGCATTGCAGCATCGTGAACCTCTTTTTGTTTTTCAGCTATCTCTATTAATTGTGATAGTTTGACCACCAATGGATGATAAGGATTGAGTTGGAGTATTCTGGTACTATCAAAATTCGTTTTTTGTTGATGATTTCTCATTAAACGCTCGAGATGAATACTCATTTGCCCTTCTGCGACAGTTAAAGTTGCTGGACTATTGGTTAATTTTTCTGTTAGTTCGACCTTTCCAACTTCCCCTTTCAACCATTCTGTCATTTTAGTTATTAATGTTGTCAAACCTTTGTCATCAGCTTTGGTTTCATGGCGTTCAAACTTCAAATCAATGTCTGCTTGGGATATATGTTTTAAATTGTGGCCTTTATAGCTAAGCAATGTTTGGGTCCAAAATTCATCTATAGGATCTGTTAAGAGCAACACTTCAATATTTTTTTGTTTAAAGGCTTCTAACTGAGGATTACAATACAGCGTTTGACTATCATCACCCGTAATATAATAAATATCTTTTTGTTCGGCAGGCATTCTCTCAATATACTTGTCTAATGAGGTCAATCGGTCTGTTGATTGTGTGGTATAGAAACGTGATAATCCAGCGACTTCTTCTCGATTAGAAAAATCTTCGTATATACCCTCTTTGAAAGCAATACCAAAAGATTTCCAAAAAACTTCATAATCCGTTTCGTCCTCTGATTTTTTCTTTAGTTCCTTAAATAATCTTGATACGACACCTTGTCTTATCTTCGCAATTAATGCATTCTGCTGCAGCATCTCTCGAGAGATATTTAATGGCAAATCAGCACTGTCGATAACACCTTTTACAAAACGCAGATACATTGGCATCAAACCTTCTATTTTATCTGAAATAAATACTTTGTTAACGTAGAGTTTGATACCGGTTAAGCGATCTGGCTGAAACAAATCATATGGTGCCTTTGTCGGAATAAATAATAGCCCTGTATATTCCAAGTTTCCTTCTGCCTTAAAATGTAAAGTCAGCCAAGGATCATCAAAATTTTTAGTTACATGTTGATAAAAATCTTTATATTGTTTTTCTGTGATTTCTGCTTTATTTCTGGTCCACAGTGCTGAAGATGTGTTTACAGTTTCTTCTCCTGCATCTCCCAAATTTAATACAATAGGATAATCTATATGTTCCGAATAGGTATGGATAATGTTTCTTAAATAAATTGTATCTGTAAAATCCAATGCATCATCTTTAAGATATAGTTTAATATCTGTTCCGTTTGTTTCTTTTACTGTTTCAGAAATTTCAAATCCATTTATACCATCTGAAGTCCATTGATATGCTTTCTGCTCATCTGCACGACGTGTTACAATCTCTACTTTATTTGCAACCATAAATGCAGAATAGAACCCTACGCCAAATTTACCAATCAAATCCACTGCTGAAGAATTATCTTTGGCATTTTGTAAAAATTCTGCCGTTCCTGATTTAGCTATCGTCCCGATATGATTAATTAAATCATCACGATTCATACCTATACCATTATCTGAAATCATGAGTGTCTTTTCTTCTTTATTGGGGGTTATTACAATTCGATATGGTGATGATACAACATGGAGATTGGGATTAGTTAATGTCCAGTAACGTAATTTATCCAGCGCATCTGATGCATTTGAAATCAACTCTCTTAGAAAAATATACTTTTCTGAGTACAATGAATTTATTACAATGTCTAAAAGTTTATTTACTTCTGTTTTGAATTCTATTTTTTCTACCATAGCTTTACTCTCCTTTTTTTGTGCTATTCTGTTAGTTTTTATATAGGGCTAGATTCGCCCGCACGCAACCCTAAGGATAAAAAAGATTAAATTATTCGGCACCATGTGCTCGTAAAAAAGATACAATTTCTTTAAAATTTTTCTTTTTAGCTATGTCTAAAGCTGTTTGGTTGCTTGTGTTCCGATAATTGACATCGGCTCCCAGTGCATATAAATGCTCCACAGTAAAAGGATTATTTCCTAAAACAGCATACATTAGAGGTGTATAGCCTTTATAGTCAGGCCAATTTATTTTTGCTCCAGAATTAATGAGCAAATCCACCATTTCATTTTGTCCCGATTGTGCTGCTCGATGCAATGCCGTCATGCCATTATTATTTCTTTTATTAATCAAGGCCCCATTTTTCAGCAAAAATTCAGCAAAGCGAGGTTTTCCTAATGAAGACGCTATCATTAATGGCGTATACCCCTCTGCATCTGTGTCGTCTATTTCATACCCTAAAACCACCATATCTGAAAAAGTATCTTTATCTTCTCTATTTACGACATCATATATCGTCGTCTCCATTGTTTGTGCTTGGGTCGAAATGGAATAAAAAAGGATAAATAAAAAAGATATTATTTTCATTGCCATGCACTCTCTTAAATACAGTTGTCTAGAGATATTTATTAGACTATCGGTAATAGATTAAAAAAGTCTTAAAGTTAATTTTAAAATATTTTTACATCAGGTCTTCAACCTATTGACATTAGTGTCACCAAAGATTATATGCTAATTTAGAATGGTAAATTAACATTCTTCTTTTTTTGTTTTAGAATCGCCTTGTTGTGCGGTTCTTTTTTTTTATATAATAATTTTCATTTATGGAGAAAGCAATGACTGTACAGACAGAAACCGGCAAAGCGGTTTATATTGGGGATGGGAAAACAACAACGTTTCCTGTCCCTTTTTATTTTTTTGGTAATCAAATTTCGGTTTATTATAACCAATCCACTGATCCTATGCAAGAAGGACTAGATTATACAATCCACGGCTCTGGCCAAATTAATGGCGGTGAAATTATCCTAAATCGAGCCCTAGAATTTGGTGAAACAATTACAATAACGCGTAATGTAGAATTGACTCAACTCATTACTTTTTTGGAAGGTGAAAAGTTTCCAGCGGCTGATTTTGAGTATTCACTTGATAAAATAGTTATGTCTCTGCAGCAATTAAAAGAATTATTGGATTCTTGTGTCTCTCTTCCAAATGCAGCTGATATTACTAAAGAACAAGCCTATCAATTGTTGGTCTATTTAAATAACAATGTCGAAAATATTGAAAAAATCTCACAATTATTAACTGATTTAGCAGAGACAAAACACTATTTGTTTGAACAAATCTATAATAAAGCCGAAACTGATGCCCAAATTGCGGCAGCAGTAGCTCATAAATATAGTAATGTATTAGCACATATTGCTACTATTTCTGCCGATAATAATTATGAAGAATACCCTTATCGTTGGGATATTCCTATCGCAAATTCAACAGAAGAAAATGTAGCAATCGTTACTCTCAGCTTAGTAGATGCTCTTTCCGGTAATTTTGCACCTATTACTAAATGTCAAAAGGGCTTTATTAGCCTGTATATGAAGCAACAAGCTAGTGAAAACATGATTATTCCTTGTATTATTCTTCATTAAGGAAACACCCATGGAAAAAATCAAGGAAATCATTACCCACTATAGCATCTGGGCAACTTTTTTGGGTTTAATCACAATTCTGATTAAACCCTTTATTTCTATTAAACAGACACTGCAAGATATGCTAATTACATTTATAGTTAGCATGCTCGGTGGTTTGTTAGCTGAATATATGGACATTCCTATGCCTGTGAAATATGGAATTTCCGGTGTATGTGGTTTGTTCGGCATTCGGCTTTATGCAATTATTGATAACATTTTAAAATCAGCTCAAAAAGATCCCTTTTGCTTTTTAGAATATATACGGGGAAAGAAGCCATTAAAATAGAGATGGTATACTTCCCCTCTCCCCTTATTTTTTGAAAAGGATTTTTTATGAAATTTATATCTTTGGGAACAATTTTCCTTCTTCTGTTCGGTGGTATTTACTATTATCGCACAGAAGCTCATCGTCAATCATTACTTTTGGAAACTTATAAAAATAATACGGAAATACTACTTTCCCGTTTAAGGAGAATATATGATGAAAAAATCAAATTGGAACAACAGAAGTATGTCTTGGAAGCTGCTGCAAAAAATGATAAAAACATGTTTGATTGGAATATTGATATTAGCCGGACTCATGTTATTAGGCGCTTGCAACAGAAACAATTATGAATATCGTGAATTACCTCGAGAGCCTATTAATTGCATAGATCATATTAAAACACCGCTCGATATGGCCTTATGCTTGAATGAATATCGTCTCAAATATTGAGCTTTTGCATATATTCCTGCCAACTAACGTCTCTTAGCAAAATTTTACACATTTTTTCATTTTGTTATTGACAATCGATTTTTTTGTATGTAAATATCAATTCGATATTTGATGGCGGGATAGCTCAGTCGGTAGAGCAGAGGAATCATAATCCTTGTGTCGTGGGTTCGAATCCCTCTCTCGCTACCAATATAGAAGAGGTTCTTTACGCACCTCTTTTTTTATACCTTGGTGATACCTTTTGATGGTAGAATCTAAATTGGTATTGATGTTTAAATGCCTGTTTTAATAATTTTTTCTTGGTTAATTAAATCTTTTATCACTTCGCCTGCCATTATTAGCCCCATAACGGATGGGACAAATGATACCGATCCCGGCACACATTTCTTACCGACCTTTTCTTGTTCTGTCACTTTAGGTACTATTGGCTTTTCTTTGGAGTACACAACTTTTAATTTTTTCACACCTTGCTTTTTGAGTTCATTGCGCATTACCTTGGCTAAAGGGCATACAGAAGTTTGATATATATCAGAAACTTCAAACATATTAGGATTTAGTTTGTTGCCTGCTCCCATCGCCGAAATAATTGGGACTCCTACTTGTTTGGCCGCTATTACTAAAGCAATTTTAGCACTCACTGTATCTATAGCATCTACAATATAATCATATTGCTTAAAATCAAATTGTGCTGCATTCTCAGGTAAAAAAAATGTCTTATAGGTATTAACTTTACAATTAGGATTTATCTCCATAATTCTTTTTGCAGCGATGTCTGTTTTGTATTCATTTATTGTTGTCTGTGTTGCATAAAGCTGACGATTTAGATTAGTCATTGAGAATTTATCGTGGTCAATCAAGTCTAATGCCCCTATACCGGAGCGAACCAAACCTTCCACGACGTAACTTCCTACACCACCAATACCAAATATGGCTACTTTCGATTTTGCTAATTTGGCTATTGCCCTCTTTCCAATCAGTAATTCCGTCCTTGAAAATTGGTTTAGCATCTTTTAATCCTTTCTATCTATGTTTTCACTGTGGCTAAAAAGTTTATGATAATGCAGATATCCCCGAATAATATCGGGGATATCTGCGTGCTTTTCCAATCTTTCCGCCTATAGCGGTTAGCTGATTGGTTTTATTTTGTTGATTCTATCCGCATACGGTAGAAAGACCGCCATACGAAATATAGTCCCAACAAGAAAAATGCTATTCCCAAACTTAAAGATACACAACGCGGAGCACTTTCTGCCATTTCAACAGCTAGTAATCCGAACAATGTTGTAAATTTAATGATTGGGTTTAGGGCTACGGATGAAGTATCTTTATACGGATCACCAACAGTATCCCCGACAACTGCTGCAGCATGTAGATCTGTTCCCTTTTCATGCAAATCGACTTCAACAACTTTTTTAGCATTATCCCAAGCGCCACCGGCATTTGCCATATATAGTGCCTGATATAGACCAAATACAGCTATTGATATTAAATAACTGGCAAACAAATTTGCATCAAAGCAAGCAAAAGCAATTGTCAAAGAGAAAATAACAATAAAAATGTTAAACATTCCCTTTTGAGCATAAATGGTGCAAATACGCACAACATTCTTAGAATCCTCAATTGACGCTGCGGTCTTTCCATCTAATTTTATGTGCTTTTTGATATAATTAACGGCTCTATATGCACCGGTAGATACTGCCTGCATTGATGCCCCAGAGAACCAGTAAATCACTGCACCACCTAGCATTAACCCAAATAAGACATTCGGATCAAGTAGATTCAATTGTAAATTCAATAATAAAATAATAGAAAAGATCATGGTCGTAGCACCAATCACGGCGGTTCCAATCAAAACCGGCTTTGCCGTTGCCTTAAAGGTATTACCTGCAGAATCATTTTCCTCCAACAGTTGTTTTCCTGTTTCAAAGTCAGGTTTAAAACCATACTCTTTCTCAATTTCTTTTTTAATACCTTTTATTTGCTCAATTTGTGAAAGTTCAAATACTGATTGGGCATTATCTGTTACCGGGCCATAGCTATCAACGGCGATGGTTACAGGTCCCATCCCCAGCATACCAAAAGCGACTAGCCCAAAGGCAAATACTGTCGGATATACCATAAATGTATCTA
The DNA here is from genome assembly GCA_017475705.1 of Alphaproteobacteria bacterium. Taxonomy (GTDB): domain Bacteria; phylum Pseudomonadota; class Alphaproteobacteria; order RF32; family CAG-239; genus CAG-267. Next base: position 7,484 of record JAFVFB010000005.1, read on the forward strand.
GACCTTCTTTGGATGTAAAGTATGCAACAGCCATCAAGCCAACCATAACTACACCTTTCCAAAACGCTGAAAAATTACCGGCAATGATACCAGAAATAATATTCAGTGATGCTCCGGCTTCACGGCTTGCATTAACAATTTCTTGGACATGTTGAGATTTTGATGAGGTGAAAATTTTGGTAAATTCAGGGATAATTGCAGCAGCAAAGGTTCCGCAACTGATAATTATCGATAATTTCCACCATAAATCCGCTCCCATATCGCCAATCATAACATATGATACACCAAATGTCATGAGAATAGATATAATCGATGCTACCCATACCAATGACGTCAACGGCGTTTCAAAATTAAATGCTTTTGCCTTGCCAAAAATAGCCTTACATCCTATGTTATTTATAAAATAGGCTACTAATGATGTCAGAATCATTAAAACACGCATAGTAAAGATCCATACGATCAGTCGTGCTTGTATGTCTATTCCATTGTACATTAATGCTAAATCACCATTTGCCGTGTATTGCATACCAGCAGCAAGGACGATAAAGGAGATTAAAGCAACACCTGTTACACCATATGTTTCGAAACCATCCGCTGTTGGACCAACAGAATCCCCAGCGTTATCACCTGTGCAGTCTGCAATTACTCCAGGATTACGAGCATCATCTTCATCAATGCGGAAGATAATTTTCATTAAATCAGCCCCAATATCTGCAATCTTTGTAAATATTCCACCACAAATACGTAAGGCAGAGGCACCTAAAGATTCACCAATAGCAAATCCAATAAAGCAGGCTCCTGCACTATCCCTATCCACAAATAGCAAGATCATAATCATCATGATTAGTTCAACACATATCAAAAGTACCCCTATAGACATACCTGAACGTAATGGCAAACTTTGAACATTGTATGGATTTGCTTTTAAGGATAAAAAGGCTGTACGAGAGTTAGCATATGTGTTAATTCTCATACCAAACCAAGCCACTAAGTACGAACCTAATATACCAAGTATAGACCAGCCTAAAACTGTCAATACCTTAAATAGTGGCGTATTGTTTAGATAGAAGAAGTAGTAAAAAATACAAATTGCAATAAACGCTTCTAACAACAATAACAGTTTTGCTTGTTGTTTCATATAGGTTTTGCAAGTTTCATAAATTAAATGAGAAATTTTCAACATTGATTCATGGGCTGGCATTTTTTTGATTTTTACAAATTCATAAAAACCAAACAACAGTCCCAGAACACATATTCCTAAGCCGTAGGTTAAAATTTGTGCACCGTTGATTGCCATACCAAAAATAGTATAGTCCACATCTAAATGTGGTACCTTTAAATCTATTTCTGAGGCAATAGCACCTTGTATACCTACAAGCATAACTAACAAAACAGCCTCAGCTGTTTTACTAATTTTTCTGAGTGCTAACATGTTTTATTCCTTTATATAGTTAAAACAAAATATTACATCTAAATTATTCTAGATGATAATGATTGCACTATATTCTGTTTTTCTTAATAATACACCAATATTTGCAAAAGACTCACAATTTTCCTTTATTCTGTTAAATATATCATTGTAATTTTTGCTTTTTGTTATTGCTAAATTAATCTATTTATTTTATTAGTTGATTATCTATTTTTTCAAGAAAGGACTTAAATAATGGGAAAAATTAAAACTTTATGCCTAATGGGCGGATTAATTGTGATATTTATGTTTGTCGGTAATATTTTGGGTGGGGCAGAAGGAATGCGTGTTGCATTCTGGGCTGCTCTCGGAATGAATTTTTTTAGTTATTTTTATAGCGATAAGATGGTGCTTAAACACTATAAAGCTGTGGAGATTAAAGAAAATTCTTCTTCACCTTTGTACTCGATAGTCAAACATCTGGCGCAGCAAGCGAATTTACCTATGCCTAAAGTCTATATTATTCCTGAAGATGTACCTAATGCGTTTGCCACCGGCCGCAACCCTTCTCATGCAGCTGTTGCTGCCACTCAGGGCTTACTAGACCTGCTTTCTTTAGAAGAAATTGAAGGCGTCTTAGCACATGAAATGAGCCATGTGCGCCACTATGATATTTTAATTTCTTCGGTTGCTGCTATGTTTGCAAGTGCTATTGCTTTTCTTGGTAACTTAGCACGTTCTGGTACTGCCTCAAGTTCACAACGCCGTTCTAATCCTTTATCTACCATTATTGCTGCTTTATTAATGCCTATTGCTGCTAGCATCGTTCAAATGTCTATTTCGCGTACACGGGAATATGCTGCGGATGAAGGAGCTGCCCGATTAACACGTCATCCAGAATGGTTAATGTCTGCTTTATCAAAATTGGATCATTTTGCAAAAAATAACCAAATGCAACGCGCCACATCACAAACTGCTCATATGTTTATTATTAACCCTTTCAGTGGTACATCGCATAATTTTTCTAATTTATTTGCGACTCACCCTAGTACGGCAGATCGCTTGGCACGACTGGAACAACTAAAACAGCAAATTTCTTAATAAGAGAAAGGCAGGGTATTGACCCTGCCTTTCTTTTCATAATAAGCCGCATTAGATATAAAATCTATTATTCTGCTACACACAAATTAGCCATACAGCTTGCCCAAACTCATTTATTCCTGAAAATTTTACTGTCACATTAATTTCTTTATATAAAAAATTACTAGGACAATCTGGAAATTTCTGAGATGGAAAGTAGGCTACATCTAGTTCTGTTCCATCCATTAACAGCAGAGACAGAAATGTTTTTGCTTTTTCTTCTGGCTCTTCTTCAAATAGATATTGAAAGTTTTTCTCTATCTCTGATGGCAGATGATACACCTCTTCTATTCCCTCAACGGCTAAAAAAATCTCTGTCGGCGGCAAATCTTGTGCTGTATTCAGGAATATTTCCTGTTTATCATACGCACAAATGATTGTGGCGGAAAATTTTTCTTTTTGAAGTTGGTGCAATGAATATTGCCATTGCTTCATTAATAATGTATCCATAAGTATATATTTTAATAATTAAGAATTTCAGTCAGCTTAAAATTTATCTCTTACTTTGTCAAGACTATTGTCCTTAAACTTGGTTTATACCTTTTAGATTTAGAATAATTTAAATTTTGTATTCCTCTATTATTTTGATTTTGGTTATAATTTTGAAGGAGTTTAAGATGAAAAAACTTTTGATGACAATTTTAGTTGTCTCAGGTTGCTTTGCGTTTCAGGCTCAAGCAGAAAATATGGATACCACAGCTCATGAAAACGATATGATTACCATTAGTGAGGCTATGGAACTTTCTAACAATACTCCTGTTATGCTGATGGGAACGATTACTGAAAATCAAGGCAATGGAAAATATCTGCTTAAAGATAATAGCGGACAAACGATAGTCATTATTGAAGATGGTGATTGGATTGGTGTTGTGGCACAACCAGGTAATATGGTACAAATTCAGGGAATCATTGACCGAAATGACAACGAAACTTTCCAAATCGATGCATCTTCAGCAATGGTTCAGCAATAGATCTTGTTTAACGCCATTGATTCTATTCAATGGCGTTATTTCTTTTATAAACACATTTCAAATATTTTTTCTACGTCTTTGGGGGTTAAATCACGATATCCCATAATTTTATCGCCTCGACAAGCTTTTTCTGCCATTATTGAAAAATTGCGGCAATCGATACCTAAATCTGATAGTCGACTTTGCAATCCCAATTCTTCATAAAAAAACTTTTTAAGCCGCTGAATAGCGCTTTTTGCTCCATTCATGTCTGTTGTATCTGCTGATAAGCCAAAAACGTTTACCCCAAATTTTTTAATATCCTTAGCAGTTTGATTATCTAAGATGTATTCCATCCATCTCGGTATAATAATTGCCAATCCTAAGCCATGGGTAATGTCATAAAAAGCTGAAAGTTCATGTTCCATTGCATGACAAGTTGTCATTTGTCTCGGTCCACCTTGCAAAAATCCATTCAATGCCCATGAAGAGGCCCACATCAAATTGGACCTCGCCTCATAATCATCCGGAATTTTAACTGCAATGGGAGCATATTTTACAACTGTCTTTAATACGGCTTCCATTACTTTATCTAACATATCCATTTTAGGATATCTGTTAAAGTAACAAACATCAAAAATATGAGCCATGATATCAGCACTTCCTGCTGCCGTTTGAAAAGAATTAACGGTATAAGTATTCTCTGGATCTAAAAAAGATGCTGTTGGTTGTAATAAAGGATGGAGTAATCCTATTTTTTGCTTTGTTTCTACATTAGAAATTACGGCAGCATTATCCATTTCTGATCCTGTTGCGGCTAAGGTTAAGACAGTTAATAAAGGCATTGCTTTTTTTATTTCAGCTTTGTGAATTATTAAATCCCAAGAATCTCCTTTATAATAACGTGCAGCTGCGATTATCTTGGTACAGTCAATCGTCGAACCTCCTCCCACTGCAAGTAGAACGTCTATATCCTTTTCTATGCATATCTTCACACCTTGATTAACTGTCGTGTGGCGTGGATTTGGTTCTATTCCTCCGAACTCAAAAACTGTTAATCCAGCCTCAATGAGAACTTTTAATATTTTATCGTATAAGCCTGTACGCTTAATAGAACCACCACCATATGTCAATAAGACTCTGTTTCCATATTTTTTTACTTCTTGTGGTAGATAAACCAATTGTTCATTACCAAAATATATTTTCGTCGTATTTTGAAAAATAAAATTATTTGTAATCATTTCATATTCTCCTATATCATGCTTATATTTACTTATATTCGTTACTTTGCTTTCATACAATATTAATCTTTATTTTGTGGATGAATTTAAATTGCTTGACATTGCTGTCATTCTGCACAAGTTTTATATATTATTTAGCGGAGATTATCTATGATAAAACACTTTCACTCTCAAAAAAATTGTTTCTTTGACCATCACCCAGATGTTAATGAAAAATCGATTTTTTATTTAACTGTTTCCTTTGTGATTAATATGTTGCTCTCAATTATCGAATTTGTTGGCGGTATTTTAGCCGGCAGTATTGCACTGATTGGTGATGCTTTGCATAACACATCCGATGCTCTATCGATCTTGGTTGCTATCATAGCCTTTAAGATCGGACGAAAAAAGGCATCTACTAAATATACATATGGCTATAAACGTGCTGAAGTCATTGGTGGATTTGTTAATCTTATTTTATTATTTATTTCCGGAATTTATCTTTTGTTTGATGGTATTCTTCGTCTTATTGCACCTCAGCAAATTGATGGTCGTATGATACTATGGATTTCTCTTTTGGCTCTGATTATTGATGCCTTGACAGCCCAAATATCGCATAAAGATGCTAAACACAATACTAATATGAAAATGGTCTTTATTCACAATTTAGCTGATGCTTTCGGATCTTTAGGAGCTATACTTTCTGGTTTATTGATCTTGTATTGTAATATTTATTGGGCTGATGGTGTTATTGCTTTATTTATTGCCTTTTATATGATTTTTCAAGCCGCTATATCTTTTCCTAAAACAATTGATATTCTGATGAACGCTGCACCAGAAAACATCGATATTCTTGCAATTAAAAATACTCTTTGTCAATTAAAGGGAGTTAAAGGAATTCATCATATTCATCTTTGGCGGATTAATGAATATGATGTTTCTCTTGAATGTCATATTGAAGCCGATGATTTACAACTTACTTCTGTTATTAGAAATGTTCTATATGAAAAATTTAATATCAAACATTGTACCATTCAGTTAGAAGATAAAAACTGTTGCCAACATTGTCATCTTTAAATTTGAAAGATTATCGCATGCTTGTTTACAAACTTCCTCTTACAGATATTATCACTACTAATGCTTATTTTTATATAGATGAAAAATCTCTACATGGCTTTTTGATTGACCCTGGCGCTCAGGCAGACAAGGTTATTAAAATTATACAAAACAATCATTGGATAATTGAAAAAATTTTGCTAACGCATGGACATTTTGATCATATTGGTGCTGTTCAATACCTTAGTTCAGAATTGCGCATTCCTTATTTTATTCACCAGAATGGCCTACAATATCTTACAAATCCTGAGTTAAACTTATCTACCCTATTCTCTTCTCCTATTTCTCTTTTTGAAGCTTCCTATCTTAATGATAATGATGTGGTTCCTTTAAATGCTGCTCACTCCTTTTCTCTGAGGGTTATTCATTGTCCTGGTCATACCCAAGATAGTGTCATCTATTATGATATTCAAAATTCCGTTGCCTTTTCTGGTGATGTTATTTTTCAAGAAGGCTATGGACGAACTGATTTGCCTGGCGGTAATCAACAATTATTATTGCAAAATATAAAATATAAAATACTTACATTACCTTCTCATACCATTCTTTATCCTGGCCATGGTTTATCTACAACTGTCGAAGAGCAAAAAAAATTATATCGATTTTGATCTTTTTTCATAAAAAAAACTCCAATTCATGTAGAATTGGAGTTTTTTGCGGGTTATTGGTAATCAGATTGCATTTACAGCATATCCGAATACCGCACCTTCATCCCAAAGCTTTGTTCCTTGGCGTTTCAGTGCTGCTGCTGATACATTTTTTACAGCTTCTCCCTGCTCATCAATTAGCCCGACATAATCTGGACTATTGACCCAAAAATAAGTGGTCGAAGGTGTCACAATAATTCCCACAGAACTACAAACAGCGCCTAGAACAGGTTCTTCTGTTGCATTGTTTATAATGCCCCATTTCCCTTTTTGTTTATAGAAAGAAAAACCATTATCCAGCACTAGGACATTTTCTTTAAGGCCCTCTACTTGTGCAACATTCCTTAAATTGCCAAATGGATAAGCAAGTATATTCCCTGTAGGAAGGAATGCTCTAACATACTTAGCACTGTCAGCAACGGGCTTTGTGGAACCGGCATATTGTTGCTTAACCTCAAAACTGTCACAGCGACAAAATGTGCGGCCCAGAGGAGTCATTAAAGCTTTACTGCCATCCTTCTGATAACCGACCAAGAACCCCTTTCGGTCTTCAATCTTTGTGAAGTCGGTGACAGAACGATATCCATCCTTGTCATAGAGGACAAGGGTCACCACACCGGTATCTTTTTCTTCTACCAGCGTTAACTGGCCAATCTTTTGGCCTTCCGGAACTTTTTTTTCTTCTTTTTTTACGCTGTTGCAACTGCATACAGCAACGCACATGGCTATTGCCACTGCGGCAATGATCATTTTTTTCATAATAAAAAAATTAATTAGTTAGACATAATTGTATTATCGCTGTGCTTATCTTTAATACATAAAAACAATATTGTCAATATTTTTTTGTCCCATTTATATTTATCGCTTAATCTCTTCCTTAACGTATTGATGTTTTGACATATCCATATTTGACAAAATAAAGATATCCTCTGTTACATTATGTAATATTTTGTTGGTTTTAATCTTATATTCATATTGTATTATTAAGTATATGGAGGTTATTATGATTTTTTGTGATATGGATGGTGTTTTAGTTGATTTCGATGGTTATTTTGTGAAAAAGCATGGCATTTTGCCGAGTCTTTTACCTCGAGCAGAATTATGGAAAATTGTTTTAAATACGGATAATTACTGGGTTAACTTACCTAAAATGCCTGATGCAGATATTTTGATTAATTATCTTAAAAAAAATGAGTTTTGTATTCTAACCGGATTACCGGTTTATGGCTTTGACAAGGCTAAAAAAGAAGAATGTTTATGGTTAAAAAAACATTATAATATTACAGATGGCATCATTTGCTGTCTTAGCAAAGATAAACAAAATTATGGTAAGCCTCAAGACATACTCATTGATGATCGCCAAAATAACATTTTTAAGTAATATATATCGTAGTGCAACACTTTATGACCAAATTATTTTTCATCATCAACAACTCTACCCTCGATTGGTTTCTTGTGAGTATTTTAATCGAGTTGTACAAATGCTGCCAAACATGATTGAGAAAATTAATCATTTTCAACAAGAATATGCCAATCAAGTCGATTTACTCGTATTAAACCGTCAGAATCAGTTACTTTATGATACACGCAAAGCTTCTCTAGAAAAGATACAGGATGTTATCTTTAAGGAAGAAAACCGCATTCTGTTGCCAGAAGAAGTGACAACTATTCATATGCAGCTATATAAAATCAGACGTAATATTCAATATCGTTATGAAAATAATCTTTATACTCCCTGCCAAAATGAAATTCAAGCTGCCCGGCAAGCAACCTGCGATATTTATAGGCTCATTCAACAGAGATATCCTCTTCCAACACAGCACAATATCCCAAAAAATTTCTCTGTAGAATTTACCCGTTCCTATCCACTGGATTTATCGCGCTAATTCTGCTCTATTTCTGGCTTTTTCCCTTCTTTTATTTGGCTTAAGATTTTTTCAGCTGCTTTTTTTAATCCTGCAATATAGCCTAATTCGTCATCAGCTTCTTTCTTCCATGCCATTGACATCACAGGTGCTTTAACGGGTGATAAAAACCGATATAAAGAGGCCAATGATGTAGAACCTTGATAATTTCCGACCACATCAGATAGGAGACGCGGCTTATATATTATGATTGGAAAACTTTCTTTTCTGGTCATTTTATTAATTAACTCCTCTATTTGTTTTGAGGCATGATTATTGCTATCCGCAACATAGAAGAAACCCTTCAAGGTCTTCTTATGTTCCTGCCAATAAGCATTCGTCACTTCTAATATATTAGCTATATCGCCATATTCAGGATGATAAGATGCTTTAGAATGTTTTTGTAGCAGTTGATTTGCGGCCAGGTGGAATATAAATTCTATTTCCAAATCATTTTTATCTGCAGTTGCAAAAACAGATGCTAAAAAAGAAATTTCACTTGTATCTCCAAAACAAAATTGGATGTCATATTTTTTAAATTGTTCCTTTGATATGGGAAGTGCCGTTGTTATTTTGACGTGCTTATTATTCAAAATTTCTGGTGAAAACGAATCGGCACCTTCACCTAATGCTATAATTTTGTATCCCTTAGAAACTAAAAATGATAACAGATGTTGTCCGATTGTTCCAGTGGCTCCTGTTACTAAAAGTACTTTATTGAACTGCATTATGGTCTCCTCCATTATGATTTTGGTTATTGTCACACACTTTATGCTATTTCGCAAGTAAAATTTTCTTTTACTTTTTTTAAACGTTTTCAAGTTAGAAGGTACTACTTTATAGTAGGAGCTTATTAAAATGTATAAATTGTTTTTTTCCCTATTTTTGGTGTTCTCTCTTGTAGGATGTCAAGTCAGCCATTTAACGACTTTGTATGATGATAAGACATCAATTGAAGAAAATGGCCTTAGAGTTGATGCACTTCATCATCCTATTACTGGGATTTATCAACGCCACAGTGCTAAAATGAGCCTTTTGGAGGAAGCTTACTATGTTGATGGTTTACCTGATGGCATTTATAAGACCTACTATAAAAATGGCAAACTAGCTTTATCTCAGCAATACCATAAAGGAAAACTTAATGGTAAAACCATCAGTTATTATGAAAACGGCCAGACACATGAAATTCTATCTTATGTTCATCAGAAGCTTAACGGAGGTCAACTTGCTTACTATCCCAATGGAGATTTGATGCGTAAAGGTAGTTATAAAAATGGATTAAAGCATGGAGTGTTTGAAGAATATTATACCAATGGCGCTGTAAAGAGTTCCATTACTTATCGACATGGCAAACAGCATGGTCCTTCTCGTTTTTATACTCCAGATAATCATTTAATAAATTATACAGAGTTTGTTCATGGATTACGTGATGGGCCAGCCTATTCTTATTATAAAAATGGGAATCCTCAAACCCTTGCCTATCGCAAACATGATAAATTAGATGGTATTGTTAAAGAATTCGATGAACAAGGGCAACTTGTTTCTTTAATAACATATCAAAATGGAATAAAATTAAATAGCGTAAAATTTTAATTTTTTTGTTGCGAGATGATTTTTTGTTGCTATAATTACTCTATGCTGTTTAATGTGGTTTATTGGTGATGACTGATAAGAATGATAAAATTGATGTTTCCTTTGTTATGACGGTCTATAATAAAGAATATTATCTTCCGGCTGTTCTCGAGGCGTTGTTAAATCAAACAGGGTTAAAGAATCCTGAATTTATTTTTGTAGATGATGTCTCAAAAGATAATTCGGTAGAAATTATCCGGCAAAAGACCAAGGGGCTTAAAAATGTTACAATCATTGCTAAGCAGAAAAACGAAGGTACATCTATTACTATAAATCAAGGTATCCAATTAGCTAAAGGGGAATGGGTCAGAATGCTCGATTCTGATGATATTCTACCTATTGATTCTACTGAAAGAATGCTCCGTTTAGCCCGAAAGTATAAAGCGGACATGGTCTATGGACGCTTTAAGAAAACAGGACTAGAACCTATGGAGATATGTCATGAGAAGATGCCTGAAGAATTTGACTTTAGCTATAAAAATGATGCTATGCGTGCGGTTTTAAAAGGGCGTTTTACTCGTATGGGGCAGCTTATTCGTCGGCGTGTGCTACAAAAAGCTGGCGGTGCTGATACGCGTGTTTTCATCCAAGATGAAAGTATTCCTTTGCGTACAGCTCGTTTTGCAAAAGGTATTATTAAAATTTTTGCAGAAGTTGTTTTAGTACCAAAAGAAACTAACAATCTTAGTCGTAATACTACTCAGCTTGATAATGATCGCTTTTTTGCTCATTACAATATGCTACTCGATTATTATGACACATTGGATAAAGACACCGCTGCTTTGATTTATCAAAAAGCTTTGTCGGCTAATTGGAAATATGTTAAAAAGAATCTGAGCCATCCTTATTGGACAGCTGATTTTATTCGTTATATTAAATCGAAAATTTTCCATTCTCAGCCTGACTTTCAATTCTTGGAACAGCTCGGTCATCGTTTTTTAAGTCTTGAAAATGTTTTACGCTCTAAAAATTAGCTTTATATTATAAATGGATAATCCTCTTGTTTAAAACTTCCATCAAGTAAGGATAATAGGTATTTAGCTATTTGCACTTCATTAAATAGTGTATGGTAGCGCATCCATCCTTTTTGGGCTATTTGCATTCGTCGCTGCGGTTCTTTTATATATTGATTAATTTTCTCGACCAGTTCTTCTTTGTTACTATAAAAACCGGCCTCATCTTCTGCAAATAACTGGTTAAACCCGCTTCTCCTATCCAAAAACGCTAAGCAACCATTACCCATGGCATGAGCCATTCTATCTGAGGAATAGAGATAATCTATTGAGCGTGATAAATTTAAGACCATGGCTGATTGCGCTAATTTTTCTAGGTATTCCACACCATCAACAGAAGGTGCATTTATCCGCGGAAACATTAATTTTGCATTAGCACATTTTTCATTCAGAAAGTTAGCGATATTTGCTGCTGACATAATTTCTCCCCCAAAATCTCTCATTACTTGCGGAGATGAAGCAAAAAAAACATCATATGGTAGGTTTTGACTTTCAAATACTTGTGCCGTTTCTATTGATTTATCTGTTGGATTAGGAATAAAACCTATCTTATTTTTGAATGGATTGAAGGGAGCATATAATTTTTTGTCTCCGGTCGTAATGAGTGTATAATCTACAACATCCAGCTTCGTTTTAATGTTTTTGATATTATTTCTGCCACTTTCAATTTGTGGATTAATAGGATCTACATTCCATTGTAATACTTTAGTATTGGGTAGTTTTTCTTTTATTTCTGCTATGGTCTGCGGTAATATTGTATCAGCATGACCAAGTAATATGACATCAGGTTTTAAATTCAGACAAAATTTCTTGAAATTAGAATTGTTTTTCCAGGTGCTAAAAAATAACTTCTTACCCAAAATACCAAACAATCTTGCCATGTCTCTATCGCTATAGCACATTACTTGGTGTCCTAATCTGGTTAATCCATTATTTAACTTGTATCCCATAGAGGCTAAATAGCACCCTTTTAGACGTACAGTATTAAAATTAGCGCAATGAACAATTCTTAGAGATTTCATATAAAATTCCTTTACTTTAATTTTGCTATTATTTTACTTTTATCCATAACTGTTGCAACTTTGATTTTCTAACTATTAACATAAAATATATGTGGATAGCTCAAGATATTTATATTGATACCTACGGTTGTTATTGTATATTCAATTCCAAGATTGGGGTAATGATGATTAATAATAGATACATGATGAGACTTGCCTTTTCTTCAGAGTTTTATTTTATTAAAGCTATGGATTTAAAAAATTTACCTGTTAGGCAATTACCTAAACATTCTTCATTTGATGAGAAGACTGTAGTATTATTTTTATCTGCAGATGGCTCTGTTAGCCTTGCTGAAGGTGTAGATCTCGTTAAACAAGCTGATAATTATATTTTCTTAAAGACTGTGGTTGCCTATTACTCATATGTGCCACTGATTAGTTTTTTTCTCACTCTAATCAAACCTATAAAAAGGCGTTTTTATATCCGTAGCTCTGTTAGCTTCACCATTCACTTGGCTGATATGATAAAAGCTGGACTACCTCGCGGTGAGCGTAATGCTCAAAATGCTTACCAACTTAATAATAAACGTTGGCATCTAGATTTTGATGAGGCACAAAAGCGCTATCAAAAACTTAGAGTTTCTTTACAAAAAAAAGGCTATGATAAAAATTATCCGATGTATGTTATGCTCAATCGTAAATTTGGGGCTAAGGACCAGCTATTGCAAGGGCATCACCGCATCGGCTTATGCAAAGAATTAGGTATTTCTGAAGTTGCTATTTCTTTTTGGGCCGCTCCGGCAACATTTACTTGGTTACAGCGGTGTTTACGTACAAATAAAGGCTAGTTTTTTTCTTTTATATGGGCAAACTCCATACCACATTTAATTTTTTTCTCTGCAACTAAATCTTTATTCCACACAATTTTGTTTTTTGGGAAAACGCAAATGACTGTGCTTCCAAGCATAAACCGCCCTAATTCCTCGCCTTTCTTTAAGGAAATGCTTTGTTTGGTATAGTCTGTTACTTGTATTTCCTTTTTAGCAGCAGGGGCTACTGTTCCTGCAAAAGCTGTTGCAATACTTGCTACAATCGTCGCACCAACCATAACAACAGCGAACCTTCCTATTTGATCATTTTTGAAAATGCAAATTACACGCTCATTACGTGCAAATAAATTATCTATATTTTGGGCACTGGATGGATTAACAGAAAACAACTCTCCAGGCACATATATCATTTTTTCTAACTGTCCATCTAAAGGCATATGCACACGATGATAATCTTTAGGTGAAAGATACGTTGTTATAAAAGACCCGTTTTCAAATATTTACTATCCTTCTGATTGCCTCCCAATAATGTTTCCAAACTATAATAATGGCCTTTGGCTTGGATGATTGCATCGGTATATATTGCACCATATTCACTAATCATTCCATCAGCCGGAGAGGCTAATGCTTTTTTATCTGCCGCAATTGGGCGAGCACCTACTTTCAGTGCTCTTGTGAAAAAATCATTAAATGTTTTAAATTCTTCTACATTTTGAATTGCAGCTTCTTGCATATCAACTTTATAGTATTTAATAAAATTTTTAATTAAGAAAGTGGTTACAGTTCCCATTTCTGCTGCAGCTAATTTACCAATTAAGCGTGAGATTATTTTCTTGGGTAAAAAATACTGTGATTTAATCTTTACTGTTTCTAACAATGATTGCATACTCATCTCCATTTACAATATTTGTCTATCATTTTATATGTTTCCTAAAAAAAAACAAGCCTAATTTTTGATTTTCAGCTTGTTTTGATAGGTTAATTTGCTTGAGATGGCCGCAATTTTCTTGCCAGTACTTCCGTTAGATTTTCAACATCAATGCTGTAATTGATGTATATCTTGCGGGCAAAGGCTTCTATCTCGCTTTCTGGTTCTGTAGCGTGTTCCGCAAGCAAGAAATATCTTGCTACCTGCTCTATCGGATACTTATGTATTTGGTATAACCAACCAAAAACATTGAAGCTATTTGCTGCAAAAATCCGCCGATGAAAATCATCTGCCATCATTTTGTAAATTTTATCGAACACCTCTCCTCGGCGATCATTTTGAAAATCAAATACATAACGCCCATCGGATATAATTCCTTTTAGAATCTGACGATTCAAGTGCTGTATGCATGAAATACTCAAAAATGGCCATGCGCAAATTTTATCCAAGTTTTCCGCCGATAAATCATTCACCAGTGTTAAGAAATTTACGATAACTTCATCATCATTGGTTTTGAAAAATTTTTCAGCAATTTCCAGAGATGGTACCTTTACCCGAATCGGGATAAAATTATGTCCCTTATCATCTTCTTCATATACTCCGGCATAAGCACGCAGAGGCTCAGACATGCCTGAATTACGTAGAAACGCACTGTATTTTTGTGGTTCTTTACGCCAATAAGCTAAAATTTCTTCAGCTTGTTCTTTGGTCAACACTCTCTGATAGAGAAGTTGTTCTTTTAGTTTTTTGTACTCCATAACAATTTTTTTAGTTAGACATTATAATATATTTTCTGTTTCTCTATACTTGTTTTATTTATCTTTGTCAATTATTTTCTAGACAAAAGTATTGATTTTTTTATTTTATTATGTTAAGTATAATTTTATCAAAGTACTTATTATGCTGATTTATTATGCTTTTATTTTTAGCTTTAAGACTTTGACAAATAGAAAAATGAAAAATAATCCTTAAAAAATTTGCTTATGTATAGAAAAAATCTTTTTTTATGCTTTTACTTCTGCTTAGGAGTGTTAGCATTGTTTGGTTCTTGTGATGAATCGGAAAATGCCTCCAATGGTGGCAACACCGGCCATAATGGCTCCTTATCATATGCCTGGTCTTCTATTCAAAATGCTGATACAATGACGCTATTTTGTATACAATCCCTCATTTATAAAGATAAGCATGGGGAAAATACAATTTATCCTGTTGCATCGGTTAAAATTTGGCCTAAGTATCCGACGAGGAGTTATCAAATTGGTAAGAATCCGACTCCGATTTATCTTCAATCTACAATGAAAAGTGGTTACAGCGGTATTAATCCTAGATATCGCACAATCACCCAAGAAATTTCTATGGATGACGGGCAAATTTTTATGGCTGAAATCCAATCTGAAATTCATTCCTACTCTCGATATGGGCGAGAATTTTTCTATCCTTATATTGAGTTACAAGCTCTTGTGTTTACTAAAGCTATTGTGCAACATACTGATGATATGTCTACCGCTTATATTAGCTTTAGAGTTCCTTGGACTATCAGTAATAATACTAGTTTTGGAAATCAGGAAATTACGCTTTCTTACAAAAAGCAAGCTTCTTCTCAGATCGACAAACTCTTGCATACGTCTTTTGCACAACAAGTTGAATGGTATACAGATAATTCGTTCGTTTTAGCTGTTGAAAAAACCGAGACTTGGGAAAAATCGGGTCAGAAAATAACTTCACACTATTCTCCACCGCTTAATTTTAACATCGTCGGTTCAGATAACAAGTCGATTAATGTTTCTGATTTTGATTTCAAGGGAATTGTACAATCTTCGTCTTCTAATTGGAAAAAGTCTCATTCTGATGGATGGCAAATCAGTCAGCGAGATGTCAGACAAACAGTTCGTTTTTCAAATGGCATCGAATATTTTGATGATACATTTGATTACCCTGTTTATGATGTCTGCCTGCAATGGGAAGGGCAAACATTTAATTTTGATTTATCTGTTGCTATTAATGTCGCTTATCAAATTAACATTTTAAGCTCCATTAAAGCTAGAAATCTCTCGACAGCAAATGTCCTATTGGCTAATAGACATTTTTCCGCTGAGGTTGCATCTGAACTTATAAAAGCTGTTCCAGATATTGCGGATACAGAGACTATCCCAGATAATGGTCTTCCTTATGGCAAAATTATTGGTTTTGCTGTCAGTGCGGTTTTTGATCCTGCTGCGCTTACCAATCATTCAGAAATTACTAAAAAATGTGTTTTAATTCATTACGAAACAGGTTATCAATGGGGGATATGTGATTATAATCAGTCTTTTCCCAAAGAATTTACTTTTGTTCGTCATAATTACAATGCGTTTAACTCTGTAGCTAAGGAAACACCAACAGCTGAATTTCGATTAGCTCAGGCTGTCGATATGCCCACTGCTATTTTCTGGTATGATGCTCAAAATCATCAGATTAATGGGATTGATGCCCTTACATGCAAGATTAAAGGATGGAAAAATATTGTTGACGGCCATTACGTTTCGGCTATCAGTTCTTATCAGGCGCAGTATTTAAGTTCTTATCTTCTTAAACTATCATCCCCTGATGGGCAGAGTATGACTTTTGCTTCTCGACCATACTAATTATAGAATCTCAGGTTATATCTGAGATTCTTTTTTTTTACCCAAAATATTTTTTTGTTGATTTTTTGTTTAAAATGAATTATAAGTGTTGGTGTTTAAATATCAAGGAATAAAAATGTCTGCTACTATTTATAAATATACTCATCATATTACTTGGCGAGATGTCCATGATGTACGCCATACTGCAGATATTGGCTCGAATAATTTGTCTCCTACGCAACTACGTTATTGTATTCAGCAATTTTATTCTTCTCGTTTACAGCAATTAGCTGAACTAGCTAATTTATTGGTTTCTCAGCAAAATATTTCTTATTTAAATGCTCTAGCTAAAGCTCGTTGTCAGCTGAAAAATAATATAATGAACGAAGTTATTCATCATAACGTTTTAGTTGCTTCAACTTTGAAAAATTCTGAGCGGCATTCGTTTGATAATTTATCGAACATCAAGGGAAATATAAATCTCGATGATACATTTTCGGAAACAGACAGTGCCAAAGTTCTATTACGGAGCTGTTATAGCTATGAACTTTGCCTTATTATGTCTCATCTAAAAATCAAGGCTGAACATGCCTTAAAATTCAGAGAAGCTTTGGCTCGTTATTCTGGTTCCTTAAAAGATTTTTTTGATGATTTTTCTCATCAGAGGTTATCATACTTCCATAATATCAAAATTATTGATAAGAGACCAATTTTCTGCAAAGAAAAAGAATTATCTGTACCTTCTCCTAAAATCTCTTTCCAAGGTTTTACCATACAAAAGAAATCTTTTTTTAATTGGTTATTAAACCATAAAAAATATTTTAAAATCAAAAATTGCCATTTAAATTTTGCTCTAAAAAAACAGATTTTTAGCAAATTTAAATTATCCCCCATGTATCTTTCTGTATGCAGGAATTCTATTAAATATGCGGCTATATCCATCCCTTTTGTGGCCTTTTCTGTTTTAGCTCCTAGGCAAGCTTATAGTTCTAAACCTTTGATTGATTTAAAAAAAATTAGCTATACTTTCAGCAAATCTTCTACGATACACCTCAATATTTTAGATAAAGCAAAAACGAATTTTGCTCAAGCCACTAATTTTATTGCATATAAATCTTCCTCTTCGTCGGTAAGTAATTCTGCTATTACATCTAGCGTGGTCAGGTATAATCAGAAGTCTACCCCTTTCTTAGATGTTAAACCTGTAGAGAGCTCTTCTTTGCGCATATCTTCTCCTTACGGTTGGCGGCATCATCCCATTTCTGGAAGGAATAGCTTGCATAGCGGTGTTGATTATGCTGCACCAATGGGATCTAAGATTTATGCCAGTGCTGATGGAACGGTAGAACGAGCTCAATGGACTGGTGGATATGGGCAATATATTGTCATTCGCCATAATTCAGAATATTCTACAGGTTATGCCCATATGAGCCGTTTTGCTTATAATATCAAACCTGGCACTAAAGTTAAAAAGGGGCAGCTCATTGGTTATGTAGGATCAACTGGACGCTCCACAGGCCCACACCTTCATTTTGAAGTTATCAGAAAAGGTAAAAAAATTAATCCGTTGACGTCAGGAAATTTCAAACTAACTGCAGAACGCTAAAATTGTTATTTATAATATAAATTTTTGTGGGCAAAAGCTTGTTTAAATTGAAATCTTCCGGTCCTATTCTTATAATTATTCTCATGGTTTAATTTGAAAGCTAAAACGATGTGGCGCCCGGTATTTATGATTAATGGTTTTATTATGCTCGTGTTAGGAGCTATTATGATCATTCCTGCATTTGCGCAATTATATTATCATGGACATCTTGATTATGGCTTTATCCAAAGTGCTCTTATTTCTATTTTCTTCGGAGGAATTTTCTTTCTCGCTAATTATGGGAAAATTCAGAAAATCTCTATTTTACAGGGCTATCTTATTACGTTATGCTCGTGGTTTACGGCACCGCTTATTTGCGCCCTTCCTTTTTGGTATACTTATGGAATAGAGCATGTTTACGATGCAATCTTTGAAGCAACCGCCGGTATAACAACAACTAGTGCAACAATTTTAACAGATATTGAATCTCAACCAAAATCAATTCTTTTATGGCGATCTATGCTGAATGGTATAGGTGGAATTGGTATCGTCATTTTTGCAGTTGCTTTGTCACCTTTTCTTGGCACCGGTGGCATGCAACTTTTTAGTAAAGAAAATTCTGATACCGAAGAAAAATTTTTACCTAAAATACGCTATATTGCCGAAGATATTATCTTTGTATATATCCTGCTTAATATTACCTGCGCTGTGTGCTTAAAATTATTCGGCATGAATTGGTTTGATGCGGCCACTTGGGCTATGGCAACCATAAGTACTGGTGGTTTTACTATAAAAAATACAGCGATTTCTTATTATGATGCTCCTGCTATTGAGGCTATTATTGCTATCTTTATGATCTTAGGGGCTTTACCGATTACTTATTTTATTCTTGTCTTTAAACGCAAATCAATTCATGCTATTTGGAATAACACCCAAGTAAATACTTTTCTTAAATTAATTATAATTTACATCACTATTTTAACATTATATTATTCCTATCAAGACAACATTCCTTTTTCCCATGCTTTCAGAATCATTGCTTTTAATACTATTGCTGCCATTACCACGACGGGAATATACTCTTCTGATTATACACAATGGGGAAGTTGGTCTATTATCGTCTTTCTGATACTTTTTCTTCATGGTGGGTGTACTGGTTCTACTTCTGGTTCTATAAAAATTTTCCGTTGGCAAGTTATCGCATCCTTTTTTAAGAAATATTTTATTAATACCCTTTCTCCCAATCAAGTGGTGCTAATGAAAGCGGGAGATAAAGTTATTGATGATAAAATTGTTGTTTCTGTCTTTGCATTAATTCTTTCTTTTGTTATCGCTATTTTATTCTTTACACTAGTTATATGCTTTACTGGGATTGATTTTATGACGGCCCTAGGTGCTGTTATTGGTACAGTTACCGGTGTGGGGAGCGGTTTAACAGCTGCCACAGGTCCCCACGGCAATTTTGCCTTTTTTAGCCCTATAGTTAAGTATATTCTTTCTTTTGTTATGGTGTTAGGGCGTTTAGAAGTCATTACTGTTTTTGTACTGTTTGGAAAAATCCGTTGGCGCTAAATTTTGGTAAATATGATTGACATCACAAAAAACATTCTTATACTTGTTATTAAATTTTTATTACTTAAATAATCAATATTATGGATGTATTAGGAAAAATTTCTCAACCTGAACAGTATTATCCGGTTGACAATCACTTTATTTTAAGTGATTCGCTTGAAGCTTCTGATTACTTCAAAGATGAGCTGGGGGAGAATGGTGTGGTATGCTTGGTTTTGGCTAAGTTTGCTTCTCTCTCTTGTCCTTTTGCCGTGCTGTGGGCTTATATTTCCCTTGCAAAACATAAGCTCTTAGGATTGGCACCTGTCTTTAAGATGGATTCGTTGAACAATATCAGTCACATTGCTATAACAGATGTCGAAGTGATTGACAATGAAACATTTTTTTATTGGAAAGATGCAATTCATGCTGCGGTTTTGACAGAAGATCAACAAATTGCTGTGCGTCAAGTACGAGCTGTTTTATGTTCTACGGATATGCAACAACTTTTACAACTTTCTATGGATCAGTTTTGTAGTTGCGTTTACCCTGTTAAACTTTTTAAACGTAGTACGGGAGAGTTTCTGGCTGTCTTTTGGCTAATAGAAATTGATGATAGCAGATGTGCTTTTGAAGCGGTTTGCTGCGATGAAACGCCTATGGACTTTAGTAATAGCTTTTTGAAAGATACTTTCTATCACGTGATAGAACCTGGTGAAAAAGTTATTATTGATGGTGCTTATTACAAAGTTTGTAATCACCCTAAAGTTGGCTATTATTTTGAGCGTTTACCGTTTATTGCAACTGCGGAGGATCTGCAGAGAGAAAATATCCCTCAACAGCTTTTTATGAATCTTTCAAAGCAAAAAGACCTACCCAAGCTGCGCATTGCTTCCATTAAGCCCAAGAAGTAAAGACTCTGAAAAGGTGTAGTTATTGACTACACCTTTTTATTTTGAGGTCGACCCAAATCCACCATTGCGTATTGCTGTGACATTATCGTCATAAGTAATGCCGAACGGTAAAAAAATTCCCTGACAGATTGGATCACCTGCTTTGATTTCCAATACCTTTTCGTTTCGATTATCATTCGTCATCTTCACAAAAATATGCCCTTCATTATCTGAATAGTAGTAATCACTATCAATGATTCCCATGGTATTATCCATTTGCAAACGATATTTAAATCCCAGCCCAGACTTCGGCACAATACCTAAAAACCATCCCTGCTCTATTTTTACACGGACACCGGTCGGCAATAAAATATTTTCTTGCGGTTTAAGGGTTATAGCAATTGGGGTAAAAAAATCATATCCGGCTGAACCATTTGTTGCTCGGCATGGCAACTTTATTTGCTGATACAATTCTTGTATTTCCGCTGTTGTATCTACAAAGATTTTCTCCCATGCCTGTTGGAATTGCTTAAATGTTACTTTTTCAAAAAGACCAATCCTTTGCATTGTAATTTCCTTTGCTGTTTTTTTCAAGGTGGCAAAAAAACAGATTTATTGCAACAATTATCCTATTTTTTCCTCACTTTCTTATCTGTTTATACAAAAATCCCCGCTGCCTATGCAACGGGGACTTTTGTTACTGATTCTGAATAGGATGAATATTAACCATCTGATCCAGATTAATCATTGGCTGTGCTCCTCCAAAAACAGTTGGGAAATGCTCTGCCAGAACTTTCTTAACAAGAATTGGATTGAGGTTATAGATCTTAGCTAATTCCTCGATCTTCTCGTTCTTTGCACCTTCTGTCAGCTTGATGGCCTCGGCTTCACCTTCAGCCTTAATCCTTAGGATTTCACGCTGGCCTTCTGCGGTAACAATCGCTTCCTGTTTCTTTTGTTCGGCCTCAGCAACGGCTGCCTTAGCAACCGCTACTTTTGCTCGAGCCTCTTCGTAGGCTGATTCGAAGATTACTTTATTGATCTTTAGATCAAATGATAGGAAGTAATTTTCTCCAACCACATGCTCCTTCCAGGGAATTTGGACCTCTCGTAATGCACCGTTTCCATCATCTTCGTACACAGAGGTGTAGTCAATCAGCTCCAGCAGAGGAACCTCTTCTGTTGAACCATTCTCATCTAATTTGATGGCGGTGATGTCATCTGATTTGAATGAATAGCAGTTCATTTCATGACTAGAGGTTATACCTGCCTGAGCTGATATTTCCGAACATTTTCGCTCAATTTCTTGAGCGATAAGCTTGGAAGCGATTTCCTCAATCTTCCCCTTTTGGGTTTGTAATTGAGGATAGGTTAATTTTGATACAAACGTATCAAAATTTGCATCTAGCCATTTATGAATGTGGCTATCATAGTAATTTGTTCCCATGGTTTTGTATACCAAGTGAACAAGTTTAGGATTGAGCTGATACGTTATGGTGTATTCCACGGTGATATTGTTCCGTGTCAACACCTTTTTTGTATCCACCTCGCTTTTCGTAATTACCCGAATATCCATCAGGAATGTGTCGGTAATATACGGTATTACCAGATGTAGGCCATCGGCATAACTTGCATTGGTTAACTTGCCTAATACAGTTTTGTATCCTGCGTACCCTGTCGGCACAATCCAGATACTGAGTATTGCGACACATAGCACAAATACACCAAGGCCGATAAATAGCCACACTCCTAAACTAAAAAGTATGGATGCTATCATCAAACCTACTGCAATCACCACCAAGAACTTTGCCCAGCTCTTGATCATCTCGAACTTGCTTAAAAACTCATTCATATCTCTTTTTTTTAGAGGATAACAGTCTTGTTGTTTGTTTAATATTTATTTTAACCATTTATATTTTGCCATCTCTCAACGCATGAGCATCAGTGTCAAGTTAATCACCTTCTAAGCAAAATCGTAAAAAGTGACAAAAAGAAAATTTGACTGCTTTAGCATCTCATTTTCCTTAAGTCTAAATATGCGCAAACAATAGTCTCTGCACCGTATTAATAATTAATATATGTATACATTTTAGAACTATTATGTATCACATTTTTCAGGTTTTGTCAATATATTTTGACTAAAAATATTTTTGAGGATCTCATAAAGTACTAGCACTGATGATAATGCAAAAATTATGATTTTTTTATTGACAGGTTTCCTGATTAAATAAGCAGGATCCAAGACGATTTTCTTTTTTATCTTTATAGGTAATCTGCATATTAATACCTTTGTCAATAAATATCGGCTTTATTTTTGCACACATATCCTGATATGCCTTCAGGCAGGCTTCATTACTGATATTATCTGCCAATGCTGCTTTTTCTTTTGCAGTATAATTTGAGGTATCCATATTGGCTTGATATATGTAGTTAATTAACCCATCGGCATATGTAATATTAACCCATGTCGTAATATCATCAATTTTCTTTGGTAATGTTTTTTGAATTGTTTCCATCATTGCTGATAACTGGCTATTTCTGTCTTCTATGCTATTTTCCGGTGTAACGGTATCAACAGCGACAAGCGGTGGCTCCATTTCTTGTAAGATGTTTTTTAAGCTTTCTTCTTCAGAGACAGATAAATTAACTTCTGGTGTCTGAATTTTATCAATATCATCCGGTAGCACATCTTCTTTTGTAAGTTTCGGGGTTGCTGTTTTACTTTCATCTACTGTAAAATCTTCTAATTCAAATTCTGCCATTTCTTGCAAAGCTGGTGATATAGCACCTAATTCTACTTTTTCAGATTTCTTTTCTGAAACAGTTGTTGTTCCATCTGGTATAATTGCTTCATTTTCAATGCTATCAAAGCCTTCTGCGTCTATCACAGTTGCTCTAAAATTTTCAAATTGATAAGTTAAATACTCTTCTTTATCAATTTTTCCATCATTATTTACATCCATTTTGATGAATTCTTTTTCAAAAACATTTTTGAGCGCATCTAGCTGCTGTTTGGCCGTTAAAGCTTCTGCTGTTTGTGTTATCATTAAAGAGCAAGAAACTAATAGTAAATATTTTTTCATAACACCCCTCCGTAACTAATAATTCTTTTATCTTACTATCTCATTTTTATTAAATTTTATTTAATAATCTTGAAATTATTCTGCCCGTCAAAAGATATTACTTTGTTAGCTAAGTTTTGATAGGCTTGTCGATACTGGTTAAATTTTTCTGCACGTTCCACAATTAACTGCTCTGGTACATAGCGTTTTGTTTCCAATGCTCTTTTATGCGCTCTTTTTATTGCTAAATCAATATCACAAATAATAAAATCTACCGTCGTTTTATATCCTTCCTTAGGCAGATTTTTAAATAGCTCTAAATGAGCCTGATTGGTTCCACTGTGTTCAAGCATAATATTCAGATGATTTTGCAGTGCACGTCGTAAAACTTCGTATCCTATAATTCTAGCAGTCATCTCATATTGTTGATATGCCGCAATAATGCCTTTTGTTTTTAGCATCTGCTGATATCCGAATAAAGAGATCATAATTTGATCAAAACTTAAAAATAAATAATTTTTAGGTAAATGTTTTTTACAAAAAGTACTTTTTCCTGAGCCGGGAATTCCTGACACTTGGCAAAATTCAGGTTCTTTGACAGGAGATAAGCCTTCTAACAATTTTGCTATAATTTTTTCACTTTCAGCTGACTTAACGGCAGCATAGTCGTCGGTAATTAATTGCGGCAATGAAGGCATGATTGTTTTTAATATCATTAAATAGCCTTTCTATGATCTGCAGTATTTTTCATATACACGGCATATGCTTCTTTTGCCATCATTAATTCTTCATTTGTTGGTATCACTAAAACTTGTATCTTACTGT
This sequence comes from Alphaproteobacteria bacterium, assembly GCA_017475705.1. Lineage (GTDB taxonomy): Bacteria > Pseudomonadota > Alphaproteobacteria > RF32 > CAG-239 > CAG-267. The sequence goes on from JAFVFB010000005.1 coordinate 31,792, forward strand.
CATCGCTACTAATTTTTGTCGGTGCCGGCGTAACGCTATTGGCATTTAGGTCTAGCTTTAATCCGAGATAATTTAGTTTATCACATAATTTTTGCCTAATTACTGTTCCTTTTTCACCGATTCCTCCGGTAAAGATAAGGGCGTCTAAGCCACCTAATACAGCAATTCCTGCGCCAATTGCTTTTAGCAGACTATATGTATAAGCTTCCAATGCAAATATACATTGCTGATTTCCCTTCTGGGCTTCGCCTAATATATCTCTCATATCCGTATAACCACCACTTAATGCATATAGCCCACTTTGTTTATTTAAAATAGCATTCACTTCATCAGCTGTTTTTTGTTGCGTCTTCATAATATGTAATGGGATATAAGGATCAATATCTCCTGGACGGGTTGACATTACAATCCCTGACATTGGAGTATACCCCATCGTCGTCATAACACTTTTACCATCTTTTACAGCTGTGACTGAGGCCCCTCCTCCGAGATGACAACATATAAATTTTCCTTTGAAACCCAGATATTTTGCTGCTAAATCTGTTACATAATTGTGCGATGGGCCATGAAATCCGTAACGTCGAATTTTATCGTGAGTGATATATTCCCGCGGTAAAGCATAAAGATAACCTTCCTTTTTGATACTTTGATGAAAAGCCGTGTCAAAAACGGCAACCTGTAACACACTTGGCACAATTTCTTGCATGGCTTTAATACCTTTTTCGATTGCCGGTCCATGCAGCGGTATCAATGGGATGCTATCGTAAAGCTGTTGCATGACATCTGCGTCTATGGCTGCTGACGTACTATATTTTCCGCCGTATCCCATACGATGTGCTACAGCAGCAAGTTCTGATGCTTTTCTTAAATATTTTTGTGTTAAATAGCCAAGAATCGCTTTGATTGCGGCCTTGTGATTAGCCAAAGGCAATTCAGTTGTAAAGGTATTATCGACAACAATCTTTGAACCTTCTAAACCAATACGTTCGACAACGCCACCTGTGACTACTTCATTCTTATTTTCATCCATTTGATATAGCTGAAACTTAACCGTTGTTGAGCCAGCATTTAATACCAAAATTTTTTCCATCTATAGTACCCTTTAAAATTAAGTTCGGATATTTGTAACATATTTTTCTTATTTTCGCAACAAAAAAACATTTATCTCTGTCTTTCTTTGATTTTTACCTTGAAAATACTAAAATTTTTCGTTATAAGCCAATTAAGTTTTTTTTGTGAGGTATAATGAAAGAGGCTAGCCGTATACAAGCTGCAATAGAAATTTTAGATGAGGTCTTGAAAGACGCTCTCCCCGCAGATAATTTATTAGAGCAATATTTCAAAACCAGGCGTTATATTGGGGCAAAAGATCGTCGTTTTATTGCTGAACTTGTATGGCGCGTTATCCGGCATCGCTGTAAATATACAGAAATGTTGCGTAACCACGTATCTGCCCGACTGTTTATCGCCTTAAACCTCATCGATACAGGAAGTGATATAGAGTTACTTTTCAATGGAGAAAATTATGCCCCCAATCTTCTATCCAAAGAAGAAAAAAAAGCTCTCAAAGAAGCCACTCTCTTTGAATCTTTTAATGTATCTGCCCTTGATGAATGCCCTGAATGGCTTTATTGCAAATTCTCAGATAAAAATCTCTTAGCATCATTAAATAAACCAGCTCCTGTTGATGTTCGTGCCAATTTAACCTCTCGAGAAGAGGCACAACGAGATTTGCGAAAAGAAGGATTATTTTTTTCCCTTACTCCTTATTCTCCCATAGGATTACGTTCTGAAGAGCGTATTAACCTTAGAAACTGCATGACCTATCAAGATGGAAAAATAGAAGTTATGGATGAAGGTTCACAACTTTTAGCTCTGCTTTGTCAAGCAAAACCCCATCATAAAATTATTGACTATTGTGCTGGTGCTGGCGGTAAATCACTGGCAATTGCTGCTCTTATGCATAATGAAGGTATTATTTGGGCTCATGATATTAATCAAGAGCGCCTTTCCCGTATCAAAAAAAGGGCATAAAGGCTTGAAATCCTTAATATAAAACTTATTAAGGATGTTAATGAATTTGACTATGATCGCTTTATTATTGATGCCCCTTGTTCTGGAAGTGGCACCTGGCGGCGAGCTCCCGATGCGAAATTTAGATTAACTCCGGCAAAACTCCAGAATATATGTCAAACACAAACTGACTTACTCTGTTTTGGTGCTCAACATACTAAAATAGGTGGCTATTTAATCTATATGACTTGTTCTGTTTTTGCAGAAGAAAATGAACAGCAAATAGAAGCATTTTTACAACAAAAAACAAACTTTCAGCTGATTAACCACCAAAAATTATGGAAGGATACCTTAGATTTAGAATTTTATCCGTTTGATACCTCTAAATGGCTTAAATTTTCACCGATTACGACACAGACTGATGGCTTTTTCTTTTGTTGTCTAAAAAAAATCTCATAAAATGTGGATGAGCTTAGGTTCTATGATTGATTTTTTCTTTGATTGTTTTATGCTGTAGTTAAATCTAATTTCGAATCGAGGTTATGGCATAATGATTCTTTATCTGCTAAGACATGGAAAAACAGACTGGGATACTTCTAATCGTATCCAAGGATGGAGGGATATTCCGCTTAGTCCGTCCGGGATTACCCAAGCTCACCTCGCAGCAGAAAATCTTAAATCTCATTTTATTGAAACTATTTATGCCAGTGATTTGAAACGCGCTAAAAAAACAGCAGATATTATCAGTGCATCTTTTGATGTGCCTGTCCACTATACCAAACGATTAAGAGAAATGAATTTTGGCAAGGCTGAAGGGGTCAAGTTTACGGATTTAGAAGCAAAATTTTCTTATATTTATCATGCTTTTAATGATGTTAAGAATCCAGAGCGCTATGCGATTAGCTATCCAGAAGGTGAAACTATCGGTGAGGTTCAGCAAAGGTTTGTTAAATTTATTCATCGCCTTTCCGAAGATGGACGAGAAAATGTGCTTTTGGTGACTCATGAAATGTTACTACGAATCTTTATAGAGACCTGTCTTAAAAAAAATATATCATTAAAAGCTGGTTCTGTCATGCGAGTGGTTTATGATGTCCAGAGCAAAAAATTCCGTCAGCCGAAGATTTTATTCTAGTAATTATATTTTTAGACCTTGTATGATAATATCAGATATATCATAAATATTGATAAAATTGTCTGATGTATTTTGAACATTGGCATGTGTATTGGTACAATAAATTGATTTGATGAGATTACTTTGCTTTAATTTTTCGAGTGCTCCTTTTACAAAAATACCATGAACACAAATTGCATAAATATTTTTGGCATTGCAGGTCTTATATGCTCTGGCTGCATTTAAGATTGATGTTCCTGAGCGTATCATATCATCGAAGATTAATACATTTTTATTTTTTACATCAGCATTTAGTGCTTGCACAGTTGTTTCAGTCGCTGATATTCTCTTTTTCATAATATAGGCACTTTCTAACCCTAGATGATTACTTATCCTTTCAACCCATTTGGCACGTCCCATATCTGCCGAGGCTAAAACAAATTTACGATTATTTTTACATATGTCTTTTACAATATTGTTTATAATCGGCTCTGTTGTTAAATTAACAGGAATGATATTCTGTTCAAAGTAATATTGCGTTCCTGGAGCATGAATATCAACTGTATATATATAATTTCCCATCCCAGCTTGAGGAATGGAACTGAATAGACACGCAATGTTTTTGGCACTAACAATTTCTCCTGGCTTAGTTGCTCTTTCCATGGTTGAATATCCAAAATATGGTATCACTAAGTGTAAGGATGTGCACCCACCTCTAACTAATTCTAAGCATATTTGATACGCCTCTAGAATTGCCTCATCATTTATTGTTCCGCAAATATATACAGCGGGAAGGCCTGCAATTTTTTCTATATCCTTTATTCTAAAGTATCTTTCTCCATCAGGAAAACGCAAACTTTGAATTTCTATATCCTTAAATTGTTTATTTTTTTGTAATAAATGTTGTTTCATGTATCCATATGCTGCTGATGACAATAGATTAATCTTTGGCATGACCTTGCTCCTTTTCTATGATATTTTATTTTTTGTACTATTGTATGATTACTTTTTCCTTAAAATCTATTGATCTATATTCTTTTAATGTTTTATTTTCTAACTTTAAGTATTTGATTATGGCGAATATATATTTTTCTCTCGTTTCTATTTTTTTATAAGTATAATAGGCTTTTTCTTTCTACTGCTCATTTATATATTTTCCAAAAAATATAAAAAAATACTTGACGTTTAATTTTTTGTTGATTAGTTTATGTCAGTCAGATGGAGATGTGGCAGAGCTGGTTTAATGCACCTGACTTGAAATCAGACGAGGGCGCAAGTCCTCCTGGGGTTCGAATCCCTACATCTCCGCCAATGATATAAGCCTACCTTTATGGTAGGCTTTTTTTGTGGGCTTCTCACCCTTCGGGTTCGTCTTGCTTCGTATGTTCGTGCTTTGGGCACTCTCTAACTGCGCTACGGGCAAGTTTGTTGTATTTGCCGTCTTTCTTGCTTTTCAGCAATCAGCCGCCAAACAACAACTATAGCTTTCGGAAAAATACGTCCACCGGACGTGTTTTTCTCTGCAAGCCCCTACATCTCCGCCAATGATATAAGCCTACCTTTATGGTAGGCTTTTACTTTAACTGGTTAAATTTTATTTCATATACTATTCTTCTTCGTCAGCTGTATCCAAATCATCATCAAAATCATCTTCAATGTCATCATCAAAGTCATCATACTCTTCGGCCTCATCGTCTTCAAGCATATCATTATCTTCTTCATTAGCCTGAATTCCAGCTAATCTCAGCTGTTCTGCAATTTCGGATTTTTTCCGGCGACCGCGCCGTTTTTTGGCTGGAGCTTTCTTTTGTAAGGCTGTAATTACATAGTTACCAACAACTTTATATAAATCGACCAAATGATTATTATACATATGGTCTCCTTCTTCTATCATGGCAAAATCCACATCAATATGCCTTTGCATATTAAGTCTTGTTGCTAAATCTTCAACCATTTGTGGATTACCAATATCGTCCATGCCTCCCTGAATAATTAATCCAGATGTGGGACAAGGCGCAAGAAAACTAAAATCTTTTTCATTAGCTGGCGGTGATACCGCAATAAAATTATTAATATCAGGTCTTCGCATCAATAGTTGTAATCCAATCCATGCCCCAAATGAATATCCTGCTATCCAACATTGTCTGGCATCAGGATTATTTGCCTGAAGCCAATCTAGAGCCATTGTTGCATCAGATAATTCCCCCGGGCCGTCCTCAAATTCTCCCTGAGAGCGTCCGACTCCGCGAAAATTAAATCTTAGCACAGAAAATCCTAGGTCTCTAAAGCAAGAAAACAAAGCGTAGGCGACTTTATTATTCATCGTTCCCCCGTATTGAGGATGGGGATGCAAAATTAAAGCTACCGGCGCATCAGGACGTTTTGCTTTATGATAGCGTCCTTCCAATCTTCCCGCATGTCCATTTATAATCACTTCAACCATTACTAACTCTTTTATCTTGATTTCATTAAACTTAAGGTCTATATTACTTCAGTGTTTCTTAAATTGTCGTTAATATTACATGGGGTTATAACAAAGATGAAAACAAATTTCAAGAATTTTCTTAATGATCTCGATACGATTATTGCGCGAGACCCCGCAACTTCTAGCCGTCTGGAAGCTTTTTTATGCTCTTCTGGCTACCATGCTATTCTTTCATACAGGCTGGCTCACCGCCTCTGGCTGAAAAATTGGAAACTTTCTGCTCGTGTTATATCTCAATTTGCTCGTTTTCTCACTGGGGTTGAAATTCATCCTGGCGCAAAAATCGGTCAAAATTTTTTTATTGATCATGGCATGGGCACTGTCATTGGAGAAACAGCAATTATCGGTGATAATGTTACTATGTACCATGGTGTTACTTTAGGTGGAACAACGCCATATAATTCCCAAAATGGCAAACGACATCCAACAATTGAAGATAATGTTGTTATCGGTGCCGGCGCACAAATTTTGGGTCCTGTTACTGTCGGCAAAAATGCCAAAATAGGTGCCAATGCCACCGTGGTAAAAAATGTCGCCGCTCATACGACCGTCATTGGTGTTGCTGCGCATAAAGTTGATGTCCATAAGTCCCCATCTTTTACGCCCTATGGTATCAATGGTAAATATTCTGATCCTTATGATACTGTTATTAAAAACTTGCAAAAGCAAATTGATGAGTTAAAAAATAAGATATCTAACCTCTCGTAGCCTGTGGCATGATGTGCATATCTTGCTTTGCTCTTGAATTTCCCAAGCAGTATAATATAGTTTTAGGTACTTTGGGAAATATTTAATAGGATTTATTATGGATACTAATAAAATTGAAAAAGAAAAAAAGGAAGAAACGCTAGGTGAAACCCTTAAAACGGTTTTGTATGCAATTATTATAGCCTGTTTGATTAGAACTTTTTGGTTTGAACCGTTTAAAATTCCTTCTGGTTCTATGTATCCGACATTAGAAGTGGGAGATTTTCTCTTTGTTTCTAAATATACCTATGGTTATTCTAAACATTCCTTCCCTTTTAGTTTTCCGCCTTTTCAAGGTCGCATTTGGGCTGATCTTCCACAGCGTGGTGATGTTGTTGTTTTTAAGTCCCCTTCAGACAATAAAATTGATTATATTAAGCGAATTATCGGCCTTCCCGGTGATACGATTCAAATGATTGACGGCTTACTCTACATTAATGGCAAGAATATCCCTAGAGAGAAAAAAGGACGATATGTTATCCGAGATTATACCCCATTTCCACAAGAATTTACCGAATATACCGAAACCTTGCCGGAAGGGAAATCTCATCGCATTTTAGAGTATAGTGATGATGTTATGGTCGTGGATAATACCCCAAAATTCACAGTTCCTGAGGGGCATTATTTCATGATGGGTGACAACCGAGATAATTCTAATGATTCTCGTAAAGATATCGGGATGGTTCCTTTTGATAATATTGAAGGGAAAGCTCGTTTTTTATTTTATTCTCATGATGATTCGGCATCTTGGTATAATCCCATAAGTTGGATTATGGCTATTCGTTGGCAACGCCTTTTTAACAAAATTGATTGAGCCTCCGTTTGTTTCAGATAAAAAACGCAGTTTTGATTTCTGCGTTTTTTATCTATATGTTCCATGCTATTTTAGGCCTCGCATCTCACGTATTTTTCTTATCAATCTTGTCGTAGAACCATCATGTTGTGCGATATTTCCATCGGTGATTTCAGGCAAAATTTTCAGGGCCATTTGCTTACCTAATTCCACACCCCATTGATCAAAAGAATCTATTTCCCAAATCACCCCTTGCACATAGACTTTATGCTCATACATCGCTATAAGCATACCAAGATTATAAGGGGTCAATTTATCTATAACAAACATGTTACTGGGGCGATTTCCTGCAAAGCTTTTATTCAGCTTAAGTTGTTCAATCGTTAATTCATCTTTACCAGCTGCTCGCAATTCTGCAGCTACTTCATCGGTAGTCTTTCCTCGCATTAGGGCTTCTGCTTGTGCTAATACATTTGCTAATAGAATCTGATGATGTTGCCCAATTTCATTGTGTGAGTTAGCTGGAATAATAAAGTCTACGGGTACGGCCTCTGTTCCTTGGTGCAATAATTGGAAAAACGAATGTTGCACGTCTGTTCCTGCTCCCCCAAATAATGCTGGTCCGGTTGCATAATCTGTGATTTTTTTATTATCTAAGCGGACGGATTTTCCATTACTTTCCATGTCTAATTGCTGCAAATAAGATGGAAAAAATTTCAAATATTGGTCATAGGGAATGACCGCATAACGATGTATATTCTCATAATCATTATACCAAATTCCGATAAGAGCCATGATGACTGGTATATTTTTATCCAGCGGTGCAGTACGAAAATGTTGATCCATTGCAGCGGCACCTTTCAATAAATCTTCAAAATTTTCATACCCAACCATTAATGCTATTGAAAGCCCTATTGCTGACCATAAAGAATAGCGTCCTCCTACAAAATCCCAAAATTCAAACATATTTTTGGTATCAATACCAAACTCCGCAACGGCTTTTGCATTGGTAGAAAGAGCAACAAAATGCTTGGCGACAGCTTGCTCTCCCAAAGCTTTGACTAGCCACTCTCTACAGGTTCTGGCATTTGTAAGTGTTTCTATAGTCGTAAATGTTTTTGAGGCAACAATAAACAACGTCTCTTCGGGATTAATTTCATTTAGCACTTCTGCACATGCAGTCCCATCTATATTTGAAATGAAATAGCATTTCATATCAGGTGCCCAATATTTTTTAAGAGCGGAGGTTACCATATATGGCCCTAAATCTGAACCACCAATACAAATATTAACAATATTAACGAGTTTTTTGCCTGTGTATCCCCTAAAAATACCATTACGTACAGCAGATGAAAACTCTTTCATCTTTGCCCTGACTTTCCGTATTTCCGGCATAATATCCTTATTATCAACATATATCGAATCATTAGAAAAGTTGCGTAGCGCTGTATGTAAGACTGCACGGTTCTCCGTGACATTAATTTTTTTACCTATAAACATATCCTCAATGCGCTCTTTGAGGTGATGTTCTTCTGCCAGAGCAAACAATGCTCTTAATACATCTTCATCAAATTTATTTTTAGAATAATCATATATTAGATTTTCAAATTCTATATTATACTGTTCTGCTCTATTACTATCCTTAGCAAACAACTCATTCATTGTTATGGAAGAAAAGCGTTGATATTCTGCTATTAATCTTGCTACGGCTGAAGATACAGTCATGATTTATACTCCTTCATCATATTATTTAATGGTCGCAGATTACGACTTTGCTCTGTCGGTGTCAATGGTATTTTTAACCTATCCGCTATGCTCTTATTGTTACTGGTTTATAAGAAAATATCAAGTTTAGCGCACTCTGTTATGGTATTTTTAACCTATCCGCTATGCTCTTATTGTTACTGGTTTATAAGAAAATATCAAGTTTAGCGCACTCTGTTTCAGCAACCAATGTCTTTACAGTTAACAAATGCAATATTACTGGCCTTGTCACTTGGTTCAAAGCCTCTCTAGTGTTACTCTCAAGCATATTACGAATCATACTCGAATCGATAATAATACCGAGGTTTTTCATCGTATAATAAGCTACAGCTGAAAGTAACAATAAAACTATAATTAGCGGCTTTGCTAATGGTGGAAAGATAATTAAATTAAACAACAAATAAAGTGGAGTAAAATTACTATAGATAATATACATACTGCGATAGTCATAGATGGATTATTCCAATAAACATACTATAAATAAAACTCCAAAATGTGATATTTAGTTTATGCTATCTCTTTTAGGCGGTTATCATCAAAATTCAGAAACTTGTGGTTTAATTAACATAAGATGTTGTAAATATCGAATTTTTAGTTATCATTATATTGATTTCAATTTTTTTATGAGGATAATTATGGTTAGCAAGATAACTGTTTCTGAAACGAAGAAAGTTTCAAAATCTGCTGCAGCTAAAAAAGCTTCAGCTAAGAAAATACCTGTTAAACAGGTGCCTACTGCTCTACAAGAGCCTCCTGTTCTTGACCAACAGATCCCTGTTAAAGAAAATATTAATCCTGTTGATCAGGTCTTAGAAATTAAAGCTCATAATGAAGAAAAGAAGGTGGTAAAGGCTACTCGGAAAATGCCTAAAGCTGTTCGTTCGCAGTCGAAAGGCAAAATTAATCCTAAGCAAGCGATGCGCTCTCGTGATACGGCCCTTGCTGTGAAGTCAGCCGCACAACAGGCTACAGCTAAAAAACAAGCCGCGGTGAAAAATCATCCTGACAACAAGCCTCAATATGCTTTTGACACACCTAAAATTGGTGTCTGGGCTGCATGGGTTCGTGCGTACAAAAATATTTTTAATTTCAAAGGGCGTACTTCGCGTTATGAATTTTGGGCGTTTATGCTCATTAATCTATTTGCTGTTTGCATTTTTACTGTTATTCCAGTTCTCCTGACGGCTATAACGGGTTCTCAGACTTTGGGCCTATTTTGCGTGCTTGCCTTCTTATTGCTTGAAGTGATTATTTATCTTTCTGCTATTGTCCGTCGTATTCATGATACAGGATGCTCCGCTTGGAAAGGAAATTTCAGGCCATTCGTTTGGTTTTCCTTGATTATGCTATTGGCACTTTTAGGGTTCGCTTTGGGCATCAGCAAAAACTTTGATTTTGCTGGGACTATGCCTAAACATGATGTTATGCTGGTGTTCTACTATTTTGGCATTTTTGTCTTAGCTACCTCACCGTTCTGGCTTCCTATTGTTTACTATAGTACTAAAATTGGAATTACCAGCTTTTATTATGAAGCTGAACCCCAAGATAATGATTATGGGAAACTTTATTTTAGTGGTTCCGAATTTAAGGCAAAAGGATTAAAATATACTGTTCTATTTTCTGTATGTTTTTATTTACTTTATTGCCTCGCAGGTGTTTTGTCTGAGTATTCTTACTAAGCAACTGATATCCTCTAACCAACAGCCTACAGAAAGATGCCCTATCTGTAGGCTGTTGTTGATAATGAAACCCCATAATAATTTTTGCTTTAAGCTCTTTAACCACTTAAAAGTGCACTTAAGGCGATTTCTAACATTTTTGATGCATTAGAAGGCATATTTTTCCAGAAATCTTCATATTGTTGTTGCTGTTCCTTTTTCCCCACGACATCACTTATGATGCGTAATGATAAAAATGGTATTTGATTAAGATAGCATACTTGCGCAACAGCCGCACTTTCCATGTCCACAGCTAAAGCTTGGGGAAAATCCTGTTTTATTTGGTAGAGTTTTTTTTCATCGGTTATGAACTGATCACCTGTTAAAATTAGTCCAACATTAAAATCTGGAGCTTTTTCTTTGATTTTTTTTATGGCTTCATCATTGGCTGCATAATATGGGGGAAGATCCTGTACCTGCCCCTTTTGATTTGGGCTTCCGCACCATACATCATGATAACATGCTTTATCTGCAAGTATAATGTCACCTTGATGCAAACTTTGATCTATTCCGCCTGCTAATCCTGTTGTTATGATATAATCTGGTTTAAGATTGCTGGAATATTCTGTCATAACAGCTGCATTAACTTTTCCTATTCCTGATTTGATTAATACAATTTGGTGACCATTTACAGCAGCAACGGCGAATTTATCATCCCCGCTAAAATCGTATAATTTACACATTGCGTTAAATTCACTCTGCATTGCTGTAATAATTACTATTTCTGTCATTTTTTTCCTAACTATATTTACGTACAATACCATAAAGTACGCCTTGAATTTTTAGTCTGTCTTTGGTTAATTTAATTGGGCTGTAGTCTTTATTACAGGGTAACAGCCAAACTTCATCCCCTTTCTTTTTATCCAGAACTTTTAAGGTTGCTTCTTCATTATCTACCAAAGCCACAACTATTTGCCCATTATTGGCTTGTTCTGCCCTGCGAATAATTGCAGTATCCCCATCAAATATACCAGCATCTATCATTGATTCTCCTTCGATAGTTAAAGCATACAGTTCTGATGAAGATGAAAAGCTTTTCGGAATGTAAATGTACTCAGAGGGATTGGCTATTGCTTCAATCGGCGTTCCTGCTGCAATTTTACCATATAGAGGTATCATTAGTGAAAACTCTGTTGTTTCATTTTCATTGGCTATATTTTCCATATGGAAGTTATTTTCATACTTTTCTGGTATTTTAATAACCTCTAATGCTCTCGCACGATGAGCCATTTTGCGAATAAAACCTCTTTCCTCCAATGAATTTAACAACACATGAATTCCTGATTTTGATTTAAGTCCAATAGCTTCTTTCATTTCTTCGAAAGAAGGAGAATGTCCATGACCTTTTATAAATTCATCAATATACATTAACAATTTAAGTTGCTTTGGGGTTAGCATGTTACCTCCTTTTCCATATTTTGTTCTACTTAGTTCTGTTTTTTTCTCTTGTCAAGTACTTTTTTTGTTCTTTTTTGTTTCTCTTAGCTATATGTTAATCTTTTGATATTTATATAGCTTGTACGGGAGTTTAGTATGACTGTTTTTTCTTATAAAATAATAGAGACGACAAAACCTATTACCAAATTGGTTGTTTTTTTGCACGGTTATACTAGTAATGCTGAGGATATAATTCCTTATGCGCAAATTTTGGCGCAAAATTTAACCCATACTCTTATTGTTGTTCCTGAAGCGGACATGCCAAGCGAGCGTAAGCCTGATAAAAAACAATGGTATGCTCTGCTGGATATTGACCCCATGCGTCGTCGAAAGGATCCGCTAACGCCTACCAATGAAATTGTTGAAATTTATAACAAGGCCGGACCACGTATTAGTGCAGTAGCTCGACGCCTTAATCGTTTTATTACGCAACTCCAGCGTCTATATCATATCCGCAATAAAAATACTTTTGTAATGGGGTTTTCTCAAGGGGCAATGCTTGCGCTTTATGTCGGCCTTACTCGCCACTACGTATTGGGAGGAATTTTCCCTTTTGCCGGAATAATCTGCGGTAAAGATTTATTAGAAAAAGAACAAGTGTCTCATCCAGAGGTCTATCTTTTTCATGGTACTGGAGATTTTGCGGTTCAATATAAAACCCTGGACTTTACTAAAAAATGGCTTGATAATCACCATATTGCATGGACTGCTCTTGAATATGACGGAATTGCTCATAAGCTTATTATTGATGAGATGCTAGATGCTGCTCATATTATCAGCCAACGAACTTAATATTTTTGATTTTGCTTAATCCAGTTTAATACCTCTATTAATCTATCAGCGGTAAAATCTCGCCCGAGCTTTGCTTGTACTGTAGGAATATTAGAGCGAATATAATGCTCATAAAGCTCGCGGTAAGGTGTTATAATCACAATCGGTTTTACTAATCTTTTCCACTCAATGGCAGCGAAAACCTCCGTGTATACAAAATTAATATTTGCTTTTGATTGCTGTATTTTTTCTATATCTGGCGAATCCTTAAACCATAAACCATAACTCTTTTCTTCTGGCCATAAAGAGCTATTAATAATAACTTTAAAATTTTTCTGTTGCACCTCCTCAATAAGTTTAGTTTCTGATTTTGTGGGATGTTCGGTTTGAGTGTAGATATATATTTTTTCTTTATTGAAAGAGAAAAATGGCAGCATGCTAAGCATAACTGCCATAATCACTATGATAAATATCCGATGTCTGATTTTATTTTTCATTTACAACTTTTTTTCGTTGATTAAAAATTCAACCAGTCCATTCAGACGTTGCACAAATGCGTCTACATTATATTCAGAAGTTGCTATTCTATAGGCCTTTTCTGCTTTTTCAGAACGTGCTTTCGGATCATTTATATATTGATTGTATAGGGCTTTTAACTCTTCTGCATTTTTGAACATAGGAATTGCATCACCAAATACAGCCTCTATTTCTTTATTATACGGTGCAATTATAAATCCTTTTGCTGATGCTATATCAAAAATTCTAGATGGAATAATTCCTATTTTAGCCTCATTGGCACTTACATTAACTAAATTAATTTTGGCCGATGCAAAATAAGCTCCCAAATCATTATCATGAATATATTCACCTTTAATATATTCATCATCAATATTTCCTGTCCAAAAGCGTCCATATATTTCTACGGGAAGCTTTGCATCAAGAGCCGAGGCGATAGCCGGACTGTAGCGGTCATTATCACCAACATAAAGCAAATCTCTAACTAGTTCTTCACGAGGTTGTGGATAGTATACTGCAGGATCCGAAAATTCTGGTAGGAAGACTGCTGCATAGCCATTGCCTATAACATAGCTGTAAAAATCCTGAGATGATGTTGCAATTCCATCAAATGCACTAAGCTCTTCGGGATAAAGAGAGTCAAAATCCCTAATATAAACTATGTTAACTGCTTTTTTGTTTGGTCTTAATTCCTTAAATGGATTGTACCCACGAATATAAATATTTACTCCAGCATCTTCGGCTACTGATGGATACAAATTGTCTTCTGTTGTGGCAACAACATTATATCCAACCCGAGAAAAAGCTTTTTCCATCATTGCACTCATATCAGCACGACTCATCGTCCGATATTGGCGCAAGTCACCAATGCGCAAAGCAAGCTTGTTTAGATCTGTTTTAACAACACTACCTTTTAAGGCAAATAAACCGATAATTAACGCCAATAAAATGAAGGTTAATATCGATAGGATGATTTTCATTGTTTTATCACTCATCTCGGTCTCTCCACAACATAATTTTTGAATAAATTTTAGTCCCATTGCCGTTTATTTTAATTTTCGTTCATTATATATACAAGTTAAATCTTTCCTCTTTACACAGAATTTAGAATTTGACATTGCTGTTTTTTTCCTATAGAAGAATTACTGATTTTGATTATTATAGAAAGGAACTTTAAATGAAATATATTTGCACTGTCTGCGGACAAGTCATTGAAAGTGATGACCTTCCAGAAGTTTGCCCTATATGTGGTGCCAAAACATTCAAGCCCCTTGATGAAAATGAAAAAAATTATGCTGACGAGCATCGAATCGGCGTTGCTAAAGGCTTAGATGAACGTGTTGTCAGTGGTTTACGCGAACACTTTAGTGGCGAATGCTCCGAGGTTGGTATGTATCTTGCTATGAGTCGTCAGGCCGATCGGGAAGGCTTTCCTGAAATTGCTGAAGCCTTCAAGCGCTATGCATTTGAAGAAGCTGATCACGCAGCTCGGATTGCTGAAATGCTTGGTGAAGTTTTGACAGACTCTACTAAAAAGAATGTTGAAATGCGTGCTGCTGCAGAATTTGGGGCCTGCGATGGCAAAAAGAAAATTGCGACTTTAGCCAAAGAGTTAGGCTATGATGCTGTTCATGATAGCATTCATGAAATGGCTAAAGACGAAGCGCGCCATGGTAAGGGTTTTGACGGCCTGTTAAAACGTTATTTTAAATAAATTTACTTTGATAAATTTACTTTGTGTATCAATAACCTACACAAGTTGTAGGTTATTTTTTGGCGTAGTGCTGAATTTTCAGCATATCAGACGCAGAAATCTTCTTCATATCCGTATGAGTATGCAGACTATATGGTAATGATAAATAGTCTCCATATACATATGTCAGATACTCATGTGGTTTGGCTACTGTTGGAAATGTTTCTCCCTCAAATTTTATCTGCCCTAGAGGGAAAATCATATCATAATCAAATATAGCATACCCCATCTGATGAGTATGTCTAAACTCTACGCCATAAAATACCGATAGATTTTGACTGTTCTCTTGAGGTACTTCTAAGTACTTCTTTCTTAATTCATTAAAACTTTCATGCCAGGCAGCAATAGAGGTAAATTTTTTTCGATTTAGTGCATGTTTCTCTTGCTGTTTTATGAGCTCTCGGCTGAATTCTTGTTTTTGTTGATCATCCATTTTTTGATAATAAAAATCTGCCACGAATACATCTACCCATATGTCTGGTATTTCTTTATGTACGACTTTGATTAAATTGTACATTGGGTTGCAGGGGTCTGTATATAAAACAGCTTGCAAATTTTTATCTTGTGTATGTTGGTTAAATTCCTCAATAAAATTTTCATAATCTTTGCGTAACATGACAATATCTATATCATCATCCCAAGGAATAAATCCTTGGTGTCTGATGGCTCCTAGCAGAGTTCCATAATCCAACCAATATGTCATCTGGCAATCTTTACACACCCTATCAATCTCTTTTAGGATTTTTAGTTCTGCACATTGAATATTTCTTAGCACGCCTTGGGCTGGGGGCAAGTTGCTGGCTGTTATCGCAGTATGAATCAGATTTTCCAGTCCCTGTACTTCTCGTTTTATATCCTTTGCTAAAGCTTTGGGACTTTGTGTACCAAAGCGCAATATTTTTTTATTAAAGAGATAAATCGTCTTGCTATTTTCTGTTTTGACAATTTTAAGCATAGTCGTCCTTTCTGTCAGTCCATAGTCCTTAGGTGAGCTTTTTTATTTTCAAAAGAGGAATGAATCCACATAAATAATGTCTAGTGACATTGTTTTTCCTTTTAATTTTATATAGTGGTAACAAGTTAAATAAATAAATCGTTTTATTTTTACTGTTTTGTCCTTGTGCAAAACGTTTTGCCACTATTTCACGAAACATGGTTTTCTGTAAAACGCGCATAAAATCCATCGTGCATCTTCCATAAGATTTCCATGGTTTCTGACCTGTATAGTGGATTATCACCGGTTCAACGGATTTTATTTCAGGGTGTTTTGTTTGGAGAAATTCTAAGTGGTCTGGCATGAAGTTATATTTGTAATCCAAAATCTTAAAATTATTTTCAAAAATTATGTTAAATATGTCTTGGTCTGGGCAATTCAATTTATCATACAACTCTATTGTTTTCTCTACCGCCTGTTGTGAAATATTGCTGTCTCTGAATTTTTCCAAATCCATCACCATTACGCCTGTATTAAAATATTTATCTTCCCCCTGATATGCCGGATAAATTTTTTCTTTTAGGGTCTGGTAATTCCCTGCGTAAAAATCCTCTAGAACGGCAGCTAATGGATATCCTTCCAAATCTTGCTGATATAGGTCTGCAATATCGCCTTTTACGATAATATCAACATCCAAATAAATAACTTTTTGTATATCCTTGGCTAATTCAGGAATAAAATAGCGGGAAAATGCATTTAGAGAATAATGTTTTATATTCGGAAACCGTTCTAAACCATACTTTTGCATATCGAAATATTTTATATTTTTATGTGGAAAAACAGATAAAGATGCTTCTATTAACTGTTTAGAGGTATTGGTTATACCGCCATCCAATACATAAAAATCAATATTGTGATTTGTATTTTCCAAAATAGAGTATATGGTTGTTGCAACAAAAGGTGCATAATTATCATCACTAGCTAAAAAAATGGGAATAGATTGTGCTGTCTTCATGTTGTAACGTCTCCTTTAATTTTGCGCTACTTGGCTATCCTTCTTTAATCCTTAGCAAAGGAATGAAACTGCATAAGTAGTGTGTTTTTTGGTGATTTTTATTGGTTATTCTGTATATCGGTATGAACTCAAATAAATTAATTTTTTGCTGATGTCCATCTTTTTTGGTTTTGATTTTAAGGATTGGAAGCAAATTAAATAATTTTATTTGTGTTATATTATAAATACGGTGATCCTGTTTGGCCTCTTTTAATTCTGTAGCGGTAAAATATTTTTTCAAGATTTCGCTACGTTCCTGGGCATGTTCTTTAGTCATCTGAGAGCTAATACCATCGTGATAGAAGTAAGCGACGGTTTCATTCCAATGTTCAAAAGTGCAATTATTTTCAGCAAAAACAATCCATTTTTCCCAATCACTCGCTATTTTCAACTGGTCATTGTACAAGCCATATTGGGCAAATAAGTTTCTTTTAATAAATGAAGCCTGATGGTTTATACACCTGTTAACAAAATATATCTTGTCAACCTTATTAGGATACTCAACGTCTCTTATTCTATTATCTTTTTCGACCACCTTACTATTAGCGTAGATAATATCTCCATAAAAATCTTTTTCTATAAATTTTTCAATGACATCATTTTGGGCAAATTCATCACCGCCATTCATAAAGTTTAGATATTCTCCGTGTGATAATTTTATACCTTTGTTCATCGCATCAAATATGCCTTTATCCGGCTCGGATATAAAGATGCTCATTCTATCTTTGTATTTGTTAAGAATAGATATTGTTTGCGCGTTTGAGCCACCATCAATCACTACCCACTCAAAATCTTTAGTCGTTTGAGTAATTATACTCTGACAAGTGCGTTCTATATTTTTTTCATTATAGCATACCGTAATTACAGATAACTTCATCATTGTCTCCAACTATTATGGTTATTTTTAAGTTCTGTTTTTAGGTCTAAATTTTTTGATATAACGGTTAAAGCGACGCTGTTGCTCTTCACCCCATCCCATAACATAATTTTCTCCCATTACAATGAGAGGTGTTCCTAACGTCTGCTCTGGTATTTTGTATTTTCGCGCAAAATGCAACAAATACCCCATATTTTTCCCTTCTCTAATATTTAACTCTCTAATATCGTAATTTCTATAGTAGCGGCGCATGTAGTCTCTTGCGTGGACACAATGTCCGCATCCAGGCTGGGAAAATACATAAATTCGATTATTTGCCTGTTTTTCCTGGCAGCCACCTATCAGAATGAATATGGCTAACATTAATGAAGTCAATACTTTTTTCATCTTGTTTCCTTGGATTTGTCTTCTGCTATTCGTTTCTATACATATAATCTCTCAAAATTTAAACAGCTATTTTTTTTTATACACTTAATATTCTTGACAGCAGATATTTTTTGATGTTTACTTTGCTCTAATTGTATTAACATTATTTAGAGGCATCTGGTTATGAGTCTGAAAAACACAAGAGAAAGCAATTATCCTGAATGGTACCAAAATGTGATTACTGCCGCTGATATGGCTGAAGTATCTTCCTCTCCAGGGTGTATGGTTATCAAACCATGGGGATATGGTATTTGGGAAAGGATTCAACGTTTACTTGATGATAAAATTAAAGAAACAAGTCATGAAAATTGCTATTTTCCTATGTTTATACCGCTTAGTTTCTTTCAGAAAGAGGCCGAACATGTTGAAGGGTTTGCGAAGGAAATGGCAATTGTTACTCATTCTCGGCTAAGCTTGGTCGATGGGAAATTGACCCCTGCTAGCCCTTTAGATGAGCCATTGGTCGTCCGGCCTACTTCTGAGACGATTATTGCTGATTCTTTTGCTAAGTGGGTTCATTCCTATCGTGATTTACCAATTATGATTAATCAGTGGGCTAACGTTGTCCGTTGGGAGATGCGACCTCGCCTGTTCCTTCGTACACGTGAATTTCTGTGGCAAGAAGGGCATACGGCACACAGCTCTTTTGAAGAAGCTGAACACGAAGCAGAAACAATGCTTAAGGTTTATGAAGATTTATGTGTTAATGACATGGCTATGCCTGTTATTAAAGGGAAAAAACCTGATTTTGATAAATTCCCAGGAGCGGTCACAACTTATTGTATTGAGGCGATGATGCAAGATGGGCGTGCTTTACAAGCAGGAACGTCTCATTTTCTGGGGCAGAATTTTGCTAAATCTGCAAATATTAAGTTTATCAACACTCATAATGAGCAAGAGTATGCTTATACTTCATCTTGGGGAGTATCGACACGTCTAATTGGTGGACTGATTATGACACATGCTGATGATGAAGGTATGTGTGTTCCGCCTAAGCTGGCTCCTTACCAGGTTATTATCATTCCTATACTGAAGGATAAGAGCAAAACTGATGAGATTTTTTCTTATGCTGAAAAATTAAGAAATACTCTTAAATCTCTGTCTTTTGCAGGTGAAAAATTGCGCGTTAAATTTGATAATCGTCCGAAGGAAGCTATCGATAAAATGTGGGAATGGACACGTAAAGGTGCTCCTATTATTGTCGAGATAGGTGCTAAAGATTTAGAAAAGAATATGGTTATGTTCCGCAATCGGATTCATATTAATGATAATGGTTGGAAAAATTTTGAATCTTATACTGATTTTTGCAATTCCATATGTGACAAATTGCAAAATATCCAAACTACAATGTTGCACCGTGCTCAGCACCTAATGGAAAATAATATCATCACCGAAATTCGCTCAAAAGATGATTTTGAAGCCTACTTTACAAATGCCAATACTTATCTTAACCAAAATCACAAGCCTAAGGTTGCCTTTATCCGTGGAAAATGGTGTGAAGATGAGGATACGATTGAGAAACTTAAAGAGATGCGAATCAATATTCGTTGCATTCCCTTCGATCAAACCGGTACTGAAGGTGAATGCCTTCTCTCTGGACGCAAGGCAACACTTGACGTCATTTATGCACGCTCATATTAATCCCTACTGTTTATAAGAGCGATGCTTAACCGCTCTTATAATTCTTCCCTTGACTTTGTGACCTAAATAAAGTATTCTATTGTTGTGCGGAGGGATTATGGTAAACAATAAATTTCATAAGCTAAAATACAAGTTATTAGCCACGGTTGGTACTTTGGCTTTAACTTTTGGTGTGTTGTCGCATGATCAGTATGTTTTGGATAAACAACCGCAGCAAGATTCTCTTCCTTCCATTTGCACCCCAATTAAAACCGTTATATTTCAAAATGATACCTTATACCGTGGCACATCTGTTTTGCTTTATTATACTAATGGTAAGATTGTCCGTAATTATATAGAAAATTCCAATAGCTTCAGATTACAGCTTACCTATATTGCCCATGAAGATTGGCACGGCCATAATGCTAAAAGTTTATATCGTAGTAAATATTTTTATTCGCCTCTAGAATATCGAAAACTTTGCATGCATGATGAAATTACCGCTAATGCTGTTGCTATCTCACTTATTGATTTAGAATTACAAACTGCTGACAATAAAGATGCAGTCATTAAAAAGTACGAAAATACACCCTATGTAAAATTTTATCTTGACGCAATTAAAAAAGGTGAGATTGATCCTTATGATACTTCTGTTGCAGCTCGGCAAAAAAAGCATCGTTTTATTGCTGATGGGACTTTAGCTATGTGGGAAAATTTATTTATGGTTACCTACAATGCTACCCAAAATAAAATGTTACAGAATTATTTAAATTTAGTGGGATTTTCTAAATCTCATCCGAATAATTATAATTATATTCTCTCGCATATGTATACTTTTGGTGGTATTGACCACTCCAAGCTTTTGTCTCGTGACATTCAGTACAGTGATCCTTTAGTGCTGGTTGCAGACCAAATCTCTAATGTCAATTCTCTAACACGAGATAAAGAATTTAGCCATATTTTGGTTGATGATTATTTTAAGCATTTCCCTCTGCTTAATAGTCTTTCCCTGGATGCTCAGGACATTGCCTTTCAACATCTATTCATCGCTGCAAAATTAAAATATGAACTTTCAAAGCTTAAAGCTCCTAGTGCTAAAAAAAATCCACTATTAGTTACAACCATATATAATAGAGTCTTATATGAACTTTCTCATGATGCAACATTTACCTCTTTTGTTAACCATTGCTCACGTCTCGGTAAGCCTTTTAAATTAGAAGAGAATACACCAAACCTTTCTCGTACTACTTATTTTATGCCGAATATTCTATCATCTGAAGATATGCAAGTTCTGTGTAAATTTTATAATTACGAACAGGGAAATCTAGCAAAACTTATCAATCATTTTGATATCCATAACGTTCCTGTTCAATCTAGTTATATGCCCCTATTTTCCCATGAATATCAAAATATTCCTGCAGTAGAAGCAGATACAATTCCAACTCCTTTGATACTAGATCATCATGCGGCGATAAATGTTATAAATCGCACTGATGCTGCGGCCCCTGCTCTGCAACCACTTAAACCTAGACGGCTTTCTGGAGATAATTATATTCTCATTCCTAATTTTGAGGATAATATCTTAGTCGATCAAGCCATGACTGCTAAAAATTTCGCCGCCATTAAGAAACTTTTTGAGGATTTTGAGGCAATTCCTACTGTATGGCGTGGCACAAATCTGGCACTACAGCAACAAGATATTGAAGCAAATGGAGACCCACATTATTTCCGTTCTTTACAAAATCCATTTAAACCGAATTATCAGACAAAAAAAATATCTCCAGATTTGCGTAAAAAAACTCAACAGCGATAAATAGAAAAGGACCCATTTAAATGAGTCCTTTTCTTAAGAGAATCCTTTAATCGGATAAGGGCTAAATTTGACATATGTCGCCAAATCATGTAGGCCACTCGCATGATATGTTGCTTCTTTAGCGACGCTTTCTAGCTGATATCCTGCTCGTTGTGCAACATGAGCTGATGCTTGATTATTCACATCACAACAGATGGTCAAACGATGCATTCCGGCCGCAAATAATTTCTGTTCTAAGGCAATAATGGCTTCTGTCATATAGCCTTTTCCTGTTGCAGAATTTCTTAGCCAGTAACCAAATTCCGCTGATTGATTGCGAAAAATGATGTTATGCGGGCCAACACACCCTAAAATTAAATTATTTTCTTTATGATAGATGTTATAAGCCCATTCTGTGTCGCTTTGCCACATACTTTCAAACATTTCTGTCGCTTTCACAACATCTTCATAACTTTTTTGCTTATCAACCCAAAAAAGCCACTCTCTTATTGTATTTCGGCTCTCTTCGATAGCCTCCCACATTTGTTTATCATGTTCATGGCTACGTTTCAAAAGAATCGTACGCTCTGTTTCAATCTGTTCTGGTAGTTTAAATTTTTCCATTTTTTTCATAGGTTTAAATTGGTTTACTTGAGTATTCTCCTCTTAAGAAAAGAGGAGAATACTCTTCAGAAGAATTTCACGCTTCCATTTTTAGCATCTTTTATGCGAGAAAATAAAATTTTTTTCTGCACTTCCGGTAGCTTTGATGTTTCCGCGTTAAATAGCATCGAGCCGATATACCTTGTTTTGCTAGAGGCATAGTTTTGCAAATATTCCTCTAATGTTAACAATGCATTAGGTGCACAGAAATTATGAATTTGCTGCTCTTTGCAGATTTTCATAAAATCAATTCCTTGGCGTCCTTTGCCATAGCATGCTGTACAAAAACTTGGTATATATCCCAATTGCATTAACCAACCAACAATTTCATCAAGACTTCGATTATCGGCTGTTTCGAATTGGGCACTTTCTTCAGTTTGTTCATCATTTGCAGTATAACCGCCAACCGATGTTTTAGAACCGCCACTAATTTGTGACACCCCTAGTTTCAAACTTTTTTTACGAATTGTTTCCGTTTCACGGGTGGACATTATTATCCCCGTATATGGCACAGCAATCCGCAACAAAGCGACAATTTTTAGAAAGAGATCATCAGGCAGCGCATCTGGAAAATTCTGTACATTAATACCATCAGCCGGTCTTAGTCGTGGTACACTGATCGTATGCGGTCCCGCACCGAATTTCGTTTCCAGATGCTTTGCGTGTAATAACAGTGCGACAAGCTCGTAAGCATAATTATGTAATCCAAACAAGACGCCTAATCCAACATCTTCTATTCCAGCGCTCATTGCTCTATCCATTGCTTCCGTATGGTATGCATAGTTTGCTTTTGGTCCATGTGGATGTAACTTCTCGTATTGTTTTTGGTTGTATGTTTCTTGAAACAGTATATACGTGCCAATTTTAGCGGCCTGCAGCAGTTTATAGTTTTCTACTGTTGTGGCTGCTATATTCACATTAACGCGGCGTATTGAGCCAGATTGATGATGAATACTATAAATTGTTTCAATACTTTCAAGAATATACGAAAGAGGATTATATAAGGGATGTTCTCCCGCTTCCAAAGCTAGACGTTTATGTCCCATATCTTGCAAAGCTATCACCTCTGCCTTAATCTGCTCTTGAGACATTTTAAGACGAGGAATATTATGATTTGATGCATGATAAGGACAATAAGTACAGCCATTCACACAGTAATTGCTCAAATACAAAGGCGCAAAAAGCACAACACGATTGCCGTAATAGGCATTTTTAATTTTCGTGGCCAGGGTGAAAATCTGATCTGTCAGCTGTTCATCTTGATTAAGTAGCAGCACAGCAGTTTCTTCTGCTGACAAGCCTTGCATTTGTTCTGCCTTTTTTAGGATTTCAAGTGCAAGATTTTTCTCTAGGCAATGCTCCTTTGCATAAGATAAAATACGAATAATCTCTTGTTGGTTGATAAAACCTGCGGCTTTATCCGATTTAATATCAAAATGTTCCATACATAAATATATTTTAATGATTAATTTTCGGGGCTGATTATAGCTTTATTTCCCTGTTTGTCAAGTCTTTGTTTATCTTTCTTTTGTTATCCTTATTATTTCTTTAATCATTTTTTCAGCGCCAAGTGCCACTTCTGTAATTGATTTTGCTAGCATATATGCGGGAGTGGTTACGATATAATTTTCCTCATCAATACATACTTCATCAGCTTTTCTATTCTCGTGTTCTGCGCCCGTAGCCTCTATGGCCGCAGCAACGGCCTTATCTTTGCCAATTGTGACTTTTATACCATATTTACCTAAAACTTTAGCAATTAGAACTGGCGCAATACACATTGCTCCTATTACCAAATTTTGATGATAGGCTTCTTCTAATATATGATGTACAGAGGTTTCTACGGTACATTTAATGCCTTTTTGCGCAAAATCACACCAATTAGTAATAGCACCTAGTCCACCAGGAAAGATAATACAATCAAACTCTGAGGTCTTAAATTCTGCCAAAGGTTTAATTTTTCCACGTGCAATTCGTGCTGATTCAACAAGGACATTCCGCCTTTCTTCCATTTTTTCAGATGTTAAATTGTTTATTACTGCGGCTTGTTCTATGTCTGGAGCAAAACATTGATAAGTGCACCCTGCTCTGTCTATTGCTAATAGTGCTGTAACCGCTTCATGAATTTCTGAGCCATCCGCGCGACCGCATCCAGATAGTATCACTGCAAAACGAGGCATATTTTTCATTACTCTCTCCTTTTTCAAAATTATTTTGTTTATATTATATATACTATATTAAATTTTTTTTAAATGGATATATTTCTATACATAGCACATAAATATTGTTGATTTATTATTTATTATATTTTAAGAATTTGGGTTAATATTAACTGGTGAGATTTTTATTATGGAAACAGAACTAACAACACTCTCTAATGGTTTACGGATTGTAACTGCTAATAGACCACAAATAGAAACTGTTTCTCTCGGCATATGGGTTAATACAGGCTCTGCTGAAGAAATAGCTGAAGATAATGGCATATCCCATTTTATTGAACACATGGTTTTTAAAGGTACTAAAAAGCGAAATTCTCGACAGATTTCTGAAGATATAGAAAATGTCGGTGGCGCAACTAATGCCTATACTTCTCGTCATTTTACCTGTTTTTATGCTAAAATGCTTAAAGAAGATGTTGAGCTAGCCGCTGATGTCCTATGTGATTTCATCACTGACCCTACGTTTGATGCTCAAGAAATGGCTAAAGAAAAAGAAGTGGTTATTCAAGAAATTAAACAATCAAATGATGCTCCAGATGATTTAGTTTTTGATTATTTCCAAGAAGCAGCTTTTGCCAACCAGGCTACTGGTAGAACTATTTTAGGTACGACTGAGCATGTTCGCGGATTTACTGCTGAACGTATGCATGCTTATATGAAAGGTCATTATACGGCTCGAAATATGGTGGTTGCGGCTGTCGGACATATCGATCATAATCAATTTGTTAAAATTATTGAACAACGCCTATCGCATCTTCCTGAGCATTGCCATTATACCGCTGACCAACAAATATATACCGGTGGTGCTAAAACAGAATGTAAAGATATTGAGCAAACCCATCTTGTTCTTGGTTTTGACGGTGCTTCATACCAAAATCCTGATTATTATAAATATTCCGTTTTATCAACAATTTTTGGTGGAGGTATGTCTTCACGCCTATTCCAAGAAATCAGAGAAAAAAGAGGTTTGGTTTATACTATAAACAGCTTTAATCAAGCCTTGAAAAATGTAGGTGTTTTCGGCATTTATGCAGGCACGACACCTAATGAATTGCAAATATTGTTCCCTGTTGTTGTTGATGAAATCAAAAAAATTATGAATGAACCTGTCACTGATATTGAGTTGCAACGCGCAAAAATCCAGATTAAAGCTAGTTTACTCATGTCTTTGGAAAGCTCTTCAACAACGGCTGAAATTATGGCAAGACAGATGCTTTTGTTTGGGCGAGTTTTATCTGCTCAAGAAATTGTAGAAAAAATAGAGTCTGTTACAGCTGATTCTTTGCAAGTTTTGGCTCAAAAAATCTTTTCTTCTATTCCGACCTATGCCCTACTTGGTTGCTCAGGAGGCGGTTACCCTTCCTATGATAAGGTCAAAGAATTACTGAGCTTTTAGTCTGAGTGCAATTTTGTTTTGGCTTCTGATAGGCCTTTTTCTGTTAATACAATAATGATAATATCATTGTCAATGTAGATGGATGGTTGTTGCGGCCAAACTTGAGCTGTATTTCTTAGAAATTCTTTACCTTTACTGGATAAATCTTCGACTGAGGCATTTTGATAAAATATATCTTCTGGATAATAAAAATTGTAGACAATATGAGACATATACTGCGGTGTAAAAGATGTTGCTAGTAAATCTAAACTTGTTTCTTCCCCTGCTTTTTCTCTATAGTAATTTTTTCGTAAAGACAAACTTCCTATCTGTAATAAGCGATATTTTTGTTTAGCTTGGAATTGAGGCTGTTGCTCTATGCGCGCAACAATTCTCTCATGAACTTTCATTTCTGCATCAAAACCCAACTTCCAAACTTTTTGCGCATACATATCACGCACTATAGACATAAACGTTATTATAATAGCAAAAGCTATTCCTATTTTATAAATATACCCCTTGGCAAACTTCATTATTAATGCCAAACCTAACCCATACAGATATACTAAACCATAAAAATCTAATCTTCCAACAAATGCAAAATTCTCCATTTGCGCTAAAATGTGCCCTCGTTCATCGGCCATAAAATAAGCTAATTTCGAGCAAAATAAGCTTGCTATTATTAATATCAATGCTCCGATGATTTTTTTGGGGCCGCCGTGATAAAAAGCTATCACCATTCCCAATAGGCATAGCACTAATAAGCATAATTTATATATTATATCTATAAATGGAAGAGGTACTATCCATTGTAATAACATTACTCGACAGGTTGTAGCTAATTTTTGAGGCAATATATCAAACGGAATAATTTGAGTATTATATTCAGATGAAATAGTGATTAACGAAAGCGTCAGTTTGAATAAGAGTAGTGCTATGGCAATATCCAATACAGGAAGAATCTTTTGTTTAATTAAAGAAGTTATATTGCGGCCGTCTAAGTAGGAAATAAGCATTTCCCCTAAAATGCATACTGTTAATAAATTTATTACTGCTGCATAAGATGCTAAACAGAAATAAAATAGCAATATTGCCATAATGTGATAGCTTATTTTTTTGACTGTTTTTTCTCTATCCACTAAGGTTAGACCACTAATGGCTATGAGCGGCAAACTCAGATTAATCAGACTATCTTTGGCATAAAATAACCACACTAAAGTATAGGGTAATACGGCAATAAAGCTCGAAAATAAAGTATTTTTTAAGGTACCAGTTGTTATATGCCAATACCGCGCAAGTAACACTCCACTCAGTGCCATTGCAGCAAAGGATACCATATTATTCAATAGCGGTAAAACTTGCCCTGAAAATAAGATTGATTGCAATAAAAAATGGAGAGGACGCCCTTCGAAGGCACCCTCATTCCAATAATTTGCATAACGCACATAATTCCAATCATGATCACCATACATGAAATTTACAGTGTGAAATAAAAACGCAATATTAATGAGAAGAAATGTCCATAATATGGATTTCGCTGTACTCAAGTTAAAATCTATCCCTCTCGATTGTTGCTTTTTATTCCGCACTGTCTCTTTCATTCATGACTCCTTTAGCTTATAAATCAAAACTTTTGTTATAAGATAAAGATAGACCAAATGTGCTTTGTGCACGAGAACTTCTTGCCCCTCTTGTTTCCGCTAATTCGTAGTTATAGAAAGGCGCTAAATATAAGTCACCCGTTAATTTGGTTTCAATACGATTATTTAATTCCAATTTGTACTTGAAATCTGTATTTTCTCTTTCAGAATATTCAAAGAAACGACGGTAAAATCCTTCTGAGATAAAAGCTGTCGTCTCATTAATTGGATAATTAAATTCATAACCTATTTCACCACCGGTCTTCATGTTGTCATTATGATATGTCATATCGTCTTCTTCAACGACCGCCACATATAATTGCTTAAAATATTTACCATCATATAGCTTTAGACCAGCTTTCCCACGTAAAATTTTGGTTCTATAACTATGCTTACGATTATTTTCAATTAAATCAAAATCTGTAAATTCTGTTTCATAACCTAAATATGCAAAAGGCCCCACCACACCTTGTTCTAATTGCCATACTTTATGCGTGTAATCGGTAAAAAGCAAAATTTCATCGTCTTTTTCATTTTCTGTGGTCACAGCATTTTCTGTGGTTTTACTCTTACTATAATTCATAAATAAGCCATTCATCCAGATTTGATTAGCCGTTTCATAGGTTATATTTCCGTCAAAAACACCGCCAATTGTTTCTTCCTCGTCTGCATTATACGTATCTGGATAATTTGCATCTTTTCTATTCGTCACACTGTGCTCCATATACTCAAATGCTAACCGCTTTATATTTGCTGTTAATGAACTTGCTGAAGCTATCGCTTCATCTGTCGATATATTGTTAGCTACATTTTCATCAGCCACTGCAGAAAATGGCAACAGTACCGCTGCGCATACGGCTAAGGGTTTTACAATATGTTTCATAGTCCTATCCTATTGTTAGTTAAAGTACAATAGGAATTGTATTCTATTTCTCTTGCTTAGCAAAAGTTTTTAGACACTTATCAACGATTAATTTATTTGAAATTATAGCGCGGAAACAAAACACGGTAGATCATTTTTATGCGATCTTTTATCCTTAACTCTGGCTTGGGAGAAATTATTTCCCAGCCTCTCTTATCCATCTGCTCAAAATATGCATGGTAGAGATTGAGCATATAAACAACGGGCTTAGAGTTGCGGTTATTGTGTTCTTCCAGCAATTTATAAGCCTTTTGAAATGATTGACGTGCCAATTCTGCCATGCACAAGCGGGCTTTATATAAATTTTTGTGAATCAGGATATCTTTGGCGGAGAGCCCTGACTCTATTTCTGCTTCATTTAGAAATTCTTGCGGTATATATATATGTCCCCCTAGCGCATCTTCTTTGATATTCTTTAATATTTGTGTTACTTCTACTGCTCTCCCAATGCTTTGCCCTAATTCTTCAGTCGTTTTATCGTCAAATTCTGCTATAATTTTTAAGAGCAAGTAACACGGCACTTCAGCTACCCCATGGCAATATTGATCAAAATCTGCTAATGTCGGGCAAAACAACGCCTTAGGGCAATCCATAGCAAAACCTTGCCATATTTCTTCAAAGCATTCTTTTTTCAGTTTAAAACGTAAGCAGTTTTTATATATTCTACGTCCTATATCAGTTGATGGAACCTTCTTATCATAGATATTTGTAATTTCTCGACGCCAGGCTGCAAATATTTCCGCTTTATTTTTTTCTGGCAGTGTGCTTGAACTTAAATCATCAAAATGCTTAAATAAGGCATATAATGTGTATACTGCCTCTCTTTTAGCTTTTGGATAGTGCATTGTGCACCAAAAAACTGCAGAATGATTTTTACGAACCAGACGACCTATTGAGCTCATTGATGTTCCTTTTATCTTAAAATCTTGAAAGGGTATGCCCTCTTATTTTGATTATATACCATAAACCATATAAAAATGCGTTAATATAATCAAGTAAAATTATATTTTTTTTGTCTTTTTTATTGATTAAGATTTTGCTTAGTCCAAGAGAAAAAGCAATCTTCAATTTAAATTTTATACCTTTTATTAATGGTAGTATGTGTAGTGTTTCTTGGTGCATATATATCAAATTTTGTTCTATTTCGTTACTATTTATAGAAAAATGTACATTCTTTGCAATATTTTTTATTTCTTTTTGCTTTATTATATCTAACCCGATGTATATATAGATTAAATTAGTCATAGGTTGGTAGATAATTGAATATTGCTGATTCAACACAGTCACAATCCGCGCTATAGGCCCTATAATTTGCAACAATATTGGGGACGCAGTTGAAAAAGTCAATGGATACGTATTTTGAGCTAATCTTTCATAACCATCAAGAGGTTCTAAAAGCATTGACAAGGATAAATTTTCATTAATAAATTGATCCTGTAATTGGCCGAGTAATAAATTCTTTGACCATTTTCTGCTCACGCTGCGATATATAAAATTAAAACTTTGAGCCGAATAAAACTTCAAATGTAAGCCGCGGCGAGATAGTAACTGATGCCATCTTATGTAATTATAGCATAAAGTTTGATATTTTTGTGGAAATAGTTGTTCTACTAATGTCTGTGACATTAGGCTTCTAGTCAATTTCATTTAACCATTTCTCCGCGGCAATTAGAGCTCTTGTTGTCAGCATTTTTTTCTTTTCTGCACCCTTTAAATAGCGCAATTTCCCCTTTGCTGTTAAAATTTTAGGTAATTCCGGAAATAAACCGAAATTGATATTCATGGGTTGGTAGTTTTCCAGATTAGTGGTATCAGTTAAATGTGCTAATTGGCAACCAAATGCACTTTCACGCGGTGGCAGAAGCGGTGTTTTTCCTTTAGTAATTTCTGCAGCAAAATATCCTGCCAACCAACCGATTGATGCGCTTTCTATATACCCTTCACAGCCAGTGATTTGCCCTGCAAACATTATATGTGGCATTGACTTTAGTCTCAAAAACTTATCTAATAGCCCCGGTGATTTGATAAAAGTATTTTTGTGAATTCCTCCCAAACGTGCAAAAACAGCCTTTTCCAATCCGGGAATCTTTCTAAAGATCCGTATTTGTTCGTCATGTCTTAATTTGGTTTGAAAACCAACCATATTGCGTAATGTATCTTCTTTATTATCTTGGCGCAATTGCACAACTGCATATGGTTTTTCTGTGCTATTCGGATTAGTCAGCCCAACCGGCTTCATCGGACCATATAGTAAGGTATCATGCCCTCTTTCTGCCATTACTTCTATTGGCAAGCAACCATCAAAATATGTTGCCTTTTCAAAATCATGAAACTGAACCTTTTCGCTTGCCAAAACCTCACTAACAAAGTCATCATACTGCTCTTTTGTCAATGGACAATTAATATAATCAAATTTATTCCCTTTATCATAGCGGGACTGATACCATGCTTTACTAAAATCTATACTTTCTTTATAGATTACAGGTGCAATTGCATCGTAAAATGAAAGTTTTTTGTCACCTATTAATTTGGAAATACTTTGTGTCAGAGCTTCTGAAGTCAGAGGTCCTGTCGCTATGATGTATATTTCATCTTGATTTTCAGGAATTTGTTTCACTTCTTCGTGAATAATAGTAATATTTGGATGCTGTTTTATTTTCTCTGTAATATATCGTGAGAAATCTTTTCTATCAACAGCCAGTGCACCTCCTGCCGGGACTTTATTAATATCTGCACTTTCCATTATTAGAGATTTTGCTAATCTCATTTCTTGATGCAGCAAGCCAACAGCATTATTCATATAATCATCTGAGCGTAATGAATTTGAACATACTAACTCCGCAAAATTTTCATTGCTGTGTGCTGGTGAATATTTATGTGGTTTCATTTCATAGAGCAATACTTGAATATTACGATTCGCCAATTGCCAAGCAGCTTCTGCACCAGCAAGCCCGGCACCTATTACATTAACTTTTAGCACCATTAATTACTCCTTTGCTAATATCTTATAAAGAGCATTATCCGGTTTGTAAATACTAAAAATTAGGTGATTTTTAAAAAAACTTTGCTATAATGTCTGCTAAAGGTTGAATAAAATGATTATAATCAGATATTTAATATTTTCTATTATCTTTATCGAAGGCTTTATTATCAGCCTGTTGCCTTGTTACGCACAAACTTCTTTTTCTCCTCAACCTAATACGGTGCAGGTTGATGTCAAAAAATCTTTTAGTGACAATCTTACTGATGGACCTGGCTCTGTTCCAACTAAAGCACTTCCATCTTTCAGAAAAAAAGATGATCGTGAAACGTGGCTTGAAAGTTTGATATCCAAGGGGACCAGCGAACTTTTTAATATGCAAGACGCTAAAACTCAAAAGGCTGAAAAAAAACGAATCGAAAAGGTTTTGCAAAAAAAGCGTTCTAATGCAGCTCATTTTGATATTTCTGGTATTCGCCTGAGAATGTCTCCTAATGAAGTCGAGCGAATCTTATTAAGTAACGGCTATCGGCGACAAATTCAAGAAGAGCGTATTCCTAATTTTATTAAATGGCGAAGTGAAGAACTTTGCCGCATTCATGGCATCATAGGCTTTGAGAGAATTGCAGCTTGCACCAAAAATGTCGCTAAAACAAATGGTTTTAACTATGTTGCACGTGAAGTTTATAACCGTGATTCCACACATGAAAATATTGAAATTTTGTATACTTCCACATTCACAGATAATCTAGCCCATCGCATTTATTATAAGAGTCATATTCCTTTTTCTAATAGTAAAGCCTCACAAAATATCTATATTAATAACATTAAGATTTATGATTTTTGGAAAAGAATCGATGAGCGTTATGGACAACCGGATAACACAAGTGAAATTAAATGGGGATTAGGTGGAAAGAAGCCTTATCTTAAAGCCACAACAGGTAGTCTAGAATTAGTGGACCCTCTGCTAAAGGATTTAGATTCTTCACGCATGCTCAATGAAGATTCCAGACTAGCTAATACCCCTTATTATACCTTTTAATGGAGAGGATAAAAGTATGAAAAATATCTATGTATGCGAAATTGTTGCAACTCGGTTATCTCATGACCTTATTGGCAATATCGGGGCTGTTGCCAATGCTGTTGAACTATTACACGAGGGGGATGACGAAGATAAAGCTGATATCCTACCAATCTTAGATTTTAGTTCCACTGTTTTAAGTAGACGCCTCAAATTTTTCCGTTTATGTTTTGGACTCTCTAATTCCTCTGTAAAAAATATGACAGATTTGCAAGAAATTATCCAAGACTATCTTCTCACTTTGGGTAATCCTAATTACCCTATTCGTTTAAGTTTAAAAATTGAGACACCTCAGATTTATAAGCTCATTATGCCTGCTATTATGATGATGGCAGATGTTTTAGTTAAAGGGGGAGAAGTTTTAGTCGAACAAAAATTGCATGGCCTCCACATCAGTGCTCTGTCAGAAGTTCCTCTTAATCAAAGTAAACTACAAAATATTGATTTAGTATTGTCTGGACAAGAGATTGAAGAGAACCCTTCTACTTATGCTCCGCTCTATTATTTATTAGATTATTTATCCGGTCAAAATGTTCCCGTATCTCGTAAAAATAATACATTAGTTATCGGAGAATAGATTTTTATGGCCTATTACGGTATTCTTCTTCCATTGGCTTTTAATGATGTTTTTGATTATCAATCTGATAATGAAACGTTGTGTTGCGGTCAGCTTGTTGTTGTGTCTTTTGGTAGAGAAGAATTAGTCGGTGTCGTTTGGAAAATTGGTAAAAGTGCTGACCTCGATATAAAAAAAATAAAACCTATCAAGCAAATTCTATCTTTGCCTAAGCTCTCCCAAATTATGATTACTTTTATTCAAAAAACAGCAGAATATAACTTAGCTCCGCTCGGGTTGGTTCTAAAGATGGTGCTTGGACAGAAAACAAACCAATTACCAAAGCAAAAAGTCACCTTATATGGCCTGCAGATTAAAAATGAAAATTTACAGGGTATTCGCATTACAACTGCGCGTAAAGCAGTATTTGATTTAATGCAAGATGGGAAAGAACTTGAAAAAGAAGAAATCATTAGAGAAACTGGTGTTTCGTCTCATATTATTTCAGCAATGATTAAGAGCGGTTTTCTTTATAAAAAAGATGTTCTGGTTAATGAGACTTGTACTGTACAACATATAAATTTTTCTCAGCCAGCCTGTTTAACAGAAGAACAACAAAAAGCTGCAGACCGCTTAATATGTAAAGTCAATCATGGGTTTTCAGCTACTCTATTAGATGGGGTTACAGGCTCAGGAAAAACAGAGGTTTACTTTGAAGCTATCGCCGCAGCATTGTTGTCACAAAAACAAGTTTTGGTTTTGGTACCAGAAATTTCATTAACGTCCCAATGGCTGAAAAGATTTGAACTTCGCTTTGGTGTGACACCCTACATTTGGCATTCTGAAGTTGGCATAAAAGATAAAGCCCAAACGTGGAAAGCGGTTGCTCTTAATAGAGCTAAAGTTATTGTGGGTGCCCGTTCTGCATTATTTTTACCGTTTTCCGATTTAGGTATTATAGTCGTTGATGAGAGCCATGATCATTCTTTTAAGCAAGAAAGTTTGGTAACCTATCAAGGGCGAGATATGGCGGTATTGCGTGCTCATCTAGAAAAAATTCCAGTTGTTTTATCATCAGCAACCCCCGATTTGGAAACGATTATTAATATAGAAGAAGGAAAATATGACTGTGTCAAATTAACCAAACGTTATGCAAAGGCCGTGCTACCTGAAATTAAAATTATTGATCTCAAAAAGGATAAGCCTGTCAAAGGAGAATGGGGCATATCCTTTATGGCACCTACTCTTATCAATGCCATTAATCATAACTTAGATCGTCATGAGCAATCGATGCTTTTTTTGAACCGGCGTGGTTATGCCCCATTGCTGATTTGTCGTGATTGTGGACATCGCATGCAGTGCCCTCATTGCACAGCATGGTTAGCTGAGCACCGCCTCTCTGGAGAGCTAATTTGCCATCACTGCGGATTTAGAATGTATACTCCGAGTAACTGCCCTCAATGTGGTTCTCGTGATGGTCTGACAGCTTGCGGCCCTGGGGTTGAACGTATTGCAGAAGAAGTAAAATATCGCTTTCCTCATGCACGGACAGCAATTTTATCGTCAGATATCACCACCAATTACCATGAAATATCTGAAATTATTCATAAAACAGCAGCTAAAGAAATTGATATACTTATCGGCACACAAATTTTGGCTAAAGGTCATAATTTTCCAGACTTAACCTTGGTCGGCGTGATTGATGCCGACTTAGGTCTAATGGGAACTGACCTGCGATCTAGTGAGCAGACTTTTCAGTTATTAACACAGGTTTCTGGACGAGCCGGCCGTGGCGATAAAAAAGGTATGGTATATTTACAGACACTCTATCCTGACAATTTGGTTTTACAAGCTGTTCTTGAACATAACCGACAAAAATTTATTGATTTAGAAAAGAATTCTAGAAAACTACTTAAAATGCCACCCTTCGGAAAATTAGCGGCACTGATTGTTTCTTCAACCAATTGTAAAGCCGCAGAAACAACAGCTTACGCGTTAGGGAGATGTGCTCCTAATACGCAATTTATTGAAACATTAGGACCGGCTCCTGCGCCTATGGCTCTACTCCGCGGCCGTTATCGCTTTAGATTGTTGTTAAAAACGGCGAAAACAATTAATATTCAAGACATTCTTAAAAAATGGATAGCTATGGTTCCCAGTAAAGGGAATGTTCGAATTGATATTGATATTAATCCTTATTCATTTATGTAATTTTTTTGTGAAAAAAATTGGTTTTATAGTAGAAATTTTAATTTAAAATAAGTAATTTTGCTATAATTGTTTATAGAGTCGTTAATCTGACTGGGATTTTTAGATAGAGACAGGTATAAAAGTGCAAAGAATTTCTAAATATAAAACAGCTTTAGTATATGCTCGGGCTTGGCTTGATGCTGCTATTGATGATAAAAAAGATGATTTTATTATGGAAGAGGTTCGTCTACTTAAAGACAGCTTAAATAGAGATGCTGATAAGTGGACTTTATTAGCCACCCCACAAAATGATAATAAGGATATTTTGATTTTTGTTGATGACTTTGCAAAAAGAGTTGGTTTTTCAAACGTTACCACTGAGACTCTTAAATTAATTGCTTTGAATCGGCGTTTTGACATTCTTGAACTCATTATTGAGGACTTTATACACCTTTATTATCAGCATAAAAGAATCGTTGAAGTTCATGTAGACACCGTTATTGCACTTAGTGTCCAACAAGAAAAGCTCTTACAGGATATCTTAGAAAAAAAACTTAAAAGTTCCGTGCTTATCCATTATCACCTAAGGCCTGAAGTTTTAGGTGGATTAGCTGTTCGTTTTGGTTCTTTTTTAATCGATGATACTTTGGCCAACAAAATTAACCATATTAATCAACTTATGCTCAATCATGCAGGATAATATTTAATGAAAGGTTATGGATTATGACAATGAAAGCAGAAGAAATTTCCGCCATTCTTAAAGAAAAAATTGAAAATTATGACTTCAACACAGAACTTAATGAGGTTGGTCGTGTTCTTTCTGTGGGAGATGGTATTGCCATTGTATATGGCTTAAATGGCATTGAATATAATGAAATGGTCGAATTCCAGTCTGGTATTAAAGGAATGGCGCTTAACCTTAGTGAAGAGAGTGTTGGTGTAGTTATATTTGGTTCTGATTCCGAGATTAAAGAAGGCGACATGGTCAAACGCTTGAAAAAAATTGTTAGTGTACCTGTCGGCAAAGAGCTCTTAGGAAGAGTTGTTGATGCTTTGGGGCAGCCTATTGATGGTCTGGGAGATGTGAATACTGCAGAATCTGCTCGTGTTGAAATTAAGGCTCCAGGTATTATAGATCGTCGTGGTGTACATGAACCAGTTCAAACCGGTTTAAAGGTTATTGATTCTCTTATTCCAATAGGACGAGGTCAACGTGAACTTGTTATTGGAGATAGACAAACAGGAAAGACTTCAATTTTAGTGGATACCATCATTAATCAAAAGTTCGTTAATGATGCTGCTAAAAGTGATAAGGATAAGCTTTTCTGTATTTATGTGGCAATTGGTCAAAAGCGTTCTACGGTTGCTCAGGTTGTTAAGACCTTAAGAGATGCTGGGGCAATGGAGTATACAATTGTTGTTGCCGCCACTGCTTCAGATTCAGCTCCTTTGCAATACTTAGCACCTTATTCTGGTTGCACAATGGGAGAATATTTCAGAGATCGCGGTATGCATGCGGTGATTTTCTATGATGATTTATCAAAACAAGCGACCGCTTATAGGCAAATGTCTTTATTATTGAGACGCCCACCAGGGCGTGAGGCCTATCCAGGCGATGTTTTCTATTTGCATTCACGTTTGTTGGAACGTGCGGCAAAATTGAGTGATGCTAAAGGTGGAGGGTCTTTAACTGCTTTACCGGTTATTGAAACACAAGCCGGTGACGTTTCGGCCTATATTCCGACTAATGTCATTTCTATCACCGATGGTCAGATTTTTCTTGAGACATCCTTATTTTATCAAGGGGTACGTCCTGCTGTAAATATAGGTATTTCTGTAAGCCGTGTTGGTTCTGCAGCACAGTTGAAAGCCATGAAACAGGTTGCAGGCACAATGAAACTTGACTTAGCACAGTATCGCGAGATGGCGGCTTTTGCGCAGTTTTCATCTGATTTAGATGTGTCGACAAAACAACTACTTAATCGTGGTGCCAAACTTGTTGAGATGTTGAAGCAACCAGTTAACCGACCTTTGCCGGTTGAAGAAGAGGTTGTCATCTTGTTTGCAGGTTCTAAAGGATACCTGGATAATTTGGAGATCGATCAGATTAAAGATTTTGAGGCATATCTCTTAGATAAAATAAAACGTGAGAAAAATTCTTATCTCAAAGAGATTAGAGAGCAGAAAGTTATTTCTACTGAGCTAGAGAAATCTTTGCATGAGTTCATGGCTCAATCTGTGGAAACATTTAAAGCTCAAGCAAAGAACTTATCTTTGCAACAAGCAACGGCATAGAGGGTAGTTATATGGCTGGATTAAAGGAGCTTCGAACTAGAATTGAGAGTATAAAATCTACGCATAAGATTACTGCTGCGATGAAGATGGTTTCTGCCTCAAAATTTCGTCGAGCTCAGTTAACATTGGATAAAAGTGAATCCTTTCAAGATATGCTATTGGCAAATATCAAGAAAGTTTTAGCTGAGTTAAAAATGCAAGAGGCTGAGCGTCATATTCAATTTGTTATGCCAAAATTGCTCATTCAGCCCACCAACCCTCAAGTTTATGCTTTGTTTGTATTGGCATCAGATAAAGGCTTGTGCGGCAGTTATAATTCGATGATTGCGAAAGAAGCCAAACGTCGTATTGATGAGTTAACAGAGGAAGGGAAAAAGGTTCTTGTCTTCTGTTATGGCAAAAAAGCTTTATCCAGCCTAAATCGTTATGGTGTGAGAAACATTGCAGGAGCGTACTCTAACGTCATAAAAAAACATTTAACTTATGCTGAAGCTTTATCGTTCCTGCGCGATGTATGGGATAAGAAGAATCAATATCAAGTCGATGTCTGTGAAATTGTTTATAGTGACTTTTTGTCTGGTCTATCTAAAACTTATCTATCAAAGCAAGTAATTCCGCTTGATATTCATTTAGCAGAGGAAGAACAACAGCTAAACCGTATTGGTTCAGCGTTTTATGAATATCTTCCGGATCCTTGGGAAACATTGCATCAGTTTCTTAACCTTTATGTACGAACTTCTATGTTTGAGATATTGATTAACTCACAAGCTTCTGAGCACGTTGCCCGTATGACCTCTATGGATAATGCGACACGTAATGCCCAAGATATGATAAAATCTTTAACCTTTAAGTATAACAGCCTCAGGCAATCCGCAATTACGACTGAATTGGTTGAAATTGTTGCCGGTGCTGAAGCTATGTAAAACAGAACAGGAGTAAAAAGGACAATGGTGGTGAAAAAGAAAAAAGAAGAATTAGATGAACGTGCAGAAGCCGCTGATTTGGCTTGTGATTCACAGTCTCGACTAGACGAACTGAGAGCGCATATCAAGGCGTTAGAAGGAACGAATAAACTTGGAAAAATTTACCAAGTTATGGGGGCTGTGGTTGATGTTAAATTTGCTGATTCTTCTGCTTTACCCTTAATATTGAATGCATTAGAATGTGAGGTAAATGGTCGGCGAATTGTTCTTGAGGTCGCACAACACTTAGGTGAAAATATTGTGCGTACCATTGCAATGGATATGACTGATGGTATGAGCCGTGGTATTCTTGTTTATAATACCGGTAAACCCATCACTGTTCCTGTAGGGCCAGAACTTTTAGGCCGAATTATTAACGTTGTTGGAGATGAGGTTGATGGCAGAGGACAAATTCATAGTACCTCGAGCTTACCGATTCATCGTGAAGCCCCCTCTTTTATTGACCAAGCCACCAATCCTGAAATATTTGTTACAGGCATTAAGGTTATTGATTTGCTGGAACCTTATTCGAAAGGTGGAAAAATTGGATTGTTCGGTGGTGCTGGGGTAGGAAAAACTGTTTTAATTATGGAATTAATTAATAATATTGCTAAAGGGCATGGTGGTTATTCCGTCTTTGCAGGTGTGGGTGAGCGTACCCGTGAAGGTAACGACCTTTACCATGAAATGATTGAATCTGGTGTTATTGATTTAGAGGGGCATAATTCTAAAACTGTTTTGGTTTATGGGCAGATGAATGAACCACCTGGTGCGCGCGCTCGAGTTGCTTTAACTGGTTTGACTGAAGCAGAGTATTTCCGTGATGTTGAGCATCAGGATGTGTTGTTCTTTGTCGATAATATTTTCCGTTTCACTCAAGCTGGTTCTGAAGTTTCTGCTTTATTAGGACGTATTCCATCGGCTGTTGGTTATCAACCTACCTTGGGTACTGATATGGGGGCTATGCAAGAACGTATCACATCAACCAAAAATGGTTCCATAACTTCTGTACAGGCTGTCTATGTTCCTGCTGATGACTTGACAGACCCTGCTCCGGCCACTACTTTTGCTCATTTGGACGCTACGACTGTTCTTTCTCGTAAGATTTCAGAATTAGGAATTTATCCTGCTGTTGATCCTCTTGATTCTACAAGCCGCATTCTCAGTCCTGATATTGTTGGTGAAGAACATTATAGAGTGGCTCGTGGTGTTCAAGAAATTTTACAAAAATATCGTTCGTTGCAGGATATCATCGCAATTTTGGGTATGGATGAACTATCTGATGATGATCGCTTGGTCGTTTCCCGTGCTCGTAAAATTGAGAAATTCTTGTCTCAGCCATTTTTTGTTGCTGAGGTCTTTACTGGTAAACCTGGACGTTTTGTACAGTTGGAGGATACAATTAAAGGCTTTAAAGGTATCCTAGAAGGTC
The DNA here is from genome assembly GCA_017475705.1 of Alphaproteobacteria bacterium. Lineage (GTDB taxonomy): Bacteria > Pseudomonadota > Alphaproteobacteria > RF32 > CAG-239 > CAG-267. The sequence goes on from JAFVFB010000005.1 coordinate 71,921, forward strand.
TTTATGATGATGTTCCAGAACAAGATTTCTATATGGCCGGTACTATTGACGAGGTATTGGAAAGAGCTGCAAGCCATAAAGGAGCTGCTTAAGATGGCTGCGGATATTAAACTCTCTATTTACATGCCAGAAAAGCGCGTTTTAAATCAGTATGTTTATCGGATTGTTTTGCCTTGTCAAAATAAGACCTTAACGGTGATTAAAGATCGTGCTCCGACTCTATTGCCTTTAGATATGGGAGCCTTGCAGATTCTAAATGAGGATGGTGCTATTTGTGAGGAATATCTGATTGCAGGTGGCCTTGCTGATATTAAGCAGAATACATGCACGATTTTAACTGAATCCATCTTTAATCGCAAAGATTTAAACTTAGAAAAAGTCAGAGAACTTTATAAGGAGTTTAAAAATCCCTTTTATCAATGGCTCGTCCAATTATTTGAAAGCGGAAAATAGCTGAAAGATATTTTTTTTGGTTTTAAGGCGAAAAATATTTTCGCCTTATTTTTTGCTTTATAGGTTAGCTTTTCTCTGGTATAATTTCGATATATTATGCTATCTGGAGGTTATTATGGAAGACAATGACACTAATAATGGGCAGAATGATACCGAACGCAGATACCAACAGAAGAGAGAAACTGAAGAACGGATTGCTGACGATTTGCATCAAAGAGATATGGCTTTTTGCAACAAGCAACGATGGCTTGTTTAACAAGTGCGGCTGCTCAAAATTTACCTTTAATCGGAAAACTTTCTCAATCAGCTGCCAGATTAACTGCTTTTGTCGGCTTAGCTATACCATCTATTCGCGGCGCATTAGGAGATATGGTTAACACCTCTTATTATATTAAATCTGAAAATTTACGTAACAGTGTACGGAGCGATACCCAATTCAACAAAATTAAAGAATTATGGGAAGAATATCCGATGCTTTTTGTAAAAGGTAATAACCATGAGGAATTAAAAGCAGCTATACAAACTTTGTCCCAAGAAAAGGGAAAAATTCTCAGTCAATCTTCTTGGTTTACCAGCAGTGCCGTAAGTTATGCTATTGCTGCAGGTGTTATTGCCTATAATAATCCTGCTATTGCAGCCATGTCAATGACTGTTAGTGCGGCTAGTGGCTATGCCTTTTCTAAAGCAATGAGATTTTTTGATAAATCAGCACAAAAATTAAAAAATAAGTCCACTCGTTATACTGGAGTGATGGGTGATGTCATGCAACATTTGGGATTGGTTAAACAAAATAATATCGCGGATATGTGGAAAAAAGCTCTTATTGAAACACGTATGGCTGAAAGTACGTTAGATGGCATTCATTATTATCTTGATTCCAATCAAACAGAAATTGCTCAATTACGCATGAAAAATGTGATTAACAAAATTAAATCTTTGTCCGATGAAAATACGCCCGATATTTCTTCGGAGAAAGGAATTTATCTTAGAATTAGCAAAATGCTCTTGAATGACAAAGTTTTACAGAAATTTTATTTAGAAACAGTCACTTATTCAAGCGAAGAGCCATCGCATAGTAACTTGGGCAAAAGTGATAAAACCTCCCCTTCTGTAGATTCGATCCATAATCCGGTGTTGAGTTTTGTTTCTAAAAATAAAAATCAGCATTAATTTTAATTAAAATCCACATCTTTTTTATTTGATTTGACGATATAAAGAATATATCCTATCTTGTAATCAGTAGGAGGTATCTGATGAAACATTTGTGCTTAGTATTGTTTCTGTTCTGTATCAGCTATAATGCTCATGCTCTCAGTATTATTAGTGATGAAGAAACTGAAAGCTGGCTTTATGATATTTTAGCTCCGATTTTTAGGACAGCTTCTCTACCATTGAATCGTCATTATTTGCATATTGTTAAAGATGATAGTTTGAATGCCTTTGTCGGGGATCATAACCATATGTTTGTACATACAGGGACTTTGCTTAGAGCTTCTAACAGCAATGAAATAGAAGGGGTTTTAGCGCATGAAACCGGTCATATTCTTGGCGGTCATATTCTTCGCTTAAAAATTAAGATGCAAGATTTGCAAAAAGCGACTTTGGCCTCTCTGGTTGCCGCTGCTGGAGCAGCTGCGGCTAGCGGCCGCGGCGATGCGGCAATTGCGGTTGTTCTGGGGGCACAAAGTTCTGCTATAAACGCGATGACAGCTTATCAAGTTAGTGAAGAACGAGCAGCTGATGAAACTGCCGTTCTGCTGCTCGGCAAAAATAATAAATCGGTTAGAGGACTTAAAAACTTTATGGAAAAAATTCAACATTCTAATCGGTTGCAAGGCATAGAAGAAAGTCCTTATTTCAGAACACATCCTGTTACAACGGAACGCATAACTTTTTTTAATGATAAATTAAAAAAGGAACGTTCTCTTGTTTTTCAATCCAATATGGACGAACGTCTGCTTCGCTTGCAGGCAAAATTATTTGCCTTTCTAGCTCCTTTGGAAAAAGTTTTAGCTAAATATCCCCTTACAGATACTTCTGTTTATGCGAAGATAGCTCATGCAATTTATTACATGCGGCAAAAGAATTTACCTTCATCGCTTAAGTATGCCGAAGAACTGATTAGAATAGAACCAAACAATCCCTACTTTTGGGAAATTAAAGCGCAAACCTTATTTGAAAACGGAAAAATTGCAGATTCTGTTACAGCCTATCGCAAAACGATCGAATTAAGACCCTCCTCTGATTTATTTAAGCTCAGCTATGCAGAAGCTGTTTTAGCAACAGATATCACCGCGACAGAAGCTACACAACTTATTCCTATGCTAGAGCAGATTGCACGCCATGGTCATTCACCGATAGCTTATTTATACCTAGGTAAAATCTATGCCCAGTTGAATCAGCCTGCCGTTGCAGATTATTACGCGGCTGAATATAATCATGCCATAGGAGAAATATCTATAGCGCATAAATTACTTCTTAAAGCTCTGAAGAAAAATTTACGCTCTGATATTAAGTTACGAGCGAAAGATTTAAAAGCTAAATTAGACCAAGATTTACATAAAAAATCCTTATTATAGTGGAAGTGAGGGGCTTTGATGTGGCGTATACTTTTTGGGGCTGTCTTGGGGCTGGTTTTTGTTTCTCAGAGCAAAGCTGCTGATGTTGTTTTAAAATCAACAACCTATCGAGAAGAAACGCATATTGGAGATTATTGGATTGCAGAGGATTTATCTCGTGGTTTTCAAAAAATGGGGATAAGTACAATAATTGATTATCGTGATGAGTATCATCGCCAACATGATCCTCACCCTAAAATGAGCATTTATATGCGTGGTTATACAAAATTTATCCCACCCTATGATGCGGGTATTACTGTTCTTTATTGCTATTATCCCATGGCATATTTTCGTCATTCTGGGCAAAAAAAATCCAAAAATGTCCTTAATTCACGCTCTTCGATGCCATACCTTGCTTCATTGGATGATGATTGGCAAAATTTTGATATTATTGCTGTTGCCTCTTCAAGTTACACTAAAAAGCTAAATGATGCTGGCATTTCTGCCTATTATGTACCACAATTTACTAATCCGGCTAAGTTTTATCCTCAATATGATCCCAAAGTAGCCAATGATATTCTTTTCGTTGGCTCTAATTGGCATTATCGCACCAGCCTGCACTATGCGATAGATAGTGGTTTTGATGTTGCTGTTTACGGATATAACTGGCAAAATGTCGTTCCATCCGATATGTATAAAGGCCAATATATAGAAAATCAAGATTTGCATCGCTATTACAGCTCAGCTAAAATTGTTTTAAATGATCATCGACCTGATATGAAAGAGTTTGGTTTCATTAATAATCGCATTTATGATGCCACCGCGTCTGGCGCATTGGTTATATCTGATTACATGCCAGAGATTAAACAAGCCTATGGCGATAGTATTCCCATGTATAGAAACCAGAAGGAACTGGCTCATTTATTGCGCTATTACTTATCGCATGATGCTGAACGACAAGAAAAAGCACGACGTGCTCGGCAAATTACCCTACAAAATTTTACTAATGTTGCTGTTGCACAAAAGATTAATGGTATTGCCCGAAAAATGTCAATTAATTCTATTAAAATTGATAAATATCCAAAAGAACTTGACACCAAATTAAAAGAATAATATTACTGACTTAGGTTTCATTATTTGACGGATGCTCTTTTCTATGGCTAAGATAAGTAAAAAAATAAAGCGCATTGTGGGAATTGGTGAAGTTGTTTTCGATATCATGCCCGATAGCCGAAAATTAGGTGGTGCTCCGGCTGATTTTCTACGTTTTGCAACAACCTCAGGAATTCAAGGTGAGCTGATTAGTGCTATAGGTGCTGATGATTTAGGTAGAGAAGTTGTTACCGAGCTAAATAAATACGAAATTAAACCCGTACTTGCTATTACCCCTTATCCAACTGGCCGGGTCCTTATTTTTAATAATCCTGCTAAAGGTCATACTGCGCATATATTGGAAAATGCTGCATGGGACTATATTCCTTTCACAACAGAAGCTGAACTTTGTATCCAAAATGCTGATGCCATTTATTTTGATACGCTGGCATTGAGAAAATCTTATTCATGCCAAACTATCTTGGATTTAATTGATGCCGCCCCTCAAGAATGCTACCGCTTTTTTGATATCAATCTCAGGCAGAATTATTATGATAAGAATCTTGTACAGCAGCTCCTCTCTCGAGCCAATATCTTGAAATTAAATATTCAAGAGCTTAGGACTATTGCTAAAATGTTTAATCTTTCAGGAAGTGTTGATGATATGTGTTTAGCACTTAAAACAAAATATGGATTAAGGTATATCATTCTTACCACTTTGGCCAAAGAAAGCCGTATATGGGGCCTTGAGGGATTAACGATCATGCAGAATAAACAATTGCAGCAGTCTTTTGCATATGGTGCTGGTAATGCTTTTGCTGGTGCTTTTATGAGTTCAATCTTAAAAGGCTTAAGTCAAAAAGAAGCGCATCAAGCTGCTAATGATGTTGCCGCTGAGGTATGTAAATTAACCAAAGGATCTGATTAAAAATAGGCATAAATTAAATGGCGTCCAAATTAATCATTAAGAATAATGAAGCTTGTTTAATGTTTATCTCGCAGAATGCCGAGCCCTCTGATTGTATTTCTTCTGTTATAGCAGCCCTTAAACAACAAAATCTAAGTATTATTTATGCAAAAATGCCTAATGCAGATCTTTCTTCTGTATTAATTGCGGAAATTTATCAATGGAAGCAAAAACTTATTCAAGAAGGGATTGAGCTTAAATTGGACTATCTTCCTCAAGAGGCTAAAGATTTGCTTCTTCTCTCTCTTAAACCCGCAAATATTCCCCCTACCGTTTCGGTGTATCAAGTAGACTTTTTAATTCGGTTAGGTCGTTGGGGATATAAAAAGTACAGTAATGTTTTACAGGTATTAAAATTTCTTTATGAAGTTTTCCTATCTGTTATTACTTTTGTGTTAGGCAGAGCCATCTATCGACGCAGAGATTTCTGGTTTATATTTGAGGATTGTAGTTATAAATCTGTTGGAATTACGGCTCTGGTTAGTTTTTTAGTGTGATTAATTCTGGCTTTTGTCGGGGCTTTACAACTTAAGAATTTTGGCGCGGGTATTTATGTTGCTAGCATGGTGACATTAGGTATGACTAGAATCATGGCTGCTATCATGGTGGGAATTATTATGGCTGGACGGACAGGATCATCTTATGCTGCTACCTTAGGAACGATGCAAGTTAATGAAGAAATTGATGCCTTAAAAACATTAGGAATTAAAATTACAGAATATCTTGTGGTTCCACGGCTTATTTGTTTAGTTGTCACTATTCCTTTTTTGACTTTGTTGGCTGATGTATTAGGTATTTTGGGTGGCGCTGTTGTTGGGGTTGTATTTCTTGACATCTCCGCTGCTGCTTACTTTGATTATGCACTTAAAGCTTTAAATCTAACGAATATTTTAGTGGGATTGTTGCATAGCTTAATCTATGGACTAATTATTTCACTTTGTGGTTGCTATGAAGGTTTAACTGCTGGCAGAGATGCTGATGCTGTCGGTAAAGCAACAACTCAAGCGGTTGTTACAGCCCTTATTTGGATGATTGTTGCCACAGGAATTTTGACGGTATTATTGGAGATTATAGGCTTATGAAAAAAGAAATTATAGCGGTTAGAAATCTTCAAGTTGCTTATGGTGATTTTGTTCTGTTTGATGACATAAATTTTACTGTCAATGAGAAGGATATTTTTATTATTATGGGGGCTAGTGGATGTGGAAAAAGCAGTATGCTCCGTGTACTGACGGGGCTGGTTACACCCGTTAAAGGTCAAGTTCTTATTGACGGACAAGATTTGGCGGCGGCGTCTTCAATACAAAAAACTGAAATTATGAAAAAATGTGGTGTTATGTATCAAGGTGGTGCTTTATTTTCCTCTATGACATTAAAAGAAAATGTGGCTATGCCGCTTGAATTATATAGCTCCTATACCGCAAAAGAGATTAGTGAGTTAGCCTCTTATAAGCTAGCTCTTACGGGATTAGCAGGATTTGATGATTTTTATCCCTCTGAAATCTCTGGTGGGATGAAAAAAAGAGCAGCTCTATCTCGTGCTTTAGCTTTAGATCCCAAAATTTTATATTGTGATGAACCATCTGCCGGTCTAGATCCAATAAGTTCAAAGCGTTTAGATGACTTAATTCAGGAACTTAATCAGTCTTTATCGACTACTTTTGTTATTGTAACTCATGAATTACAATCTATTTTTAATATTGGGACAAATTCTATCTTTTTAGATGGTCGTGCAAAAAATATTACAGCTAGAGGCAATCCTCAAACATTGCTTGCAAATTCCCCCAATGGAGAAGTTTTCGAATTTTTAAATAGAGGAAAGAAAAAATGATAAAACAACCTAATATGAAACTTATCGGTCTTTTTGTTCTGCTTAGTCTTACAGGCTTGATTTTGATGTTCGGTTATTTTTTTAAATCAAAATTCAGCAATAATGAAACGACTGTGGTGATGTATTTTGATGAGTCCGTCAAAGGACTGGAAGTTGGCGCTCCTGTTTTGTTTAAAGGTGTTAAAATCGGTGAAGTCTCATCCGTACGCCTGCAGGCTGACTTGCAAACGATGAAATTTTTGATTCCGGTGTATGCTAAAATTTACAATGGTAAATCATTAATTACAAACACTATTGATGAAAAAGAACGCTTACAACACTTTATTGATGATGGCTTAAGAGCCCAATTAGCTATTAATTCTATGCTCACAGGTCAACTTTTGATAGAATTGGATATGCTCCCTGAAACAAAAGTGGTTTTACATTCTGAAAATGATCGTAATGAATACGAAATTCCCACGGTTGATTCTCCTTTCGCGGAAATTTCTAAGAAATTACAAGTTATTCCTATTGCAAAAATAGCCCAAGATATTCATGCCATCACCACTTCTATTGAATCAGAATTGCCCCACTTGCTAAAGCGTATGAATGAAACCTTATCTACGGTTAATACAATGCTGTCTACTAACAAAAATAATACAAATCAAATGATTACCCAGGTTCGGACAACTGCACAGTCTCTTAATTCTTTAATAAATGAAAATGCTGCAAGTATCTCAAATCTGATCGATAGTTTTTCTGCTGCAGCTGCTTCCATGAAAAATTTAACTGATTATCTGCAAATGAATCCAAGTTCAATTATTACTGGAAAGGATCGTTAAAATGAAAAATATATTAGCTTTTATTGCGTTATTGTTGTTTAGCGGCTGCGCCAGCCCTACTCCTAATTTTTATCAGCCTGTTGCGATGAAAACGGCAGATTTTCACTATACGCAAATAACTGATACCATACTCGTTAAAAATATCCTTTTACCATCTGAAGTTTCCCGTCCGCAAATTACCACGGTCGGCCGACAGCAATATGAGCTGCACATTGATGAATTTAATCGCTGGGGCGCAACACCTGATAAGTTATTTCAGCGGATTATTGCCCAAGATTTAAGTTTATATTTACCAAATGCAACTATTGAAGTTCAAACAGCCCTTAAAAAAAATTATAAGTATGCCGTATCCATAGAAGTTAACGAAATGAGTGGAAAATTAGGAAAAAATGCCTTTCTCACTGCTGTATATTTTCTAAAAAATACCCAAGGAATAACTGTACACTCTGGAAAAATAAATAAAACACTCTCCATACAAGGTGGCTATGATGAGTATGTCTTAGCTCAAAGTGAACTTTTAGGATATTTAAGTGCTCATATTGCCTCTGACTTGGCTAAATTAAAATAATTTTATCAAAATAAGTCTAATTGATTTATTTAATCTTTTACAAAGTATTTGACAAATAGATTTTTTTGGATATAGTGATTTTGAATATATAATATTGTTATGTCTATGCGTATGAAAACGATTGATTGGGCAAAGAATAGGGATATGTTGTTCCGATTTGCCAAGTTTAGGTTTGGAGATGGTTTTCTTGCCATACCTAGACCAGTGAATTTTGTTGAGTTTATTGATGCTCTTCCTGTCAATCATTCTGTCAGAGTGGTTGCCCTTCAGGATTTTATTGAGCAAAATGAACTTGAGGATATTACATCTTCTGTCACAGCTGATGAAGATTCTACTCTCATGTTTCCTTCTATTGCAGAGGAAGGTAATGCGCTTAATATCGTATTGTCTTATTTGGAGCAGTTAATTGTCAATGATCAGGCCATTCCTGCTACTTGGTGCTATCTTGATGATGAGAAACTTTCTGTGGTACATTTTACCCAAAGTGGTCAAGTCTCTTCGGCAGAAATGTATTGTTGTTGCCATCGTAATTACTCTGCCTTACATGTTGTAGAGTTGGCAGACACTACAAAAATCCTTCCAGTGGTCTTTGCTTGCAAAAAGAATTTTACTATATATCAGCAGCTTGCTGAATTGTCTGGTGGACGTGTTTTAAGAGACTATTTGCCGAGGGAAAAATTTGATTGTCTGTCTCATGGCCGCAAGAACAGTGAGCCATTGAAACATGTTAATCCGCAAAATCATTTATTTCCACCTCAGCTGGACCGTGGGGATATGCTTTGAGATTTTATTTTTGCATCTATTATTTTAAGCATAGAAAGATTGTTGAGAAATAAACTCTTTCTATTTTACTAAAAAACATTTTTAAAAAGTGCTCGTTGAGAAACGCGCACTTTATTTTAAATATTTCAATATATTACATATAAAATATTTAGTTTTAGATTAATACTAAAAGGTTTTTTTTCATGCTTGAGAGTTTTACTTTTATTGCTAACCAACAGACGAAAATTTTAATTATTGGCTCTATGCCTGGTATTGCATCTTTAAGAGCTCAAGAATATTATGCACATCCACAAAATTTATTTTGGAAATTTGTTTTTAAGGCCTGCTGTGTAGATTATAATTTTCCTACTTATAATGAAAAAATTGCTGTTTTATCATCGCATTGTCTTGGGCTGTGGGACGTGGTCAAAAATTGTGCCAGAGAAGGTAGTCTTGATTGTAATATTAAAGAGGTTATTCCAAATGATTTTTATTTTTTAACAAATTGTTATCCAAACATATTAAAGTTTTTGTTTAATGGTCAAAAAGCCTTTAAATTATTTAAAACATTCTATCCAGAATTACTCATCAAAAAGCAATATGCGGTTCTTCCCTCGACAAGTCCCGCAAATGCATCTATTCCCTTCAAAGAAAAAGAATCAATTTGGATAAACAGCTTAATATCAATATGATATCTCAATAAACTAATTTAAAAGATTATATTTTATATTTCTAAATACTTTAGCACATCCTCCGGTGAATTTACGGCAATGACTTCAGTATTTTCCATAGCGCGTAACGCTTGAGCTAAGGCATAATCGTTACCGCCTGGCTCGGTTCTATCCCCTAGAAATATAATCTTATCCTGAGGATGTTGTTCACGTATTTTAGCGGCAATTTGTTCTTTTCCTCCCCCCCTCATCACTATATCCACTGATATTTTTCCACCCAAGCTTGCCTCGTATTCTGGGAATTTCTCGTTAATTTCTTTCACGACCGCTGCCCTTTCTTGGTGCAGATTGTCCCACTCATTATATTTCGCACGCTCCTTAAATGGGCAATTCCTACCTAAGACGCTAAAATTTAGCATTCCAGGCCTTAATTCCAAGTAGTTAGTGTATAACTTTCCGATATAAGCTGTATTTTTGCGATAACGCTCTAAAGTTTGTAGTAGCTCTTTTTTTAGTTTTATTTCATGACGATAGATTTCTTTACCTTTTTGATGAAAAACATTTCCCATTGAGCTATATACACCACTAAACCCCGTCCCTATCGCATCTCCAGGTATTTGCTCTATAATTTTCTCGTAATTTGAACCTGCTGCCAAATAGGCGATGTGTGATTTGACCCAAGGAAAAAATCTGCGTGCAAAATCCGGTTGCATCGGCTGCCTTGCCGGTGTTAAAGTTCCATCCATATCAAAAATATATATATTCATTACCGCTCCTTTCTTATAAATCCGTTACTTTTCCACAACACATTTATAATAAGCTTTAGAAGGTACAAATAATCGACAGCTAAAATACTCTACATCAATAAATTCTGCATGCGACTTGGCATTATTACTTTGGCAAATTTCATTGGCTCTCGCCAATATATTTTCTTTACTGTAAAATAATGGATTATAGCAAATTGCTGGTTTTTGTGGCCTTGATGCCCCTACCCATATATAGTCTGTTCCAGGCTCACGGCGCCGATCTTCAAAAGGGGCAAATTGCGTACAAGCTGAAACGAGTACACACAGAAAAAGCAATGTTGATAATTTTAATGTAGACAATTTATAAAACTCCCATTAAATTTGGTTATGTTTGTTAGTATAAATGAAGATGAATTAAAATGCAAAATGAAAATGTATATATTGGGGATGATAAATTCCAACGTTTTTTAAATCATTACCAGTGCCCAACCTCTTTAGACGTGGTTAAATTAAAGTTTGCAGGAGCTATTTGCAGTCCAAATGTTAATCTAAGACCCACTGATGTGATTTCATCATTGTTTTTAGAAGAAAAGCAACCTAGACTCACCACGAAAAATGAGGCGGAATTGTTTTTTAAGTTCTTTATGGGGTTATGGGATGAAATGTTTTTAGAGATTCGTACCAACACATTGCAATTACCTCCTTATTCCGGCAACAAAAATGATCAACAAGCGCTCATTACTTTTTGCCATAGGCGTTCTAACCAAATTGAACAAGGTTTTAATGAAGGTTTTTGGGGTGGTTGTCAAACGCTTAATATTCCAAAATTTGCGGCGGAATTACTGTCTTCTCTTTCTGACCTTGCTGATGTCTATGAAATTTTGGCGCAAAAGTTAGAAAATCAAGAGCAAGCAGAAGTTATTTTTGGCGTTATCAAAAATACAGATAGTACAGTTGAAAAGACATTAAAGTTTTTAATTGAACATTTTGTCTTACCACATATTACAAAATTGGAACGCAAAGTCAATTGATATAAGGAGAAAAAGATGGAACTATATGAAGGGCTCTTAACACGCCGATCTATTCGCAAGTATAATCCAGAGCAAACACTTACAAAAGAACAAATCCTAGAGCTTATTCGCGCTGCGAGCTATGCTCCTTCTGCACATAATAAGCAACCCTGGCATTTTCTTATATTGCAGGATAAAGAAGTGTTGCGCACGATGCGCCTTATCCAACCGTGGACATCTTTTGCTAAAGATGCTTGTTGTATTGTTGTGGTATGTGTTGATGAAAGTGAAACCTTCCACCGCGAAAAAGAAGGTTGGAATTATGCACAAATTGATGGCGCACTTGCTGCACAGAATTTGCTTTTAGCTTGCCATGCCAAAGGATTAGGTGCTTGTTTTTGCGGTGCAGCCCCTATGCCCTTAGTTATTGATAATTTACGTAAAAAATTTAATATTCCAGGTAATATTTTACCTGTGGCCATTGTTACTATCGGCTATCCGGAAGAGAAACCTAAAACCCCAGAAGATAGGTTAAACTTGGATAAAGTCCATTGGGAAAGTTTCTAAATTAAAATCCCCCGAGTTTCAATATTCTCGGAGGATTTTTTTTAGTCTTCTTGGGCATAACGCTTGAAAAATGCTACCAATTCTGTACGGATAGCACGTTTTACCAGTAATGCGACGGCGGTTGAAGAAGTAAAGGATTTCGGAGAAGTCACAATAAACTCCATAATTAAATTATGGTCCTGCGTAGCAACTAGTGCTTCTTGGCCTAAACTACTCAATGGATAGGTTTTTATATATTGAAGCACTATGCCACGTAGTTTATCTTTCACAACTTTTCTTAATTGCCCCAGATTGATGAACTTCATCAGAGCCTCTTCCCCTTCTGGAGATAACTGATTATCTGCAACATAAGTGCTAATACACTGGGTTTCGATGGTCAGTATAACACCTTGTCTCTGTATGTCCTGAAGAGTTTTCATAATCATATAGACCTCTGCTTCCGGCGTTTTCTTGCGCCTAGACCACAAGCTATCAATTTGAGAAAGTTCTATGTTCCATACAGTATCAATCATATGCTTTTCAAATTGTGGCGTCAACAAACAATTTTCTAGCATATAGAGGTTAGCCTTTTTCATCCATGTCATTCCTCCCTTGCGCGCCTGCTCATAGATGTAAATCTGAGCTTGTGTGCAACAGGATCCGACCTTTTCCCAATCCGTTTCAGCATAAGCCTGTAGCATTTCCACTACTTCATCTTCCCGGCCACGACGCAGTATCAACATTTGCTCCTCTGGTGAAAGCGGCATAGAAGGAAAAGTTCCGTCTGGTTGGCGAATGCCACGTAATGCCAAGATGGCATGCATAATTTTTTGATGCAAGCCACGTTCTTTTTCTGCGTTTTCACGCAATTGCTGGATTTCTTCAGCCGTAATTTTTTCTTTCATAAATATAAATTTAATTGTTAGACATATATTTATACTTGCTGTTTTTTATTTATCATGGGATAGATTTGTTGTCAATATTTATTTGTCTAATATTTGGCTCGCAATCGTTTCAACATTTGCAGTTCTGGCATATTCATTTCTTTTAGCATATGAGCTACCACATCTAAGTTCAACCGTGCAATTGAGCGAATGGAATATTTATCCTGGTTTTCAATCCATTTCGGATTATTATAATCTACCCAATGACGTTCCCGATAAGCTGGAATAATCTTTCTTGCCGGTTTTTCGATATGGAGCTTACCATCATAAGCCAAATAAGCAAATTTAATAAGTTCTTTATTGCCGGCAAACTCCTTTATGGAAATTTCACCATTGGCATAGAAAATAATTTCAGTCTTAATTTGACCATTAGCATAATATTCTAATAGGGTGTTATGGTTCTTTTCTTGCATAAAGGCTGCTGCTAATTTTCCATTTCGATCATAAATTAAGCTTTTTTCTTTTATTTTCACGTTCTCTGACGTTACTTCTTTACCATTCAAAGTTACCTTCTGTAATTTTTTTTCTGGCCCATATTCCCTTATAAGTATATCTTCTCCCTGTTCTTCGGTTGCTTTAAGCAAATTACCGTTTTTATCATATTCTTCCGTGAAAAAGCTTAATACGGTATTTTGGGTGGTCGCAGATTTTACTGTGCCATCTGGATAATACACTTTTTCAGAAAAAAGCATGGTGTTGGGTTGGCGCTTAATTTCGTAGCGTTGATTACCACTGTCATAAAAATCTTCTCTTGATATAAAAGCTAAAACTGCATTATCATCATATGATTTTTCAGTTTTACGTCGTACTTCGCCAGTTCCAAAGTATTTTTCAATCAATATTTTATCTCTATTATACATTACATCTGTCAAGAGCAATCCATTTTTAGAATATTCTTTGATTTCTTGTGTTCTGGTCCCTTTTGTTTTAATTGTCTTGCGTAGATTTCCATTGGCATAATATAGTTTTTCAGTTTTAGGCTCAGCATCTTCCTCTGCTTTTGATGGTACGGTTGAAATTTTTTGTTTTTGCACAACATCTGCCATTTTTTCGATATTTGGTTTTGTAATCGGCCCTATGTTTTGAGCTGCTAATTCTGTCTTCTTTTGATTATCAGACATCGAAATAAGATCATTTTGCTGTTCCTGTTTATTATTATAGTCTGACAAAGAGTTTTGTACTAATTTATCTAAATCACCTAATTCATCACTATCCTCAATCATCGGGGCATCTTCGGCTGACAAAACAGGAGGTTCTGGCAAATTTATTTCGGGGGTAGATAAAGTATCCGTCTGCTTGGCAATTTTACGACTGTCAGGTTGAATATTTATCACTTGTATTTTATCACTAGGCTCATAACCGCAAAGTTTTCCGCCTTTTATCAGGTGGTTATTTTCATATATAACATATTCCCCTAAAGCCAAATTATACTCTATTACTGTTTCTTGTTCATTGTTGAGGCTTTCTTTTATATTTTCTGCATTATCTTCGTAATAATGAATTATTATTTCTTTTTGTTCTGCCGGTATTCTCAGGTAGGCTTCTTTTCTTTGGTTTTCTTTAGCGGTTAAGCTAAATTGCAATGTTCCTTTGTCATTATACCGTGCCATCATCTTTTGCGGTGCATCATCAGCATATGATAAAATTTCTTTTACTTGTCCATTGGGAAAATAACTCCGAGAATTTCCGCTTAATTCTCCTTTATTATAATATATTTCTGCAATAACTTGTTTTTCGTTATTATAGACTTTAGTCCAACCCTGTCTTTTTTGATTAAAATATGGAATTAAATATTGTAAATTTTTTTCTTTATCATAGACTCGTTCCTCGACTTGTTTTCCTGAACTATAGGCGGCTGGAATTTCCGCTAAAATTTTGTTATCTGCGGCCAAACATAATAGATTATTTTCAGCATTCTTGAATGACGCAATATTTTCACATCCTTGTGGTATAGTTAAGGAAAATGTTTGTTGCAGTTTTATTTGGTTTTGATCAATCTGCTCTTGCCATAGATGGATTTTATCCTTGATATCCAAGCATTGTTGTTCTTGTGTTTGTGCCATAGACAGTAGAGATACCACCTGCCGTTTTGCATTATTTGGAGACATATCTACTATCTTGTTATCTTTAAATTGAATATCTTTTTTAATTGGACTATTAATTTTAGCTTGCCCTTGTTTTAATCCATTTTGATAAAAAAATTCTGCAGCGATTTCTCCTGTTGGGAAAAAGCATGTCATTTTTCCTTCAACTTTTCCTTGCACATATTGTTTACGAAAAGCTATTTCTTTGGTAGGAAAATATCCTTTTGCCTCACCATTTTTATTCCCTTCTTGATAGGGTATTTCTGCGGTTATATTGCCTGCAGCATCAAATTTCTGCATTATGCCATGTCTTTGCCCATTTAAATATGGTGTCAAACGTCTTACCATTCCTGTTTCATCAAAACTGAAAACTGTGGACTGTTCCCCTTGTCTATCTTCTACTTCATATAAAAAATTTTCACGATACGGCATACCGCATTTATTGTAGCTAATATCTCCTTCATCTTCATATAATTCGACCAGAGATTGTAGACCTAGATGAATTGTCTTTCCTTGGCAGTCATCCTCTGTCATTTCTTTGGGAAAATTTAATATCTGGCTATTTTCAATCTCTTTTATTGGCTGTTCTTGAAGATTATAAAAAATTGTTTTACCTTGTTTACCTACAGGGAAAACGGCTGCTTTTTTACCATTGGGATAGTAGGTAATGATATTTCCATACCTTCTGGTTTGCTGCCAATTATCAGTGCCTAGTGTTTTGATTGGTTCCCACGGAATTTCTTGTCTGAGGGTTCCATTAGTGTCATATTTTCTTTCTATTCCTATTTTATTTAATTCATTTATATATTTAGACTGCCCTGCGAGCTTGCCATTGGTATAATATTCTTCTGCATAAAATCCTGTATCATCGTCAGCAGCAATAACTTTGCGCATAAGTTTACCATCAGGATAATAATAATTTAGCGTTTTATTGGTTATTTTATTGTTTTTGATGGTTTTTTCGGCAACAACTTTGCCACTCTGGTCAAGTAATTTTTCAATTTTTCCGCCTGGTATCTCTTCCGTTATAATTTTAGGGGTAATGCTATTTTCCACTGGATTTTTACTAATGTCATCAGTCTTTGAGTTATTTTGTTCTCGCATCTGATATTGGGCAGTTTTTGCTTTATCTAATTGATATTTTTCAGATATTGAAGCATTTGTTTGTGTTTCTGCCGCGGCTAGAGCCATTCCGGAAACTGTTAACCCCAAAACATAAATCAATGTCTTTTTCATTATAACACCATAGTTAAATAAGTTACACAATAAACTTTTATTTTTATTTAAGCATGTTTATCTTTTTTTTAAAGCATTATTTCGGAGCTGTGTATAGTGACTTCAGTCGCTCACATAAGGATTTTCCGCTAAAATTGTTTTGATATAGGCATGGTTTAGCTCTATTGGGGGCATAGTCCCTTTTTTTATAGCGGCTATCATCACTTCGAATTCCGGCAATTCTGAAACTTTCTTATTTCTAACCGCCTCAATTAATTGTTTGAAATATCTCTCAAACTGAGCAAATTTTTTGATTTCATCTGCAGAATTTTTTTTACCGCGACCTTGCATATCTGCCTTTAAGGCTTGTATAAATCTCTGTTGATCGTGTTTCGAATTGCTACGACTTATTTTGATAGCAATCTGCACGAGTTCTTTTTGTACATCCACTATTTTTTGATGATACACCATATGATGCTGTGCTACTGTTGCTGCAAATTCTGTGTATGCAACGGGAACATGCAGTCGCTTGCCAATTTCTTTAATAATTGCCACACCATAAGCATCATGCCGATGATGTGATGGCCAACATTGAGGATCGGTCTTTATCTTTCCTATATCGTGCAATAACACAGCATAATTTACCAATGGGTCATCACTTGATGCCGCTTGTAAGGCTAATAGAGTGTGGGCGCCACTATTTCCTTCAGGATGAAAATCTAAACGCTCCGGAATGGAAAACATTTCTTCCATTTCTGGCAAAATAACTTTTAATGCACCGCAACAACGCATTGCTTCTATAAATATATGAAAGTTATTTGTATTCAATGCTTTGTAAAATTCCTGCCAAATTCTATCCTTACTTAAGTACTGTAGTTCTCCTTGTTCAACCATCTTTTTGCTTAAGGTCATTGTTTCAGGGGCTATAGCGAAATTTAGCTGTGCTGCAAAACGGCACATACGTAGAATCCGCAGTGGATCTTCCACAAAATGTTCTGATACGTGCCGTAAAATATGATGCTTAATATCTTCTCGCCCATGGTGATAGTCTATAATTTCTCCGGTTGATATATTTTCATAAAGTGCATTACAGGTAAAATCCCGACGTAATGCGTCTTCTTCTAGTGTAATGTCGGGGGAAAAAATAAAGTTAAAATTTTTATGACCGGCACCAATTTTTATTTCTTTTCTAGCTAAAGCATATTCCTCCCCTGTTTTAGGATGTAAGAAAACTGGAAATTTTTTTCCGACTTTTTTGTAACCTTGTTGGAGCATTTCTTCTTCTGTGCCCCCCACGACAACAAAGTCCTTATCACGCCCCGGCCGACCCAAAAATTTATCTCGAAGTGCACCACCTACCAGATATATCTGCATTTTTTCTCCTTTGCTTCTCCATATAATTTACGCCAACCTTTTTTGCAAGAGGAAATTTTTTCACAAAAAGCTAATAAAATAAAAAAAACTATTGCAAAAAAAAATCTTTTCGTTATATTTGCTGATGTTTTGGTTATGGGTGCGTAGCTCAGTTGGCTAGAGCAACTGACTCTTAATCAGTGGGTCCAGGGTTCGAATCCCTGCGCGCCTACCAATATTAAGCTTTTATATTAAACCCCATTCTCTGGTGAGAGAATGGGGTTTTGTTTAGTCGTCAAGGTTAAAAAGTTCCCTCATTAGCCTGTTCCTGTATCCACACAGCTGGATGTCTCTTACTAAATCCTCTGCAGAATGCCAGGTCTCATAAGGCCATTTACAAATTTTCCTACCGTCTGGTAATTTGAAACTTGTCTTTTTTTCTTTAACGATTACATCATCAGGATACAACCGACACACCCCATTTTTTTTGATAATGATGCCAAAAGATATTTCTTTGAAATCTTTATGGGGGCGTTCGACTTCCCAATAGAAGGCCTCATGGTCATCTGTTGCAAAAAGAGAAAACATCTTTTCCAATTTATAGAAATATGTTTTTACTTCTCCGTTACCATAGCCATGAATTAGCCCTGGTGAAGCATAGTAGCATTCATCCATCTGTAAATCGATGCGCTTACCATCACTTTGTGCTAGGAAAAATTTGTCATCCTTCATCATAATTGCGTAAGCTGCATTATCTTCAACTTGCGCATCAAAAACGACATCTGCTGGCGTGGAAGGTATAATCTCCCGATAAACACCATTTTCTTCCTGTAATACACGTACATTTTCACCAGATCTTACAACTGATACAATTAAAAAACCGTATCCGCCAGATCCATCTACCATTAGTGTGTCTGTGGGTTCCACATCAGCACTGACAGGACAAGCCATTGATAGTAACACAATGCTTGCAATCGCTTTGATCTTTTTCATATATCTTAATAATTGGTTAGTGATGCTCTTTATATCTCATTCTTTTTATTTGTCAATGATTTTGTCAGTCTTTATTTTTCTAGCGTTCCTTATCCCTCGAATACTGGTAAAAGCTCATTTTTATATTGGTTTGCTCGTCTTTTGAGGCATCTTTATCAGTAACTTTTGCAGAGCGTTGCAATTTTCTTTGTCTTGCTCTTCTTAATTCTTCTTGTACTTTCTTTCTATATACCTGTGCTTGTTTTTCCTGTTGTTTATTTTTATCTATTTCAGCTTCTATTTTTGCAACATCTTTTTCTTGCTTTATGATTTCATCTTCGTATTGGGATTGTTTCTGCTGCAATAATGCAATATTTCTTTTGTAATTTTCATCTTCAAGCGCATACTGTCGGCGTTCTATATCATTGGGTTTTTTATGCCGTTTTTTGCATTGTCTCCGGTATTCTTTATTTATTTTTTTTAGTTTTTTTTCTATTTCATTGTGGCGTTTTTGGTGGTGTTTTCTTACTGTTTCTTTTTATTTTTTTTCTTTTTCCAATTGTTTTCTTCTTGCTTTTATTTTCCTTATTTCATCTGTTAAACTTTCCAGTTTGACTGGTTTGCATCGGCTTTAGCTTGGATTTGTGTCAGAGCGGCTTGTTGCGCTGCTAATTCTTGCTCATCTGCTTGCTTTTGCAATTTTTTAGCAGCTGCATTGATTTTATCTACACTTTCATTAACGAATTTAGCTATTTTATTAAAAATTTGCACCATTTGTTCTACTGTATAACCTCTTGATCTCATGGCATTATATAGTAAAACACCTCTTTGACCAAAATTTTGTTCTATCAAATTCTGAGCTTCTTTTTCCTGTCCATTTTTGAGCATTATAGCTATTTTTTTAAATGTTTCGCTGTCAGCTCTCATATTTTCCATTGCCATGGCTATTCTCCTCTGCCATTCTTAATATTATTATGGTACAATATTTTTTGTGAAGATGCAACACTTTTCCAACACCAAAAGACCCTCGAAAAGTTTCGAGGGTCACACGCTCTAAATAATATACCTCTAATGACTGAATATCAGACCTTCTGGGCTGCCATCTACCTTAATTTCCGTATTATCATCAACATCACCGGCCAACAAAGCATATGCTAACTTATTTTCCAATTCTCGTTTTAATAACCGCTTCAATGGGCGTGCTCCGTATATGTTATCATAGCCATTTTCCACCACCCATGACATGGCGTTCGGTGTCAGTTTGAGGCTGATATTTCTATCTTTTAACCTATTTCCAATGTTATTAATGGCTAGTGCGGCTATTTCTCTGATATTATCTTTCGTTAGCTTTCTAAAGACAACAATATCATCTATTCGGTTAATAAACTCCGGACGGAAGGCTTGTTTTAATGCTGCTAATACCTTTTCTTCTTGCTGCTTTTCATCTAACTTATTGTCAATTAGATACTCTGCTCCCAAATTTGATGTCATAATAATGATGGTATTTTTGAAGTCGACAGTTCTTCCTTTACTATCAGTTAGACGACCATCATCTAGCACTTGTAGTAAAATATTGAAAATATCAGGATGGGCCTTTTCAACCTCATCAAACAATATGACCTGATATGGTCTCCGACGGACACTTTCTGTTAAAATTCCGCCCTCGTCATATCCGACATATCCTGGAGGAGAACCAATTAAGCGCGCTACAGAATGTTTTTCCATATATTCAGACATATCAACTCGCAACAGTGCATTTTCATCATTAAATAAAAACTCTGCTAAACTTTTACTTAACTCTGTTTTCCCGACGCCTGTTGGACCTAGAAACATGAATGAACCAATGGGCTGATTAGGATTTGATATTCCTGAGCGTGAACGACGCACAGCATTTGCGACGACTGTTACTGCTTCGTCTTGCCCTACTACTCTTTTTTTCAAATGCTCTTCTAAATGTAGTAATTTCTCTTTTTCTGAAGATAGCATCTTGTCGGTCGGTATTCCAGTCCATTTTGAGACGACTTTGGCTATATCTTCGGGTTGGACAGTCTGTTGTTCTGTTTTTTTAGTGTTTTTTTCCAGTGCTGTGAGTTCTGCGGATAAATTAGGAATAATATCATACTGCAGTTCCCCTGCCCGTTCATATAGTCCGTTTCTTTCTGCAATCTGGACTTCATTTCTGGCCTTATCCAGTTTATCTTTAATCTCCGTCATTTTTTGCAGATTTTGTTTTTCTTGATTCCACTTTTCCTGCAAATTTCTTGACTGCTCCTCATCATCACACAATTCTTTTTCTAATGCCTGTAACCGAGCCAACGAGTTTTCATCTTTTTCCTTTTTTAAGGCCTCTTTTTCTATTTTTAATTGTAATATTTTTCTATCCAAACTATCTAACTCTTCCGGTTTAGAATCGACATTCATGCGTAGCGATGATGCTGCTTCATCCATTAAATCTATTGCTTTATCCGGCATATATCTATCTGCAATATAGCGGTTAGCTAATGTTGCAGCAGCAATGAGTGCAGAATCGGCAATTCTGACACCATGATGCAACTCAAATTTTTCCTTAATACCACGCAATATTGTTACTGTGTCTTCTACATTTGGTTCTTCAACATACACAGGCTGAAAACGACGCGCCAATGCTGCATCTTTTTCTACATATTTTTTATATTCATTCAGGGTCGTTGCGCCAACGCAATGTAGTTCCCCTCTTGCTAATGCTGGTTTTAACAAATTTGATGCGTCCATAGAGCCTTCATTAGCACCGGCGCCAACAATCGTATGCATTTCATCAATGAATAAGATAATCTGCCCTGCGGCCTCTTCCACTTCTTTCAAAACTGATTTTAAGCGTTCCTCAAATTCTCCCCTAAACTTTGCTCCGGCAATTAACGCTCCCATATCTAGGGCTAGTAATCTCTTATGTTTCAGACTCTCTGGTACATCATTATTAACTATGCGCATTGCCAGGCCTTCCACTATTGCTGTTTTTCCCACTCCAGGTTCACCGATTAACACTGGGTTATTTTTGGTACGCCGGGATAAAACCTGAATCGTGCGGCGAATTTCTCCATCTCTGCCAATTACCGGATCGAGTTTACCTTCTTTGGCGCGCGCTGTTAAATCCGTTGTGAATTTTTTCAGACTTTCAAAAGTGTCTTCTGCTGTTTCAGAATCGGCTAGTCTCCCTTTACGATAGTTTTGGACAGCCTGATTTAATTTAAGCGGATTTACACCCACATTTTTTAGTATTTCTGTAGCTTTATTTCCAGCACTTTGTGCTAATACCTGTAAAAGTCGTTCTAATGTAACATATTTATCGTTATTTTTTTCAGCGAAACTTTCTGCCTCAAGTAAAATTCTATTATAGTCTTGAGAAATGGAACTTTGGACATTTTCTCCGCTCACTGAAGGAATCTTATTTATTTCTTCTAATGTTTTTTGCTTTAGTGCCAATAAATTACCACCACTCTCCGCAATCAATCTCTCAAGAGCTGGTTCTTTCATCTCTATCATAACAGCCAATAAATGTAACGGCGTCACAAACTGATGACCGGCTTTTATTGCCATATCTATTGATTTTTTAACCGCTTCCTGCGATTTGATTGTATATTTTTCCATATTCATCTTTTTTCTCCTTATATTTTTTATGTAGTAAGGAGATAGGGATAAAATCAAGAGTGAAAAAAAATATTTTATTATAGCTGCAAGTTATTTTCCATGACTCTATTATAAGCATTTACTATAATAAAGGAATAAGATTAAAGCTAATAATGCGGTGGAGGTGTCTCTTCATCCAATGGTTTCACAACATTCTGGGCGTTTCGCAGGGCTTCTATTAGATAGTGGTTCTGTTTTTGAAGAAAGGTAATATCTTTTCCTTGTTTAATAATCACTTCATTTAAGTCCTCGACTGTCCTTTCTAGGTTAGACAGTGCCATTTCTATTTCTATAAATCTTTGTTCTGAAGCAATAGCCATCATTGTCCCCATTTAATTTTCTGCTAAAGCCAGTAATTCGCTTTTAACTTCAGATAAATTTGCTACGGCTTTTTTTATGGTCATAAACATGGCATTGTCACTTGCTTCTGGGACTTCATCTTCAAAGAAATCTTTTTGGATTTCTGTTCCTAGGATATCCTTCAGGGTGCGATTTTTAAATAACTTTTGTACACCCTCTATGGTGTAACGCCGATTATACAATAGTTCTTTAATCAAAGCTAATAATTCTACATCATCTGGACGATAATAGCGTCTAGCACTTTTGGTTTTCATTGGTTTTATTTGTGAAAATTTGGTTTCCCAGAAGCGTAAAACATGTGGGGCAACACCTAAATCTTCAGTGACTTCTGCTATACTTCTAAATGCCGATTTTGATTTATTAATACTCATATTCTCTTACCTTAAATACAAAAGAGCAGTTAAGACATATCTAACTGCCCTTTTGAACTGTTCGTCTCTAATGTAAAATACTATTTCTTATTAACAGCTTTTTTTAGAGTTTGTGACGGGCGGAAAGATATCACTGTCCTTGGCGTAATTGCAGCTTCTATTCCTGTCTTAGGGTTACGGCCAACACGCGCATTTTTCTTTTTCAACCAGAATGAACCAAATGTCGAAATTTTGACATCTCTTCCAGCTACAAGCTCTCCTTTGATTTCATCAATCACCATATCTAAAATATCGCCGGCATCTTTGCGAGATAAACCTATTTCTTCACAAACACTCTCCGCAATATTGGCACGAGTTACAGTTGTCATTTTACACCTTTCTAAAAAATAATTATTATTCTATCTGGCTACTAACATAATATTTTTTACTTGCTATGCAATAATTTATCTTAAATTATGCAGATGAATTTACATTCTAATAAGCATGCTCCCCCAGGTGAAGCCAGCTCCCATCACAGGGATAAGAACCACATCATTGCTTTTAATTTTTCCAGCTTGTACAGATTCTGATAATGCTAATGGAACAGAAGCTGCTGACGTATTTCCATGGTGATCGACAGTCACTATCACCTTCTCCTCTGGAATATTTAATTTTTGTCCCACTCCGGCAATGATACGGCTGTTTGCTTGATGCGGTAATAACCAATCTACATTATCTGTGTTTATACCTACCTGTGCTAATACATTTTCACAAGCTTCATACATTGCTCCAACGGCAAATTTAAACACTTCCTTACCATTCATTTTGAGGAACCCTGCAGATTTGGTTAAGGCTACGCCACCGGTCGAATACAGATTTTCAGTTTGTGTGCCATCACCATAGATTTTGGTTGCCAACACTCCTTGATCCATAAAGCTTCCATCACCTTCAGTTGCCCGTACTATTACTGCTCCAGCGCCGTCGCCAAACAAAACACAGGTGTTACGATCCGACCAGTCCACTATCTTAGATAAGTTTTCAGCACCCACAACTGCTGCAGTCTTGATTTGCCCTAAGCGTATCATATTATCAACAATTGTCATAGCATAAACGAATCCTGAACAGGCAGCATTAATATCTAAAGCAGGTGTTCCAACTTTAACACCTAGTTTTCCAGCAATTTTTGCTGCTGTGGCTGGTGTTGTGTTGTCCGGTGTTGCTGTCGCAACTAAAATTAAATCAATCTCAGATGGGGTAATATGAGCTTGCTCCATTGCACGCTCAACTGCTTTTACGCCCATATCAGAGGTCAGCTCATCGTCAGCCGCAATATGGCGCGAGCGTATTCCCGTTCGTGTGCTAATCCATTCATCATTGGTCTCAACCATCTTTGATAAATCGTCATTGGTTAAAACTTTAGTCGGCAGATAATGACCACATCCAATTATTTTTGATCTAATACACTTCATAATATGCTTCCTGTGAAATTTCATCTAAATCAACATTTTCTAATTCCCGCCGAATAGAACCGACGAAATCTTTTGCTACAAGCTTGGCTGCATTTTCGACAGCTACAGAAAAACCTAGAGCATCTGTACCTCCATGGCTTTTGACCGATAGACCATTTAAGCCGACGAACATTGCACCATTGTATAAACGTGGGTCCAGTGTCTTTTTCAGTTTCTTTACAGCACCCATCATAAATGGCAACCCTAATTTTGCCATCCAAGACTCTTTTATACTTTTCTTTATCATGTGTGTCATCAGGTGGCATGTCCCTTCAACAGATTTCAGAGCTATATTTCCTGAGAAACCATCTGCAACGATGACATCTGCCTTATTACGGGGGATTTCATGCGGTTCGATGTAACCGATAAAGTTTAAATTCAAGTGGGTGTTTTTGATAATGTGTGCAGCGACGTGGATAGCCTCTTTTCCCTTCATTTCCTCTGCACCTATGTTCATTAATGCGACTCGCGGATTGTCTATATTCAAGGCACATTTAGCATAGATGTTTCCCATTAACGCAAATTCTGCTAGGTTGATACCGTCGCACTCTGTGTTTGCTCCCAAGTCTAACATTACGTAACGGCCATTCTCATGTGGCATTATGCTGATAATAGCCGGACGATGAATTTTTTGTATTGTCTTCAATACCATTTTAGAAATAGCCATCAACGCTCCTGTATTTCCGGCAGACACAACCGCTTGTGCTTTTCCCAGTTTTACAGCTTCAATAGCCTGATACATGCTGGTTGCACGGTTTCGTATCACGTGTGATGGCTTATCTTCGTTTTTTACGGACTCTTCTGTATGAAAAACCTCGCAAACATCTCTTAATGCCGGAAACTTTACCATTTCAGCATTGACTTTTTCTTTGTCACCATATACCAAAAAACGAATTTTATCGTTTCTCTTATGTGCCAAAGCCAAACCTTCGATTACGACTCCTGGAGAGTTATCCCCGCCCATCGCATCAATGGATATCACAAGATTTTTATCAGACACAAGTTTCTCCATAAAAATAAATTAATATCTTAGTCTTCAGACTGTTCTACTGCTTTTTGAGCAATAATTTCTTTACCATCATATTGGCCGCATTTCGGGCATACATTATGAGGTCTTTTCAACTCGCCGCAATTTGGGCATTCATGATACGCATTGGGTGTCAATGCATCATGAGCACGACGCATATTTCTGCGAGATTGAGATGTTTTTTTCTTTGGTGTAGCCATTTCTTTAACTCTTTATCTAAAATTATTTGACACAAATTAACTCCTGATTGTCTGCATCAACGATTCAGGGGTTATTGAGATAGCTTTTATATAAAAAAAATATAAAAGGCAAGTATTTTTTTATTACAATATATTTTTTGTTATTTATTAGGTTTTTAACTAATTTGAAATTACATTTGCATTCTCTCAATAAAATGCCGTACAGTTGAACGATGAACACCTAAAATGTAGGCAATATCTGCTTTAGATAGCCCCTTCTCTCATAATTTTTGTAGGCGTTTAGTATTTTTTTGTAACTTTAATTCTTTTGACTGTACTGGAAATGACCTCCCCAGTTTCTTTCCGGCTGCTTTGATGTTGGCTAAACTTGATTTTGTGCGTTGAGATATCAAATTACGTTCAATCTCTGCGGCTAAACCAAATGCAAAAGCCAAGGCTTTACTTTATATATCACTTCCGAGATGATAATTTTCTTTTATGATCCAAACCTGACAGTTTTTATTCAGACAGGTTTCCTAAATTTTTATAGCCTCGAGCAAAGAGCGACCTAAATGAGATATTTCACAAGTAATTAGTATCTCATTTTTCTGCAGATTATTTAATAATTCACCAAGTTTACGCTTTTCCCAGGCTCTTCGGGATGATATTTTTTCTTCAATCTAGTTATCAATTTTAACACCTTCGCGATGGGTAAAATTTTTTATCTCAAACGTTGATGTTCAGGTGTTTGCTTGTTTGAGCTAAAGCGTATATAACCGATTACTAACATATTATTTTCTCTGTAAAATTATTTAAAACTGGCTTATTTAATAGGACGTTTTAAACCGTCACTCGAAAGAAGAACATTGATAAAACATTCCGAACAGGTAAAAATGTTTTATAAACAGCAATTACAAGTGTTTACAATCAATTTGATGAAAAAACTGAAATACAAAAAAGTGGTTGATTAAAACGTCGGTTCATGATGCAGTTTATTGGTTGCCGGAGCCGATGGGTAAAAAGGCAAACGAGCATTTTTCACAATTTATTCAACGGAATATTATTTATCAAAATGCTGAAAATAAAAATGTTCACCGTCCTCTTAGCGAATTAAAAATTATTGCACAGAATTGGAAAGCGCTGGAAAACAGGCTGCAAAATCAAATTTCTCTCCAATCAACGGCTCCACTCCTAATACTCGCTAGTTTTTTTTTATAGATACGGCATTTTTCTTGAGCGGCAGTTATTTCTTCAATTTTTCTAACACGGCGAATGGATTATGCCTTATTGGTTCGTTATTTTCAATTATAGCGTTGAATTCTTCTCCCACTTGCCGCGGATGGTCTTCTAAAATTAACGCCAGTTGCTCTATAGCAATGTCTCCTAAATCTATTTTGCCATTAATCACTATGTCTGGAACATCTATCTCTATATCGTCATCATCTTGATAGATGTCTTCATATTTGGCGTTCGTGTCGTATAAAATAGAAAAATCTGTCTGGTAATCTTTATTAAATTTTTCTAATGTAATTACACTTATTAAGCCAAGGTTTGCCCTGACCTGCCCTTGTACATCTAAAATCCCTTTCTTTTTTTGGAAGTTTAATTTTATATCTGCTGCAAAACTATTCACAGCCGGAACCTGTAAAATTTCTTTAAGCCACTCCAGCTGCTCCTTGTCTGCTGTAAGGTTATAGCTTTGTTCGCCTTGTCCCAGCTCATCTATTTTCAGTGGATATGAAAATTCTCTTTGCATTCTTTTTTCCTTAATGTTATAGGGTAGTATAGGTATTATATAATTATAAGGATGTAGTGATGTCAACACGTAATATTGTTTTTTCGACTGTTGCCGCAGCGATGCTTTTTCTCTCCGGCTGTTCTACTGACTATTTTAACCAAACAGAAGGTAACTTACCTCCTAAAAAAGATATTCTAGCCATCAAGCGCGGTATGTCTCAAGAGGAAGTACGTGAGATTTTAGGTTCGCCGTCTGTTATTTCCAGTTTGGATCATAAATCTTGGATTTATATGAATTCTACCATGCGCCGCCTAGCGTTTCTTAAACCTAAAGAAATCGAAAGGAATGTACTGGCGGTTGAGTTTAATTTAGATGGTAAAGTTGAAAAAGTTGTTCAACTTACTAAGGATAATGGCTTTGAGGTTTCTGTTTCTGATGATGAAACCCCTGTCATGAGCAATGATGAAGGATTTTTACAAAAGTATTTTGGTGGCGTTGGACAATACTTGCCGGTTGAGCCAACTAAAACTAATAATGGCTTATAATCTTAATTGTTCATTGTATAAAAGAGGCAGAGAATTTCTCTGCCTCTTTATTTGTAACGAGAGACCATCCCTGGACTAGAAGATATCAAGTCCCTTTCTCACCTCATCAAATTTCTTCAATACTTCCAATACACCTTTCATATCTTTTAATGCAATGGTGTTAGGTCCATCAGACAATGCTTTATCTGGATTTTCATGCGTTTCTATAAACACAGCTGCCACCCCTACTGCTACAGCCGCTCGTGCTAATACCGGTGCGAACTCTCTTTGTCCTCCAGATGAACCTCCCATTCCTCCTGGTTGCTGTACTGAATGGGTGGCATCCATAATCACTGGACATCCCGTGTCTTGTGCCATACGTGGTAATCCTCTCATGTCTGTTACTAAAGTGTTATATCCAAAGCTGGTTCCCCTTTCCGTCAAGCAGACATTCCTGTTACCACTTTCATCACATTTTATAACGAGATTTTTTGCCTCCCATGGAGCAAGAAATTGCCCTTTCTTTATGTTAATTACTTTTCCTGTTTTTGCTGCTGCAACCACCAAATCTGTCTGCCGGCACAAAAAGGCTGGTATCTGCAACATATCTACATGTTCTGCGACAATAGCACATTGGTCTTTTTCATGAACATCAGTTACGATAGGTAAATTATTATACAATTTTTTTATCTCATCAAAAGTACGCATTCCCTCTTCTAGGCCAACACCGCGTGCACCATGAATTGAAGTTCGATTTGCTTTATCAAATGATGCCTTAAATATATACGGTATATTTAATTCTTTAGTTATTTCAATCATACTGCCAGCAATATCTATCGCATGTTGGCGACTTTCTATCTGGCATGGCCCGCATAACAGCCCAAATGGTAAATTATTTGCTAACTTAACTCCATTAACATTCACAATTCTCTGTTCCATAGTCTTTCTCCATTAAGTTTTAGGCTTTTATTGTAGGCGTATTTTATTTGCTGTCAATCTTTTAATCTAAAAAAGAGGGCTTTTCTTGCCCTCCTCTTTATTGATGTTAAATCTGCTCTACTAAAGCCTTTTGCGCAGCCAAACATAGGATGTGTTTTTGTAAGTATGCCCGTAAAATACATACATTTTTTTGTTTTACCAATTCTACTTGGGCCGCTTTATCAAAGCTAAAGAATTTAATGTACAAAAGCAGAATTTCGTTGTCTTGGCGCTTTACCAACTCAATTTGTGCTTCTTCACAAAAGAAAGTCCTAATTAGAAACTCTTTAATTTCTGCTAGAGATCCTTCGCGCGCTAATTTAATTTCAAATTTTGGTCGATTCATAATAATTCTTATTAATAATGACACAATAATTAGATGAAACTTACTTGTTTAGCTGTGTCCTAATGGCTGTTGTCGAGCGAATGGGTAATAAATCTTTAGGAATCCTATTGCTAACAATGTAACGGATGCCTAAATTTTCTATAAAATCTCTTTTTTCGGCACTATCACCATCACTATTTACAAAAAATATATCCGGTTTAATTTGTTTTATCTCTTGTTCAAAATCTAATCTACCATGACCTCTTGCTATAAATGCTTGGTGTACAAAGCGAATAGCTGATACCATATATAAACGCTCTTTTTCGTTATACAAGGTCTGACGATGTTTTAGCTCTGCAACGGTTTTATCTGAGCCGATGGAAACGTATAAATCCCCATATTGTGCTGCTTCTTCAAAAAAACGAATATGACCACTGTGCAAAACATCAAAACACCCAGATACAAATACCTTTGTCATATTGATTTTCCTTTTTATGCTACTATCATTAATGTCATATCAATAGTTGATAATTTTATTACTTTGAATTTATTAACACAAGGCGTTAACATCTTTTATTTTTCGCTTTATTTTCCAGGCTGATTTTATATTCGATGTAGGCGAATATCTCTATCACTAATTTTCCCCTTATTTTTCTTTTTTATAAAGTACAAACGGATCAGCCCAATACATAAAAGGGTCCTGATGATGTGATATAATTTTCAGACTATTATCGTCCTCATCCACTTTATGCCGCTCTATATGGACATATACATAACTCAACCAGTCATTAAAATTGATATACTGATCTGCCTTAATTTCCACATTTTTGATTTTAACTTTCCCTGGATTTGAACCAAAGTCAATACGGAATTTGTAGATTTTTTCCACCGGCAGTATGATTTCAACATGTTTATTTTCCGGTGTCACCTTCTTTTTTACGGATTGCCGACCATGAAAACGCTCATTTTGCTCTGTTGTATAATAAATTTGCAATTCAAATGGCTTTTCTATTTTCCAATCCAGCGCAACTGTTATCGGAGCCGGATCATATATCTTTGAAACAACATGCTCAGCTACATGGCTATGATGATAAAATTTCAAGAAGCATAAGCTCAAAAACAAAATACTCACAATAAATAATTTCTTTGTCAGGCTTCTCGAACATTTTTTTTTCAATTTCTCAAACATTGATATTTTCTCTCTTAATAAACCTCATCAGTTGATGTGCAGATAACCGTTTTTCCGGTTAACAGTGCAATTTCACGTGCTTGGTTTGGTTCTGATTCTACAAACAAAACCGTATCAGCCAGATTTTTATAAACTTCAGCCTTAAATTTAGCATGGCAACTAAGTTTGCGGCGTTCTTCCGCTGTCGGCAAATCAAGCATAATCAGTTGTTTATATTTAACCCCATGATCTTTAAGCCATTTTTCTGTCGGTTCGCGATATTTTTCCAGTCTACTGGTGACGATTGTATTTATTTCATAAGTTGGAATATATAAAGGCTTTGCCTTTGCTATAAATTCCAAATATTTTTCTCCATCATCATTTTCATCTGGTGTAGGATCAATGCATAACACTCCATCCATATCAAAACAAGCTTTTTGTGCAATACTGTGATTTAGATAATTCCATTGCCATACACGTGGCGCAGAAACTCTTTCCATCCAAACATCAACTTTATCCTCTGAATCCGGTTTAACATAAACTGTTGCATAGGTAAAGTGATATTTATCTGCAAGTGGGGCGAGCTTTTCTCTTGTCCGTCCCATTTCTGTACCATTATAAACGGAATCATCAATGACCAAGATATTGTTAATCTCTGATGTATTCATCTTTCGGTTACCGTTTGAGCCGGTGGAACCTGCTAAGAATTCATCTAAGGAACAACATTTTTTGTTCATAAACAAAGCGATAATGTATGCCGGTATCATGCCCGAGCGTGGAATTCCCACAACTAAATCCACATTTTCCGGTATTTTCTTTAAGTTTTTGCGGATACAATCTGCCATATCTGCAAATGTACGGAATTCTAGACTATAATTATCTGTCTTTGTTCTGCTGACATAATATTGCTTTAGGCTATTGATCAAATTATCTATTCTTCTTTGTTGTTTTTGAGTAACATCATTAATACTTTCAATTATTTCATTCTTATTTACTACACTATTTTTAGCCAGGTTTTCCGGCAACTTAGCTAACTCATCTAAAATAGCGGTGCGGTTGGCTTTTGCCGTTTCAGTCATCTGGGTGACATTCGCTAAAATCTCAGCTTTATTTGCTGCACTGTTCTTACTCATGCTTTCCGGCAACTTAGTCAGCTCATCTAAAATAGCGGTACGGTTAGTATTACCACTTTGTTGCAAGTCTGTTTGTGTTTTAGCTACAGCAGATAAAATCGCTGCTTTATTTGCCTCACTTTTTTTGGTAAGGCTTTCCGGCAGCTTAGTCAGTTCGTCTAAAATGGCGGTGCGATTAGCATTACCACTTTGTTGCAATGCATCTTGCGCCGTCGCTTGAGTGGCTATTACTTTTGCCATGCTAGCTAGTATTTCCGCAGTATTTTCTGCTTGAATAACCTGTAGTGTTTCAGCTGCAACGGTCTGTCCTCCCATCACTTCTGCCATCTTATCGTTTAATGACTTAATCATATATAAACTATTGGATTTAATAAGGCTGGTTTCTTTTGCAAGTGCTGCAATATCCTGTTCCAGGGATGTTCCTGTCGCTTTTAATTCTTTCTGGCAAGCCGTGTTAAGCGATGTCATTTTAGTGAGCAGTTCTTTTTTATTAGCTGCTCCGGAATTAACGACAGCGGCAAACTTGCCCTCCCAATTCTTAGACAGCGCTTCTATTCGTTTATCAATAAATTCATAGATATTTGCCGGCTTTTTCTTTACCCTAATTCCGCAAACATAAGTCTTGGTATAGCTGTCTGTCTTGACTTTATGATAAAGGAAATGCTTGAAAGATGATTGTTTATCTTTTGCAACAACCTTTGTAGATTTTACATCCTCCGGATAAATATTTTTATAAACAGCATCTGTTAGCTTATCAATATTTTGTATGACATAATTGGAATTTGCATTGAGTTTAAGTAGCAGATTCTTTAATTCTGTTTTGGTATATTTATGATAAGCTTGTTCAATTTCAAGCTCTACTTCTTGTCCATCTTTTACCGGCATTTCGTATTTAAATGGTTGGTCATGCCATGTTTGGACGGTTTTATCATTAATCTTTTTACCATCAATTTTGATAGACTTATAATCACACCACAACGGAATGCGTGTTTTATTTTCATCGCGTTTATCTTGTCCGCGGAAATTAAGTGTTAATTTACCGCTGTTAATGGCTTTAATGTTGATTTTTTGTTTACGAGTTTCGCCTGAAACGACTTGCCCAATTCCAGAGGCATTTGTTGCCCATGAAGGTTGAGTTATGGTAGCCTTTGCGGCAGCAACTCCAACAGCATTAATTGCTTTACCGATGTTTTTAATATCCACCCGAAACTCTGTTAACACAGACGGCAATTTTTTTGCAAAAGCATCAAGATACTTTTTCTTCAATTTTGGTAGCCGCAAAGCGTAGTATGGAAAAAGGAGATATGAGGTAAACTTGTTGAAAGCGTTATTTCTAATTATTATTGCATAGAACAGCTCAAACTGATCTGGACAACTTTGTTTTAACTCAGATAGCTTTTTATTTTTAGCCCACAAAGCTGCTTTTTTTGCAAATTTGACCTTTGTTTTATCATTACATCTAACATAATATGAACAAATACGTCCAACAGCAAAAGTGTAATAGTATGGCTTTATTTCTTTCCACATATTTTGTTGTTTGAAAAACTTCTCTGCCTCATTGATATAATTGAATATATCCAGGAACTTATCTGTATTCTCAGAATTACCAGTTATTTGACCTTCTCTATTTTTGCGATAATAGTAATAAGCGTTATCCTCAAAGCAAATTTTTTTTGCTAATGACATGCATTTAATATGAACAATTGTATCCTCAAAATAGCAACCTTCAAAAAATTTAATATTATTTTTGAGTAAGAAATCTTTTTTATATAGCTTCAGTGGCGCTTCGACCCTTTCAAAAATTAATTTTGGACACAATTTATAATCATAGGATATTTTCTTGCTTGTTCTTACTATATTAAAAAGAGTGCTTGGAATTAAGTGCTCTTTTTTTGTTTTATCATTATACTGCAGAATTAAATATTGGCATAAATCTGCTTCTGTGCTTTCACTCTTTTTGTAAAGATTTTCCAGCGTTTCTGATTTGATAAAATCATCAGAATCAAGGAAAAATATATACCTGCCATTTGCTTTTTCTACTCCTAAATTTCTAGAATAACCCAGTCCTTTATTTACGGTGTTTTCATAAATTTTAATTCGTTTATCTTTGTCTGTGTATTCTTTTAGTATTTTTGCAGAGTTATCCGGAGAACCATCATTGACACAAATAATTTCAATGTCTTTTAAGGTTTGATTAACAACACTGTCCAAACATTCACGCAGATATTGTTCTACATTATAAACAGGGATAATTACGGATACCTTGGGTTGTGTTAGGTATTTTCTATATTCTTCTCTTAATTCAATTAAATATTCCATTGCGCGTTCAATATTGCATGGGCATTTATTGACAGGGTCAACATAATATGTGTTTTTAATGTAGGCTATATAAAAAATCTCTTCCAATGTTCTTCTGGCTGTTCGACGAGGATTTTTTAATTTATCAATAGTCAACCCCCAACCGGCATAAAATGGCATACCAAAAGTATGCACTTCTTTACCACACATTAAAGCTTCAAAACCAAATTGCGTGGTACAGACATATACTTTATCAACATATTTCAGCAATGATATCGGATTAATCGGCTGACGCATGAGATAGATATTATCGTGTTCTACTATAGTTGAATAATATCCTAATGGCTTTTTTGTTCCAGGAGCAATAGCATCAGGATGGGTCTTAATGATGATATCGGCGTCGGGATTTTCCTTAATAGCAGCTTCCAACATTTCTGCAAAAGTATTATCATCAGCTAATCCTTGTTTTATCGAAAAATCACCGTAAGATTGATCTACAACTAGAATTTTCTTTACACCCTCCCTACCAATTTTGGGTTCAAAAATTGGTTGATGGTTGTATTTGGTTAAATGGTTATCGATGATTGTCTTTATGGCATTTTGTGCTCTTTTTTTCTGTTCTTTGCTTAATTTAAAATCTTTATTATTAATTTGTCTTTCCATAAATGATGACTGCGTAGCATCAAAATAGAAAACATCATTGGTAAACGTAAAAGCAATACCCATAATATATTTAACATCTACCAAAAGGTTACACCATGTATCTGCACTGCGTAAAAAACCATCTTCCATCTTCACAAGCGGGATATTATTTTCAATAGCATATTCTATTGTTTCTGGCTGCGGTGACCAAGTCCCGCTGCCATGAATAAATGCACACTCAGGTTTTTGAGTTATGTGTGCGTATTCTTCAACTGCATGGGGATTTTTAGACAGATATCTGAAGTATTCTCTGTTCCGAAGCCGAGAAACCAAAACATTTTTCTCGAAGATTTTATCCATGTTTTCAAGTTGTTCATCTGTAATGCTTTTTATATCTGCATTTACTTCTCTGTATTCCATTAAAAGCGCTGCCGCCTTATTTTTTATGCATTCGAGTATAATACGTGACACATATTCATTGGCTTTTTTAGTATAGTCAATCAATTTAAAATAATAATATTTTTTATCTGCGACCCATGGTTCTGTTAAATCAACAATGCTTCTCAACCGCTCATCAAACGATAGCTTTACTTTATTAAAAATATTGTCTGAAACTGTTGTTCTAAATTTGTTATAAGGCTCGAATGGAATAAGAAAATTTTGTTCTCTGCGGCTCATGAGTGAATTTTTTTGGAATTTTCTGTAGTGAATAAAACTTTTTCCAATAGTAGATATATTCTCTGCCATTGAAAATGCTATCAAAAACATATAAATATCATTTGCTATCAATGTATTTTGAAATCTTATACTGTGGCTACTTATAAATTCATGTCTATACATTTTATTCCATGGAACTTGCGAACAAAAATTATATAATTTTTTGTAAAATAAGTCTTTTTGCCCAGAAGCATAAAGTTCATAAATATCTTCTTTATAACCAATAATCTTTTTTACATTAGCACGTAGATTAAACTCTTGGTATTTACACACCACTACATCTGCATCATCTTCATCAGCCTTTTGAGACATCTCCTCTAGCATATTGAGTTCGAAGAAGTCGTCGGAATCGAGGAAACTGAGGTATTCCCCTTTTGCTTGTGATAGACCGGCATTGCGGGCAACACCGGCATGGAGATTCTGTTGGCGGATAACTGTCATACGCTTATCTTTTTTAGCGTATTCTTTAAGAATATCAAGAGAGTTATCAGTTGAACCATCGTCCACGCAGATGATTTCTATCTCTTTCAATGTTTGGTTGACAACACTATCCAAGCATTCGCGCAAATACGGCTCAACATTATAGACAGGGATAATAACCGACACTTTCGGCGTATAGTCAATTTTGTTTTGAATAAGTATTTCCGCAGTTGTATCCGGATCACCCTCGGCATTTTTAACCGTAATAAATTGTGCTTGTTTTTTCTTTAAATTCTCTGCCTTTGCCAATTTTGATGCTTTTTTAGCTTGCTTACTTATATTTTTCTTCATCTTATGCTCCTTAATACTCTTACTTCGACTTTTCCAAGGCCTTTATTTCTGCTTTTAGCTGGTCATATTCCTCTTTTACTCTGATGGGATAGGTTAAAATTGATTTTATTTTTTCCCACCAACCATTTTTTTGCAGCAGCGTCTCTTTAGTAGCCGGCTTATAAGTTCTACCTTCCTTTTCTCCGTGCAGAATATAATGCACCAACGGATTAATCCCTAATTTTGCCACGTCTTTATAGCGCCTAAGATAATCTTTACCATCAAAATATGGGCTGGGGTTGCGACCTTCTTTATAACCAATTTTAACATAGTGTTTCGCTGCTTTCATCTTCTTGCTCTTAACATCAGGATTTTGGCTCAGATACCACTTCCTGTCAAACAGTGATGATGCTTCCACTAAAGCTGTTTGGCGCTTCTCATCATATTTTTCTTTGCTTATCAGATGCGTCATTCGCTCTAATTTTAAAATTGATAACATCTTAGGCTCCTTTCTATCAATTTTCTTTACTTCCATACTTAAAATTCTATCAAAGCGGCGAACAAATTGTTCATCTCGTTTATAACTTTTCAAGCTGCGCTCACAAAAATTTTTTAGCTCCTGCAGCTCATTAAGCTGTATTTTCTCCTTCCTTGCAAATTTGGTTATTGCTGTTAATACCTTTAATATATCTTCTTTACGTTTATCTTTTTTAGCTATATCTTTCCCAATACTATCCGGCCTTTTAATCCACTGATAACGAGGTTCTGCGATTAATGCTATATTTTTAGCGTAATAGAATGATTTGACAACAAAAATATTATCCGCAGTGTATAAACCTTCTACAAATTTCATATGATATTTTTTTAAGAATGTATGCTTATAAATCTTATCCCATAATGCTCCATTGCGCAGTTCTTGGAATCTCTCTTCAATACTATTAAGCTTGTTTAGAATATGCTTATGCTGATTGTAATTGGTGTAGACAATATCAGCCTTATTCTTAATTGCTGCCATATATAATTTTTCAAAATAATCCGGCGGAATAATATCATCACTGTCAAAAAAGCCAATGTATTTTCCTCTTGCTTCTTTTAAGCCTAGATTGCGACAGGCATATGGTCCACTATTTTTTTGCTGCTGAAATATCTTAAAGCGAACATCAGCTGCTGTCTTTTCTTTTAGATAAGCATATGAACCATCTGTTGAGGCATCATCAATAAAAATAAACTCAATATCAGCTAATGTCTGGTCCGCACAGCATTTTATGGTTTGTCCCAGAAAATCAAGCCGATTATAGGTTGGGATGATAACGCTGACAAATGGTTTATGCAATTTTTTTCTCCCTCTGTTTCTTTCTTGGGATAATATCTAGATGTAGGCAAGTTATTTCATGGCTTTCCCCATATTTTTTCAAAAGATAACATAACCGATGCTGCCCATCCATCAAGATATTTTGCGCCCCATGTATAACCGGTACTTTTCGCTCATCAAATCCTTTTTCTAAAGATGAGATGAGATTGGTAAATCTATTCTCAGACATATCAAATTTTGATGTTTCGCTGTTTACCTGACAATATTCTTGATAGGCATTTTTATTACCGGATAAATATAAGAATGGGGCACACTCATTTAAGCTATACAGCTTTCCATCTATCCACTTGCGTTTAATGTCACTGATTTTCACTTTTTCCAAAGTATATGCTTTTATTTTTCTTAGTTCGAGCGTTTTATAAAAGAAATCTGGATCAAGCTCAAAACGATTGTCCTCAAGCAAACGCAGTGCAGAGCTCTTTTGTAACTTCCGTCTTTCGAACAAATAACAACGATGAGGGGTCGTGAGCCCTAAAATTTCATAGCCTTGTGCCTCAGCTAAAGCGCAAATTATCCGCTCTACCGCATGGGCTAAAGAAAATTCCCCCCTTCTCGTTTCTGCAAAATCATCAATGCTTAAATTAAGACTTTTTATAGGTTTTAAGCATTCGGATTTAGCGGCAAACATTGTACCAGCAATATAATGATAAATTAAAGGAATCTGAATATTTAAGTGCTGTGCAAAATTGTGAGTTAAAATCTGCTTATGTTTAGGATCCGTGATAACTAAGTTTTTAGCAGATACAATACCTGCTTTTTTGTTGCTTAATAAAGAATTAATGGCCTTATGGCAATTTATTCCGCCTAGCACGCCATCGAATAAATTATAAAACCAATTATCGAATTTAAATACTTGATTATAAACATAACGAAATGGTTTACCGACACCTTTTGAATGGATTTTAAAAACAATATCATAGGCCTCTAAATCTACTTTAGACAACACATCAATAAATGGACCGATGTCAAAGCCTTGATTGGCATATTCATAAAATTTTGCGTTGGGTTTAAATTGTTTAACCTGGTCCAGAGTATCTTGCGTATAATTATCACCTATGTATGTCACAATTAAATCATAGCAATAGGGTGATAAATTTTCCAAATATCTTTTGATAATTGGCCATGACTCCATATAAAATAAGTGCAAACAGACTAATATGCGTCCTTTTTTATTGCGCTGTATTTGTTTTCTGTATAAAAATTTTCCTAAGCAACTCGTTATCGTCATAAATATTCTTTTGCTCATTGTTAGAGCATAGTTATTCCACACCAAACCTATCACGGCCCGCCCTTCTTTCCTACCGCTAATTTCATAGTGTAAAAGCGGATTCATTCCGATGTCTTTCACATCAGGATTTTCTTCTAAATAGCCTGCAGTCGAAAAATATGGCGAGGGATTTTTATTGTCATGCCATCCTTGCGTTAAATAATGTTCAGCAGAAGAGATATCTGCAAACCTCTGCTCTGGAAATTGACTTCTGTAATACTTCTCGTCAAAATAAACAGATTGCTGAATAAGGGCTATATGACGCTTTTTGTTATATGTCTTTTTATCAATCAAATGAAGTAATCTGGCAAGTTTGAGTAGTTTCAAGTTCATCTTAAGCCTCTTTTATTTTTCTTGCATACACAGGAATTTTGCAAATCTTCACTACTTGCGTTCCGCGTTTTGTTTGTTTTTTTTGATATAGAAACCTTTTAAATGCCACAAATATAAAATCAAACGTATAATTGCCATGTTTTATAGGATAAATATTTTGCGCTAAGCACCCAAAAATCCGTTCAATTAGGTGGGCTAATGTTCCCTCTTTTACATGCGCATCCGTCTTTGGAAAATCTGAAAGTCTATAGTGCAACAAAGGCTTTAATACTGATGCTCTGGCTAAAAACATCGACCCTGCAATAAAAGAGAGCTGCTTTTCAAGTGGTATGCCTAATTTTTTTAATTCCCCATTAATTTGTGGTAATAGGCTTGCATAATCTGTTAATGATGCTGTTAAACAATATTTGCTGCCTGCCATACCGAACTGAGGGTTATTATCCAAAATTTGTAAATTCTCTTGCAAGCGGCTTTCTGTCGCTAGCATGCTTTGCCATAAAATTTTTCCCCATAATGCATTATCAAGTCTATGATGATTTAACCACGTATAATTTCTACTTCTTTTGCCTTTAGTATGTAGCTTGAGTATATATTGATACTGAGCAAGGTCTATATGATGCAAAAAATAAATAAACGGACCAATATCGTATCCGTTATTTTCAACTTGCCAAATATAAATATTTTCATCAAGCGCGTTTATTTCAGCCTCTATTTCAGGATGAGGTTCTGTCATTGTTATAAATAAATCATGGTCAACTCTTACTAAATTGTTTAAATAACGTCTTATCTCTGGCCATTGATCGTCGTAATGCAAGTGTAGATGAACAGCAAGCTTTTTCATATTATTTTCTCCATCCCAACAGTATATTGCACATTCTTAGTATTGCTTTATCCACAGGAAGAGATGTTTTTGATACGATTTCCGAGATATTGAGATGTCCATAGTACAGTGCATTTAGGCAACGTTTTGTAAAATACTGTGCACAAACTTTAGTAAATGATTTTGGCTCTATGAGCTGTTTCTTTTCATTTAAGACTGCCAGATTTTCTAGAGTATGGCAAGCTATTGTTAATATTTTAGCATCTTGAATTTTTTGCCGTCCATACGTGGTATAATTATCAAAAACATCGACCTCTTCTGGTGTCAGCTCTATATTATTGTATGCAAACCATAGTTTATGAAACATTGCCCGTTCCCGTCTTATCATTTGTTTTTGCTTTTTACTGGTCATTTGAGAATGGAAACGGTATTTATATAACACATCAGGAATATTCTCTAGCATGCTGTATTTACTAAATTCATAACACAATTGACGGTCATTTAAGCTGATGAAATTCTCGTTATAGCGAATTTTGTGCTCTGTCATAATGGCGCGACGCAACATCATGGTCGGGTGATGAACAGAAGATTTAAACAACAAATATGCACATATTTCATTGTGATAGCGTGGATTTCTGATGGCTTTAAAACGATTTATCTCGCCGAATTTTTTGTAGCCAGTGCCCAGCATTCCGATCTCTGGATGTGCTTCCATATACTCATATTGACGCTGCAAACGCTCTGGCTTCATCATATCATCATGGTTCATTATCGCAATGTATTTGCCGGCGGCCATATCAAGAAGCTTATTATAACTTTGAGGAATCCCCATATTGGTTTGATTTTCAGAATATTTGATACGCTCGTCATCGTAACCGGCAATAATTCCTCTTAATTTTTTATTGGTGGGGCTATCGTTTAAAATTAAGAATTCAAAATCTTGATATGTTTGGTTTAATACGCTTTCTATTGCCTCTCGTAAATATGCCGTCTTACTTTCGTACACAGGCATTATAACACTTATCATAACCATCGCCTACCTCCGTTTAAAATAACAAAAAAATTGATATTTGCTTTCAAACAGATATCAGCTGCAATATTCGTGATATTTAGCCCGTTTAAATTTAGCATAACGCGTTATAAATCATGATTAACTTAAATTTGTTTTTCTGTATACATCGGTCAAAAACAAATGTCAACATCTGTTTACATTAAGCAATGATTGATTTGTATATCTCTTTTATTGGTAAATATAAAGCATGTGACCATTTTTTGCCAACCATTCGCGTCCTTTAGAGGCATCCGCATCCAAAAATTTCACCAATTCCCAAAAATACGCTGAATGATCCTGATGCTTTAAGTGTGCTACCTCATGTGCCACAATATAGCGAATAACATGCTCTGGGGCTAAAGCCAAGCGCCAGCTGTAATTTAAATTGTTCAGAGTCGAGCAACTTGCCCAACGTGATTTGGTATCTTTTATATAGACATTATGCACTTTTTTCCCAATTTTCTGTGCCATTTGCTGTGACCGCTGTAAAAACTCTTGCTGAGAAACTTTCTTGATAAAATCTTTTACTCGACGGTGGAGAAACTCGATCCCGCCAGAAATATATAAAATATGCTGCTCTTTATCTAGCTTTGTATTACCTCTAATTTGTGTATGCTGTATACTGTATTGTTTTCCAAATAAGCTTATTACATCTTCATTTTCAAACTTTCTGGAGGCCGGAATTTTGTTTATATTATTTAATATCCAATTTTGATGGCTTTCTACAAAAGAAATTGCCTGTTGACGAGAACAGTATGGTGGCACAGTTAATATTGCCATACGATCTTTTTTATCAATACGTAGTGTTAAACGGCGAGAACGTTTGGATTGCACGACTTTCAAGTCACACCCCAATTGCATATCAATATCAAAGGTCTTCCCACTCAACAATGTAATTTTCATAATCTTCTACCTCTGATTCATTTACTAACTTTCTTCCTTTAAGTGAAAATCCAGCTTGATGAACACTGCAAGCCATACCGCTCTTCAGCGGATGCCATGGGGGCAGATCTTTTCCCTCATCTATTAGCACGTAAGCACATGTTTTAGGAAGCCATCGTGGTTTTTCTCTGACTGCTGCTATATCAATATTCCGACAATCACTAACTTTTTGAAAACGGTGCGCATAAATTTTACATAAACAGTTGGTTATATTAAGAAATCTACAATAAGTATTGGTAAAATGGATTTTTCCCTTTATCTCTACTTTATTCAAACAACATTTTCCGCAGCCATCACATAATAACTCCCACTCCTGTGGGGTCATTTCCTCTAATTTCTTTTTCTTCCAAAATTCCGGCTCTATATCACTTGTATGTCTATATCTGCTTTGCGGATCGTATTCTTCCTCCAACACGAAGTCTGTTTGTTCGCTCATAAATCCTCCCAATCCACTATGTGTTCTTCCAGCTCATCAGCAGGTACCATTGTTTCACTAATAACACGACCTTTAATGGTTGTCAATCGTGGCTGGTACTGCGGTTCAAATAGCTGTCTATAAGCACAGCTTTTGGGCATCCATGCCAACCGGTTAACATTTTGCGGTGATAATTTCAAACAGCTTGGAACCAATTCACACCTTTTTTCATACACTGAACAGCACATTTTTTGCTGATCATAATAGCGACATACAACGTTGGTATAATAGATGTCTCCGGTTTCCTCGTCTTCCAATTTAATCAGGCAACACTTTCCGCAGTGTTGACAGATTTTTTCCCATTCAGCCTCCGTATATTTTTTCATTTTATCCTCGTTGCTCCGGCAAGCGATTTTCATCACCGAAGTTAGAAAAACGGGCATATTCACCACTCCAAAACATTTTGATTGGTCCTGTCGTACCATGGCGGTTTTTGCCAATAATGACCTCACCTAAATTGGCGGTTTCGCGATCCCTTTTTTCCCATTCCTCGTAACGTTTGGTAAATTTTTCTTCACTTTCTTCTAAGGCTCGCTTAGGCTCTGCATTATGGATGTAATAGTTTTCTCTAAATACAAACATCACAATATCAGCATCTTGTTCGATAGAACCTGATTCTCTTAGATCTGACATTAACGGACGTTTATCATCTCTTTGCTCAACTCCTCGATTTAATTGTGATAAAGCTATCACTGGAACATTTAATTCCTTTGCTAACATTTTGAGTCCGCGTGAAATTTCTGACATTTCTTGTACACGATTACCTTCACTTTTCTTATTTGTCGCCCCTGAAATAAGTTGGATATAGTCTATGATAATTAAGCCCAGACCTTTTGTACGTTTTAGTCTGCGTGCACGTGTGCGAATCGTTCCCACAGTTATTCCCGGCGTATCATCAATATATAGCGGTAATTGCTGATATTCCCCCACTGCAGTTGCAATTCTGTTAAATTCCCCCATTTCAATTTCACCACGGCGTAATTTTTGTCCTGCTGTATCTGTTATATCAGAAAGCACGCGCGCTGCCAGTTGTTCGGCTGACATTTCCAGAGAAAATACGGCTACGCCTTTTTCTTTGGGATCCATTTCCCCTTTATCTCTGAACATAGCTGAAGAAACATTATATGCAATATTGACAGCTAAGGCGGTTTTCCCCATTGCTGGTCTTCCTGCCAGGATAATTAAATCAGAATTGTTTAGTCCACCTATTTTTTTATCCAAATCATTCAAACCGGTTGATATACCAGATACTTTACCTTTCCTTTGGTAGGCCTTATCTATCATCTCTAATGTAGAGTTTAAAACATGTCCAAAATCCTGCAGTCCTCTTTGACCATCCCCGTGCTCTGCAATGTTAAATAAGCGTTGTTCTGCTTTTTCTATTTGTGATGCCGTTGTTTCGTCAATATCTTCATTCATGGCATCACTGGCTATATCATAACCGGTTGCAATCAACTCCCGCCGAAGATATTTATCGTAAACGAACTGAGCATAGTATTCTACATTTGTTAAAGGGGATGCTGTTTCCGCTAACTT
Source organism: Alphaproteobacteria bacterium (assembly GCA_017475705.1). Classification (GTDB taxonomy): domain Bacteria; phylum Pseudomonadota; class Alphaproteobacteria; order RF32; family CAG-239; genus CAG-267. The sequence continues at coordinate 115,670 of JAFVFB010000005.1, forward strand.
TACAAGATAGGAAATACCCCCAACCTCATTTAGTGTCCCTTCCTGTTCAAAATAATTTTTGAGAGTGATTACATCTGCTACATGGCCTCTTTGAATCAGACGTGAAATGACATCATAAACTTTTGCATGAATAGGGTCAGAAAAATGTTCCGCACGCAGAAATTCCGATATTTTTTCATATGCTTTGTTATTTGCCAGCAAAGCTCCTAAAAGTGCTTGTTCTGCTTCTATATTACGCGGTAAACGCGTGACGTCCAATTCTTCCATTTTTACGAATCCCTTTTGTTTGGTTTTATCTTGTTATGTAACAAAAGTTTTGATTGTGCACGAAAATCATTTTTTTAGCTGTGGATATGTGGATAAACTTGCAAAGGTAATTTAATTTATAACAGAAAGTGTTATTGCTATCGGTGTTTTAACTTAATGAGGTGATTATGACGCAAACAATCCTTATTATCGGTGGTGCCGGTTATATCGGTAGCCATGTGCAAAAGCAATTTTTAGCAGAAGGATATCATGTCATTGTTTATGATAATCTATCCAGTGGTCATAAGTGCAATTTGTTGCCAGGTGCTCAGTTTATTCATGGAGATATACTCAATAAAGAACAGCTGAACCATGCTATGGCATTAAATATCGATGGCGTCGTTCATTTGGCTGCTAAAAAGGCTGTCGGCGAATCGATGTCTCAGCCTGAACTTTATGCCGAAAATAATATCACCGGCTCTGTTAATATTCTGAATGCTATGGTTAAAAATGAGATTAGGTCTATTGTTTTCTCTTCTTCTGCGGCTGTTTATGGTATGCCGAAGTATGTTCCAGTTGATGAAATGCATCCAATTAATCCCATTAACTATTACGGCTACACCAAATGTGCCATTGAGCAGAATATGGAATGGTTCTCTAAGCTAGGCAAACTTAATTTTGCATCGTTACGCTATTTTAATGCTGTTGGCTATGCCGCAGATAAATCTATTATCGGAAAAGAGGAGAATCCTCAAAATCTTATGCCTATCGTGATGGAGGCTGCCACTGGCAAACGAAATAAAATTTGTGTTTTCGGACAAGATTATGATACCCCTGACGGAACTTGTATTCGGGACTATATTCACGTTTCGGACTTAGCTACGGCACATACCCTAGCTATGCGTTACTTGTTTGATCATCATAAATCTTTAACAATTAACCTTGGTACTGGAAAAGGAGTCAGTGTTACCGAGCTGTTGCATGCCACTGAAAGGGTTATTGGAAAACCCTTAAATTATGAATATACGCAGCGTCGTCCCGGTGATCCGGCTGTTTTAATGGCAAATGCACAAAAAGCACATGATCTTTTAGGCTGGTCCCCACAATATACCGAGATTGAAGATATTATTCAAACTGTTTGGAATTTAGAAATTTAATTATGGATTGGAAAATGTTAGAAAATTTACAATATTCTTTTACTCATCATGCTGTTTTATCGCAAAATTTAATGTGGTTTTGTTTTGCTGTTGCAGTTTTTGTGTTACTCTTTTTAGATTTATTTGTGTTCAACCGCAAAAATGAAGTTCCCAGCTTCGTGCACACTTTGTGGATTTGCGTTGCTTATATCGGTGCTGGACTATTATTTGGCGTTTTTGTCTGGTATGAAGAAGGGACATCAAAGGCTATGGAGTACTTCACCGGCTTCCTCGTAGAAAAAAGTTTATCAATGGATAATATTTTTGTCATGTCGGTTGTTTTTACCAGTTTAGGTGTTCCTCGGATTTATCAACATCGTGTTTTATTTTGGGGAATTTTGGGGGCGATTGTTATGCGTGCTTTACTGATTGGTATCGGTGAAGTGCTCATTTCTAATTTTCATTGGGTTTTATATCTTTTTTCTGCCTTTCTTATATACACCGGCTGCAAAATGGCTCTGAATCATAATGAAGAAGATGACAATGATGAAGAAAAAATTAAGAACAGTCGAATCTATCGGACTGTAGAAAAATATTTGCCCGTTACCCATCAAGTCGATGGTCCGCATTTTATTACCGTGAAGGATGGCAAACATTATATTACACCTCTACTCTTTGCTCTTATTACAATTGAAGTCATGGATGTTGTTTTTGCATTAGATAGTATTCCTGCTATATTTTTGCTTACTAATGATGTTTTTATTGTTTATACAAGTAACATCTTTGCTATTCTCGGACTAAGGGCACTCTATTTTCTGTTGGAGGCCGCTGTCTACCGTTTCAAGTATTTAAAACAAGCTCTTTCCATTGTTTTGATTTTTATCGGGGCAAAAATATTCCTGCCTGTTATTGGTATTGAACTTGAAACATGGCATTCTTTGGCCATCACTTTTGCCTTATTGTTTGGCGGTGTCATTCTTTCCTTGGTTCAAGAAAAACGTCCATCTCAAAGCTAACGGAGTTCTTTATGCCTTGTTTGAGCCAGCATAGACTGTATCAAATTACCTATATTTATTTAGCCTTGCCCTTGCTGATTTTTATGTTAAGTTGGCTTAATTATCCGTCTGCGGCGGTCTTGACAGTGCTTTTTGCTATTGGCCTTTATAAGATATGTTCTACAAATCAGTTAGGAGATGATATATCGTGGAATCTAGCCCCTCGTCTTTATCTGACTATCCTTATTTTTGCCGCAATTTGGTGTTTCTTTGCGGGAATTGGCTATTTTTACTACCAATCCTGGGATTACCATTTTAGAAATGCCATCTTTCATGATCTAATTGAGTATCCATGGCCGGTATGGTATGATAAAGCTGACACACCTTTAGTTTATTACATTGGTTTTTGGCTATTTCCTGCTCTCTTTGCAAAATTTAGCTCTTTTTTTATCTCCGATGTTGAGACTGTTTTTTTGATTGGTAATGTATGCTTATATTTTTATGCGACTTTTGGTGTTGCTTTAATATTTATGCATTTAGCTGCTCTCTTTCGTCTTACTTCAGGTAAAAAAATATGTGCTATTATACTTATTTTTATTTTTTTCTCCGGTCTTGATATTATCGGTTATCTTTTTTTTCAGAGAACAGGCCAACCTTTCGCTTATCATCTAGAGTGGTGGTCAACATATATTCAATATTCGTCCTTTTCTACTTGTCTGTTTTGGGTATTTAATCAGTTTATCCCTGCAGCGTTGGGAACACTTTTGATGTATAGTGAACGCTCCATCAAAAATTTTGGTTTTATTTTGCCGTTAGTTTTCTTTCTTGCCCCCTATCCCGGTGTGGGAATCGCCTGTTTCATGATAATTTATGGCATTTATCAATTTTGGCTTACAACCGATAAATCTCGTTTTATAACTCAGGATATTTTTTCCCTTTCTAATCTTATCGGAATTCTAGCCCTATTACCTCTGGTTGCTTTGTACTTTATTACTAATTCTAATGGTATAGACCGAATTTGGTTTTTCTCTGATTTTATTTCGTTCCCACAGCTTGTCCTTTTTTGGGTATTAGAGTTTTTGCTTTACAGCTTAATTTTAATAAAATTTTACCATAAAGATGTTTTTTTCATTGGAACAATTGTTTTCCTTGTCCTAATTTCGTTGTTCCGTTTTGATCAGCAAAATAACTTCTGTACCAGAGCGTCCATCCCAGCTATTATTATATTGGCAATTTTTATACTTGATTTTCTGCTAAATCATTTACGAGAAAATAAATTTTTGGTTTGTTTCCTATGTTTATTTTTGTTTTTAGGAGCTTTTACGCCGGCAATGGAATTTTATCGCGGTATACATTATACTCTTGAGGCTAAACATCTTAATTTGGTTAAAGATGATCTTAAAACACTTAACAAAGCTATCGTGGTTATGCCGGATTTTGGTTGGAGAGCAAATCATCAATTTACTGCCCAACATTATGACACTGATTTTTTCTGGAGATATTTTGCTAAAAGGAGTCATTATCTGCAGAATGGCAGCCGATAAATCTAAAAAAATATTGACTAAGATATATATAGCTGGTAGTTGTTCTATAAAGATTTTTTTGAATAGAGGAAAACATGTTTGTTGCATTACTTTTGTTATTTTATCTTATAAGCTTTCAAGCCTATGCTAATCCAGCCTGTGCCGTATGCACTGTTGCAGTTGGAGCATCTTTAGAAATTGCACGAAGAATGGGAGTCGATGATGCTGTTGTCGGGGTTTGGGCTGGCGCATTTTTAATGCTATTGGGGTACTGGACTCTCAAATGGATGGATAAAAAGGGCTGGCATTTTTATGGACGTGATTTTATTATCCTTACTTCTTCGGTTCTGATGATTTTATTTATATATATATCGCATTTACCGTATTCTCCGAAGGCTATTCTCATTTTCTGGCTTGATCCTTTTCTATTTGCCACAATTTGCGGTGCTTAAGTTTTACACTATTCATCAGAATTTTATCAATGGATGAAAAAGAAAAATGGCGGTCATGCACATTTTCCGTTTGAAAAGGTTGTGGTTCCGGTTGTCGCACTGATACTTGTTTCTTGGCTATTTTCTTATTTACAATTGTGCGCCCCGGTCATGGATGATTTAAGTCTTTTATAATAGGAGAAAGTAAATGAATAAAGCTGAAAGCGTTAAAGAATTTGTTGAAAGAATCGATGCGTCAAAAAAGGTTAATCCGAAGGATTTATCTTCTGATCAAGATTTAACTATTGCTATTATGAATTTGATTTCTATTGAAGAGCATTTGGTTTTTTCGGGAGCAAAGACCGGAAAAAACTCTTTTTATGATTTAATTGAAGAAGTCCGTGAAACGCGTAAAAAGTTAATGCTTAAGATTATTCCAAGTTATGAGGGTGAGGTTTGGTGTATATCCAAGCATCTCTTAGCCTCATCTATGCGTTTAATGGAAGTTGGCACCAAGCAACAATCTTTAGGAAATAAAGATCAAGCCTATGATTTATTCAATAAAGCCTATGATTTGTATTGTTTATTTTGGGGGCTTAATATGAATATGCTCAATATTGAGGATATGAAATGGATAGAGGATAGTGTTGCTGATATTAAAAAAATTAGTGATAAATTGGCGACACAGGCGCCTGCTGTTGCAGAAAAAAATGATGAACTGGTTCCGGTTGAAACACCTAAAACTGGTTTTGCTAAGATGAAAGCTTTTGTTCGTAAAGCGGTTGATTGCTGTATAGAATAATTATTGCTTTTAAGCTTTATTGAAAAAAGGAGCAGATTTTATATCTATATCTGCTCCTTTGCTGTATAATGAATTAGAGATTTTAACTAGTGAGTTTTCATTGCTCGGCTATAAGCTAAGATTTGTTGAATGCTTACTTCATTAGAACGTTTTGCTAAATCTTTATTAATGACCATTTTAAATTCTTTTGGTTCTTTGCCGGTCAGTTCACAATATTTTTGGGCAGCAGCCGCCATTACATCCTGATTTCTTTGGTTACCAACGCTCATTCTAATTTGAGCGACGCGAGCATCATATTTATTAATGACAGCCATGTCATTAACGTGTTTAACACGCTCTGCAATATCTTTATCACTCATATTATCATGCAAAAATGCCAAAACATCTTCTGCTGTTTGGCAGCCTTCTAATCCCTGCAGAAGAGCTTGCCCTTTTTCTCTAGGACCTTTAGCTTTTAGAGCCTCAGCGAGTTTTTTCCTATCCTCTGTCATGGTAACCTCCTCTTATAATAATTTCTTATCTTATGTAGGAAGTTTAGCATATTTTTGTCTGTTTGGCAAGTCTTTTTTGTAACAAAAATGTCATATTTTAATAATTTCTAGTTAAAATATACCTTGACAATAAAATTAAGCTATTTGCTTTTGGACCAAAATCAGTTATTAACATTTCTGCCTCAGTTATTAATGAAGTAGCCATATTCTTTGCCTTTTCAATACCATAGATGCTTACGAAATTTACTTTTTGTTGCTTTTTATCTTTATTGAGAGTTTTTCCTACCAATTTTTCATCTCCTTCAACATCGAGTATATCATCCGTAATTTGAAAAGCGATTCCAATATTTCGTGAAAATTTTCTAAGCTTTTCTGTTTGTTCGGCGGTGGCATTGCCCAAGAGCGCCCCAGCCATGCACGGATAGCTTAGGAGGCATCCTGTTTTTAGCTCTTCAGTATGTTTGATTATGGCCTCAGGTGAAGAAAAATTTTGTTGCGAATCGATATATAAATCTAGAATCTGACCGGCAATCATTCCGTTAAAAGCACCAGCTGCCTGTGCTAATTTTAAGGTAAGTTGTACTTTTTTATCAGCTGGTATAGGGGCTTGATTTAATATTTGAAATGCATATGTAAGCAAACCATCCCCGGCCAAAATTGCTGTTGCTTCATCATAGGCCTTATGACATGTCGGCTTACCGCGCCGCATATCATCATTATCCATTGCCGGCAAATCATCATGAATGAGAGAATATGTATGTAGCATTTCTAATGATGCAGCGACGGGAAATGCCGTTTGATAAGAAACTCCAAACAAAGCTGCTGTTTCGCACAATAAAAAAGGCCGTAATCTTTTACCGCCGTTCATCAGACTATATTTCATTGCCTGTGCTGCGCGGTGCTGTAGTTCATCAATATTTACAAAATAATTCTGTATATCTTGATTAAATTTTGCACAAAAATCTTTTAATATCTTTTCAATCTCAGTCATTGCCGTCCTTTTATCTTGTGTTTAGGCTTCTACACTATCTAAGGGCGAAGTAGAGATAGTTCCATCTTTGGCTATTTCTATCTTTTCTACCTTTAAGGTTGCTGCCGCCAGCTTTTCCTGACAAAGTTTTTTTAATGCAACAGCCTGTTCATAGCTTGCAACAGCATCATCCAATTTAGTTCTACCGCTTTCGAGTTCTCTGACAATATTTTCCAATTTTGCCAGTGCTTCTTCGAAATTTAAATTTTTGAGTTCTTCGTTTTTTTCTGCCATATTACAATCCTAAAGTTTAATTAATTCGATTTCTTTATTGGGCAAATCTTTTACACCAATCCCTAATGCTGCGAGCTGGTCTCTGATTTCATCAGATTTTGCCCAATCTTTTGCTGCACGAGCTTCTGCTCTTACTTGAAGCAACGCCTCTATTTGCGGTGTTATTGCTATTCTTTCGACCTCTTTGGGAGCAACATCTTTTAAGGAAAGGTTTAAGGCTTTATCAATATGGTACAAAAACTCTCGTTTAAGAATAGCTGATTTTTGATTATCTTTCACAACCGACCATATTAAAGAGAGAGCCATTGGTGTTTTCAGATCATCAAATAAATAATTATTAAATTCTTCATTCAGTGCCTGTAAGGTCTTTTCTTCTGTTTCAGTTAGGTTTTGGTTTTTAGCTGCTGCCTTATATATAGACATTGCTTCTGCCAAATTTTCATAAGCATTTTTGGCCGCATCCATTGCTTCTTCAGAAAAAATAGCTGTACTGCGATAGTGTGAGGTCAAGCAAAAATACTTATAGTGCATGGGCTGATATCCTTTTTCTACCAAACTATCAAGAGTAAGGAATCCTCCTTTTGACTTGCTCATTTTTCCTGATTTATTGTTTAAGAATTCCATGTGCACCCAATAATTCACCCATTCATGCCCTAGACGTGCTTCTGACTGAGCTATTTCGTTTTCATGGTGAACAGGGATGTGATCTATGCCGCCGCAATGAATGTCTATGCATTCTCCTAGATATTTTGTGGCCATGGCAGAGCACTCGATATGCCATCCGGGATACCCTCTTCCCCATGGGCTCTCCCACTGTAAGATCTGGTTTTCAAATTTTGATGATGTAAACCAAAGTACAAAATCAGATGCATTTTTTTTATTTAAATCTTGTTCTGTGCGTGCCCCGTGTTTCAAGTCCTCACGCTTTTGTCCTGAGAGGCAGCCATAGTGAGGAAATTTTGCCGTATCAAAATAAACATTACCATTAGAAATATAAGCGAAACCTTTCTCTTCCAGGGCTTTTATAAAATCTATCATGTCTTGAATATGCTCTGTTGCTCGGCAAACGATTGTTGGTCTTTTTAATCCTAGTGCCTGCGTGTGTCTAAAAAATGCATCTTCGTACATACGGGCAATTTCTAAAACACTTTTTTGCTCGCGTTCGGCGGCAATTTTCATTTTGTCTTCGCCTTCATCGCCGTCGCTGGTTAAATGTCCAACGTCTGTTATATTCATGACATGCTTAACTTTATAACCAGCTAATCGTAGCGTATTTGCTAATAAATCCTCATAGATATAGGTCCTAAGGTTACCAATATGCGCGTAGTTATATACTGTTGGTCCGCAGCAATACATTGTCACCTGCTTCGTGTCAAGGGGCTTAAATTCATCTTTGTGGCGTGTTTTAGTGTTATATAAAAAGACACTCATTTTACTTTCCTTTTGATATTTTAAAAGCGGCTTTAACAAGCCGCCTTCGTTTATTTTATGGTTTAAAATCATCTCGGCAGCATGTCTTAGATGTTCATGCTACAACAACAGTAGATATTTCCATTATAAAAAAACATTTTTTCCTCTTTTCTTTAAAAGGAATTTTGTCGCTTTTAATTTTAGTTGTCAAGGGGAATATCTTTTTTGCATAAATTTATCCCATATCCCGTCCGCTATTTTGTTTTATCATCTGATCAGCAGATACTTGCGAAGAGTTTTTAGCTTCATTTTCTTTAGCAGACGTGGGAATTGGCGAGCTATTCAGATCTTCCAATTGTTTATCGGTTATTTTTTGGGCCACTGTCGCTTGCATTGCCAGGTCTTGTTTTTGACTCTGTTTTCTGTGCTCGCTTAAGAGATCTGAACGAAAGATTTGGTTGGTATCTTCTAATACATCCATATAATCAAATCCCCTATTTTTCCGTACTTCTTGTAGTTGCTGGCGGCATTTTTCATTTAATTCAGCCGTTCTCCCTAAAATAGGAATATTCTGCCATTTTTTATCAGATGCAATTTGCTCTGGTGTGGCATATGCCCAAGGAAATTTTCTTTTCAAATCTGGTAAGGCCTCTCTTCCCATGATTTGTTTTTGTGTTAGTATTGCGACATTATCAATATTTCTATCTCCTAAGCCCCTAGCCTTTGCTTCTGCTCGTGCCATTTCCTTATATTTTAATTGATACATAGCAGCTTTTTCCATGCTACTCGCTTGCCCTACGCGAGCACGACATTCAAAAATTGCATAAATATCTTCTACCTCCAATTGAGCATTTTGAGAAACGACTACTAATTCCATTGCTCTCTTATTATTGTCATTTTCGGCATATGAACTCCGTAAGACGACAGTATCACCATTAATTGTAAAAAATTGTTGTTCTGGCCATGCTGCATTTATATCTTGTACAATCTTTCCGACTTCTACAGCATATTTTTTACCATTTTTAGAAGTATAATACTTTTTATCACTCATTTTGCTCCTCACACTACTATGGGTTACCCTAAATCTCGACCGCTATTTTGCATGATATGCTCCATCGGCACTGTGTTTTGCTGTTTTTCTATCTGAGAAGAACGCCTTTTTGACTGTCGTTTTTCTGCGGCTGCGACCAATCTTTGTGTACCTTGATCTACTTGTTCAGCGGTCAGTTTTTTCTGCTCTTCCATAACTTTTCTTTGCATTGCTACGTCTTTAATGATGATTGACTTTCCTGACTTTGATTTAAACATAATATTAAAAGAACTATTTTGTTGGATTTCTTTGAGATACTGACGACATTTTATCTTATATTCAGTTTCTTTATCAAAATACTTCTTAAAACCGTCGCTCCATTTTTCATCATATGCCCAGGGAAATTTTTTCTTTAAATCCGGCCATGCCTTTTTGCCATCAATTTGTTCCTGGCTTAATTTCAGCAGTTGAGCATCATTTTCTGTTTTGCCTTTTGCTAGTGCTTCTGCTTTTGCCATATTATTATATTCATTTTGGTATAAAGCAATTTGCTCTATCCGAGAAGCGATACCCTGTTGTTGGCGTGTTTTTATTTCTTGAATAATATCTTCTTTAAAAGGTCCATTATAGCTAAAATCATGTCCATCGTCCATCTTTACATTCTTTCCTTTAGCATTAATATGGATTACGACATTCAATCCTTGTTTTTTTGATGTATCTGCGGTTGGCTCTATCGATAATACGATTTTTTCTCCTTTTACCATGATTTCTTGTTTCATTTCAGGCATATTTAGTCTCCTATTTTATGTTTTCTTTTTTTATTTTAAAATCTTTTCTCTTTAAGAATAGTTAACAAAAAAGCCGGTTTTAAAGGCCGGCTCTTTCGTTGTGAAGAATTTTGATATTCCTATTCAATATGATGTATTAGTGCTGTCACATTTGTAATGAATAATTTTACTGAAATAGCCAATAATATCATACCAAAAAACTTTTTTAACAAATAGATTGTTCCTTGACTTAGATGTTTTTTGAGAAAACGAGATAATCTTATGGTTAAATAAACACATATACTGTCTGCCAATACGGCCAATAAAACATTTATATCCGAATATTGAGAACGGATTGACAACAAAGTCGTTAATACACCTGCGCCAATAAACAGCGGAAATACTACAGGGACAAAAGTACCATCTCCTGTTGGCTGGTCTGCGCTTTCGCAAAAGACGCTAACATCAAGTATCATTTCTACACTAATTAAGAACACAATTAATGAACCAGCGATTGCAAATGATGCAATATCCAGCCCAAATAGTTTTAAGAATGCCTCTCCAGCATAAAAGAAAAACACGAGTAATGCCAATGAATACCAAAATGAGCGCCTAGCACTGATATGAATTCCTTTTTTCTGCATACTCATCACGATTGGTACATTTCCTGGAATATCTGTAATCGCAAATAAAACCACAAATGCACTTAAAAAACCGCGCAAGCTAAATTCTGAAAAAAATTCCATTTTTACTTCCTTGTTCTAGATAAAAATTTTCTCGGCACACAGTATAAAATTCTTTTTTCTGTTGTAAAGAGTTTTTTTGTTTATGTTTCTTTATTTTGAACGAAACGTATTGAAATATCAATACGTTCTACGCATGATTTTTGTGATTTCTCAAAAAAATCACTTCAAGCTCTGCTCGGTATTAATATTCTCCAACCGTATGCTGCGAACACAACGCCCTTAAATAGACAGTGGTTTAGGCAGTTCTATGCCCTTCACTATATTTCGTCCCAGCCTTCCACCGCTGTACTCTGATTATATGATGATACATTCGCCTCAAAGAAATTTCCTTTCACATTCCCTTCCCCATTTGTATCTGCGACCCGCTCTAGCTGTTTGTATGGATTTTCATTAAAGCCCTCATATTTTGGCGTCAATCCGATATCTTTTAGCCGCTTATTTGCTATAAACTTTGTATATTCCTCGATTGTCTTTTCATTAATTCCAATAATGCTATTTCCTATTATATGATTGCTCCATGCTATCTCTTGCGCCACGGCCTTGTCAAACATCGCATATATTTCTTCTTTATCAAAATAACTTGGATCTTCAGTCATTATCTCTTTAATCAAATTGGCAAATAAAACGCAATGTGTCAATTCATCTCTGTTGATATATTTTATCTCGTCTGCCGTTCCGATCATCAAACTTCTTGCCGCTAAATTATAGAAGAAATTAAAACCATTATAAAAATAAACTCCTTCTAATAAATAATTGGCAATCAATACTCTGGCAAAATTGACATCTGTTCGCTCATCAATGAATTTTTGATAAATCTCCGCAATATATTTATTTCGCTCTAATAACACCTTGTCCTCACGCCATTTTTCATAAATTTCTGCTCGTTTTGCTGCTGGAATAATGCTCTCTATAATATACGCATAGCTCTGTGAATGCACTGCCTCTTGGTAGGTCTGTATCGCCAAAATCAAATTAACCTCTGGAGCTGTAATGTAGTCACTAATATTCGGCAAGTTGTTGGTTTGGATACTATCCAAAAATACTAAAAAGGATAATATTCCATCATAAGCCTTTCTTTCAGAATTGGTGAGTTCATCATATGCTCTCTTATCATCAAATAATGATACCTTCTCTGGTATCCAAAAATTTTCCATCATCAACCGATATAGCTTATTTGCCCATTGATATTTGACATTATTCAAATTAAATAAATTAGTGACATTTCCTCCAATCATTCTCCGGTTGATGATCTCATCATTACCACTGATATTAAATAATTTTTTTTGTTTCATCTTTGCTTCTCCTTAGCCTGCACAACTCACACATTCTTGTTTTTCTAAACTGGATCCATCTTTTTGAATTGTCCTCGTATAATACAATGTCTTAATATCTTTTTTCCATGCACTCATTATGGTCTTATATATATCTACAGCTCTAATATTGCGATTTAAATTATACATCAACTCTATAGATATCCCTGTATCAATCCATTTATTAATATGTGACATTATATCTACCACTGTTTCTTGACTAATATTTCTATTTTCTTGATAAAACCAAAATTTCTCCCGAATATACGGCGGGCAATTCGGTATTGATCCTTTACCATGTGTTTCCACAAAAAATTTGCTATAGACCGGTAAGACAGATGCTGAACACCCTTGTATTAGAGAAGAGCTTGTATTCGGTGCAATAGCAGAAATTTGGCTATTGCGAATACCGTATTGCTGTAAATCACTAAAAATTTTATTCCATGCTTCATAATACTTAGAATTTTCCTTAAACCACGCAGTTTCATGCCCAAATATAATCCCTTTGCTCCAGTCCGAACCTTCATACGCTTCAAAAGTCCCTTTTTCCTTTGCAAGTTTAATCGATGCTCGTATATTGTATATGGCTATTTTTTCAAATAATTCATCAACATACCCTGCTGATAATATATATGGTACATTGTTTTTAGCTAACATATCCGCTAGCCCCATTGCTCCGACCCCTATTGTCCGATAGCGCTGATTATGCTGCAGCCCTTCCAGAACCGGCACTTTGGTTAAATCTATCGTATTGTCTAGAAGCCTAACAGATGTTGCACAAATGCTTTCCAGTTCTTCATCTGTATTAATATTCGCTAAATTTATCGAAACCAAATTACATACATGCACTAACCCATCTGTTGCTCTTCTTACAATCTTACCATTTTCTATTATATTCGCATCGATATGACTCGGACGTACATTAGAATGAGATTCTGTGCATAAATTTGTTCCCACTATAACGCCATCATGCTTATTAGGATTATAGCGGTTTAAGGTATCCTTAAAAGCAATATACGGCATTCCTGTTTCAATCTGGGAGCGCATCACTTTTTTTAATAGTTCTTTTGCGGGATAAAACTTGTAAAGTTCCAACTTACCAAATGATGCCTCTAAATACAGCTGATTATACGCTTTTTCAAATTCCTTTCCCCAGAGATTAACTAAATCTATGCCATACTTTTCCCTCACCTCATGTGGATCAACCATCAGCCATTCTTCATTATTCTCAACTTTTTGCATAAATAAATCAGGCACAACAACTTGTGGAAATAAATCATAAGCTTTCATCCTCTGGTCGCCGTTCTCTGTTCTTAATTCCATAAAGTCTTCAATATCTAGATGCCACATGTCTAAAGATACTGTTACGGCTCCCTTGCGCTTTCCCTGCTGATTAACTGCCACTGCGGTGTCATTTAATATACGTATCCAAGGTATCACCCCTCCGGAAGAATTTTTAATTCCTTTTATGCGTGCCCCTTTGGCTCTTACATGAGATATGTTCACCCCAACGCCGCCACCAAATTTCGAAATTTCTGCAACTTGATTTATCACATAAAAAATTGATTCAAGATTATCCTCCATCGCCGTTATAAAACAAGAACTTAAATTACCATTTGGACGGCGCAAATTCATTAGCAACGGCGTCCCTAGTGAAATCTTACGATTGGCTAATTTTTCATATGTGTCTTTGACTTTAGCCATACGTGTTGTTTTATTTTCATTCTGTTCTACCAGCAATGCTATTGATAAAAACATATCTTGTGGCAATTCCACAATTTTATCTTCATACTCGCACAAGTAGCGCTTTAACAGTAAGTTAGCTCCGGCATAGTCATACACAAAGTCAAACTCAGGCTTGATAAATGTTGCCGCTTCTTTAATTTCTTCTTGACTGTATGCTTGTGGTATATCTTGGCTATATATGTTATTTTCTACAGCATATTGCAAAAACTTCTCATAATCATATGGCGGCTTGTTTTTGGCCATTTGACGATTTATCGAAACTTCTTTATACAATCCCAAAATTTTCATTTTCCCGGCGACATTTTTCCATTCTGGTTCCTCCACTGAGGTCAGACTCAGTACATTCATCATTAAAGCGGTAAAGAAATCTTGACTGCTCATCCCATCTTTCAGATATTCCTCGATATTTGACAGCGGCTTTTGTGCATCAATAGGATACTCTCGACACACTTCCGTTAAAAATTTTTGAACTTTAAATATTGAAAATTCTTCCTTTTCACCATTTCTTTTAATTATGTTAATCGCCATTTTTTTCTCTTTCTATCACTGTTTTAAATCTTGGTTATTGTATAAATGATGTTTTAAGCTGTAAAGCAGGATATAAAGTTATACTGTATTTTTTCTGAATTATTCCTCTTTATCATACTTAATCATTTATTTAATTGTAACTATTGACATGACAAAAAATCTGTTTTATTGTAGTCGTTAATATTACAAAAGAAGAAAAAACATAATGACCGACTATACGAATACCGATTATAGAACCATTGAAACATGATAAACTTTTTGCATTTCATAAAAACCCTAATCCGAAATGTCCTGTGGAATATCATATCCATAAAATTTTAGATGACCATCTGCTATCGGTGCAAAAGGCAATGGAAGACAAGCTTTTAAACATGAAATTGTCTGATATCTTAAATGATTTACAAAAATTGAGGTAGGTAATATTATGCGCGATATTTGGAACCCGTGGCACGGATGTATCAAAAAGAGTGAAGGCTGTCGGCACTGCTATATGTATTTTTTGGATAAGCAAAGGAATGCGGATGGTTCCAAAATTTATCGTGTCAAAAACAACTTTGATTATCCGTTGCACAAAAATGCCAACGGCTCATATAAAATCAAAAGTGGAGAGTGCTTACGCGTGTGTTTAACCTCAGACTTCTTTTTAGAAGAGGCTGATGCATGGCGTGATGAAGCTTGGAATATTATCAAAAAACGTCCGGATGTTGGATTTTATTTGCTGACCAAACGACCTGAAAGAGTAACCGAACATTTACCCAAAGACTGGGGCAATGGTTGGGATAATGTATTTTTCAGTGTAACGGCAGAAAATCAAACTAGAGCTGATGAAAGACTTCCAATTTTGATGAATTTACCCTTTAAGCATAAGGGGGTTATGACTGCACCATTCATCGGGCCAATCAGTCTAAGAAAATGGCTTACAAGCGGACGAATAGAACAAGTTGTTGCTGGTGGCGAAAACTATGATGGCCATCGGGTATTAAAATATGAATGGGTAAAGTCACTTTATGAAGAATGTAAAATTGCTAATGTCATGTTTTGCTTTATTGAAACTGGCACCAAATTTGAAAAAAACGGCAAAATCTTTACCCTAACGAGCAAAAGATTACAAAGCGAAATGGCATATAAATCTGGTTTACAATTTGAGGGAAAAGCGATTAAATGGGATTTATATAAACCGCAAAATGAACTTTTTGATGATGGGTGGTATTCCAAACATTGGCGTAAAAATTGTGAAACTTGCGGTTCGAGACTTATTTGCAACGGCTGTTCCGATTGCGGACGATGTGATACTTAGTTTGTTATCTAATTTTCTTTTTGAAAAGCTTTTTTATTTTGTGGGAAAACATTTTCTTTTACATCTTTACATAATTTATTCTCACTATTTGCTTGTTTAACTGTCTGTAAATAAGTCAAATTATATTTTTTTTTAAAAATATGAAAAAACTCTTGCATTTATATTTTTTTTAGCTTAGAAAGTATTTTGCTTGATATGAGCAATTTACCACTTAATGTTTGGGGCGTCGCCAAGTGGTAAGGCATCGGCTTTTGGTGCCGACATTCGTTGGTTCGAATCCAGCCGCCCCAGCCAATAAATTTGATAAACCTCTGATTTTTCAGAGGTTTTTTTCGTTTAAAAGACCCGAAAATGGCGGTAAAATGGTATTTACGCACATCTGTGACACATGGGTGTGACACAATGACATTAAAATATAACCA
>JAFVFB010000006.1 GCA_017475705.1 Alphaproteobacteria bacterium
CGTCGCATAAAATTTCATTGCTTGATAATAATGTTCAACAGTAGGAAAAGTATAAAATTTTCCATCAACTTCTATTTTTATCGGAAACACCGCATATGGGCTTAAAAACCACCATTTACCAGTCGGAGAGCAAAATCTTATTTCCAAAAACATTATCAACCCCTATATGTTTATTTTTCTTGTGAATTTTATAATAAAGGCATTAAATGTGCAAGTTTTTTATAATTAACTGATTTTACTGTATACCTATTGTAACGAGTTCGTAAAATTTCCCTTTAGTGCCATTTTTAAAAACATAACATCCGAACTCGATTAAGCGCTTGATTTAAAAAGAAAAAAATAGCCATTTTGCAGGCTGTTGTTTGTATTGGTGAAACCAATGCGATAAATCTCGAACTTTTCCTTGCACCCGACTACTATATAGCCATTTTAGAACGTTATGAAGAAATCATAAAAGCAAAACTATTATAAAGTAAATTAAGACAAATAGAAAATGCCTGTTTGCTCATTATCCCTCCGTTATATCTGATACCCGACAAATAAAACCGCGCCAAACAACCAAAAGATAAAATACAACACCGCATAAAACATATACTTATTAGGAAACCATTTTGGTGTATCTTTTTGATATAAAAAAGGAAATGAAAAATATACCACAAAATAAACCAATAAAAAATAACCAGAAAATACTTTCTGATACTATTCTCCGAATATTAGGGCATTAATATTCCCTAAAAATAATGGAACAAACTCTAACCCTAAAACAAATAAAAAAGCTTTTTTTAATCTTTGCATACCAATAACCTCTTCTATAAGCTAAAACAACTAAAAACAAAAAGCAATATCAAAATGATATTGCTTTTACGCGCCTACTTTCTTTTAGATTTCCAAGGATGATTATAATCATATCTAATTTTATCTCCAATAGCTTTACATCGAGCTGTATCATGTGGATATTGCCTATAGCATGCCATTTCTTCATCTTCACTGATATTAAGCGGTCTCGCTCCCATTGAAATTCTATCAGATATATAATCATAGGTATCAAAAACATTTTTCAAAGTTTCATTTGCAGCTTTTTTTGCCACATATTTTCCAATTTTAGTAACTATTTTACTCACTATTTCCTATCTCCTAAATAAAAAATTAAACCAGATTATTTAAGTTCAAGTCCACGTCCAATTTTTATATAGGAATTATCATATAATAAAAATCAATAGTTGAATAAAATATTTTTTTATCTTTTTAATTTATTAATGAAAAATCATCTTCAGTATTTCAACAAAAAAACAGCAGATTTTACAGCCTGCCGTTTGCATTGGTAAATGCTTTGCTCACAATTTACGAGCTGAAATCACATTCTGATACGATTTAAAGTCATAAGCTCACAATATTTCGCCGTTGCTCTTGTTAAACCGCTGATTTTTGGATTGCAACCATTGGCCGTTGCATTTATAAATGTTGCACGTCCGGTTAAAATTTCTTCTTGCAAAGAAGTAATCTTATAGCTGTTAGAAGAAACAAAGGTTTCAAAATTCTCCTCTTTTTTTCTGACTTTTTCAGACCATTTTTCATAATCTTCAGCATTACCAAACATAACGAATTGCACATTATGTTGCATTGCCTCACGAGGTGTCGTTTGCATATGAAAGATAACTTGCATATTATCGGTTGAAGTAAATTCCGTAATATTTCCATTATTATCATATTCCGACTTAAAAGCACTTCCTTTGCCTATATATATGTGTCCTGTTTTTTCACCATTTTCAAAATCTGCATACTTTTCTCTAAACCCTATTAACAAAGGAATACCCTCATCAACAAAACAAATACTGGCCGAACATTTTTTGAGTGAATAAGCATAACTTCCGTCTTGAGGTATAGGAACACCGTTTTCATCAAAAATAGGATTGCCTTTATCATCTTGTTTTGTTGAAATCGCAAAAACACGCTTCGGAGACTTAGGCAAATTTATCTTCAATTGCTCAATTTCTTTTGTATTTAATGTTGAAAGAAGATTTTTAAAAGCATTTAATTCATTTTGAGTTGCTTTTGAAAATGCGGGAACAATTTCTGTTTTAGAAGAAACACCTGTAAACACCTCAGGAACAGATATTCTAAATTCTTCTTGAGAAATATGTGTTGCATGCGCAACAAATTGAGGAGGAATATACTGTTTTTGCCTTCTGAGATTTTCTTGCTGTTCATTCACACTATTCAATGCATCTTGAACTTTTTTGCAAATATCATCATCCATCAAAGACCTCATATTGAACATAATGCATTTTGTAGAGTTCATTATATCAACAAAAAGATAATTTGTCAATATTTTGTTTATAATGAACGCTCGATTTCATGGCATTCTTACCACAGCGAGTTCGTAAAATTTCCAAAACTGATGTTTTTGAAAACATAACATTCGAACTCAATTAACAACTTGATTTAAAAAGAAAAACATCCATTTTGCAGGCTGTTGTTTGTATTGGTTATCCCAACTTCGATTGACCTCATTTCATTCGGTCGCACTAGCACTCATCGTTTTTTCAAAACGACCGCGATACTTTGTCTCGCTTTCGCTTGTAGTCGAACTCTTTTACGAGTTCGAACCTCTCAGACTTCGTCCTTAAAACATAAAAACACCCGCTTTGGGGTGCTTTTATGTTTTATTGGTGATCCCAACGGGATTCGAACCCGTGTTGCAGCCTTGAGAGGGCCGCGTCCTAGGCCTCTAGACGATGGGACCACACCTAAATCAATACACTCATAGTATAAAACTTTTTAGATTGCAAGTATTTTCTTATTTTAAGCGGCACGCAAAAAACTCAAAATATCCGCAATAAGTTGAAACTACTTAAACTTTATGGCCTTTCCAAGATAAAACTTGTCAACAATCGTTTGCACCAAAATGTAGAACAGAGGAATAACCACTAAACCACCTAATGTCCCTATCAACATGCCAGAGAAAACTGGTACACCAACAGCTACTCGAGAACCGGCACAAGCCCCTGTGGCCCATACTAATGGAGCAACACCCAAAATAAACGTTAAAGCTGTCATCAATACGGCTCTAAATCTCTCCCGTGTTCCAATTTCCGCCGCCTTAACAATAGAAGTGCCCTTAGCATGCTCTTCTTTAGAAAATTCCACAATTAAAATTGCATTTTTAGCAGATAACCCTACTAATAAGACCATACCCAACTGAGCATAAATACTTAAAGGTAATCCGGCAATATACAACCCAGCAAAAGCTCCCAACATCGCTGTCATAACAGACATAATCACCGAAAGAGGAATAGTCCAGCTTTCATACTGCGCCACCAAAAAGAGATAAGCAAACAAGATAGCCAAAGCAACAATATAAACTATACGCCCTTCATTCCTTTTTTCTTGTAAGCTCATACCTGACCACTCATATGAATAAGATTTTGACAAGGTCTCTGCAGCTAACTTTTCAACAGCAGCCATAACAGCACCAGAACTAGCTCCTGGAACGGCATTGATATTAACTGTAGCTGCAGCATATTGGTTGTAACGGTTAATTGATCGTGGCAAAGTAACACGACGAATATCTATCAAACTGCCCAACGGAACCATCTGCCCTGAAGCACTTTGCACATACAAATTCTTTATACTATCCAAATTTTGCCGATATTTCCAATCAGCCATAACCATAACTTTATTAGCCTGCGTACCGATATTAATATCATTAACATACATGGATCCCAAATAAGTCTGCAATGTAGAATAAATGCTACCAATAGAGACTCCCATCAATTCAGCCTTTTCTCGATTGATATCTAAATAAGCATGCGGTGTTCGTGAAGTAAAGGTAGAATAAGCCATTGCCACTTCAGGTAACTGATTAAGCTTTATTAAAAACTGATTTAAATTCTTCTCCAACTCTGTCATATCCGAGTTTTCAATAGACTGTAAACGTAAATCCATACTATTATTACTACCTAACCCCGGAATGGCAGGAAATTCAAATAAAATAATACTTGCCTCCGGTATTCCCTGCATGTGCGCATTCAGTCGATTTCTAATATTAGTAGAAAAATCTTCTTTACCTTTACGTTCTGCCCAAGGTTTTAATGCAATAACATTAAATCCCACATTTTCACCTTGTCCAGCCATAATACTAAAGCCTCGTAAATTCATCACAGAGCGAACTTTGTCCTCTGTTTTCATAATATCGCGCGTTTTTTCAATCACATCTGCCGTACGCTTACCTGATGCCCCTTCTGGTAATTGGATATTTGCCAAAATAACACCTTGATCTTCTTCTGGTAAAAAGGAAGATTGAATGTATCGACCAGCAAAAAGATTCAACCCTAAAAGAACGGCTAAAATCAAAAGAATAAAAAGAATTTTACGACCTAAAAAAGCAACCAGACGAACATATCTGTTTTTCGTTGTATTTATAAGTTGCTCAAACCTATACAAAAAACCTGATGTTTTTGGTTCAACATGTCTCAAAAGCGTAGCAGACAAAGCCGGACTAAGTGTCAACGCATTGACGCCAGAAAAGAGCACTGCAAAAGAAATAGAAATGGCAAATTGTTGATAAATTCGCCCTGTCACCCCCCCCATAAACGCAATAGGCACAAAAATCGCCAATAGCACCAAAGTTGTAGCAACCACAGCAGAAGAAACTTGCTCCATTGCCTTTTTAGATGCTTCTTTTGGCGATAAATTTTCTGATTGCATTAAATACAATACTCGCTCTACCACCACAATAGCATCATCCACCACCAAACCAATAGCTAATATCAAACCAAATAATGTCAAAATATTCAAATTATACCCTAAAGCCAGCATAACTGCAAAAGTTGATAAAATAGATACAGGAATAGCAATAGATGGAATAAGAGTTGCCCGCCAATTTTGTAAGAAAATAAAGCAAACCAAAACAACCAAACCAAACGTTAAAAATAACGTAAATACAACTTCTTCAATAGAAACACGAATAAATTCTGTCGCATCAAAAAAGACATTAACTTCAAAATCTTCTGGAAAATATTTAGAAAGCCTTGATAACTCAGCTTTAACAGCATCCATTGCCTTAAGTGCATTAGCCCCAGAGAGTTTATTAACCATAATACCAACATTCGTTTGCCCATCAACATCTGATGTAACTAAATAGCTTTCAGAACCAATTTCAACACGAGCGATATCCTTAAGGCGAACCAAACCACCTTCGGCCTCTGTGCGAACAATAATATTTTCGAAATCTTTAGCCTCATTCAGGCGGCCTTTTGTTTCCAAAGAAAACACAATATTACTACTACCATCATTTGGTTCAGAACCAACAGAACCCAAAGAAGGCTGATAGTTTTGACTGGATATGGCCGCACGAACAGTACTAATTGGCAAATTAAGAGCCGCCATTTTATCTGCATCCAACCAAACGCGCATACTTAGTGGCGAACCCATCACTGTTGCATCACCAACACCATATTGCCGGCCAAGATTATTTTTAATATTATTAGTAACATAATTATTTAAAAAGTTTTTATCATGCGTACCATTTGGCGAAATAGCCTGCAAAAAGCCTAAAATTTCAG
This sequence comes from Alphaproteobacteria bacterium, assembly GCA_017475705.1. Lineage (GTDB taxonomy): Bacteria > Pseudomonadota > Alphaproteobacteria > RF32 > CAG-239 > CAG-267. Next base: position 5,565 of record JAFVFB010000006.1, read on the forward strand.
AGGAACGCCTAATCACAGTCACACCACGAGCCTGCACTTCATCTGGCAATTGATTAAGTGCCTGCTGCACACGATTTTGCACTTTAACTTGTGCCAAATCAGGGTCTGTCCCTATTTCAAAGCTAATTGTTAACTCGTACCTTCCAGAATTATAAGACGAAGACTCCATATACATCATATCATCAACGCCATTAACTGCTGTTTCTATCGGAATAGCAACAGTATTGGCCACAGTCTCAGCACTGGCCCCGGTATAATCTGCACGGACCATAATCTGAGGCGGCGTTAGCTCTGGATACATAGCCACTGGCAACATAAAAATAGCAATCAACCCGGCCAAACTCATAACAATTGCAATAACAACAGCAAAACGAGGCCTTTCAATAAAAAACTTAGAAAACATATCTTGACCTCCCTGAGTTAGTTCGTTTGCACAATATTAACCAAGGCACCGTCTCGCAGCATTCTATTAGCTAACCCTCCGGTCATAACTCTTTCTCCTGCAGCCAAACCTGATTCTATAACCTGTTTACCTTCATATGCCTCGCCCAATTTAACGGGACGCATTTTTGCAATATTATCTTCTGTAACCACAAAAACAAAAGAATTACCTTCGTTCTGAACAATCGCCTGCTCAGGAATTACCAAACCTTCTTTAGGCCTAGAGGATGTAACAAAAACGCGGACATAAGCACCAGGCTTAAGCAACTGGTCTGTATTACGCACATCAGCATACACAGCAACAGTCGCCGTTCCCATATTTATTTCGTTATTAGCAAAGATTCTATCCAATTTTTGTTTAATAATCTGACCACTAGCTAACTCAATATTAATTTCAAAATCATCAAGATTTTGCTTTCCAATTGCCTGAAGTTCCAGAAATTCTTTATCGGTCAAAGAAAAAGCAACCCGAATAGGATCAACCTGCACAACACGTGCCAAAGGCTCTGCAGACGCATTAACATAATTTCCAGCCGTTACCTTTGTTTTACCTATAACCCCGTCAATATAGGCCTTGACTTCTGTATTATCTAAATCAATTTTAGCTAATTCCAACTGCGCTTTAGCTTGTGATACAGCCGCTTTTGCTTGCAAATAAGAACTTTCCGCAGCATCAAACGTTGCTTTTGAAGCAATATTTTTAGCACTCAACTGTTTTTGCCTTGCATAATCACGCTCTGTTCTAGTCAAATTTGCTTGAGCACTTTCTAATTGAGCTTGTGCCAAATCATAATTTGCCTTGTATCTATTTTTATCAATTACAAACAAGGCATCATCTTTCTTTACAAAGCTTCCCTCTACAAAATTAACTTTATCCATACTACCGCTAACTTTTGCAACAACATCAACACTATTAATAGCCTCTACTAATGCAACATAGCTTTTAGGATTTTCAATTTTCTCTTGTTTAACCACCGCTACAGTAGCATTAACCGCAGGCATAACACCATTAAGATTTTTTTGCCCATAAAAATGACATCCTGCGACGGCTAATATGGTAGCACCAACAAAAGCATATAAATATTTTTTATTTATTTTTTTTAACTTCTCAACAATATGTTCTTTTACTTGTTCTATTTTGCTTTTAATTTGCATAAAAACCTCTCCTATTTTCGTATTCCATCAATTAAATAACCCAATCCCATTTGTACCATTTCTACGGCATCATAATCAAATCTTTTACTAAGAGCAGAAAACATGATTCCCATATAGCTAGCGATAATAATATGCGTCACCTTATCAATATCTACTCCTTCTTTTAGCTCCCCATTTTTTTCGCACACTACTAAAATCTTATTAATTTTCTCTAAATGAAAATTTTTCAACTCAAGCAAACTCTTATCAACACGTGTCAGAACAGATTCAGACCACTCCATTTGGCAAAGAATAAATTTATTAAATTTTGCATACCGCAAATCATTTTGGCTTAACTGCGCCCACATCTGGAAACATTTACACAAATCATCCAAATGACAACCCTCTGTAATAACTTGAGAAACCTGCATTTCCTTACGTTGCATATACTCAATTATTAAAGCAGCAACTAAATCAGCCTTATTCCGAAAATACCAGTATACAGCCCCTTTAGTGAAACCAGCTCTAGCAGCAATTTCATCAAAAGTTGTTTTAGCATATCCTTTTTCAGAAAAAACATCCAATGCTGCCTCTAAAACAGCTTGACGAGTTTTTTCTGCATCTTCCTTAGATTTCCTAACCACTCAGACCTCCAAAACATAAATACCTACCGAAAGGTATGTTTGAGAATTATATTTGAAACACCTTTTCTTTATAGTTGTCAAGTAAGATTTTAATTATCAAATAAAAAAGAGCCGCTTTACATCAGCATCAAATTCCAAAATTTATATTACAAAGAGCCGCAGCAAACCCTTCTTGATTAGGACTTGCAATATATGCCCCAGCTTTAATATCATCGTAACTTTTAAGATAAAACATTTTAAGCTTATTATAAGCCACTCCATCTAACGAATAAAACAAAATATAATCATCACCCACACGCTGCAACCGAAGCCATAATTCATGAACTTCTTGATTCAGGTGAAAGCCAGACCAATCCGAATGACCATTTATTGTTAAAGAAACACCCAACACATCATCTTCAGATGTTTCGTTCATAAGGGAAACCTTTAACCAATTCCTTTCATCAGAGCGTACCATTAGACCACATTGTGAAAAACGCTCCAACACATCAAATTGCCATTTAACTGTTAATAAAAAATCCCCCTTTTGCCGACTAAAGAAGAAATGACCATCATCTTTTTTAAATCCACGGTGTATACTCTGCCAAAAATCCGTATGCGCCTTTGCAAAAATAATCATATTTTCAGTCTCAAACCGTACATTTTCAGGTTCATTATACCATTCAAAATTACCTAACGTTTCAAAATTCATTAAAAGGTCCTCATTTGCTCATCACTCATTTCACTCAAAATTTTTTCCAACTCATTATTCTTATGTTTCGGTGCTATTATAGAAAGAGTAATAATCTCATCCCCAATACTATTTCTAACTTTTAATCCTTTTCCTTTTAAGCGAAGTTTATCTCCACTAGAAGAATATGGTGGAATGGTAACATTAACCATACCGCTAATCGTTGGAACAATAACTTTTGCCCCTAAAATGGCTTCTTTGATAGAAACAGGCAAAACCAACAAGATATCCTTTCCTTCCAACTTAAAATAAGGATGGGAGCGCACATTTATCGTAATTAAGGCATCCCCATTTAAAGAGCTATTGGCACCCTTTTCACCTTGCCCTTTTAAGCGCAAAACTTGACCAGAAACGGTGCCAGCTGGGATTTTAACGTTAAGCTGTTTTCCATTCATCACAATATTTTTTTCTGCACCTTTAGCTGCATCCAAAAAATCAATATCTAATGAATATGCCAAATCCCTTGCCTTTTGCGCGCGTTGAGAAAAACCTCCTCCACCAAATTTACTGAAAATATCTTCCCCAAATATTGAAGAAAAATCAAAACCATCACCAAAATTTTGCGTCGAAGAATAAGTACGATAGCCCCCTCCATCAGGACGGTAGCCTCCTCCAAAACCCCCTGCACCAAAACTGGTGGGCTTACCTTCTGCATCTATTTCATTATTATCGTATTGCTGTCGCTTCGTCTTATCACCCAAAATATCATAAGCCTGAGATACTTCTTTAAATTTCTCAGCAGCGTTTTTATCGTCTTTATTTAAATCCGGGTGATATTTACGCGCTAATTTGCGATATTGTGATTTAATTTCCGCTGATGTAGCTGTTTTGCTTACACCAAGCACATCATATAGATTCCTAACCATTTCCTTATCTCCTTATAATAATATAAGGAAAGGATTATTAGATTGCAATATTGACACAGTCAAATGTTGCCCGCATAAATCCGTTATGATACATAGAAACCTCGCGTAAATATGATGAAGCACCTGCCACAGTATCAGCGCAATACAAAGATGCTAACGGAGAAATCTCATCAACGCGTACACTTTTATACTGATAAGTAACAAAGTCAGCCCCCTGACTTACCACAAAAACATCATCTGCAGTTATATTCTCTTCTAATAACACATTGCTATTAGCATCAACTTCCGCAACAGTAATATTTTGATTCGAATTCTCTGTATAAAAATCGCCATCCACGCGATTACCATTCTCATCCATCAAAATATATTTTGTCGTACAAGCATTTAACATGATTACTGTTAACAAAATCAAAAATTTTTTCATAATACTCTCCTTATTTAAGTTCTCTATAAACATCTTTACCAGCTTGCTCTAGAATGCGCATAACCCGACGATTACTTGCATCGCTTTGTTTAGAATTATCTAACTTATTTACAATTTTTTCAAGCTCTTTTCTAAATCGTTCCGATTCTCTGAGCTTATCCAAATCATCAACAATATTTTCATCTGCCATTTTGTAATTAACAACAACTTTTAATACAGCCATATACTTTGCATTATCTAAAGCCGCAATTTGAGCATGAGCCGATGCTGCTACCAAAATTAAAGCGACAAAAAAAAGATATTTCCACATCAATCAAACTCCAAACAATTAAAATTATGCTTGCATATATTTCCATTAACATATATGTTTAAAGAAAATATTAAAAAAGTGTTTTCAACCATCTAAAATGTATTTTTAAATGAAAAAAATTATCTGGATACTACTCGACAACAGAATAGGAAGCCGCCACCAAGCTGAAGGTGTTGCAAATTATCTGGACACAAGTAAATTTAATATTGCCTTCAAAGAAATAGAATATACAAAATGGGCGGCCCTCCCTAATTTCTTACGTGCCAATACCCTGCTAGGACTAACAACTAAAAGCAAATCTATTTTATCAGCTCCTTGGCCTGATGTTGTTTTATCTTCCTCAAGAAGAACGGCTCCTGTTGCTCGTTGGCTCAAAAAACAAAATGCCCAAACACAACTAATACAACTTTTACACATTGGCTTTTGGGGGAGCAAAGATTTTACCACCATTTATGTTCCCGAACATGATAAATATAAAATAAACCTCAAAAATATAAAATATACAATTGGCTCACCACATTTTATAACACCGGAAAAGCTATCTGCAGCTAAAAAGCTTTGGCAAACTGAATTTTCCGCACTTCCCCACCCTATAACAGCAGTTATCATTGGTGGTGCCATAAAAAAACACTCTTTTTCGCTTCAGAATGCGGAAACTCTAGCCAATAAAATCAAAGCATTAAAACTAAAGGAAGGCGGATCTTTGCTGATTACCACTTCTCGTCGCACAGGTCCTAAGGCTGAAAAAAAGATTATGAGCATCTTAGAAGACTTTCCCCATTATTCTTATTTATGGGGTGATAACAAACCAAACCCCTACTTAGGTTTTTTAGCCTGTGCAGATAACATCATTGTCACAGGGGATTCTGTCTCCATGTGCTGCGAGGCAACAGCAACAGAAAAGCCCTTGCAAATTTTTACCGGTAAAGACTGGTTATCTGCAAAACACCTAAGATTCGTTCAATCACTGATCAATAACAACTATGCCTCTCTTCTTTCAGAAAATAAAACGGCTGTTTTTCCAAAGTCAAAACTTAATATCGCCGAAGACATCGCTAAAGAAATCAACGAACTATAAAAATTTTTAAAAAATATAAAAAATAAGTTGTAATTTAAATATTATTCTCTAAAATAATAAAATCAAATAAGGAGAATAAGATGTCTTTATTAGCAAATCGAATCGTCTGTATTTATAACCGCAAAACAAGTATGCGCTTAACTCCTATGGAGTGGAAGGCTATCGATTACATCTGCGAGCAAGAAAATATTCCAAGGAAAGACCTTTTCGAACTAATAGAGTTAAATCGCAGCGAGCAAACAAACCTGACAGCCGCAATCAGATTATTTACCCTTATTTATTATAAAAATGCTCTAACAAAAATATATTCGCAACAAACAGAAGAAGATACACCGGCCAGCCGAATTTACAAAGCCATTGAAAAAATTGTCTAATCTAACATAAAAACAACAAAGAGGGAATAATGGTTAATTTTGCAAATAGAATAGTCATATTAGAAGATAATAAAACCAGTATGCATTTAGCAGATGAAGAATGGGAAGCCATTAACATAATCTGTGAACATGAAAACATCAAAAGAAACTATTTATTTGAATTGATAAATCAACACAAAAATAAACAATTAAATTTAACACATTCTCTCAGAATATTTACGACCATTTATTTATACTATCTCTTAAAAAATATCTCTTTGCAAAAAAGCAATCTTAGCAAAGAGATACCCACCAGTTCAACCACTGAGGCCATCAAAGCCATATTATAAATAAAAAAATATCTTTACATTTAATCTTGTCTACCCAATATAGAAATCATATATTAACAAAAACATTTTTGAGAGGCATCATTATGGAACAAACACAAACTCCCCTTAATAACCGTCACAAACACCACCACAAAGTTTTAGCATCATCCGTGCTTGCGCTTGGTATAGCCTTAGGTGGCTTTTTCCCAGGATACTACTACTATAAAACACACATAAACAATAACACTGTGACAGTTAAGGGACTAGCAGAAATGGACGTCACAGCAGATTTAGCGATCTGGAAATTAAAATTTGTAATAACCGAAAACAACTTGCTAAATGCCCAACAGCAAATAGCCTCACAAGCAGAAAAAATTTCAAAATTTTTGCAAAATCAAGGCTTTAGCAAAGAAGAAATAACAATTGACCGCATAGAAACAAATGATTTAATGGCCAATCCATACCGCAGTAATGATGCCAACACCTCACGTTTTATTCTTACACAAAGCATCATTGTAAAAAGCAACAATGTGACTTTAGTCGAACAATCAATTCCGCAAACAGATAAACTGATTGCAGAAGGTATCGTTTTTGATAACAGTGAAGGCTATCCAGTATCTTACATTTTCACCAAACTAAATGACATCAAGCCACAAATGTTAGCTGATGCCACACAAAATGCCAAAAAAGCAGCCGAAGAGTTTGCAAAAAATTCTCATAGCAAAGTTGGAAAAATTCGCCATGCCAATCAAGGAATTTTCTCCATTCTTCCTCGCGAACAGACTCTAAGCAGTTATGAAACACAACAAATCAATAAGACCGTTCGCGTTGTTTCAACTGTAGAATATTGGCTCGATTAATCCAAAATTTTACTGATGTAATAATGATCATGCCATTCGTTGTTAATAAATGCCGCATGACGCGCCAAACCTTCAACCACAAATCCACATTTAAGGTACAGTGCTAATGCGGCAACATTCTTAGCCCGAACTTCCGCTGAAATACGGTGCACACCTTTATCTCTGGCCCATTGTTCCATCTTTTGCATGAAAAATCGCCCTAAGCCTTGTCCTGTATATTCTTTTAAGAACATAATCCCAAAACCAGCACCATGTTTAAGCCACGGATGATCAGCCCTTTCAATACCAATACTACACGTCCCCACTATCGCTCCATTTTCATCAATTGCAACCCATCTGCAGAAATTCTCACTATAAAGTTGAGCATTATAAGCCTCCTGACTTTTTCTCGGACGACCTGGATATTGATTGGTATAAATGGTTTCTTCAGCTAATTGCTCAAAAAAGCAACAAAATCCCTCAAAATCACCAGCCTCTAGAGGGCGTACATAAACTTTTCGACCATCCTTTAAGTAAAATTCTTCCATTCTCATATCTCTCATATAAAATATCAGCTTAAAACACTATAAAAAATAATAGTTATATTTTTTAATTTTGCAATAATTTCCCACCTAGCGCAGGCTTACGCTTTTTCTCGTTGGTAATCCAATAAAAAAGGGAGCTCCTTGGCCCCCATACATAATTCTGAAACTAATCGGTTAATAGCCGGATTATTAAATATTCTCATAGTCCTCAATATTATTAACCAGATTAAAATATGACTTATTGAAAACTTGCAAAGTTTCTGCGTCAATGAAATAATCATCAACAACATAACCTTGCATCACTTGACCTGTACCATCGGAATTTATGCGCATAACATTGCACTTGTAGCATTCTTTCCCTTCTACGTGGTACTTTTCTTTTACGAGTTTTACAAAATCACTTTTTTCCATATTATAATATTTAAATAAATACAATTTATTTGCTGGTCGGGCACACCACCACTAAATCAGGAAAAAGATAGCATTTTTAATGGTGTCAGAAAGATTGTATTTTAAGGTGTTTTACCACGTGGACATGTTTTTACTACCATTCTGGACACCCAAGGTGTAGATACCAGCCTCGTGCTTTTTTTATTTCAAAAACGATGACATATACTGCCAGCTTCGTTGGAACTTATATATTTTCAGGCGTTATTACAACCAGAAGTATTTGAAAAAATACCTCTTAAATCTGCCACTGATGAAACTCCTTTTTTCAACTAATTCATACATTAAAATTCCGAAACAAAAGGTAAAGATATACAAGATACAAAAAACAAAACTGCTTCTATTTATCGGACGCGCAATATAAAAAATATAATTATAAAGATAAATTGAAAAACTTCTTTTTGAAATAAAAGTAATCCACTTAACAACCTTAATATTCTTTATAAATTTTTCCAAATTAATAATTCCGATACTAAGAAAAATTGAAACCAAAATAGCATAAATAGGCAGATTCCAAAATAATTTATTTATGTATTTTGGGTTCACAAAAAATAGTATTATCAAACTGATTATTAATAAAAAAACATTTCCGTATTTTAAGTTCAATTTCTTATCATAAAGCAATATCCCTACTACAAAACAAGGCAAATAAACAAAAAATGAACGACTGAGCACAACTGAATTATCTAATAACCTTACGGCATACAACGAAGAAAAACAAACAACAAAAGACAAAATAAAAGATATTTTTGAATATTTGCTTATTATTGCTGAAACAAATGGAAACAAAATATAAAAATCAACTAATGTTCCTAAAAACCAAAATACTCCACTGACTGAATACATAGTAGTTGAATATAAATTATGAATAAATGTACAATGCGTAAAAATATCCCAAAATTCTATATTTTTTACTGCCACACCTGAATTAACGCCTATAATCCAGAACAATATTGCTGTATAATAAGGTAAAATTATTTTTTTTGCTTTTTTTTTCCAAAAAGAAAAACACGTATTTTTTTCTTTATTATAGCTGAGTTGCATACAATAACTAGCAATTACAAAAAATACAGCAACACCAACTTGTCCTCCCTGCCTAAATGCAAGTGAGAAAATACTTAATATATTATGTAAATCAAAAGAAAAATATCTGCCTATATGAAACCCAGTAATTAAAAATATTGCTAAAAATCTTAAAATATCTATTGATAAAAAATGTTTTGAAGAATTATTTTCTGAACAAGTGACACCGAACTTTTTATCTATACACGGAAACATAGTATAATTTCCTCTTACTACTAAACTATTTAGTAAATATCCAAAAATTTTTTTACTTTTATATCTGGTCGGGACGAGAGGATTCGAACCTCCGACTTCTTGCACCCCATGCAAGCGCTCTACCAGGCTGAACTACGTCCCGACATTATTACCCGTATATAACCGCCACACAGAAAAAGCAAGCAAAAAATTTTCTGTTGCTTTTTTCACATAAAAGCCCTAGAGTCTATCTAATTACAAATTATTATAAACCTAAAATAAACAATTATGGAAAAAGAACAATTATTAATTGCTGCGCAAGAAGATTTTTTCAAAGCGTACAAGAGGACTCCCAAACAAGCCGGTTACCCAGAAGCCAGCACTTACAAAAAAGGAGTCGTATTTTCTCGTTCACAAGAAGCTCTAGAGGCATTCTCTAACGTACAAAAACTGACTAGAAAAATCACATTACTACTCTTGAGTACCGCCTTTCTGTTTGTAATATCTCTTGGGATTTTCCTATACGGAGAGCTTTATCAGGAAAAAGCACTCATCTACATCTTTTCAGCTAGTACATTCATTCTTCTGGTGACCATAGCCCTTATCAACCTCAAAGGCTTACTCAAATGCGGACAAAAGGAAGATATTTACCTACAAAAAGGAACGCTTTTATTTTATAACGGAACATCCTTCTATCCAATAGAACCAGATCCACTTCATCCAGAAACATGCTTCTTGTAAAATTAAACCTCGAAGTCTCAAAGACTCCGAGGTTTTTTAACTAAAAGGGTCGCCTGAGCGACCCCTACATAACCAAAATCCTGCAAAAAAATTAAGCAGAGATCTTGCTAGCAATAACTTTTTTAATTTTCTTTGCTTCTTCTGCAAGCTTACTATCCGGAGTAGCCATCAAATAAGCATCCAGACCACCCTTATGTTCAATAGAACGAAGAGTTTTCGTACAAATTCTCAATCTATAAACTTTACCTAAAGCCTCACTTAAAAGCGAAACAACTTGCAGATTCGGCAAAAAGCGACGACGTGTTCTATTATTTGCGTGACTTACATTATTACCACTCATAACGCCAGTGCCGGAAATTTCACATTTCTTAGCCATTTTTTTATCCTTTACTCAAAAAACTTTTGCTCATACATACAAACATAATCCCAATAAGTCAAGCAAAATCTTCTCAAAAAATCGAAAAAAAACTAGATTTTTTCTAAAATATAGTATATAAGCAATCAACGAAAATAAAAATGTACCCGTAGCTCAATTGGATAGAGTGTTGGCCTCCGACGCCAAAGGTTGCGAGTTCGAACCTCGCCGGGTGCACCAAAAAAGACCGCCTGCTCACATGCAGACGGCCTTTTTTTAATCAAAAATTTGCGAAAATTTTCCCTCTTCTGCATCATAACGTAGATACAGTACCGAGCAATTAGCATAAGAAACCTCTTTCAAACCAAGCCCACACTCAAGTGCGCTAATCACACCAGCGTGGCAAACCACACCAAGACGATTATCACACTCCCAAGTGTTTATTTGAAAAATATGTTTCAAACAGCTCTTAACACGATTAAAAACCTCGTGCTTGCTCTCTCCTTGAGGAAATTTTGCATCCCAATTATCAACTGTTGGAAAAAGAAACCTATCAACAAATTCTTTTCCATACTTTTGATAAGATTCATCAAAGGTCAAACCTTCTACCTCACCAAAGTCACACTCTCTCAAATCATACAAGACAGTATAGTAAAGTCTGTGCCAATCTTGGTCAGCAATAATATTGGCTGTTTGAACGGCTCTAAGCATTGGAGAGCAATAAAGCTTATCAAGCTGAAAATTTCTTTCGATAATTTTTTCGCGAAGTTTTCGAGCTTGAGCAACACCGCTTTCATTAAGCAAAGCATCTGTACCAGAACCTTGCCAGCGACCTTGAGCATTTAAGTCTGTTTGCCCATGTCTAAAGATATAAAAGTCTTTTGTACGCATAATAATGTATTAGATATATTTATAATAATTTTTTTGTGCAGTCAGAATAGCTAAAATTTTTATTTTTGCAACAAAAAACCGCCCTAATAGGCGGTTAAATCTTTCCACTAATAAATCTTAGCGCAATAACTCATTTGCAAGATTTTCTAATTGGTCTAAATTTTTCTCGTTCATAGCTGACTTTATAGTCACAACATTTTCCATAAACGTTAGATTTTTCTGTCCTTCGAGCATACCTTTCATCTTTTTTGCCGCTACTGGCGCCCAAGAACCATTTTCAATAAACCCTATCTTTCGATTCTGATATGCTTTTGACTTTAAATGAGAAATGAATGTTTCCATGCAAGGAAATATATCACCATCATAAGTTACCGAAGCTAGAACCAATTTATCATAGCGAAAAGCATCCTCTACAGCCTCAGCCATGTCACTCCGAGCCAAGTCCGTAATTATTACTTTTTCAGCACCTTTCTTTTCCAGAATTTCTTTTAATGTTTCCGCAGCTATTTTTGTATTTCCATAAATAGAAGCATACGCGATAAAAATTCCGTTATCTTCCGGCTCATACTTACTCCATACATCATATTTTCCAATATAATATCCCAGATTTTCCATTAACATTGGTCCATGTAATGGAAAAATTCTCTGTATATCTAATTGTGCCGTTTTCTTTAGCAAAGCTTGCACAGGTGCTCCATATTTACCAACGATATTAAAATAATAACGACGGGCCTCACACGCCCAATCTTCATCTGTACTAAGCGCACCAAACTTACCAAACGCATCCGCTGAAAATAAAATTTTCTCTTTCGTTTCATAGGCCATCATTACTTCCGGCCAGTGCACCATCGGCGCCATTATAAATTTAACATTATGTTCTCCTAAAGAAATTTCATCTCCTTCCGCAACAACAATTTTGCGATTTTCGACATCTAAATTTTCAAAAAATTGAGGAAGCATATTAAAAGTTTTTGCATTACCAATTATCTTAGCATTTTGATACTTTGCCAAAAACTTTTCGACATTTGCGGCATGATCGGGTTCCATATGCAACACGACTAAATAATCAACATCTTTTCCACCTAAAACTTCCTCCAGATTTGCGAACCACTCCTTTGCCATGAGCCTATCAACAGTATCAAATACTGCAACTTTATCATCTTTAATTACATAAGAATTATAAGAAATACCATTAGGAACAACATATTGTCCTTCAAACAAATCTATTTTTTTATCATCTACACCCACGTAATAGATATTCTGCAACAATTCTTTCTTTTTCATCATGACAACTCCCTGAGATTGTAATTTAATTTTTTCTTCTATAATTTCAACAGCATATTCAAAAACTTGCTCTATCCCCATATTTGATGTATCAATAATAATCGCATCATCAGCAGGTTTCATTGGTGCATCTTTTCGATTCGCATCACGTTCATCTCGTGCCACAACATCTGCTAAAACTTGTTTATAATCAGCATTCATACCCTTTGCAACAAACTCATCATATCGTCGCTGCGCCCGCACTTCAGAAGACGCTGTAATAAAAAATTTGATATCCGCCTGAGGACAAATAACGGTACCAGTATCGCGGCCATCATATATAACCCCTTTTGCCGCACGACCATCAGCATAAACAGGATTTTCCGCGAACCGACGTTGCATATTTAACAGTCGAGAACGTACTCCAGGATAGCTTGAAACAATTGAGGCGGCATTTCCACCTTGTGCAGAACGAAAATTTATATCTTGCGATAGATCCATCATTTTTACAAAAGTCAGCTCTTCGGCTATCTGTTCGGCCATAGCCACATTATTTAAATCCATCTGATTTTTTAAAAGTTGCAGCCCCACCGCTCGATAAACCATTCCTGTATCAAAATAAGCCAAACAGTATTTATCTGCCAATTTTTGAGAAAGTGTACCCTTACCTGCTGCCGCCGGACCATCTATAGTAATAATCATTATATCCTCATTATCAAATTTAGAAATTTTATCTATTCTTTAACACATCCCATATAATATCATAGTATAAAATCAATTTATACAAAGAATAAAAAATGGCCAAAAACTTTCGATTATTCATAAAAGAGACTTTAGAGATAGGAAAAATCATCACCTTAGATGAAAATCAAACCCACTATCTAAAAGATGTCGTAAAATATAGTATTAAAGATAATCTCCTATGTTTTGATAATCAAAATGGAGAATTTATTTGCCAGCTGATTGAAGCAAATAAAAAAGGATATAAAATAAAAATCTCTAAAAAGACCAAAGAAAAAAAGCAATGCCCTGATATTTGGATTTTATTCGCCCCACTAAAAAAAGATAATACCGATTTTGTAATTGAAAAGGCAACAGAACTAGGATGTAGACGGATTATTCCAACAATAACCCAAAATACAAACACTACCAACATAAAAGTAGAACGCTACACTGCGCAAAGTATAGAAGCTGCAGAACAGTGTCGTAGAACAGATTTACCAGAAATAGTTTCACCTCAGTCATTAACATCTCTCTTAGAAACATGGCCTTGTGACCGTAGCTTATACTTTATGGATGAATCTCTACAAAGCGCTCCGTTTTTACAAATACTAAAAGCTGAACCTAACAATAAAGCGGCTATTCTAATCGGCCCCGAAGGTGGTTTCAGCCCAGAAGAACTTAACCGCTTAAGAAATTCACCCTTTGCATTCGGGGCAACACTTGGTCCTCGTATTTTAAGAGCCGAAACAGCAGCATTAGCTGCTCTAAGCTGCTGGCAACTAATTGTTGGAGATTGGAACACAAAATGAAAATACTCATTGCCGATGACCATGAACTTTTCCTAAAAGGACTTGAGTTCATTTTAAAAGAAAACCTCCAAAACGCTGAAATTATTTCAGCTAAAAACTATGAAGAAATATTTTCAATCCTATCGCAATATGACGATTTTAACTTAATCATTACTGATTTAGCCATGCCTGGAGCCAATTGGTTAGCAGCAATTAAAAAAATTCATCAAACTTTACCAGAAACACCACTAATCATAATTTCAGCTGTTTTTGATAAAGAAATATTACAACAAACCTTCGATATTGGGGTGGCCGGATACATTCCCAAGACAGCAACAAATACCCTTATCATAAGTGCCATAAATTTGGTTCTAGCCGGTGGAGCATATATTCCACATGATTTATTATATAGCCAAACCAAAACCACAAAGCCGGAGACGGCCTCTTTACAAGCCTTAAAACAGATGCCTTCAGAAACACAAAAAGCTCGCGCCAAAGGACTAACAGAAAGACAATTAGAAATTGTAAAATGCATTGCAGAAGGCTTGCCTAATAAACAAATTGCACACAAACTCAATTTAACAGAAGGAACTATAAAAGTACATATTACCATTATACTAAAAGCCTTAAATGTTAAAAATAGAACATCTGCAGTTATTGAAGCTGTAAAAAGAGGATATTTATCAGAAACAATATTAAATCAAAAACAATAAGAGGAAAAGCATGACAAAAAATAATCTTAAAACTATACCACCCTATATAACAGATATTTATTCATGGTTATATCTAAATCCTAAATTATATAATTTTTTAGATAACTCATTTTTGCTAAATATCATAACGTTAGGATACCATTACATCCTAACTGAAGAGCTAAAAAAAGAAATTTTACCCCATTCACATATCCTACAAATAGGAATAACCCTCGGAGGACAAATAGATAAAATATACTCTTCATTAGGAATGCTCGGATCATACACCATTGTAGACGTAATACCAGAACTCATAGAAAATTGTAAAGAAAAGCACCTCGAACAACGCATCAACATGGTCCAAGCTAATGCCACCAAAACAATAAGAGGAGAATATGATACAATTATCTCCTATATGCTATTGCATGAACTCCCCCCTACCACTCGCACAAAGGTTTTAACCAATATCATTGATGCACTAAAACCGGGAGGAAAAGCAATTTTCATCGATTATCATTTGCCATCCTCGTATAATCCTCTAAAATACATCATCCGCACCATAAATAGACTATACCAACCTTTTGCAGAAACACTATGGAAAAACGCCATCAAAGACCTAACACCAAAGGCTGAACTATGTAGTTGGTCACAGCAAACATACTTTGGCGGTATATACCAAAAAGTTGTTGCCACAAAAAATAATTAAGCCGGTCAAATAGAGACCGGCTCTAAACATAACAAAAAATTAAGCATCTGTCTGACCAACAGTTATTTTCTTAAATTTTTGTTTTTCCGCAGGTGACTTTGGAATAGAAACAGTCAAAATACCATTATTATATTCAGCAGTTGTTGCCTCATAATCCAAATCCCACGGCAATTGGATAGTCCGCTTAAACATACCATATAAAATTTCAGAAAAATAATTATCTTTTTCGTTTTGTTCCGATTCGTTTTTCTTTTCACCACTGATACTAAGGACTCCATCGGCTGAAACTTGCAAATCAATATCTTTTTCATCAATTCCAGGAATCTCAGCAACCACATTAACCATATCTTTTTTTTCAGTAACCTGAATTTTAGGTGATAATTCCCCAGTATCAGACGAATCAACAAAATTCCAAAAATAATTCATCAAACTCCGAAAATCTGTAGGAGTATGAGTAACGGCTAAATCATGTCCATTTTGTGCAGAATTTGTTACAGCATGACGCATGATTTCCCTCCAAAATTATTTTTCATTTTCTTCGATGATATCAACTTCATCAATTTCTTCTGAAAGCTTAGACCCACAGCAACAACCAGAAGATGAACCTGTATGAGAGCTTGTTTCTCTACCTGATTTTTTATTAGAAAACTTAGATTGAGAATTTTTCATATTAACCTCCAACAATAAATAAATTACATATCAAAGCTATCCTTACTTACCCAGGATAACAAAAGGTGTAAAATTCTTATCAAATTTCACACCTCATCAAATAATCTTCAGTTTTTATATTTTAAGCTAAACTAAAGGGTTGCAACATAATCTTAAATCCTAAAAATCAACTGTTAAATTTCTTCCCATTTTTAAAAATTTATCTGTACGTTGTTTTTTTAGTTCCTCTCCCGAAATTTGGCGAACTTCTTTCAGTTGTTTAATCAATGCCTCTTTAACTGTTGTATAAACTTGCTCAGGATTTCGATGAGCACCACCCAACGGCTCCTTAATAATTTCATCTATTATCCCTAAGGCTTTTAAATCTTGAGCAGTTAATCGCAAAGCCTCCGTCGCTTCTTGAGCTTTATCACCAGAACGCCACAAAATTGAAGCACAACCTTCGGGAGATATAACCGAATAGATGGAATGCTCCAACATCAAAACTCTATTAGCTGTAGCTATAGCAATGGCTCCACCAGAACCACCTTCACCGATAATTACAGAAATAATAGGTGCTTTTATTTGCAAACTTTTTTCTATCGACGAGGCAATAGCTTCCGCTTGCCCTCTAGCTTCTGCATCGACACCAGGATAAGCCCCTGCTGTATCAACGAAACAAATTATCGGCAAATGAAATTTATCAGCCAACACCATCATCCGCTGTGCTTTACGATACCCCTCTGGCTTAGCCATACCGAAATTATGCTTAATACGGCTCTCAACATCATTGCCCTTTTCCTGTCCGATAATTACAACAGGCATACCATCTAGCTTGCCCAAGCCGCAAACCATTGCTTCATCATCAGCAAAACATCTATCCCCTGCCAACAAAACAAAATCATCTATAAACGCACGAATATAATCCAAACAATGCGGACGAAGAGGATGTCTGGCAATTTGTGCTTTCTGCCATGCTGATAAATTCATATATGTGCGATTAATATGTTGCCCTAATTTACGCTCCAACCGACGTATTTCCCGGGTAATGTCCATATCTTCATCTTTAGCTAAAAGCTTCAAGTGTTCAATTTTTTCTTCTATTTCCAAAATATCTTTTTCAAAATCCAACGCTTGAGCAGTCGTATCACTCATTTTCTATCCTCAAAAAATTAAACCTTAGAGTTCTAATAACACAAAATAAAAAAAAATCACCATATTTTTTACAACTATACATTTAAACCCCTAAAAAGATATATAAATGAAAAATATAGAGTATTTTCTTTATTTTTCATTTGCAAAATAAGGCTTTTACTTTAGAATAATAAAAAAATTGCAGGAGCCCAAATTGTTAAACATTTCTTTTTTTATAACCTCTTTTACAACGATTTTCTGGATAATATACAGTGCTAAATTACTTAATCTTAAAGATTTAGCAACAACCAATACAGAAACTCTTTATTATGCTATCATGATTATTGTTTTACCAATAGCCGTCCTATGGGGAATATTGGCATTGATAAAAAACCTATTTGCAGACAGAACTGCAAATCGCTACATCTATAATATGCTAAGCCAAGTTCAAAAAAATGTTGAACAAACAGCCACTCTTGAGCAACTGTTGATAGATAAAGAAGACGCCTTAAAGAAAGGATTCGTAATCCAAGAATTTAATTTACTTGTCTCTGACATAAACGAAATATTATCAGACATCATAAAGCGCAGTAATTCTGTTTCTAGCGCACAACTGGAACATTTATGGAGTAGGACAATTGGTGGTGAACGTTGGATTATGGCTAAAACATTTATAGAAATCACTAATTACCAACCGGAATTCATTAATCACCTAACGACGAAAGCCAACAAAGACAGCCTTCTAAAAGGGAGCATCTTAGAATTCCACGCCCGATACAAGACTATTCAAACTTTATTAAATGAAAATGACAACCAGAAGATATTCTACAATATGGTAGAATACGGTGCATTAGGCAAAGTATTCAACATTTTAACACCAGTCGCACAAAATTTATCAATCACCCCACCTCAAAACAACACACTTAACCAAAATCATCCACCTCTTAAGCAACCTGTAGACTTTAATTTAACAGAAGAAACGTTCTCTATTCCATCGTTCTTAAGTCAAGAAGAAAACGAAACATCCGCAATATATGAACCGACATTATCTCAACAAAGTATGGAAAAATCTATGGATTCAGGATTAAGAGCAATAAGAGAAGAATTGCTCAATTCAACACCAACCACTGCAGAAAAAAAAGAATTTTCCCCGACACCACCGCGAATTTCCAGCTTTACAAAAACACAACAAGCACTGCATAACATAAAAGTCAATGCAGAGAAAAAATATCCGGAACCCCCTAAAATAAAGAAACAAACACCTGTTATTTCTCTTGCTGAAATAGACAAAGAAATTAATGCTTCACCAGAAAATAATTATGATGAATATGCTTACCCTTTTGGAACATGGTCAAATGAAAAAAAAGAACTATAGGCTGATAACATTAAGCCTTTTCACTATTTTTTTTCTAAATAATGCTTTTGCTAACCCGCAAATAAGTATAAAAGATTATATCTCAATTGGAGAAACGCCTAAATACACCGAAGGATTCAAACATTTAGACTACACCAACCCTGATGCCCCCAAAAAAGGACATATAACTTTACCAGCATACGGTACATTTGATAATTTTAATCCTTACATATTTAAGGGTACCGCTTCTATCGAAACTGTAAACCTCACATTAGATAGCCTAGGTATAACCCCTGCGGATGACCCTGAAACAGCCTACCCTCTGATTGCAGAAAAATTTGAATTACCATCAGATAAAAGTTTTATAGGATTTTTCATTAATCCTAAAGCACGCTTTAGCAACGGAGAACCTGTTACTGCTGATGACGTTATATTTAGCTTTAATTCACTAATTAACAAAGGTTCTCCCATATACAAATTCTACTATGCCGATGTGGATTATGTAAAAAAAATATCTAAAAATCACGTCCGGTTTTATTTTAAGACAGATACACAAAACAGAGAATTACCACTTATCTTAACATCTCTAAAAATTTTCTCAGCAAAAGACTTTACAAATAAAGAATATGATAAACCTGTATTGATTCCACCTTTAGGCAGCGGTCCTTATATTGTTAAAGATTTTGAAGCCGGACGGTACATAATATTCAAACGTAATCCTAATTACTGGGCAAAAGACTTGCCGACACGCAAAGGAATATTTAATTTTGATGAAGTAAAATACGATTATTACCAAGACACGACCGTAACCTTGCAAGCTCTCTTTGCCGGAAATATTGATATACGTACTGAATATATTGCAAAATCATGGGCAACCGGATATAATAATGAGTTAGTAAAAAACGGAAAAATAAAGAAACAAGCCATAGCACACAATCGCCCTGCAACCTTACAATTTTTTGCCTTTAATACACGCAAACAAAAATTTCAAAATCCATATGTCCGCCAAGCAATCAGTTTTGCCTTCAATTTTCCCTGGGCAAATAAAAATTTATTTTATAATCAGTATCTTCTCCTAAATAGTTTTTTTGCTAATACACGCTTTTCTGCAAAAGGAATTCCTCAAGATAAAGAATTACAAATTCTAACCAACCTAAAAGACAAATTACCTCCAGAAATTTTAACCACCCCAATTGAAACTATTTTCCGAGATGATAGTCTTTCAGACCGAGAAAATTTAAAACTTGCTGTCAAATTGCTACAAAAAGCTGGATATGATTTTATAAATGAAAAGATGTGCAATGTAAAAACCGGTGAACCATTAGAATTTGAAATAGTGATTAATGCCGCTAACGGCAATACTTTCACTCGTGTTTTACTTCCCTTTATCGAAAATTTAAGAAAAATCGGCATCAAAGCGACAACGCGCATTCTAGAGGTCAACACCTACAAAAATAAAATGGATAAATTTGATTTTGACATAGTCATCGGCGGCTACCACGGAACATCAATGCCCGGCTCAGAACAAAAAGATTTATGGAGCAGTAGTACCGCTGATATTGAAGGAAGTAACAACATTATTGGCGTAAAGAATCCTATTGTTGATGAACTTGTTCAAAAAATAATTTCAACCGCAGACAACGAACAATATACCGCCTATGTTCAAGCATTAGACCGCGTGCTATTATTTAATCACTATGTAATTTTTAATTGGTACACAAATTCAGATCGAATTGCCTATTGGGATAAATTTGCCTATCCAGAAAATAACTTAGATACAGGTGTCGATATTTTCACTTGGTGGATGAAAGATTAAAAAAATGCGTAATTACATTATAAAAAGACTACTTTTGATTCCCCTAACTTTATTTGGCATTTTGCTAATAAATTTTGCAATTATACAGCTTGCCCCTGGAGGCCCAGTCGAATACATGCTGGCACAATACAAAGGAATAGACACATCTGCCACGGGAAATATTCTTTCCGGCAAGCCAAATCTAAATAGCGAAAAATATCAAGGATCAAAAGGCGTTCCAGAAGATTTGGTAAAAGAATTAGAGCAGCAATTTGGCTTTGATAAACCGGTACATAAACGCTTTATAAAAATGCTCAAAGACTACATAAGTTTTGATTTTGGCAAAAGCTACTACAAAGATAAAACAGTTTTAGAGCTAATCAAGGAAAGAATGCCAGTTTCCATCTCCTTAGGACTTTGGTCTACACTGATAATTTATCTAATTGCCATACCTTTAGGCATTAAAAAGGCACAACAAGATGGTAAGAAATTTGATATTATAACTTCTGCAATAATTTTTACCGGTTCAGCTATACCTGTGTTTTTATCAGCAGTATTTTTGATTGTTTTATTTGCCGGAGGAACTTATTTGCAGATATTTCCTTTAAAAGGTCTAATTTCAGACAACTGGGAAAGCTTTAGTCTCTGGCGAAAAATAGGCGACTACTTTTGGCACATAACCTTACCTATAATCTGCATCGTCGCTGGCGGAATAGCTTCTTTAACAATGCTAACAAAAAATTCTTTCATAGACGAATTGAGCAAGCAATATGTTTTAACAGCAAAAGCCAAAGGACTATCTCCCAGCAGAATCCTTTATCACCATGTTTTTCGCAATGCTATGATGATAATTATTGCTGGCATACCAGGATTACTGATGAAAATTCTTTTTACAGGCTCTTTGTTCATAGAAATAATTTTCAGCCTAAATGGCATGGGGCTTCTAGGCTATGAAGCAATCATGACCCGTGATTATCCGGTTGTTTTTGGTACACTATACATCTTCGCTCTACTCGGTTTAATCCTAAAATTAATCAGCGATTTAACTTACTCTCTTGTTGACCCACGTGTTAACTTTGATAAAATATAGCTACAAAACCTTCCGCATATAAGTATCTATAACTACAAATCCCAAATTTTTATAAAAATCAAAAGCATTTTGATTAAAAGCGCTCACATCTAAATCCAACACTTTTATGCCATTCTTCAAAAGATAATTTTCAGCTGTTTTAAATAACTTGGTTCCTATCCCCATTTTTCGATAATGTTCATCAACGACGACTTTTCCGACATATCCTTTCTTTTCATAAGTAAGTCCCTCACTTTCATTATCTTGTATTATCAAAAATAAAAAACCAGTTATTTTATTGCCAACAACAGCCTTAAAATTTATCAAATTTTTTCCTGATTTATTCTGCAAAATATCTTTGATAGTCTGCTCACATTCCTCATCTGTTTTAGTCTTAAAAAAAGGCAAAACATCTAATTCATGTATTTTTCTCATTTGATTGTAAATCTGCAAAATATCTTTAACATCCTTATCCTCTGCTTCTAACACCTTAACCGCATTAACATCATCAACCATACTCTTGTTTTCTAAAAATTTACGCATATACACATCTATTGCTATAAATCCTTTTTTTTCAAAAAAATTCATAGCCCTCGTATTAAAAGCAAAAACATCAGCATCAAGAGCCTTTAAACCGACTTTTTGCGCATACAGTTCTGCTTCTTTTACTAAAGCCGTTCCAATTCCTTGGCATTGAGAAAAAGCATCTACCCCAAAATTAGTTATAATACCATATCTCGCATAAAACGTATCTATTCTTTCCTTGATATCCATCATTAAGAAACCGCAAATTTTTTCCTCATAAACAGCCTTAAAAATAATCGTTTTACTCTCTTTGAGCATATCCATTACAATTCGCAGATGTTCATTCTCTCCTGTTGGCTTAAAATATTCCGGCAATGCGTCATCATGCATTTTTCCTACTTGATAAGAAAGTTTTGCTATATCTTCAGCATCATTTTCTTCTGCAATTTCAATAATCAATCTTTCCATAACCTCTCCTATCCACACTCATCATTAATTTTAAACATCGTATTTAAAAAGTCAATAGCGGTCGATAATGCTACCAACCGCTATTTAAGATTAACAATTAGCGAATAATTTTTGCTTACTGATAATATCCTGCTTTGTCATCGATTTTTTCAAAAACTCTGACGTTTCAATCAGCTCTGTCGGTTTACCATCAGCTACAATCTTTCCTTTATTGACCACCAACACTCTATCTGCCAGCGCAATTTCTGTCGGATTATGCGTTACCAACAGTACTGTTTTAGTTTTGCCGAGTTTTTGTAACGCTTTCATCACCTTAAAACTCAACACTTGGTCAAGTCCCGTTGTTGGTTCGTCCATAATCACAATCGGTCTGTCTGCCAAAAAAGTTCTCGCCAAAGCAAGCCGCTGTCTCTGCCCGCCGGAAAGCGCCAGTCCGTCTTGTCCGATTTTATGAAATACACCGTCTTTAAATCGTGCAATATCTTTAGTCAATCCTGCCGCCTCCAGTGCATCTTGCACTTCTTTATCGCTCGCATTTTGATTAAAATATTTCACATTATACAACAGCGTATTATCAAAAAAATGCACATTCTGGTCCACAAAAGCAATCTGTTTATTAATTGCCTCATCACTTAATTCTTGCACATTAATTCCGCCTAATAAAATCTCTCCGCCTGTCACATCATAATCATGGCGAATAAGACTCATCAATGTAGATTTACCATGACCGGACATTCCGGCAATCACCGTAACACCACCTTTTTTGATTTCAAGTGAAACATTGTGCAGCACTTCTTCGCCGCGTTCAATTTCCCCTTTATCATCATCAATTTTGGTCACATCTTTTATTTTCGGATAAGCAAATTCTACATTTTTCAAAACAATTTTATTATCATTTTGACTTAATTCCTTATCCCCGCATTTACGAATGAGCGCCTTAGGCGTCACCAATTGCTTTTCTGTATCAACAATTGTATTTCTACTTTTTACACACAAATTCAAATAAATATGACGAATTGTACTAATAGAATTTGTCATATAATATATAGCCCCGCTAATTAAAGCAAATCGTCCTATATCTCCTGTTTTTAATATATCAGCAACAGCCAAAAAAGCAGCCAAAAGAGAAACCACAATTTCACCGACATAAAATCCTGCCAAACTATTTCTGGTCTCTGCAAACATAACCTTAATTTCATTTTGAGCTAATAAATTTAATCTATGACCAATCAAAAAACATTCTTTAGATACCTTCAATCCGTCTTGCACAAGCGGCGAATTACGCAAAATATCTCTATTAACAGCAGAAACTTTTGCCCTAAACAGTCTTTTTTTATTATTTTTATCCCGAAAATAATTTGACCAATAAAAATCATATTCCACTCTAATTAAAGAAAGCAAAACAATAAATAATGTTGCAAATGGAGAAATCACAAAAAGACTCGTTGCTGCTACAAAAAAAGTCAGAATATGCCTCAAAACATATCCACATTCTATTAGTAAAATTGCCTCTGTTTGAGTAATGCTATCCACTAATCCCCTAATTGTCTCTGGCGCACTCTTTATAAAGAAAGCCCTGGGTTTATCTAAAATTTCTTTATATCGTTGAGTGCTTTTTTGATTAAAATAAACCTGCTGAAACTTAGAACCGATATTTCTACCCTTATTCATGAACATATTGCTTAATATTTTTTGAGCACTTGATAAAAGGACAATCCCCATAAATATTATTTTGACCTTTTCAGAACC
Source organism: Alphaproteobacteria bacterium (assembly GCA_017475705.1). Lineage (GTDB taxonomy): Bacteria > Pseudomonadota > Alphaproteobacteria > RF32 > CAG-239 > CAG-267. Next base: position 29,863 of record JAFVFB010000006.1, read on the forward strand.
TGTCAATACCGCAGGCAAAGATCCATAAAGCAACAAATCAATATAAGGTTTAATACCATCAAAAAAACCAAAAAATATTGTGTAAATATTCATCTGAATAAAAGCTTTTTTTGCTTCTCCTTTCATCTCTTTATAAATCTTCCATACCAATGAAAATACACCTATATCACCCCTTTCATCAGACCTCTTTTTGCGCATGATAAAACACATTATCTTTCTCCACCGCTCTTTTTCAAAAGCCCAAAAAGACAGCGTCTTGTTCCGCGCCTGCGGAACAGGTTTATTCAAATCTGTCATTAAAAAATCCTCTCTTAAATTTTGTTAGACACGCACAAATCTATAACGCTGTATTTAAACAACGCTCTATCATAAAATAAAAGAATGATACTTATTTATTCTTCAGAATTTTCCTGCACACTTTCTTTAGCCGCATCTCTTAAACCGCTGAATAGCTCTCTGGCCACATCAGCTTCTGTCGCATTTCCTTCTTCTGCATCAATAGCTTTTTGCATCACGGCGAAAATCATATCAATTCCCTTCAAAGCCGTAGAAGCATCTTTACCACTCGTCTCTGCGTTCTCCTGCACGGATTTCTTAACCTTATTGGCAACCATATCCAAAGCCTTTGCCTCGGCAGCACTTTTCGCTTTATCAATCAAACCTTTTTTCTTCACCGGTTGAGTATTTTCCCCGCTCTTTCCCTGTATAATTTTAAGGGCTTCATTTAAAATATCATCACTCTGATTAGTAGACACACGTTCCTGCCGCAATTTCTCCACTTCATCTTTTAAGGTATAGCCTTGCCATACACTATAACCGCTAAGCCCCAAACACATTAAAACCAATATAGTTAAAATCTTATTTTCTTTCATGTAGCCTCCTTTAGTCGAAAACACAACCTTAATATGCCTAATACATTGATTCAAATCAACAAAAAAATTCTTGTTTTGTCAAATAAATTTCTTGACTTTTTCACCACAATCCGTATAATAGAAGTATCAAGAGAGGAAATGTTCCTCTTTTTTTATTTTAAAACTTTCCGCATGAATTTATACATAACATTGTATCCACTATGTTGATAGAATTCAAAAGCATTCTGATTAAAAGCATGAACGTCCAAATCTAGCACTAAAACACCTTTTTTATAAACATACTTTTCAGCAGCCTTAATCAATTTCTCTCCCACACCTTTTCGGCGATAAGTTTCCTCAACAGCAAAATTACAAATATATCCCTTAATAGGATAAGTTAAACCGTCGCTCCTTCTGCTTTTTATTATCATAAACAGAAAACCGACAATTTTATCATTTTTTACGGCCATCAACCGAACAAACTCATCATCTTTAAGAATTTTTTTAATATAATCAAAATTTTCGTCATAACTTGACCTTTTAAAAAAAGATATTTCAAAACTTTTATGCAATTTAGATGATTGATTATAAATTTTAGCAATTTCTTGAACATCTTTTTCATTTGCTTTCAATATTTTAATAGAATCATCACCATCAACAGCCGATACGTCTGCCAAAATCTTACGCATATATAAATTTGTTGCCTTAAACCCTATTTTTTCAAAAAAAACAACCGCATTATTATTAAAATCAAAAACTTCCAAACACAGAGCTTCTATTTTTCGTTGTTTCAGATATTCCTCTGCACGCTTCATCAAAGCCTGACCTATTCCCAGCTTTCTAAAAGCCTCATCAACACCCAAATTAAGAATAAAACCAAACTTTGAATATTCAGCATTCATATTTTCGGCAATTTCCAAAAACAGAAATCCGCAAATTTTCCCGTCATATATTGCCTTAAAAACAACAATTTTCTCATCTTTCAGCATATTCTGAATACTGCGCAACTGCTCTTCTTTAGGCACTGGGCGAAAATATTCAGGCAATGCCTCGTCATGCAATTGAGCCACTTGATATGCTACCTTTGCAATACTTTCTGCATCTTCTGTCTTTGCAATTTCTATTTTAACTTCACTCATTATAAATCCTTATGCATATATGTCTTAATTGGCCCAAATCCTTGATTAATATAAAAAGCCTGCGCTCCTTTATTAAAATGATAAACTTCCAAATCTAAAGCATAAACACCTCTATTTTTCAAGTACTTTTCAACTGTTTCTATCATTTTCTTCGCAATTCCTTGTCTTCTATATTTTTCATGCACGAAAATTTCACTAATATGCCCGATTTCTAAAGTTTTACTCCAAGTCTGAGCCGCTTCACTCTCGAATACTCATAAAAATAAGCAACCGCATATCTTACTATCACAAGTAGCCTTAAACAAAACATTTTTCGGATTATTAAAAATAGACTGCACCACCGCTAACATTTTCTCTTTAGAACAACCTCTTGCCGTCATACCGCAAGACTCTCTATGCAATTTACTGGATAAATAATGCATTTCTGCCAGCTCTTGCAAATCTTTTTCTTCAGCTATTTCAACTTTAATTTCACTCATTTTTAATCTCCTTTAATAGGGGAGAGGTTTTTCCTCTCCCCTGTTTGCTTACATCTTACCTGTATTTTTGACTTCAACGGCATACCAATCAGGATATTTTGCCCCATCCGTCATTACGCGTATAGCTATCATCCGCGGAATAACATTAACATAAATATGCTTAGCATCCCGAGCGTATTCGTCAATATCTCCGCAAGAAAGAAAATAACTGTTCGGTTTCAGCTTCATTATTTCCTCAAGCTCCGGCAAATGAGGACATTTCAAAACATAGTCACCGGCTTTACCCTCAGCCACTTTTTCATATTCGGATAAATCAATATTGTAAACCTTTTGGCGTTTTAACTTATATTCGGAACTATCCAAAATTAATTTTTTTTGTTCCAAAACAATATCATCTGCAGAAATCAAATCTTTCCACGAGTCCGCGCCTACCATTTTAGCAATGATATGTTGCGCTTTCATCAATGAAAAGTCATCAATATCAATGTCAAAGTCACTTACAATTGCGTTTACATCAAAAAACCTTGGTGCACAAACATAGTTGTCACCATCTTGCATAAAATCAAGTTTAATATCATGAAATAAATTTTTAGCTTGAAGTTTAAAATAAGGAACATTCTTCATAATATAATCCTTTCTATACCAGAAGTCATTGTCTTATACATTTGCGCTTGTACCCTGTTGCCAGACAAATCATTCTGAGGGTTATATTATAAAATGTTGGTTGATGAAATCTTTACACAAGCGAGCCGGCTTACCAACAAGCACGACTCATAAATATCACAAAAAAACTTTTTGTCAACTGGATTTTTATACTTACAAATCCGCAATCACTTCCATGCTGATAATTTCATCCGGCTGATAAACCATGCCGTTGAAACCTCCACCCTTTTTGATATTATCAACAAATTCCATACCGGAAACAACCTGTCCCCAAACAGTATATTGCCCATCAAGATGCGGGCAATCTGCATAACAAATAAAAAACTGACTATCCGCTGAATCCGGATTCATTGCTCTTGCCATAGAAACAGTTCCGCGTTTATGCGGAATTTTATTAAATTCAGCTTTTAATTTTTTACCGCTACCGCCCGTCCCCGTTCCGAGAGGACAACCGGTTTGCGCCATAAATCCCTCAATCACACGATGAAATTTTAAACCATTATAAAAACCTTCACGCACTAATTCTTTAATTCGCGCCACATGGTTCGGTGCCACATCTGGAAACATCTCAATAACCACTTCCCCATCCTTAAGTTTCAAAACAATTGCATTTTCTGCATCTTTTACATTATAAGAATGTTTCAATTTCTTTCCTCTCGTTTCACTCACACCGATTTTCTTCTTTTCATCAGCTCCAATATTTTTTGTTTCGCTTTTATTTAAGCTTTTTGTTTCACTTTTACCTAGCACATTAGACATCACAAAACTCCTATAAAAATAAACCTGAATTTTATTTAGGAATTAAAATTTACTTATTCAAGACATAATCCACACGTTCTTCTGCGCTCAATCCGGTCGGATACGTTTCATCAATTTCCTTCAAACGTGTTTTAAGGCCTTTGCCATTAGCAATTTGGATAGCAAGCCCGGGGCGGGCATTAATTTCAAGCATCATTGGCCCTCTGTTTTTATCCGAAACAATATCTGCTCCCAAATAACCCAATCCTGTCATATCATAAGCAAGTGCCCCAATAAGGAGATGTTCACGCCAATAGGGCACTTTCAAATCCATCAAATTGGCTCCTGTATCCGGATGTATGGTCACCGGTTTATTATGCAACACAGCCCGCAGAGTTTCCCCTGTTTTCACATCTAAACCCACACCCACACCACCTTGGTGCAAATTTGCCTTTCCATCAGATTCTTTTGTAGCCAAACGCATCATCACCATCGCCGGATATCCTTTATATACAATAACTCGTACATCAGGAATTCCATGATAGCTGAAATTCTTAAATACATCACTAAAGTTAACTGTTTCTTCAATTAAAGCTACATCATAACGACCACCAAGAGAAAACAATCCACTCAATGTATTAGAAACATGCTGATAAACATCCTTAAAAGTTAAAACTTCACCAGCTGCACTATAGAACTTTTCACCATCATAATTCTTTATAACAAGCACACCTTTGCCACCGCTACCATGAGCTGGCTTAATAACAAAAGTCTGATATCCTTCCACAATTTTTAAAAGATTATCTACTTCATACTGGTGTTCAATAATGCCAATCATTCTGGGTGTATTGATATTAATATTATTGGCCAATTTCTTTGTCTTAACTTTATCATCAACCAATGTATACAACGACCGCTTATTATATTTAGCTATAACCGAATAATTTCGATCATTCATTCCCAAAACACCGTTTTCACTAAGCTGTTTTGCTACTTTAATCCAACTAAACATTTTATGCATCCTTTTTTACTAAAGACGCAAAACGCGTAATTTCTGTTAATCTATACCCTGTATAGGTACCCAACAGCATCACAATAAACATGATTACAATATTTAATTCATTAAATGCAAACATTATATGCCGAACATAATCATTACTAATAACAAAATAGGTAACAATTGCCGTTAACAATGTATTAAAAATTTCTTTTATTGTATTTCTTGCACCTTCTTCTTCCCAAGTAATAGATGCACGCTCAATGATCCAAGCTGTAATGATAATCGGAAAGAAAATAGCCGAACTAACCAAAGAAGAATCTAACCGATATCCAACGACTGTAAGTCCTTGGATAAGCAATATAACAAAAATGACAACAAAAGATATTCTCGGAACAAGTAATAAATTAAGCTTTGCCACCAATGCACGCATAAGAAGCCCCAAAAAAATCATAATAGAAAAGCAAATTAACCCTGGTAAAAAACCTGTCTTAACCAAAGACATCGACAACAACATCGGCGTAAATGTACCCATGGTAGAAACACCTATAACATTTCGCAATAAAACAACCACCAATATTGCTAAGGGGAAGATCATTAGCCATTTAAGTGTATTCTGCTCCAGCAAAGGCAATGTGTATATAGAATATTGATAATTTCCTAGACGGTTATTCGCTTTTGCCCTGTATTCAGCCATTTTCATTGGTGTAGCAACAGATTTCATAACAGAAAACATAACTGTAGAATTTTCACCGCCACGGACATCCAACAAAGAGACACCTCCTCGCTGAAAAATAACCCATTTTTTAGGCAATCCAATTTTTCCTGTATTGAGATCATATAAATTCCAACTATTATTAATATACGCCTCAAGTTTAATATCTGGCTTTTCAGTTTTTTTACCTTCCTCTAATTTAATAACTCGCACAATCCGAGCAGGAATCCGCTTATACGCTAATATTTGAATAATTTTTTCAGCCACGTCTTTAGCGGTATGCGTTACAGGCAAAACCAAACTAATTGAAGGATTTGTAATTTCCTGATTTATAACTGCGATAATTTTTTGAACTTTATCACCTTCATGGCTCTGTGCTAAATCCCAAATCTGCCTCATTTGTAATTGTTCTTCTTCAGACAAAATAGGCCGTTCCGGATTGGTTGGTTTATTTTTATTCAACTTATTGTTTTTTATATCCTCATAAATATTCAAACGGTAATAAAGAGTTTGTTTACCTTCCTTATCTTTCCCATCAAAAATAATCTGATTATTTTTTCTATCTTGCTTAACTGTATAGCCATTAGCAATAATATCCTCGCTTAGAATATTAAAATTTTCATTTTCATTCGGAACACTTAACACCACATGTACTTTATCAGATATTGGCCGAAAAGAAACCCGAGCATCAATTTTCCAAACATCTGTTACCTCTTTAGGAGATATAGAAAACCCCCAATATTTAACCTTATAATATATACGATAAGAGGCATAAATGATAGATAAAATAAGCAAATAGCTCAAAACTTTTCTTACTGAAAATAAATTTTTAATAGTCATAGTCACACCTTTTCCTAATTTAGAGTATATGATGTAGAAGTATCAACGATAAATCGCCCCGTTAAAATATTTCGTCCGATTAATCCCTGATAATCGAAACTAGTTCTATCTGCCAGAGAGAAAACTGCACTAAAAGTCTCTTTTCCCATCTTTATATTCATTTTAACCGCTGTCCTTTTTTCATCTTCTCCAGCGCGACGCACCTTAAAAGCACGCTCAATTTTTTTCTCAAATATATGTTCTTCACCGCTTTTACGATTAATTAGCTTAAAAGCAACCCATTTCTCACCATCACGTTCAAAATATTCTACATCTTTGCAATCAAGAGAAGATGTTGTCGCTCCCGTATCGATTCGTGCATAAAAAGGAGATTTCATCGGTAAAAAATAAATTGGTTCAACTTCTCCAATAATAGGCAACCGCGTCCTTTCAACAACAACTTCTTTTGTTGTCTCAACATTACGCACCACTGCCGGAACAATAACCTGCTTGGTTTGGCAAGCAGATACACTCAAAAACAACACCAATAAAAACAATTTTCGCATTTTTCGTATTTCCTTTATTCAAATCAAATTTACTTGATTATGCGCATTTTTCATAGAATAGACAGTAATAAATGCGACTAATGCACAAGGAATTTTTTCAAGTTTTCACCTTATGAGAAAAACGCTGTATTTAAAGCCTTAAAAGAAACATCATCATCTCAAGAGAAGTTTCCATCGCCTTGCTTTTCTATGCTCAAATGATTAACACTCCTTGTCTGCCAACAAGGAGTGTTGCTTATCTGCTGTAACGATGTATTTAAAACATAATTGTAGCACGAACACTTGTTGCAAAACCATAATTACTTTTTTGATTAAGTGCAGGATTAATGTACAGTTGAACATCCGGAGTAATTGTTATCATATCACCTATTCCCCATGCCCAATACGCCTCTATTACTTGCTCTGCTTTATGGAAGATAGGTTCACCAACAGCCTTTTCATCAATTTTATTATAGGCATAAGCCAATCCTATTTGATCTAAACTATTACGATTAAGAGGATTATTATATACCCCTCCCAAAACCCATGATTGGCGTATTTCTTCTACACTGCCGCTTGTCTCATTCAAACGTGCAAAAAGTCCCCATTTTTCACCAATATTTTGAGACCAATTAAGAGACCATCCATTTGTTGTTTCTTGCTGCTCATTTACCCACGGCTGATTATAAACCAACACAGAATATTCTGCATCACCTAAGCCTTTAATCGTCGGAGTATACGCTACATAACCAAACGTTGTATAATGTTCATCATTAAGATTATTAAAGCGAACACTTGTTGCATCAACATTTGTACCATCTTGTCCACCAAAAGCAAATGTCCACTCATTTGTCGGGGAGATTTCTGCATACATGCCTAACCCCGCCTGAGTATAAGAAGCAGAAGCATTTTGAGCCAAAGCATCATTCAAAAAATTAATTTGCTGATTAGAATTATATTCTGTACCATCAAAATTATAAATTGGGAACTGCCCAATTCCTAAAGTCAGCCAACTCCATTTATCTGGAAATTGGTGCGTATAATAAAGTTCATTAAATTCATTTTGTTTGCCTGGATAATCGTTTATTGACGTCACCATACCAGAACGATCAGCCAAATCATTCGCATTGTGATTACCATATCGAATAATAGTATATGCAAAATTCAAAGTTCCTGTCCCATAATGATTATCAAGCAATGTCCACGCAAAAGAAGGATATATATATGCCTGCACAGCATTACTTTCACCACTTGGACTGGTTCTTTGTCCCAAAAAAGATACATCTATACTGTAATCAAACCCATATTTTTTATCCAAATTATTCTTAAAATCTTGATAATCGCTATACAAACTATCCGCATATACTGAATGGATACCCAACAAACAAATAACACTACCAAGTAAACTTTTATATATATTCATATTTCTTCCTTTGGTTATAAATTAAATACTTAAGAGATATAGCCATAAAATATCAGAAAAAAAGAGGAGATTGGAAAAAAACACTTGAAGAGGATATTAAAGCAATATAAAATTATCACAATAGGCAACAAAGGGGTACCATATGATTGCAAAACTTAAAGGTATAATAGATAATATTGGTGAAGATTGCTGTATTATTGATGTTAACGGCGTTGGATATCTAGTAAATATGTCATCACGGTCATTATCAAAGCTCAAACAGGGCGAATATGCTAACCTACTAATAGAAACAGTTATCAAGGAAGATAGCATCACTCTATTTGGCTTTCAATCTCCTTGGGAAAAAGAGTGGTTTAACACACTAACCAAAATCCAAGGTGTCGGTGGAAAGGTGTGCCTAAGCATTTTAAGTGCACTATCCCCTGCACAACTTTCTCAAGCCGTTGCCGCTCAAGATAAAAGTTCATTTTTACGTGCAGCCGGTGTAGGACCAAAATTAGCAGCTCGTCTCGTAACAGAATTAAAAGATAAAATTGTAACTATTCCAATAGAGTTCATGGGAAATAGCGATTTGAATGCAGACAAAACATATCAAGGAGAAACTGCAGAAAATTCCCCCCAAAAATCACCTCAAACATTAACAGAAGACGAAACAACTGCATATAGCAAAACGGAAGACGTTACTTCTGCTCTAACCAATTTGGGCTATCCTAAAATAGATGCTTACCGAATAGCTACAGAAACTTGCTTAAACAACCCACAAGCAGATTTAGCGACCCTCATTCGCTTATCCTTAAAAGAATTTAATTTATAGGAGACATCTTGATGCCAGAAAATGAAAGAATCCTCAGTGCACAAAAAATCTCCACAGATGAGACCAACTCACCTATGGCCATAAATCTCCGCCCATCAACACTTGACGAATTTGTTGGACAAGATAAAGTATGCCAAAATTTAAAAATCTTTATTGAATCTGCCAAAAGTCGCCATGAAGTTCTTGACCACGTTTTACTTTATGGCCCTCCAGGTTTAGGGAAAACAACTCTATCGAACATCATTTCAAAAGAGCTAGGTGTCGGTTTCAAAGCCACTTCTGCACCGATGATAACCCGTTCAGGAGATTTAGCCGCAATTTTAACCAATCTTGAAGCCAGAGATGTATTATTTATAGATGAAATACACCGCTTAAATCCCGCTATAGAAGAAGTCCTCTATTCTGCTATGGAAGATTTTCAACTTGATATCATTATTGGTGAAGGACCTTCTGCTCGCTCTGTAAAAATTGACTTACAACCCTTCACTTTAGTAGGCGCGACAACTCGCTCTGGCCTTGTTTCAACCCCTTTAAGAGAGAGATTTGGAATTCCGCTACGCATGGATTTTTATAACCACGATGATTTACAAAAAATAGTTCTGCGTGGTGCAAAACTATTAAATATGCCAATTTCAGAAGATGGCGCGATGGAAATTGCAAAACGCTCTCGCGGCACACCACGTATAGCTGGTAGACTACTTAAAAGAGTAAGAGATTTTGGCGCTGTTGCCGGCAATGTAGAAATAGATTCAATAATTGCAGATAAAGCCCTAAAACTCTTAGATGTTGATGCCTATGGCTTAGATGAATTTGACCGACGCTACCTAACCTGTATAGCAAAAAATTATGGTGGTGGCCCCGTCGGTGCAGACACCCTAGCTGCTGCCTTATCAGAAGAAAGAGACACCATAGAAGAAGTCATTGAGCCATACTTACTTAAACTTGGCTTTCTACAAAGGACCCCTCGTGGACGTGTCCTCTCTGAGCTTGGCTGCAAGTATCTAGGAATTAGTAAATTCAAAAATAACAATAACCAATTCAGTTTTATGGATGATTTAGGATTTTAAGCATGACATATGAAACAGCAACAATCAAAGGAACCCTGTTTTCTGACGGTACTTTTTCTTTCCCTATTCGAATATATTATGAGGATACTGATGCCGGCGGCATAGTTTACTATGCAAATTATCTAAAATTTGCCGAACGCGCACGCACAGAATACTTAAGACACTTAGGCATTGACCAAATAAAAATGCTCAATGATGAGGGAACAGGCTTTGCCGTCAGAGACTGCCATATTAATTATAAACTCCCAGCAAAGCTTGACGATGCCTTAAATATAACATGCCGTATAGCAGAAATAAAAGGAGCTTCTGTAAAGATGGAACAAAAACTTTACCGTGGAGACACTCTTTTAGCAGAAATAGAAATAACTTTGGTTTTTCTAAAACTTTCTACTATGCGCCCTACAAAAATCTCATCTGAAATAATCTCCCGATTATAACAGCTATAAATCTGCCAATTTAAACTTGCTCATTCCTCTTTATGTAAATAAATAGAAATACTGATTGATGCAATAACAATTGCAGGAGCCCATACAGCAAACCACACCGGTATATAAGAATTAATACCGAAAGCAGAAATAACTTGCGAGGTAAAATAAACCGTAAATCCAGTTGCTATGCCAAAAATAATCATCCATAAGACACCTCCCTGCCGCTGGCTCGGCTTAAGAGCAAATATTCCTGCCACAAGCACCATTGCCATCAACAAGAAAGGAAGTGCTAACAAACTTAAATACCGCATTTGATGGCGCACAACAGAAAACCCAGAAGCTTCATAAAAATTTATAGAATCCGGAAGGTTCCAAAAAGAAATGGCTTCAGGATCAACAAAATTATCTTTAATCCGTTGGACATTCATTTCCGTAGGATAAGACATACTATTAAGAATTTCTGCCTTATGGCCAGATTTATAAACACGAACATCTTTAAGATTAAGATTTCCGTCTTCCAAAGTAGCAACAAAAGCTTCTATATGTTGTTTTACTTGTGTCTTTGCATCAACTTCTATAATACTAACATCTTGCAACCACAAAATTTTATTTTTAAGGTTAAGCCCTTTTGCATTAATGATGGCAACTGTACCATTGCTTTTACCTTCCCGAATCCATAACCCTTTGTTCGAAAACAAAAAAGCACTTGGATTATTGGTTGTTAATCTATAAGAAAGCGTTTCTTTGATCTCATACAATTTTGCTGAAATAGGATTCATAATTGTAATCCAAAAAACACCAATAGCAAAAATCGCTAATAAAACCGGTACCAAAACACCCCAAATAGATACCCCAGAAGCCCTAATAATAACAAATTCATTAGTTTTACTGATTTTCCAAAATGTAATCATCGTAGAAACCATCACAATAAAAGGAATAACTTTATCAACAGTTTCTGGTAATTTAGCTAAAACATATTCAAGCAAAAAAACAAAAGATACCTCATGCCGCCCAGATGTTCGACGCAAAATCTCTATCATATCAAACATCATAATAATAGCGCAAATCACAACCAGTACATACAAAAAATTCAAAATTGTCTGCTTAATCAGATAAGAACCTAATATAGAGTTTGGTTTCATCATTACTTTAAATCCTAAAAAAGACCGGTTGAAAGATAGCGCTCTGCACTGTCAGGCAGTATAGCCACTAATCTTTTATTTGTAAAGTCATAACGATTTGCTAAATTAACAGCAGCAGCAACAGCCGCTCCAGAAGAAAGCCCTATCAACAAACCTTCTATTCGAGCCACCATTTTAGCCATATGAATAGCTTCCTCATCACTAACTTTTACGACTTCATCAATTAATTTTTCATCATAAAAAGGAGGAACAAAACCTGCTCCAATACCCTGAATTTGATGTGGACCTTTTTGTTCACCACTCAAAACAGCACTATTAAAAGGTTCCACTGCCGCAACATATAAATCTCGATTATAAGTTTTTAAAACCGAAGACAATCCCGTAATTGTGCCAGAAGTTCCCACTCCTGCAATGATAGCATCAAAGTCACCGCCTGTATCTTCTAATATTTCCATAGCCGTTCCCATACGATGGGCATCGGGATTAGCCACATTTTCAAACTGGTTTAGAATAACTACATTTTCTTGCCGGCTTTTAAGCATTTTTGCTTTATTTACAGCACCCTCCATTCCATCTTCTTTAGGTGTCAAAATAACATCTGCTCCTAGATGCTTGATAAGCTCAATCCGTTCCAGAGACATGTTTTCCGGCATAATAATTATTAATTTATATCCCTTCGCTGCACAAACACCTGCCAATCCTATCCCCGTATTACCAGAAGTGGCCTCAACAAAAACGGTATCTTTAACGACACCTTTTTTCTCCTGTTGTTCGATCATAGCTAAGGCCACCCTATCTTTAACAGAAAAGAGGGGGTTATACATTTCACATTTCGCTAAAATTTCCGTATTTAGGCGTAAATGCGTTGTAAGATTCCCTAATCTTAACAAAGGAGTATGTCCAACCATTTCTGTAATAGAATTATAAATTTTTACCATTTTAATTTTCTCTCACAACGTTTTCTATTACCTTATCTAGCTCAATAACATTTTCTTTTTTTAATCTTATAGCCTTAATAATAGCCTCGACGTCAGCGATAGCATCTTCAAGCTTATCATTAACCACTATAAAATCATAAAAAACACTTTCTTTAATTCTTTTTTCTGCCATACTCATTCGGCGAGCTATAACATCTTCTGCATCTGTCCCACGATTAATCAATCTATCCTTTAAAACCCGAAGAGATGGCGGCATTAAAAAAATAGTTTGCACACGATCACCAGCTAGTCGGCGTAACTGTTGCACGCCAGGGTAATCCAAATCTAATATAACATCTTCACCTTTAGCCAATAGCTCATCAACAGCTGCTTTAGGTGTTCCGTATTTAGGACCAAAATCAGAATCAACATATTCATAAAGCGCATATTGAGCCACAAGTTGTTTAAACTCATTTTCAGAAATAAAATAATAATCTTTTCCTTCCGTTTCCCCTTCTCTTTTTTCACGAGTCGTAACAGAGACAGAAAGTTTTACCTTATCAACATTTTTCATCACACCTTTTATTACAGAGCTTTTACCGCAACCTGATGGTCCTGAAAAGATAAACATCGTACCTTTTTTCTGTATTAAAGTCCTTGTCATTTCTACTCCATAGATAATTCATCTTTACAAAATATTTAATACAATATATACCATAAAACATATAAATAAAGCTTTATTTCAAGGATTGCACCATGATTATCAAAAACATTTTACTTACTGGAGCATCATCAGGTATTGGAGAAGCCTTGGCTTTATACTATGCGAGCCAACCTCTCACAGAACATTTATTTATTTGCGGCCGCAATCAAGAACGTCTACTGGCTATAAAAAATAAGTGTGAGCAGCAAGGAAAAGCTAAAATTCATGCTGCAGTCCTTGATGTTACAGATAAGAATGCTGTTGAAAACTGGATAAACGAGGCGGAAAAAACAGCGTATTTAAACCTTGTATTTGCCAACGCTGGTGTTGCTACACTTGAAGAAACACCACAAAACATTTTCAACACTTTTAACACTAATGTAATGGGTGTTTTAAACACTGTTACGCCAGCAATAGAGCTTTACAAAAAACGCCCAGATAAAGATAAAATCATTGCCTTAACGGCATCAATTGCCGGCTACCATGGGCTGCCAACTTGTCCATCTTACAGCGCATCAAAGGCTTGTATCAAAGCCTATGGCGAAGCACTAAGAACCAATTTATTGCCCTATAATATACAAGTAAACACTATTTGTCCAGGTTTCGTTCGTTCCAGAATAACAGATAAAAACACCTGTCCTATGCCATTTTTTATGGAAGCAGACAAAGCCGCATCAATAATTGCAGAACGCATACAAAAAAATGTTGGTTTAATTGCTTTTCCTTGGCCTATGCGTTTTATGTCTTGGCTGGTGAGCATTCTTCCTAATAAGCTAAGCGACTACATTTACAAAGCTCTCCCCAATAAAAACGACTCATAAAAAAAGATAATAAAGACATGAAATTTAACTAATCCAAAGCCACTTTTTCTAAGGAGAGATTTTTATGTCTTAAAACAATCAGAATTCCATTTTTTTCTTGACTTTTCTCATTTCTCCCCCTAAACAATACTCAATTCTCTTGCGGCGCGTCAATAGAATGCTTTTTTATAACACGCGCAAGTCCGCTCATCTGTTGAGGTCTGGCATTTTTTGAAAATATAAAAATAATGGCAAATACTGCAGAAATAAAAATTCCTGAAATGACTGAAAATTTTGAAGAATTGTTAAAAGAACAATTTGGTGACAAAGGTATTGTCGGCACAGTTGTTAAGGGTACTGTTATTCGTATTCACGATGGTTTTGCAACCATTGACGTCGGTTTAAAATCAGAAGGTCGCATACCTTTGCGTGAATTTGGTAGAAACGATGAATTAAAAGTTGGCGATGTTGTAGAAGTTCTTGTTGACAGATATGAAGTCAAAGATGGCAACATCGTATTGTCACGCGAAAAAGCTCGTCGCGAAGAAGTATGGCAAGACCTTGAAAAGATGATGAACAACAACGAACGTGTTAACGGCGTCATCTTTGGTCGTGTTAAAGGCGGCTTTACTGTTGATTTGAATGGAGCCATTGCTTTCTTACCTGGTTCACAGATTGACATTCGCCCGATTAAAGACATTTCACCTTTAATGGGTATTTCACAACCTTTCCAAATTTTAAAGATGGACAAAGTACGTGGTAACATTGTTGTTTCTCGTCGTGTTGTTTTGGAAGAAACACGTTCTGCTGCTCGTGCAGAATTAATTGATACCATAAAAGAAGGTGCTGTTTTAGAAGGTATTGTTAAGAACCTCACCGAATATGGTGCATTTATTGATTTAGGCGGTGTAGACGGCTTATTACACGTTACAGACATTTCTTGGAAGAGGATTAATCACCCTGCTGAAGTATTAACTTTAGGTCAGACGGTTAAAGTACAAGTTATCAAATTCAATGAAGACACTCAACGTATCAGCCTTGGCATGAAACAATTAGAAAATGACCCATGGCAAGCTGTTGCAGATAAGTACAAAGTTGGAGAGATTTACAAGGGTAAAGTAACCAACATCACAGATTATGGTGCATTTATTGAATTAGAAGATGGCATTGAAGGTTTGGTTCACGTTTCAGAAATGAGTTGGACTCGTAAAAATGTACATCCAGGAAAGATTGTATCGACTTCTCAAGAAGTTGATGTTAAGGTTTTGGAAGTGGATGCAGACAAGCGTCGTATCAGCTTAGGCATTAAGCAATGCACACCAAATCCATGGGCTGCCTATATTGAGGAACATCCTGTTAATTCCATCATTGAAGGTAAAATCAAGAACATTACCGAATTTGGTTTATTCATTGGTTTATCTGATGAAATTGATGGTATGATTCACTTATCAGACATTTCGTGGGAAAAATCTGGTGAAGAAGCTGTTAAAGACTACACCAAAGGGCAAACAATTGAAGCCAAAATTATTGATGTTGATGTTGAGAAAGAGCGCATTAGCTTAGGCATTAAGCAGATGTCTGAAAACAACATTGCGATGACTTTAGAATCTCTCAAGAAGGGGGATATTGTCAAAGCTGTTGTTACAGGCTCTGATGAAAAAGGCGTTCAAGTAACAGTTCAAGGCATTGCTGCCACCATCAAGAAGGCTGATTTATCTAAAGAAAACAAAGATCCGTTGAGCTATCATGAAGGGGATATTTTGGAAGCAAAATTGACTTCTGTTGATCGCAAAAACACCAAGTTAGGTGTTTCTGTAAAAGCCTACGAATTAGAAGAAGAGAAGAAAGCATTAGAAGAATATTCTAATCCGCAATCTGCAAGTTCTTCTTTAGGTGAAGCCTTAGGTGAAGCCTTAAAAAACAAAGAATAATTTAATATTCTAAATTAAGAAAGCTCCTCAGCAAATTGCGAGGAGCTTTTTTTAATAAAAATAGAATGATTTACTCTGCCTCTTCAACCAGCATTTCGTCTTGTTCCACTTCCACAGGCTGGGCCGAACCGGTTTCAGAGGAATCAGGAGCGACTTCCACTCCCGGATTATTAGGCAGAGGTTGCATAGAAGAATCTGCGGCAGTCGGCGCAGCAGCAGTAGAATATGTTTCAATAATAAATACACTACCATCACTAGCTGCCGAATTATCAGCAAATTGTTGTGATACTGTTGCATTTCCGGCGATAGCTTGCTCAAACATCAGAGCCAACGCCGCCACCGCCAAAAATCCCAAGAAAAATCTATTCATAGAAACCTCCTTAATAAAATCAGACAAAGCCTATATAATGTCCTACTTTAATTTTTCAAGGCGGTTAACTTTATCAATTCAGCCATAAAAAAAGCAGAGAGTCTGAGGTTACAAACCCTCAATACTCTCTGCTAATTGTTTAGTCCTTTGCCGGAAAGAAGGACTGGGTACGACGTCCCAGTTCAAAAAATACCTTCCCCATCACGTAAATTGACGAGTGGTATTCTTTATCCTCGTTTTGTAGGACGAGGACTTTCTGCTTCCAGCCTCCGCTGAGGCTATAGGCAAAGTTTGAATTCCTCGGGCGGAGCTTGAGCTCCACTTCCCCGTAGGGAGAGTGGTTATTGCCTTTACTCCACAATCCGGTTTCCCGATGGGAATCCGTCTTGTAGTGTTCAAGGTCAATACCGCCCTTCAGACGGAGTTCATAGACTCCGTATTTATGGGGCCCGAACGGCAGCTTTACACCCCCGCCAAGACTGCCCGTGAAGGCAGTATAGTTCTGGCCGGCATGTTCGGCCTTAGAACTATATGTGGTGCGGGACATGCCCACCTTCCCCTCAAGGAGGAAGTGCTTATTGTCCCACTCGGCGCCGCCACCGGCAATTATGGCATTGCCACCGACATTACTGCCGGCGCTCTGCCACCCAATGTATGGGAAGACAGAGAAGCCATATTTCCGGCTGAATTTGGCCGGAATTTTGCCGTCGTTTATGACGGTACCATGGACCAAGAAGTGGTCCTCGTCCATGGCATAGCGCCCACGGTAAGCGAGCTCGAATGCGAGACGAGCCTCGTCTGCCTTTAGCTCCAAGCCCCCCAGCTCCTCGGCGTCATACACCAAGGTGGGCGAGCTTTTAACTTCCACATCTCTGCGGAAGTCCGACACTCGCTTCACGCGACCATCACTGGCCACGAAGAAGCGCACACGGTAGAGGTACTTTCCTCCCTCTACCTGCTTGGCCGGATTGTAAATCACGACCAAGGTGTCGGCACCGGCCGCATTGAGGAGTCTCTTGCACTCCGATGTGGTTGCAGGCTCCTCTTTTATGTTAATCACTTTGCCCTGGGCGGGGGCTTGACTTAACCCTTGTGCTTGTGCGCCCAACACAAGCATCGACATCATCATAGCAATCGCCACAACGATGTAATTTTTTCTTGTTTTCATATCCTTGTTTTTTTTGGTTATTCACTCCAAAAAATATCATATGAAAAAAGAACCAAGAGATAGTAAGCCGAACCCATACAAACGGACTAAACTTCTAATAATCTCCTCAATAATTCTCCATAATGATATTTTTTACACCTCAACTATACCATGTTATTTTCTTTTTTTCAAGAGTTTTTTCTATTTTCTGTCAAA
>JAFVFB010000007.1 GCA_017475705.1 Alphaproteobacteria bacterium
CTCACGGCCATCCGGCTGCATATCCTTCTCGTCAAGGTAAAGGTGCAGAATCATCTCCTCACCCCTACGCTCGTCTCTCACGTCAACAAGGTCAAAGTACTCGGTGAAATCAATAGGCAATATATAGCCCAACAGTTTTTCATAAGCGTTTTCCATATCCTCTGCGTTTTTGAACACGCAAAGGTACAGTTTTTTGCTCTAACCGATGCAATAAATAAAATTTAACACACATATTTTTGCAGGTGGCCCAAAAAAGTTAATATGATAGCAATCTTACCCATTAGAAACGTTATCTTGCAAAGTTAATAAGAATATTCCAAAGTAACAAAATAAAGTATCTTTTTCATAATATTTGTTTTGTTAATATAACAGAGAAGATAATGTAATTATTTTAAGTTGTAATAATAGTTAGCGATGTGGGCTTTTAAGATATTAGTATTGAAATCATCTAAATCACAATAAATGTTGAGATTATTAATGTGCTGAAAACATTCATCATAAGTTAATTTCTCCCCATAAGTTGTTTTTAATTTAGACGCCTCTACTTTAGCAATACTTTTATATTCATCTATATCATACTCTAAACAGAAATCTTCGATTTCCTTCCATGTATAATCCTCTGGTTTAAACGTAAAAATAGATATTAGCCCAATAATAGACAATACTAATAAAAAAACAGATAAGGTTAAATTACCTTCATGCATTTGTATTGCAGCAAATACTAAAATTATGCTTAAAATCAATGTTTTCATATTTTAAAAAGTTAAACCGGACGTATATCCATTAAACGGATTTTCGTACCATTTAGTCTTTAAGACAAAAAGTGATGCGATTACAACTCAATGATGTGAGGCTTGATGTCGGGGTCGTGTGTGGCCAGCGATTCCACACAGTCGGGGTCGAGCGACTGCTCACGAATCCACTCCAGCAACTTGCGCTGCATCCGCTTGTCGAGTGAGATACCGCTGGTAATCATCTCCTTCCACGACTTGGTGGCATAACCGCCGTCACCAAAGAGCAAGACAAACCGTCCACTCGCGTTGGTCAACTTCACGGCACACAAGCCATCGCAGTGACCGGGAATGTTGACCATCACCACCGAACCGTCGCCAAACAGGTCGAACGATTTGCCGGCGGGGCCTTCGGCACCGTTCCACTCAATGGTGCGCAGTGCCACGTCCTGCCACCATTTCTTCTGATAACGAATCAAACCGTTTTTCTTGGCACATGCCAATTCCTCGGCGGCACACAGAATGTGCTTGGCGTCCTTCACGGCACGCAGGCCGTTGGCATGATCGCAGTCGAGATGTGTCAGCAGCACATAATCAAGGTCAGAGGGCTCTTTCGGTCGAACACAAACCTTATTGCTGGCGCATTCATTGTTAAAAGGCATTTACAGTTGTTAATTCTGTTAACAAAATGGTATCACAAATGGTATCACAAATGGTATCACAAATATGCAGAAATATGCAAGAATTTGCCAAAATCGTAGCCAAAATCGTTTGGCAATCCGACTTTGATTTTTGTAAATTAAGTTTCATAATTTGTTGTTTTTTAGTTATTTAATCGAGTAGGTCGGGGAGCGTGAGCGACAGGTTTGCGCTCCCTTTCCTCTCACACCACCGTACGTGCCGTTCGGCATACGGCGGTTTAATTTGTTTTCAAAGAATGCCTAATCTCATAGTAGTCAAGAACACTGACCAG
>JAFVFB010000008.1 GCA_017475705.1 Alphaproteobacteria bacterium
AGCAGCGCAGACGGCAAAGCAGGTTATTACTCAAAAAGTTCGTGAGGCAGAACGCAATAAACAATATGAAGAATATAAAGAAAAAATTGGCACAATCATTAATGGAACTGTAAAAAGAGTTGAATTTGGAAATGTCATTGTCGATATGGGTAAAACAGAAGCATTATTGCGTCGTGATGAAATTATCCCACGAGAAAGTTTTAAAAATGGCGATAGAGTAAGAGCTTATGTCATTGATGTTCGGCGCGAAACGCGTGGACCACAAATCTTTTTATCTCGGACATGCCCAGAATTTATGGCCAAATTGTTTACCTCTGAAGTTCCAGAAATCTATGACGGTCTAGTTGAAATTATGGGAGTTGCACGGGATCCAGGGTCTAAAGCAAAAATTGCTGTTCGTGCAAAGGATACCTCTATTGACCCAGTGGGTGCATGTGTCGGCTTGCGAGGTATACGCGTGCAGGCGGTTGTAACCGAACTCCAAGGTGAAAAAATTGATATTGTTCCATATTCCGCTGATCGAGCACAATATATTGTGAGTGCCCTAGCACCAGCTGAAGTTAGCAAAGTGGTACTAGATGAAGAAAATAATCGTATTGAAGTTGTTGTGACCAATGAGCAATACTCTTTGGCAATTGGGCGCCGAGGGCAGAATGTTAAACTAGCTTCGCAATTGTTAGGAGCAGACATTGATATTCTAACCGAAGAGCAAGAACGTGAACGTCGTGCAACAGAAAATAAAATTCGTTCTGAACGCTTTATGTCTGCTTTAGACATTGACGAAATGATTGCCCATGTTTTAATCTCGGAAGGTTTCTCCACAGTGGACGAGATTGCTATGGTCGACCTGGCAGAATTGTCAGCTATTGATGGATTTGACGAAGATTTAGCTACTGAATTGCAAAATAGAGCCAAAGCATTTGTGCAAAAACGTAACGAAGAGTTTATAGAAAAAAGTAAAACTCTAGGTGTCGATGAAAGCTTGAAAACAATTGCTGGTCTCGATCAAGATATGATTATAACTCTGGCTGAAAAGAATGTTAAGACACTAGATGATTTAGCTGATTTAGCCGCAGACGAGTTAATCGAAATCTTAGGCGAAGGCGTTATAACAGATGTGGAAGCTAACCGCATCATTATGGCAGCACGTGAGCACTGGTTTACCGACGAAAATAACGGATAAAAAAATGGCAAGAGAGCTGATTGAACGGAAATGTATTTTAGATGGGGCCGTAAAACCGGTCAGTGATTTGTTACGCTTTGTTGAAATAAACAATGCGCTATTGCCTGACTTTAATAAAAAATTGCCCGGCAAAGGAATGTACGTGACCAACAATCGGCTCTCGCTACAAAAAGCTATTGATAAAAAGTTATTTCACAAGGTAAGCAGACATTGCTTAAAGATTGAAGATAATTTTATACAAACTGTAGAAAATATAATTAAACAAAAAGCATTGGATAGCTTGAACCTAGCACGTAAATCAGGTGTGTTAATATCTGGGTTTGAAAAACTAAAAGAGGCAATCAAAAAAAACAAAGTGGATTTTATAATACAAGCAAGTGATGCCGGAAATGATGGCAAAGAAAAAATGGTATTACTTGCTAAAAATATTGAAATATTTAATTTATTTAGTATAGATGAATTAGATAGAGCTTTAAAAAAAGAGAATACGGTGCATGTGGCTGTGCTTAAAAGCCAAATGGCAGCGGTGGTCTATAATAATTTAAAAAAATATCAAAATTTTATATCTTAAACGGAGAAAAAAACGAATGACAGAAGATAATGGCAAAAAATTAACATTATCCGGTAAATCAACCCTCACATTGAAAAAAACAAGTTTGTCGTCTAAAACCGATGGACGCAAAGTTGTGCAGGTTGAGGTACGCAAAAAACGTTTTGTTGCACAACAGCCAACAGCATCGAAATCTGCTGTTGAAATTGATGACGCGTTAGCCAAAAAAATGGAGCTCTTAGCAAAAGCCAAAGAACATGACGCTAAAAGAAGAGAAGAAGAAGAAAAAAAAGAGCTTCAAAGACAAAAGCAAAAGCAAGAAGCTGAGGCGTTAAAGAAACAACAAGAAGAAATTGCAAAAGAAAAACAAAAGCAAGAACAGGAAGCAGCTAAGGCAAAGGTTGAGAAAAATCCTCAGCCACAAAATGCTGTAGCGCCAAGAGAAACAGGCGAAACGAAATCATACAATAAATATAAAGATAGAAAAGATGATTATGATGATGACGATGATGATGAATTTTATGAAAAAAAAGGGAAGAAATCATCATCTGATGAAAATTCTAAGCCGCTGACGCGCGAAGAAACTTTTGAGCAAGAGCGTAAAAAAATCCAGAAACGCAGTTTTGAAACGCCAAAGCGTAATACCAATAAAATCAACGTTAACTCATATATGTTTAATGATGAAGAAGACGATGATTATGGTTATGGTGCACCACGTCGGCGTTTTAAGAAAAAAGCCCCAAAACCGCAAGCCCAATCGGTGGCTCCGCAAGAAAAAATAATTAAAGAAGTTATCATTCCGGAAATTATTACTGTTCAGGATTTAGCTAATCGTATGGCTGAAAAGAGTTCAGATGTGATTAAAAAATTGATGTCTTTAGGGGTGATGGCAACGATTAACCAAGCCATAGATGCTGATACAGCACAAATTGTGGTTGAAGAAATGGGACACAAATTTAAACGCGTGGCAGAAAGCGATGTTGAAGAAGGTTTAACTGGACCGAAAGATAGCGAGAAAGATTTATTGCCGCGTGCGCCAGTAGTAACAGTTATGGGACACGTCGACCATGGTAAGACATCGTTGCTTGATGCATTGCGTGAAACAAATGTCGCTGCACGAGAAGCGGGGGGAATTACACAACATATTGGTGCTTATCAGATCACCTTAGATAACTCTCAAAAAATAACTTTTATTGATACACCGGGGCATGAAGCATTTTCTGAGATGCGCGCCCGTGGGGCAAAGGTAACAGATATTGTGGTGTTAGTCGTTGCTGCCAATGATGGAATTAAACCTCAAACAATTGAAGCTATTCGCCATGCACAAGCAGCAAATGTTCCGATTGTTGTAGCCATCAATAAAATTGATCTGCCGGGAGCAGATCCGATGAAGGTCAAAACTGAACTATTGCAGCACGGGATAGCTGTTGAAGAAATGGGTGGCGAAAGTTTGTGCGCAGAAGTTTCTGCTAAAAAACGGATTAACATTGATAAACTTGTTGAAGCCATTTTATTGCAAGCTGAAATTTTAGATCTGAAAGCTAATCCTAATCGTCCTGCAGAAGGTGTTGTGATTGAAGCAAAAATGGAAAAAGGACGAGGAAATGTAGCAACTGTTTTAGTACAAAATGGGACCCTTAAGGTCGGGGAAGTTTGTATTGCTGGTAAAGAATGGGGACATGTACGAGCCATGTTTAACGAAAACGGTAAAAAAGTTTTTGAGGCGGCGCCGGCAACACCTGTAGAAGTTTTGGGCTTACAAGGAACCCCTTCTGCTGGTGATGATTTTGTGATTGTCAAAGATGAAAACCAAGCACGTGAAGTTACCAGCTATCGTATTCGTAAAGAAAGAGATGCTAAGCTGGTTAAAAGTGCAAAATCAGCAATGGAACAGATGTTGGATAAAATTAAATCTGGTGAGTCTAAACAATTAGCAGTTATTATTAAGGCCGATGTACAAGGCTCAATAGAGGCAATTGAGGGAACTATTACCAAACTTTCTAATGATGAAGTGTCTGTGCATGTCTTGCACTCGGCTGTGGGCCCTATTTCTGAATCAGATGTTACTTTAGCCAAAGCCTCAAATGCATTTATCATCGGTTTTAATGTGCGAGCTATTCCTCAAGCAAGAGAGGCTGCACGCCGTGATGGAATAGATATACGCTATTACTCAATCATATATGATGTGGCCGATGACGTTAAGAAAGGTCTTGAGGGGTTACTGTCACCGGAATTAAGAGAAAAATTCTTAGGCTATGCAGAGATACGTAATGTCTTTAATATTACAGGTGTAGGTAAAGTCGGCGGTTGCATGGTGACAGAGGGAATGGTAAAACGTGGAGCCAAGGTCCGTTTGCTGAGAGATAATGTGGTTATTCATGATGGTAATTTGGCTCAACTCGAGCGTTTCAAAGAAGATGTTAAAGAAGTTAAAGAAGGATATGAGTGCGGTATGAGTTTTGAAAATTATAATGACATCCAAGTGGGCGATTACATTGAATGTTATGAAATCGAAACAATTGCCGCTAAACTATAAGGAGAAAAACATGGCTGAAGTTGTTTACAAAGAGCCATCACAACGCCAGCGTCGAGTGGCTCAGGAAATAAAAAAAATAATAGCGAGTGCTTTAGAACGGGGAGATGTTCGTAATCCGACAATTTTAGATAATTTTGTAACAATTACAAATGTAGATGTCTCACCAGATTTAAAGCTTTGTACAATTTATTTTATGACATTAAACGGGCAAAATTTAGGGCAAATTGAAGATGATTTGAATGCTGAAACTTGGGGGTTGAAAAAATTAATTGCCTCTAAATTGAAGCTTCGTTATACACCGGAATTAAACTTTCGTATGGATACATCTTTTGCGGAAGTAGACCGGATCGAAAAACTTTTGCGAGATCCCAAAGTTGCAAAAGACTTGGCACGCAAAGATGAACTTAACCTATTAGATAAAGGAGCAGATAATGTTTAAAAACTTTTTGAATGAATTTAAGACTTTTGCCATGCGCGGCAATGTAATCGATATGGCTGTTGGTATTATCATCGGTGGAGCATTTGGAACAATCGTTAATTCTTTGGTTAATGATGTTTTGATGCCGCCAATTGGTATGTTGCTTGGCAAAGTTGATTTTTCTGACCTGCAAATAGTTTTATCTGGTGCAGGGGAAAATGTTGTAGCCATTAAATACGGCTTATTCATAAATGCATTGATTAGTTTCTTAATCGTAGCATTTGCTGTATTTTTGCTGATTAAAGCAATTAATAAATTACAAGCATCAGTGGTCAAAGAAAATGCAGCCGCAGAAGTAGCAGAGCCAACCACCAAAGTTTGCCCATATTGCTGCTCTGAAATTGCAATTAATGCCACACGTTGCCCACACTGCACTTCAGAACTTAAGAAATAGACCAGTTTTGTTAGGGAGGAAAGGCTCAGCATAAGTCTGAGCCTTTTTGCATGTCATATGCAAAAAAATAATGCCTATAACAAATGTAACCAGCTAAAAAACTAAATAGATGTTAAAAAATCATTCTTTTTATTACGTAAGAATTCATATAAAACCAAGACCAAACCAGACAGCATCAATGGCAATAAATAATAAATTATGCGATAAGCTATCAATGCGCCGAATAAAATAGCTTGGTTATCATGTCCTGGCAAAATATTAGAAAAAACCAGCTCAAAGACTCCTAATCCCCCCGGAACTTGACTATAAACACCTAAAACCTGTGCTATAATAAAAGCTCCCATAAAGGTGAAAAAATCAATGTCTACAAAACAAATCAAAACAAAATAAAGCACTAATGAGGCCATTAAAATATCTAAGCTACCAATGAAAATTTGTTGCAGAGCCAAAGAAAAACGCGGCATCTGAAAATCGACCCCTTTTATCACTAAATCCTTCTTATAATAGAGGCTTCCCCATAAATAGATGAATAAACCAATAACCGATAAAACCATCGTGACAAAAGTTGACATTTTGGTTGAATCATTTCCCCCAAAAGCATGATCTGGTGTTAGGATATAGCCAACGATAATTAAAAAAAAGCAAGCCACTAAGTATGTAAAACCGGAAAATGTAACCATCTTAACAATATCTCCGGGTGAAATTCCCCAACGCGAATAAAAACGATATCGAACGGCACCACCGGAAACAATTGCATGGCCAGCATTGTTGCTGACAGAAAATCCTATAAAGCCAGTTAAAATCCATTTCCAAGTGGCAATTTTAGCATGAATATATTTTAAGGCCAAAAAATCATACGTTGAAAGGGCTATGTAACCGATAAAAGAAGCCACTAATGCCATAAGCAAGTTATGTAGAGGAATACTTAAAAGGGCATCCTTGAGCTCATCAAAAGAATACTTTGATAATTGCCGATATATCATATATGCAGCAATAACAAAAAAGAACAACCCTAACCAAGAAATAATTTTATTAAGAATATCTGATGCGCGCAAAATATTAATCTCCATCTTACACTATTTTTTTGTTTCATTCACATTATCATAAGCATCGATGTAAGCTTTCAGACTATCACCAAAAGTTTGGCGAACAAACAAAGTTTGCTTAGAAGGCACCATCTTATAATCTTCTGCTAAGGCTTGAATCGCAAGTAAGTCTTCAATCTTTAGAT
The DNA here is from genome assembly GCA_017475705.1 of Alphaproteobacteria bacterium. GTDB lineage: Bacteria > Pseudomonadota > Alphaproteobacteria > RF32 > CAG-239 > CAG-267. The sequence continues at coordinate 6,373 of JAFVFB010000008.1, forward strand.
TACTCTCCAAGGCATCACGTTTCTCTGCCGCATCAGCGGCTCCCATAACCGAAGCAACATTATAAAAAATATGAGCTTGCTTAATGTCTTTAGTATAGATTTTCCCTTCCGCTAAAATATCAGCCAACTGCATAATGGCGCCTGAATTGCCTTGATCTGCCGCCATCCGCAGATACTGTACCGCACGATTATAATTTTTTGCAGTTCCTCGTCCGTGAATATAAAAATCAGCCAAAACAGCTTGAGCTTCATCATATTGGTCATCAGCTGCAATTTTGATCAGCTGAAACGCTTTTTTATTATCTTGAGGAACAACAAAGCCCTTGGCATAAGCATAGCCCAACAAGAATTTCGCAATATTATTTTTTTGGGCTTGTTGTAGTAAGCTAAAGATCTTCTTATAATCATCATCGGTTTTATTTTTAGGGCCGGCACTAAGAGAAATAATGGCTAAATTAACAGCCGCATCATCACTACCTAGTTTAGCTGCTTCTTCAAAAAAATGTAAGGCTTTAGATACATCAACACCGGTACCGACGCCACTATAGTACAGACTGCCAAGATTATTATACGCAACAGCACTGTTTTGAGCTGCTGCAGCTTCATAATACGACAAAGCTTGCTTATAATCAATATTAGTACCATCAACCCCGTATAGATAAATATAACCCAGATTAAGCTGAGCATCAACATCACCATTAGCCGCTTTTGCCTTAAGTTCATCAAGAGCAGTGGCAGAGAATTTCTCTGCACTATCTGATGGCGTAATTGTTGTCCCCGACGATATGACTTCTTGACGACTTTCTTTAATTTCTGTTGATTGCGCTTGAACCTCAAAGGATATAAAAAGCAACATCATTAAGGCTATGCTATAAAAAAACTTCATCTATCTGCTCCCATCTTGCATTGATGCATAATAACCATAAACATTAATTTTGACCAATCAAAAAATAAATACAACAAAAAAAGATTGCTTTCAATACAAAATAAAGTATAACGAACAGAAAGTAAATTTTTATTGGCAAGATATCCTAATATAAAGTGATGGAAAACCATGGTACCTATATATACATTAAAAAATATAAGATTAACATTTGGCGTAAAGCCGTTGTTTACCTCGGTAAGCATGAATATTTGTCGTGGTGACAAAATATGCTTGATTGGGCGTAACGGCAGTGGCAAATCCACACTATTAAAAATTATTTCAGGAATCATCGAACCGGATTCTGGAGAAGTATTCATCCAGCCGGGAACCAAAATAGCTTACATGGAACAGGAAAGTATTTTTGATAATGAACAAAATTTAGCAGCAGTTGTCTTGGGAGGCTTGCCGAAAAAAGACCACAAAGATCAGGCCTATAAAGCTGATATACTAATTGAACAATTAAAAATTAATGCACAAGAAAAAGTAGCCACAGCATCAGGAGGAGAGTGCAAAAAAGCAGCTTTGGCACGAGCACTTATTTCTGAACCAGATATTTTGCTGCTGGACGAACCAACCAATCATTTGGATATTGAAACAATCGAAAAATTAGAAGAAATAATTTTAAAATTTACCGGAGCCGTCATCGTTATCAGCCATGATAAATCTTTCTTAAATCACGTTTCTAGTGCAACATTGTGGCTAGACAGAGGAGTCGCACATAGCAATAATAAAGGATTCGCAGATTTTGAAGCTTGGCAGGAGGATATATTAAATCAGGAAATTATTAAAGAAAAGCAATTGGCCAAAAAAATAGAAGAAGAGACCGAGTGGTTGCACAAAGGTGTAACAGCACGTCGCCGTCGTAACCAGGGAAGATTAAGGAGACTGTTACAACTGCGGCAAGAACGTAAAGAACAAATCAAAAAAATAGGTTCTGTTGATATGGAAATTCAAGAGGCCGCCGTGCGTTCGAAGATGGTTTTGGAAGCAAAACATGTTAATAAAAGTTTTGGCTCAAGAGAAATTGTGACGAACTTTTCTTTGCGTATGCTAAAGGGAAATCGTATTGGAATTGTAGGCCCTAATGGTGCTGGCAAAACAACTCTGTTAAAGCTTCTCACTGGGCATATGCTACCGGATAGCGGGTTTATCCGTTTAGGGAAAAATTTGGAAATGGTATATTTTGACCAAAAGCGAGAAATGCTTGATCCTAATAAGACCCTATGGCGAACACTATGCGGAGAAGGTGACCATATTTGGGTACGGGGAAAATATCGCCATGTCATTGCTTATTTAAAAGATTTTCTATTTACCCCAGAGCAAGCACAAAGTCCTGTATCTTGTCTTTCTGGAGGAGAAAAAAATCGCTTAATGTTAGCTTTATCACTGGCTCGGGAATCAAATTTTCTTGTATTAGATGAGCCTACCAATGATTTAGACATGGATACACTGGATTTATTACAGGAAGTATTGGACGAATATACCGGTAGTATTTTACTGGTGAGCCACGATCGTGATTTCTTAAATAAAATTACCACCTCAATGCTTTATATGAAAGGGGATGGTTCTGTTATCGAACACGTTGGAACTTATGAAGAACTATATGAAAAATACATAGCTAAAGAAACCAAAACACCTCACGCAGAGGCAAATAAAAACACGAAAAAAGAACCATTACGGGCCATCGGAAAAACACAAAAATTGAGTTATAAAGACCAACGATTGCACGAAGTTTTGCCACAGGAAATTTCAGAACTTGAAACAACGATAAAAGCACTAGAACAACAACTCTCAGACCCAGATTTATACAATAAAAATGCCAATGAATTTTATCGCTTGAGCAAGGATTTACAACAAGCAAAAATAACCAAAGATACAAAAGAAACACAATGGCTTGAAATAGAATTGAAAAAAGAATCTTTATAGCTAGGCTAAACTAAGCCGCCAATAAAAGAATACCAATAAAACCACCGCGGCAAAAATACCGGCAAAAACATCATCTAACATTACCCCATAAGCATTTAAAACTTTAGAGTCAAAATACTTTACAGGTCCCATCTTTTTAATATCAAAGAAACGGAAAGCAACAAAAGCCACCAGATAATAAATCCAACTCTCACGTCCAAGCAGATAGTCAACTGCTAAAAATGCAACGAGAGAAAAACTTAACAGTTGTCCCACTGTTTCATCAATAACAACTTTTGCAGGATCGGTAATGCCTGTTTCATTAATGACAATTTTCGTTGCCCAAACTCCGCAATAAAAAATAACTAAGGCAGCACTAATAAGAGCAGCAAAGCCGCCAAGATAAATCAAACCATAAGCAAGAGGTAAGGTCCCAAGCGAACCCATTGTACCAGGGGCAAATTTAGATAGCCCTAGTCCAAAATAAGTAGCAATTAAATGAGCAATTTTTCTCTTCATAGCGAATACTCCCTAAAACAAAAAAATATAAGCATAGAGAGATGATATTTACAATAAGAAAAGATTTTATCCACGAATAATTAAGAAATAAGTGTTATAAAATTGCTAGGAGGGACACATGAACCACAAAGTATTTTATTTAACCTTAAGCACTCTATTAGCGGCCATAATAATTTTAATCACAGCAATAATACACCAATATCATTCAGGGACAATAAAGGATACTAATGCTTCTAGATTAGGAGTATCACGATTAGAATGTCCAAAGCAGAAAGAAACAGTTAATATTGTTTTGATAACCGATTCATACTATGTTGTGCCAACAAGTGTATCCATTTCTTCGGCCATAAAAAATAAATGCCCAAGTAGTATTTATAATTTTTATATTATTGCTGAAAATATTACAGAAAAGGAAAAACAGTCTCTATTAAAATTGCAGCAACAAGCACCTCAGACAGTAAATATAGAAATTATTCCGCAATCAGAACCTGATTTACCTTACCAAAATATGCAAAGGTTCTTGTGGTATAAAGTTGCAATGCATAAAATATTTTTGCCGCAAATACTACAGAAGTTAGATAAAGTGATTTATATGGATGGAGATACCTTGGTACTGAAAGATTTGCGAGATTTATATAAAATAGATGTTGATGATGTTTATGCCGCAGTAGCAAAAGATGGAATATATTACCGTTTTCCTCAAGAAATGGCTGAAATGGGGTTGGATAAAAGAGGATATTACTTTAACAGCGGTGTAATGCTCCATAATCTAAAATTGCAACGTCAAGATAATATCGTGAAAAAGTCAATAGAGTATATAAATAGTCATCAGGATTTTTTTGGTGACCAAGATGTTTTGAATGTGGTCTTTGGAGATAAATTGAAATTGATGTCTTATCGATACAACTGCATTAGCACTTTTTTTGAACAAGATGATTTGACTTTTTTAAGTCATTTTTACGGCGAAGAATTACCCCAGAATAGAACTCAAATCTATCAGCAGGCAGTAATTATCCACTATGCAGGAGATAAACCCTGGCATGAAAAATATAAGCCTTTGTTCTTAAAGAACTTATGGTTTAGGTATTACAATGCAACAAAGGATTTGCAATGATGAAAAAAATCATGAAAAAGGTTATAATTACCGCGATAGCAATAGCTATTATTTTAATGGTTATGATACAGCATAATCGGTATGTCGTGAATTTGGCATATATGGTAGATAGTAAATATTTACCTTATATGTTAGTGTCACTTAGTTCAGTCATCAAGAATAAACACCAACAGACAATCTACAATGTATATGTTATTGCAAAAGATGTAGAAGAAAAACAACAAAAGAGGCTACTGCAAATGGCCCAAAAAAACGTTCATATACATCTGTATAGCGCTGTTGAACATGGATTGGATACCAAGCACTTGGGAAGGTTCTCTGCTTTTGATATTGCACTACAAAAATTATTCATTGCAGATTATCTGAAAGAAATTAATAAAGTTTTATACCTGGATGCGGATACATTAGTGCAACAAGATTTGAGTACGCTTTATAAAACGCCCCTAGGGCATAACTATGCTGCTGCCACAAAAGATGGTTTGATGTATCAATATCCGGAACATATAACAGAGATAGGGTTGGATTGGCGCAATTTTTATTTCAATAGTGGTGTTATGCTACTGAATTTAAAACAAATCAGAGCAGACAATATAAAAAATCGTGCCATTATTTATTTCAATACACACCAAGAAGTATTTGGTGACCAAGACATCTTAAATGTGGTATTTAAGGATAAGGTGATACCGCTTTCATACCGATATAATTGCAATAGTACATTTTTTGAAGAAAAAGACGCCGCGTTTTTAAGTGAATTTTATGGCGAAAAAATTCCGCAAACCACAAAAGCTGTTTATGATAATGCAACAATTTTACATTTTGCTGGCGCAAAACCTTGGACAAGTTATTATACACAGCCGTATCTGCGAGAGGTGTGGCAGAGGTATGCAGACGAAACCGAAAGGAAATATCACTAAATGGCATAAAAGACCTTAACCGAAAAGATAAAAATCATCTTAGCAAGGAAAAAAATAAATTAAAAATAGCATGCACAAACCACTTGCAGAAATAAGATTTTGCCACTAATATCACAATCCATAATAATAAGGAAAAAGAAGAAATGGTGCAGGTTGTTACATTTGGCTGTCGAATTAATAGCTATGAAAGTGAAGTGTTTAAGGAAAAGCTTAAAGACTATGATAACCTTATTGTGGTCAATACCTGTGCAGTGACCTCTGAGGCCGAAAGGCAGTGTCGGCAGACGATTCGCAAATTAAGAAAAGAAAACCCGCACTGTAAAATCATTGTGACTGGATGCGCAGCGCAGGTCAGTGCAGAGCGATTTGCCGAAATGCCAGAAGTTGATTTGGTCTTAGGAAATAAAGAAAAAACAGAAATTGAAAAGTATCTGATTGCAAAAGATAAAAAAATTGTCGGTGATATTTTTTCATTTAATGGCTATGATGCCTATATTATTACCGGTTTTGAGGGCAGGCATAGAGCATTTGTGGAAATTCAGCAAGGGTGTAACCACCGTTGTACTTACTGTATCATTCCTTACGCTCGCGGTAATAATCGCTCAGTTAAAAAAGAAAAAATATTAGAGCAAATACAGGTGTTGCTGCAACAAGGGTTCAAAGAAATCTGCCTAACCGGTGTGGATATCTGTTCATATGAGCCGGGTTTCAGCGAGTTGGTGGAAGATATTCTAAAAAATATTCCTGAATTACCTTCTTTGCAGTTTGGTTCATTAGATCCAGCGGCAATGGATGATAAATTTATTGCATTAGTGAAAGAATATCCCAATATCCATAATTATTTTCATTTTTCAGTTCAATCCGGCGATAATATGATCTTGAAACGAATGGGCAGAAGGCATAGCAGAGAAGATGTAATAAAGTTATGCCAAAAGCTGCGAGAAGCTCGGCCAGATTGTATATTCGGAGCTGATTTTATCTGCGGTTTTCCAACGGAAAGTGATGAAAATTTTAATAATACGATGAAGCTGGTTGATGAGGCAGGTATTAATAAACTACATGTATTTCCATATTCGGAAAGACCGGGAACACCGGCTGCTAAAATGCCACAAGTACCTGTATATATACGCCGTAAACGTGCTGAACAACTAAGAACAATGAGAAAGGAAAAATAATGAATTTTCTCCAAAAATTAGGATTAGGATTGAAAAAAACTTCTGAAAATTTAAGTAGAGGGATCAGCGATATCTTTACCAAAGAAAATTTATCAGAGGATGTTTTAAGCGAATTAGAAGACCTACTATATAGCGCAGATGTTGGTGTGCAAGCAACCTCAGAAATTATGCAAGGGTTGAAAACGCAGAAATTTGATAAAAAAAGCGAAATTTTGCACATTAAACAGCAGCTGTGCGCAAATATCATCAACATCATTAAACCATCAGAACAACAGTTTATTATTGAAAAAAGTAAAAAGCCTTTTGTGATTTTAATGGTCGGAGTGAACGGTGCCGGTAAAACAACCAGCATCGGTAAATTGGGTAAAAAATTTAAGGATAGAGGATATCAGGTTTCTTTTATTGCCGCTGATACTTTTAGAGCAGCAGCCGTAGAACAGTTAAATGTTTGGGGTCAGAAGAATGACATCCGTGTGTTTAGCGGAAATGCCGGTTGCGATAGTGCAGGACTTTGTTTCGATGGGTTAAAAGAAGCACAAAAACAAGGTGACGACATCGTTTTTATAGATACTGCCGGCCGGTTGCAAAACAAAAAAGGCCTAATGGAAGAACTACAAAAAATTTGCCGTGTGATAAAAAAAATATCACCTGATGCCCCACATAAAACCTTAATTACTATTGACGCGACAACCGGTCAAAACGGCTTAGATCAGGTCAAAACATTTAAAGATTTAGTTGATGTAAATGGTGTGATTATCACAAAATTAGACGGCTCTTCTAAAGGTGGAATACTTATCGCTATCGCTGCAGAAACAAAAATACCAGTTTATTACATCGGTATTGGGGAAAAGACCGAAGATATGGATGTATTTAGAGCAGAAGATTTTGCTAAAGGATTGTTGGAATTATGATGACATTTGATTTTGCAGATAAAAAAACACTCCAAGAAAATACCAGCCAATCACCGCAGCCCAAAAGCATCACGGAAATATCAAATGAAATTAAACGTTGTGTAGAAGGAAATTTTAATCATGTGATGGTTCGCGGGGAAATTTTTGGGGCTAAAAGAGCCGATTCTGGACATTGGTACTTATCATTAAAAGATGAAAATGCCGTATTAGCAGCTGTGTGCTGGCGTGGTGTGGCCTCTAATCTAAAAGTAAAAATTGCTGATGGCTTGGAAGTAGTTGCTAGCGGTAAAATTACAACTTTTGCTGGAAAATCATCTTATCAGCTGGTTATCGAAAGTCTGGAACCTGCCGGGCAAGGTGCGTTGCTGAAACTATTAGAAGAACGTAAACAACAGTTTATAAAAGAAGGATTGTTTGATGCTGCCCACAAAAAAGAAATCCCCTTTTTGCCAACCACGATTGGTGTTGTATCCAGCGCTTCCGGAGCGGTTATCAGAGATATTATTCATCGTATTCGCGATAGATTTCCCAGCTATATTTTGCTGTGGCCAACGCCGGTGCAGGGCGAAGGAGCAGCAGAAAAAGTCGCTACTGCAATAAGAGGTTTTAATGCATTGACCTTAAATGGAAATGTTAAAAAACCTGATGTCATCATAGTCGCAAGAGGAGGAGGCAGCTTGGAAGATTTGTGGCCATTTAATGAAGAAGTGGTTATTAGAGCTGTGTACGATTCTACTATACCTATTATCTCAGCGGTGGGGCACGAAACAGACACCATGCTGATAGATTATGTTGCCGATAAAAGAGCTCCAACCCCAACCGGAGCTGCGGAATTTGCAGTGCCGGTAAAAGATGAGTTAATCTCGACCCTAAAAATTTTAGATAATCGTATGCAAAATAGTATTCGTCGTTGTTTGGCAGAGTATAAAAATAAAATAGAGGGATTGGCTCGAGGAATTCCTAATTTAGCACAAATATTAAATGAAAACACTCAAAAACTTGATTACCGCTGGGAAAGATTGTTAAATGCCGTAAGAAATGTTTTGGAAAACAAAAAAAATCAGCTGGCACTTGCGGAAATAAAACCAATATATATTCAAGGCTTGGTGGAAAGATATAAAGAAAAACTAAACGGTATAGAACATAGGTTAGAAGGAGTCTCAGTGGAATCAGTCTTAAAAAGAGGATTTGCTTGGGTCAAAGATGAGAACGAAAGAACCATTTATAATACCAAACAGGCTGAAAAAACAGACAAACTAATCATCCGCTTTGCCGACGGAGAAATATCTACGAATACAACGATAAAACAAAATGCTAAAAAAATAAAAAAAGAAGAAAAAACACAAGAAACATTATTTGATTTTTAATAACTAGCATTTATAGTGCAAATATATTTGAGGGAAGGATAACAATATGCATGTGTTTTGGTTGGCACTAATTCAAGGAATAACTGAGTTTTTACCAGTGAGTTCCTCTGGTCACCTAATTTTATTCTCTAAATATACGGGATTTAGTGATCAAGGGCAGGCTATTGATATTGCTCTTCATATCGGTTCATTAATGGCTGTGGTATTGTATTTTTGGACCCCAGTCAAAGAAATGGTGTTGGCATTGTTAAAAAATAAATTTATGCCAAAATTTCACGTTGATAGTGTGCGGTTAGCATACTATTTGGTATTTGCAACAATGCCTGCTATCATAATTGGTGGTCTGCTTTCTTATTGGGGGATGGAGTGGGTACGTTCGGCAAAACTAATTGGTTGGATGTTGATTCTATATGGAATTATTTTATGGTTTGCTGATACAAAATTTAAAACCGAAAAGAAATTAAATGAAATGCACGCTTATGAAGCTGTGATTATTGGCTTTGCTCAGTGTCTGGCTTTTATTCCCGGTACCAGTAGGTCAGGCGTAACAATTACCGCTGGACGGCTAATGGGATTTAATCGTAGTGAAATAGCGAAGTTTTCGATGTTATTATCTGTACCATCAATTTTGGCTGCCGGTGTTGTAGCCGCATACACTTTATTTAGCGGCTTCGAAACCACACGGATAGCAATGGCAGGGCAAGCTGTATGTTGGTCCTTTATATTTTCTTTTATGGCTATATGGTTTATGATGAAATGGTTGCAAACTAAAACTTTTTTGCCGTTTGTTATCTATCGTATAATATTAGGCATGATACTACTAGCAGATGTATATGGAATGATATAGCTACAAATAGTTTAAGAGATATTTGATTAAAACTCAAAAAAACTCTCCGCAAGGAAGAGTTTTTTATGGTGCTCTGGAAAAGACTCGAACTTTCACTGCCTAAGGCAACATGCACCTGAAGCATGCGCGTCTACCAATTTCGCCACCAGAGCAACGATAACTTTAATAATGAATTTTTTTTGATTAGTCAACAACTTTATCTCAAAAATGAATCGTTGACAACAAAATAAAACCGCATACAATAAAAGTGATAAAAAAATTATTATTAACTAAAACATTTATGTTATGAGATTAAAGACCATTACATGCTCCGGTGCAAATGAGCATAACGCCATTGAACCGCTGATTATGATGTTAAGTAAGTACCCAAAAGCCGAATTGGGTATTCAGGTTTCTGGTAAAAAAGCCGCATTTGCAACGGCAAGATACTGGTGGCTGAAAGCTTTGAGGAATGCTATGAATGCATCTTATACGATACCTATAGCACTCCACATTAATAGCGACTTGGTTGAAAGGTTCTGCCAAGGCGATATTGCCAGCGAACTGGAAACATGGCTAAATGACTCTCGGTTAGAATCAGGGGAACCATTTATCAAACGCGTGCAGCTTAACTTCAAAATCGGGCGGGAAACGCCAGATTTGAAAAAAATGCTTGAGGCCATAGCAAGGTGTCCAGATCAGAGATTCATCTTTTCGTATAATCCGGAAAATGCCATATTTATTCGCCAGGTATATGAGACAGGACTGGATTTTGACTTGCTCTATGATAGCTCACATGGTGAAGGTATCTTAGCAGAAAGCTATCCGCCACCGGTATTTACAGACATTACCCAAGGGTATGCTGGGGGCTTATCTGCAGAAAATGTTAATGAAAAACTCTGGCAAATCAGTAAATCTTTGCCAATCGGCTATGAATTTAACATCGATGCTGAAGGACGGCTCAAAGGAGAGGACGGTCATTTTTCCCTTGAAAAGGCTAGGCATTATCTAAAAGTAGCTTCTCAATGGGATGCAATCTAGCAAAAAACTCTTGTCTTATAGAGACAAGAGTTTTTTATGCAGCTTTTTGCCAAACTTTTTTCATTAAAGTAGAAAAAGCGTAATTTTTTAACTCCAAAGGTGATACAAAGAAACCATCATCAAGTGGCGATTGCAGATAATAGAGCTTATAAATATGTAATATCAGCTTAATATGTGTAAAAACATGTGTTACCGTTAAACCGGTGTCATACGGCTCTTGATTAAAATGATAGTTATTACCCCAAGGAAATTCATAAAGGCCGGATAACAAACCGCGCTCTGTACGTTGCCGAATGAGCAGTTGACCAGCATGATTATATATCAGGTAGACAGCAGAAATCTGCTCTTTTTTAGCAGGTTTTTTGCGTTGCGGTATATGCTCGACATCAGGTAAATCTTTGGACAGACAGTAGTTCTGCCAAGGGCATAATAAACATTGCGGTTTTTTAGGTGTGCAAATAGTGGCACCCAAATCCATGATGGCAGAAGTATAATCAGCAGCATGGCTATGACTGATGAGAGCGGAAGCTTTTTGGTAAATAATACCTTTTATTTGCTCAATAGGTTGTGACAAATGATAAAAACGAGTTATAATCCTCATAACATTGCCGTCAATAACTGTTTCTGGTTGATTAAAGGCTAAAGCCAAAAAACTAGCAACAGTATATGGCCCGATACCTTTGAGTTTTAATACTTCTGCACGGGTAGAAGGAAAAATGCCGCCATACTCATAAACAATCATCTGTGCAGTAGCATGCAGAGAGCGGGCACGATTATAATAACCGAGTCCTTGCCATAACTGATAAACTTCTTCTATCGGTGCACGGGCAAGGTCTTGAACAGTGGGAAAACGAGCCATAAAACGATGAAAATAAGGAATAACTGTTTTAACTGTTGTTTGCTGTAGCATAAACTCTGAAACTAAGATAACATAAGGATCAGCCTGAGCACCATCCTTAAAACGCCAAGGTAGATTTCGCCCATGGCATTGATACCATGCTAAGAGTAATTGAGATAAATTGGCTTTAACCACAGCCTCCAAATCCTTATAAAAAAAATCGCCACAGAACGGCGATAAAACAAATATGGCTGCTTGACCTGGATTCGAACCAAGATTAACGGAGTCAGAGTCCGCTGTCCTACCATTAGACGATCAAGCAATAACAAAACGTTTGTATAAATAGTATGCTTTATTTTAAGTGTCAATCATTTTTGTAATGTTTTGAAAAAACTATTTGCAAAAAAGGAAAACAATCTCTATTTTAATGAGGTATTTAATAAAGGAGAGGTAAATATGGCAGAGGCAATAAGTTCTTCAATGTTAAAAAAACTTAAAGATTTTTTAATTGGTAGGAAACACGGGGAAATTTCCCCTAGTGAGGCCGAAAAAATACAAAAAGCTTCATATGCGTTAACACATGCGGAAATAAAGAAAAAATTTTCGCCAACATACCTTTCTATCCTTTCTGGTTTGGAAAGTGAAGAAATACAACTTTTTGAAGCATCTGTGCATTATTTAGTACAAATTGCAGCTAATAAAAGCGAATATCGCCAAGAAATTATAGAAATTTTAAAAAATGAAATAACCGCAAATCATAAATTAAATCCGCAATATCGCGAATATATTAAGCAACAGCTAAAAAATATTTCAAAAAAACAATCATAAATTGTATACTACATATTGACTAAAAAAATAATAGTATTATAAACAAGACTGTGTAATGAAAATTCTACAGATTTTAGATAATGAAACTTTTTTAAATTAAGGAGCGAATATGACAACAGGAACTGTAAAGTGGTTTAACTCACGTAAAGGATATGGATTTATACAACCTGAAAACGGAGGAAAAGACGTTTTTGTTCACATCACAAAGTTAGAAGAAAAGGGACTAAGAAAACTCTATGAAGGACAACGCGTTAGCTACGAAATATATGATGACAGAGGCAGAACCGCCGCTGGTGCAATCGAAATTTTGTAAGACAGAAATAAGACAGAATACAGGAACTGGAAGAGCCGCTTAAAAGAGCGGCTTTTTTGTATGGAAGTATCAGATTTTTTTATTTACATATTGCAAAATCTTTGCTAGAAAAAGGGCAATTATGAGCAGATAGACATCTCATTGTTACGATAACTGTTTTTTAGGAAGATAAATGTTTCAGAAAATTAAAGACAAGATTATGAGCACCAATATTGTGGTGGATTATAAGAAAATGTTGCCATATGTAAAACCTTATTGGAAGAAAGCTATTATTGCTGTGTTAATTACTTTGCCGATAGGTTCTATGGATGCGGTAATTGCTTGGGCATTGAAACCATATATGGATGTGGTTATGGTGGAAAAAAGCACAATAGGTAATTCGACAATCTTTATTCCGATTCTGATTGTTGTTTTTAGCTTGTGCCAAAGTTTGTTAACCTACGCTGCAACATATCTTAATACATGGGTCGGCAATAAAATAGCATTAGATGTTAAAAAGAAACTCTTTTACAAATTAATGCACTATAACGCGGCATTTTTTGATAAAACGACATCTGGAAAAATTATGCAAAGGTTTAATAATGATGTTGATGCAGCGTGTAGCGGTTTGCTTAAAAATATGAAATTATTCACGACCAGATTATTTTCTTCGCTATCCCTAATTGCTGTATTATTTTATAATTCTTGGCAATTAGCAATTGTGGCAACCATTGTGTTATTTGGAGCACTATTCCCGTTGACGCGTGTACGCAAGCGCTTGAAAGGAATTATGAAAAAAACAGTGAATACCGGGGCTGCTGTGATGACACATTTTAATGAAACATATAGTGGCAACAGAATTATCGCCTCTTATAACCTTTACGATTATCAAAATAAGCGCTTTCAAAATACTTTGGATAGTGTGTTTAATCTGGGTATCCGTATGGTAAAAAGAACTGGACTATTATCTCCCTTAATGCACTTTATTGTTTCTTTTGGTATTGCTGCGGTTATTTGGCTTGGTTCATATTTAATTGTAACCCACCAAATTACAGCTGGTAGTTTTGTTTCTTTTATTGCCGCATTAATCATGCTATATAATCCTATAAAAAGCATAGGGAGTAACTATAATAGTGTACAGATGGCACTGATGGCAATGGAAAGGGTCTTCCAAATGCTCGAAAATACTCCTGAAATCGTTAATTGTGCACAACCTAAAAAAATGCCAACACCATCTCAAGGAATTGAGTATAAAGATGTGTGCTTTTCTTATGTAGAAGGAAAGCCTGTCCTTGATCATGTCGATCTGCACATAAACATTGGTGAAACGATTGCTTTTGTAGGTAACTCTGGCGGTGGAAAATCAACGTTGGTGAACTTATTGCCTAGATTTTATGACGTAACATCTGGACAAATTTTAATTGACGGCATTGATATTCGAGAACTAGAACTTGATTCCTTGCGCGAAAAAATAGCTATTGTTTTTCAAGATAATTTCTTATTTGGTGGCACCATTCGTGACAATATTGTGCTCGGGAAAGAAAATGCCTCGGAAGATGAAATTCAAAAAGCCGTTAAAAGTGCTTGTTTAGAAGAATTTATCTCTACATTAGAAAATGGTTTGGATACAGAAATCGGTGAAAGAGGTGTACTCCTTTCAGGAGGGCAAAAACAGCGTATTGCTATTGCACGTGCGTTTATCAAAAATGCCCCAATTGTTATATTGGATGAAGCAACCTCTGCATTGGATAATAAATCTGAAGCAATAGTGCAGCAGGCAATAGAAAACCTGATGGCTGATCGGACGGTGTTTATTATTGCTCACCGCCTATCAACCGTACGTCATGCCGATAAAATTGTGGTTGTAAATTATGGAAAAATAGCAGAAATCGGAACGCATGAACAATTGATAGAAAAGGAAAACGGTATATATTCTGCACTGTATAAAACTCAATTACGCTAGAAGGAGAACAATATGCCATATCTAACTATATATACAAATGTAAAATTAGATAGCGCGGCCGAAATAGCTGAACAAGCATCTGCCTTAACAGCTGATATCTTAAACAAACCACAGGACTATGTTATAACCAATATTATTTTTAACCCAGCAATGGCTTTTGGTGGCAGTAGTAACAACAAAGGAGCACTGATAGAGTTGAAATCTATCGGCCTTGGCAATAAAAATAAATTTATTGCGGAAATGACAGACTTGGTGGCTCAAAAACTGAATATTTCCAATAAACAATATATCGCAATAGGGCTAATCGATATGCCGGCAGCGTATACGGCCTGTGCCGGTAGAGCCTTTGCTTAGAATTTAATGCTCCGCATAGGGATTATCAGCTTTCCGCACCGTAAAACGTAGCGGAATGCCATGTAAATTAAAAGTGTCACGTAGTTGATTTGTCAAATAGCGTAAATAAGAATCTGGCAGGCCTTCAGGATTACTCGAAAAAATATAAAATGATGGTGGGCGTGTTTTTGCCTGTGTAATATATTTCAGTTTAATGCGCCGTTTATTTTTCCCTAATGGGGCAGGATTCTGCTCTTGCACATCTCTAAACCACTGATTAAGAGGTGCAGTCGGTATGCGAACATTCCATCTTTCATATACTTTTATGACTGCGCTCAAAAGCTTATCTAAGCCACGTTTTTTTAAGGCAGAAATCGTAACTGTTGGTACACCATCAGCTTGCGTTAAAGACGTTTGCAACCGATCATTAAGTTTGTCTAAAGCCTCTTTCTTATCAGCAATATCCCATTTGTTAAGCGCAATAACCAGTGCACGCCCTTCATCCAAAACCTTACGGGCAATCGTTAAATCTTGCTTATCTAACACCCCATCAGCATCCAAAACTAAAATAACAACTTGAGCCATATTAGCGGCATAGAGAGTACTTTCAACAGACATTTTCTCTATCGCCCCGCTGACTTTTGCCTGCTTGCGTAGTCCTGCAGTATCCACTAAATGCAATTGCCAGCCCTTCCAACTAAGCTTCGAGGTAATGGCATCTCTAGTCAGGCCCGCCTCAGGACCAGTCAACATACGCTCATCATTTAACAAGGCATTGACAAGCGTGGATTTTCCAACATTGGGGCGTCCAACAACCGCAATCTGTATTGGTCTCTGTTTAAAGGCATCCATGTCTGCTAGTTCTTCTGCGACGGCATGATCAACAAAATTTTCATGAGCAGTATCAAAAGATTTTAGTTGTACATAGAGTTCATCAAAGCCAATACTATGTTCCGCAGAAAAAATCAGCGGCTTCCCCAAGCCTAATCGATAAGCTTCATAGATGCCTAGTTCTTGAGCTTTGCCTTCACATTTATTAGCCAATAATATCACCGGTTTTTGACATTTTCGAACCAAATCAGCAAAATGCTCATCATAGGCCTGTATGCCGCTACGAGCATCAAACAAAAACAGCACAACATCAGATTCATCAATAGCACGATGTGTTTGCTGCCACATCCTCTCTTCCATCTGGCCAACAGTAGCCTCTTCATAGCCGGCAGTATCAATCACCGTCAATTCTAAATCTTTATATTTAGTATTAATTTCTTTGCGATCACGTGTAACGCCAGGCAAATCATGCACAAGCGCCAATTTTTTACCGACCAAACGATTAAATAAGGTCGACTTACCAACATTCGGCCGACCGACAATTGCAACCTTAAGGGCCATAAAATATTCCTTTTTTACCTAACTCAAATCAATTAGGATAACCATAACATAATACTTTGAATTTTTCAAGAGCTAAAAATATCGCTAATCTTTGATAAACAAAGCATACTGCTCTGCAAAAAAGTGCGGCCAAATTTTATAACATTCAGTAAGAATAAGTTTCATAACCTGCTGAACCGAAGGGTGCGCAGCAGGATGACAGCGTAGAGAAAAAATATGCTTCCACTCTGCAACGTTAGCAGTCATAATCATATCAGCTTTAGTCGAATGCGGCAAGATCATGCGCAACTGATCCCCTTTAGCACCAAGTTTTGCCATCTCCATATATGATGTTTCGATATCATTCATCGCCTTTAACCAAATATGATACATATCTGAATCTTTCTCAATATTACAAGGCTCAATCATAGTAAGTTCAGCACCAAATTTCCCCTTAGAATAATTGCAATACCGAGTCGATTCAATAGAAAAAGAGGCTAACCGATGACGTGTGACATCTTTATACGCGCCTAGATCACAGATAGAATGCGTGGTTACATAATTATGTATCTCAGAAAAACGAGACTGCTGTATTCCTTCAATTTTCAAATCTTGAAAATAGGGAATAGCGTTTTCTTTGATAAAAAATAGAGGATTTCCAATCAGCAACAAAAAATCATGGATATCATGGCGTCGTGCCAAATCACGAAAAGATCGGATATTACCTGAAACAATCAATGTCTCTTGATGTAAAAGCGGATCTTGCTCAATAGAGCAATACAAGCCTGAAACATTCTTAAGTTCAAAAATAAGATGATTTTTTGTGGTAACAGGCATAGAAAAGATAACATTGGCATGTTCAATAACGGATTCGTGTCCACTCTTCAATATACCACTGATAAAAGGAGCAGCGGTTTCTGTTGTAATTGCATTTTCTGATTTATAGCAAGTACGACCACACCGCTCAATATGAGTACAAATCTCATCCAATCGATTAAGAGGATATACTTCCGAAGCAACATTAACCAATCTAACCATATATACAGTCCTTTTATAAAATACTACTTAAATATAATAACATCCGCATCATCCGAAACAGCAATAACTCTTTCTTGTGCGGCTATTAAACCATTACTGATGTCAACTCCTAAGTCCGTTTTTGCTTTAACCGTTCCTCCAAGGGCATCAATCTTTAAAACCTTTCCGTTTGAAAAAGCCAGTAAAATATAATTATTAAGCATAAGTGGAGGAGCCGGATAAATAATAGACTTATTATTATCTTCATCATCTAAATACGCTTGAACATCTAAAGACCAGATAACATCACCGGTTGTTTTTTCGACAGCATACAAAATGTTCTTATTCGAAATAACAAATAAATATGAACCGGCTAAAAGCATGTTTTGCATGGAACCGACTTCTTTTTCCCACAATTTATCACCGCTGCGCATATCAAGAGCCAACATGCTATTGCTGTTACTGATAGCATAAATGGTTCCATTTTCTACAATCGGTGAAGCCCCAATAGTATTAATTTCTGTTGACGAACTGACCTGTTTATTAGCAACCAACATTGATGACCACAGTGGTGTCCCGACCGTGGCATTCAAAACTACAATTTCACCATTTGAGAAACCTGCAATAACAGCATTCTCTTCTGAATCATATGCGGGACTTGCACCTCCGGCAATGACTGTATCTTCATGAGCAACCCCAAACTTCCACAACTCTTTACCATTGCTTTTATCTAAGGCATATAGTGTATTATCAACCGTTTGCACTAAGAGCATATCAGCTGTAACGGTTGGTGCAATACGGATAGGGGATTCCATAATTCGGCGCCAAATAGACTTACCAGTTGCCGCATCCATTGCAAAAACACCGCCAAAACCTGTCGTCGCATATAAAAAACGCTCATCAACAGCCAAGCCGGAAGCGCGGCTCTTTGTCTCCTTAAAACCACCAATTTTAGCTTTGAGATTATTTTCCCACAAGCGCTTGCCTTTCTTTAATTCAAAAGCACTGACCAATCCACGGCTGTCCATTACAAAAACGCGATCTTTATTAACGACCGGGGCGGCCATAATAATATCACGTTTATTCACACCTTTTCCAAAATTTTCAGCCCACTGCTCTTTTAAGGTTAAACCAGCTTTTAAATTGCCAATCACGTGCTGCGGATTAATACTAGTCTGAGACCAAGAGGAATTAAGCCTAGCTGCCGGTAAACTCGTAATTTTTCTGTTACTAACAGCAAGGTTACCTATATTATAATCTTCTAAAACAGCAAGACGTGTCCCCTGAGGTAATTTTTTATTTTGCGAACAGGCTACAAGACTAAGCAAAATTCCACATAAACAGAGTCCTTCATAAAATCGGCGCATACCAAACTCCCTAAATTATATCATTAAAGCATGAATAATAAACTATTTTTGCATATCGTTAATCGAAGCAAGCATATCATTTATCCGTGCACGAAACTCATCAGAAATATGACTATTAGTCAAAAGCTCCTGATAAATAGATTTTGCTTTGTTATAGTCTTTATTCTGAATAGCAGACATCGCTAAGAGCTCTTGTGCCATGTCTTTCCATGAACTAGTCTCGCTCTGTGCAATCACAGATAATAGATTATCAATCTCTGTATAAGGTGCTGTATCTATCTTGTATGTAGCAAGTTTAATGGCTGCAATTTCTTGAATTTTATTTGCAACATCAGCATCTTTATGCAGTTGCTCAAGACGAGCAAGCCCCTTTTCAATTTGATTATTATCAAGTAAAATATTGGCAATTTGTAATTGTGCCATATCTCTGTATAATCCTTTTTCTGAGGCAACAATTGCTTCCAGTTCAGCAATATTGTCTTCATAATTGGTCGTATGAGCAAGAGCGTGTACGTATTGAACATTCTTCTGCTCAGCCTTTCGAATACGCCATTGACCAATTTTTTCATAACCGACAGCCAAAGACAAAGCAATAATCAAAATAAATAAAATAACACCACCGTATTTATTAATCAGATTCTTAAATTTCTCATTTCTCACATCTTCATCAACTTCTTCGAAAAAAGCCTTTTCCTCATCTAAGTTAAAATAAGGATTGTTACGTTGCTTTGAATTTGTAGTAACTCTAGTATCGTTTTTTGCGTTTTTAGCCATGATAATCTAACCCTCTCAAAAAATATATTTGATAAAAATATATAAGTATAACTGCTATCATGCAATTAAAATCTCAATTTAATTACCAATTAATTTGCGGATAACAAAATCTTTAAGCCATAATAAATCAGCAACAGGTAAACGACTGCCGAAAGAAAGAACGCTGTTATCACTAATGACAGCCAAACTGTATCGACCACTTGTGGGATTAAAACTCAATTCAACATTTTCAATCTGCTGAACTGAAATATCTCCTTTATGAATAATCATTCCTACAGCTTGTTCTATAATTTGCAGATTAAGCTTATTAATAATAATAGTGTAGTGGCTAAATAGGCGGACCGCAAAGTAAAGTAAACACACAAACAGTAGACCACCCAATAGCCAATAATAAAAAGGCATAACCGCGCCAAGAATAACAAAATAAACAGCACCGGCGAGCAAACAGAATAAAGCTGTAAAAATCAAAAATAAAAATGTAGCACTAAAAGCATCCCAATAAAAACCACGAGAACGAATAATGGTTTTATTTGCCTGTTCTGTGATAATCAAACTTTCTGGGGCGGGAAAATTGCCTCCGGCGATAAAAGGAAGTTTACCTTCCTCGGCAAGTGTCTTAATAGATTTATCTAAATCTCGATAATCTCTTTGAACCAAGCCTCGATCACCAATGCTGAGTGCTGGTAGCCGGAACATACGAGCATAGCTTTCCCAAATTTTACGAATATTCTTAGCATGAGTTGATATGTATAAAGGGATAATTTTATCGCGATCTGGATGATACAAATCTATGATGTATCGATTTTTATTAAACAGCCCAGACTGCACAAATAAAATTCGTAGGCGTACACCAATATAATTTTCAAGAGGTTCGCAAAACTTATGCTTAACACCTATAGAGGGGCGATAGATCATTTGAAATTCTTTGCCATCAAAATAGAATTTTTTATAGCGGAAAAAGGAAAATCCAGAATAAGAAATAAGAATCAGAGAAATCAGAATAACAATGAATGCAAAAAACTCCAGTAAAAGAAAAGATTGCGTTGTATCTTGCTGAGGTGTGTGTAGAAAACTCAACAGTTCAAAAATACCCAGCCACAGCATTAAAATACCAGAGAAAAAACCCAAAAGGCCCCATAAAACCGAGGAGCGGTCTGTAACCACTGCCGGTAGTTTATTTAAATTAAAACGAAGCTTGGTACTAAAATGATCAGGAACATGAACCAGCATTGAAATCTCCATAAAAAATCAATCCTCACTGCCTAATTATATAGCGTCAAAAAAAATATTCACTACTTTTTTATTAAAACGATAAAAAATGTTTAAAACTTTTCTTGTCTTTCTGAGATTATCTTGCTAAGGATAAAATAACGAAAGGATAAAAATGCAAACGGTAGAATGTAGTAAATGTGGCGGCTGTGCCCTGAGAAATATGCAAATGAGCGAATATCGCCGCGTAAAAGAAGATGATTTTATCAAAACAATTAAGCATATTAAAAAAGCTACACCGCAGTTTGATATGCCGATATTTATTGAAGATGGACAACGCCGTAGAGCAAATATGACTTTTTTAACTTCTGAAAAAAAATTGTATTTAGGATTTAATGCCAGAGAAAGTCACCAAATTGTGGACATAGCATCCTGCCCGATGCTATGTTCGCAGTTAAACCAATTATTGGAGCCACTGCATCGTTTTTTGCAAGAATTCTGCCAAATAAAAATATCACTCAAAAATAAAAAGAAAAAAATACAAGTAACAAACATTGATAAAGGAGACATCTATATATTAGCAGCAGACAACGGTGTAGATATTATGTTAGAAATATTTCAGCAACCAACCATCGAACACCGTATGCTGGTGGCAGACTTTGTGCAACAAGTGCCGAATATATGCAGATTCTCATGGAAAATTAATCAATCATTACCGGAAACAGTAGTTGAGAATATAACGCCGGAAATTGTGGTGGCTGGTTACCATCTAGCAATACCGCAAGGCGTTTTCTTACAAGCTTCGAAAAAGGCAGAAACGGCTATGATAAACAAAGTGCTAGAATATTTGGGTGAAACGCGCGGTTACCTAGCCGATTTGTTCTGTGGGCTGGGAACTTTTACGTTGCCGATAGCGAAGATGAAAGAAAATAATGTACTTGCTGTAGATTCTTCTACCGATGCACTTAGAGGTTTGCAAAAGGCCTTAAATATAAATCAATGCCAAAATGTACAAGTTTTGAATAGAAACTTGTTTAAGGAACCTTTAGATGCAACAGAGCTAGGAAAAATTAAGACACTCATAATGGATCCGCCTCGTGCCGGAGCACATCAACAATGCCGAGAAATCGCAAAATTACCAATTTCAATGAAACCAAGTAAAATTATTTTTATATCATGTAATCCGAAAACATTTGTTTATGATGCTGAATTATTAATAAATGCCGGATATAATCTGGAGAAGATAACCCTGATTGACCAATTTGTATATTCACCTCATCAGGAATTGATAGCCCTGTTAACATTAACCCCTAACGCCAATTAAGGAGAGAAAAATGATGGATATATCGAAGTTAAAACAAATGGCGAATGCCGTACGCTTTTTAGCTGCAGATGCAATTAATAAAGCAAACTCAGGACACCCAGGAATGCCTTTGGGAATGGCAGATGTTGCAACAGTCTTGTTTGCAGAATACATCAAGTTGAATCCTTTGGCCCCAAAATGGTTCAACAGAGATCGATTCGTTCTGTCTGCCGGGCATGGTTCTATGTTGCTATACTCCTTATTGTATTTGACCGGGTACAAAGATATAACCATTGAAGATATTAAAAATTTTCGCCAGTTTGGAGCTAAAACCGCAGGACACCCAGAATACGGACATTTAGATGGAATTGATATGACAACGGGACCTCTCGGGCAGGGGATTTCTTCTGCTGTCGGAATGGCCGCAGCAGAACGCATGATAAATGCTAGATTCGGTGATGAACTATGTAATCACTATACATACGTGATTGCCGGTGATGGATGTTTAATGGAAGGAATTTCCGAAGAAGCCGCTTCATTAGCTGGACACTTACAATTAAATAAACTGATTGTATTTTGGGATAACAATAATATTACAATTGATGGAACCGTAGATAAAGCCAGTTCAACCGACCAAATAGCGCGTTTTAAAGCCATTGGCTGGAATACACTAAGCATTAATGGGCATGATTATAATGAAATCAGACAGGCAATTGAAACAGCACAAAAATCTGATAAACCAACATTAATCGCTTGTAAGACAACAATCGGCTATGGTGCGCCGACAAAAAGCGGAACATCTAAATGCCATGGTGCGCCATTGGGAGAAGATGAAACTGCTGCAATGCGCCAAGCACTGGCATGGTCATATAAGCCTTTTGTGCTACCAGATGATATTTTAGCAATATGGAGAAAAAGTCAACAACGAAACCTTGAATCCTACGATTCTTGGGTATCTGCGGCAGCAGCGGCAAGCCAAGAATTTAGAAATATCATAACTGCTAAACTGCCCCGAAACTGGGATAGTAATCTAAATGATATAAAAAAACAAGCCATTGCTGAACAAACCAAAGTTGCGACACGTAAAGCATCTGAAATGTGCTTAAGAGCTATTGTTCCCAATATACCAGAAATTGTGGGTGGATCAGCAGATTTAGCTGCATCAAATTTGACGTTTGTGGAAGGGTTAAAAACCATAACTAGAGATGACTACAATGGCAATAATATTATGTATGGTATCAGAGAACATGCAATGGGTGCTATCATGAACGGTATGGCTTTACATGGTGGAATTATTCCTTATGGCGGTACATTCTTTGTCTTTTCCGATTATATGCGTCCGTCACAAAGATTAGCAGCTCTGATGGGAATACGAGTTATCTATGTCTTAACTCATGATTCTATTGGTGTAGGGGAAGATGGCCCGACGCATCAGCCGATAGAACACCTAGCTTCGTATCGAGCAATGCCGAATATATTAACATTCCGCCCCTGTGATGTCGTTGAAACCGCAGAATGTTGGCAGATTGCGCTGACCGAAAAAAATAGACCAAGTATTTTGGCATTATCGCGTCAAGGAGTGCCTTTATTGCGAGACACTGCAGAAGAAAATCTGTCTAGAAAAGGTGCATACATCATATCTCCGGCAAAAAAAGAGCGCGAGGCAACAATCATATCTACGGGAACAGAAGTACACATAGCCATAGCAGCGCAAGCACTTTTACGGGAAAATGGAATTGATATTGCAGTTGTATCAATGCCGTGCATGGAATTATTTGAGGAGCAGACACTTCAATACCAAATGCAAGTTTTAGGTAATAAACCTGTTATTAGCGTAGAAGCAGCATCAACTTTTGGCTGGAACCGTTATGCCCAAAGAACTATTGGCATCGATTCATTTGGTGCATCGGCACCGGCCGGAAAGCTGTATGAATATTATGGTTTGACAGCAGAAAAGATTGCTGAGGAAGTAAAAAGCTTTATGCATAAATTATGAAAAATGTTGACAAAAAAAAGAATAACTATATTTTCAAACTAAAATAAAATTATTGTTCAATTATTAAAATCCCGTGCAACAGGACATGGTTAATTAAAAATTATGGAAATAATAGGTTATCTGCTACTAGCTCTCGCTGGAGTATGTTTTATAATGGTTTTCGCTGGAAGCTGGTGGGAGAGCTCTCCGCGCCGATTTTGGCTGACAGGCCTAACTTATGAGGACAAGGATCAACAAAGTTTCTATCGCTTTTTCTGGATGTTTGCCTGGGGTGCTGCTATAATTGGATCTTGGCTGGTGACGCATGATGATCCTAGATTCGAATACGAAGGATGGATTGCCATTGCAAATACGGCTTTACTTACTTTTATAGCATGGCTTTTGGCGAAGATTGTTATTGGAACCTGCATTTTAATCTGGTGGCTATACCGATGGATTTTTGAAGGAAAGCCACTATTTTCAAATGAATAGAAGTATTAAAAAGCATTGTCCACAGTATGAGGACAGTGCTTTTTTATTTTTCGTGATGTACATAATTTTTATCTCTCATTTCCTCTTTATAATCAAAATCGAAATAATAATCATCAAAGTTGTTAACTTGACTTTTATAACGGTTATCTTTGATGACATCTTTTAGGGCACGGCGATGCGACCAATCAGTAATACGGTTTTTAACTTCTGTCAAACCCTGAGACATAAAAGTTGTATCGACGTAAACTTTTTTATTTTTATAAAGAAAGTAATTCCACACATGGGCAAAATTACCATGTCGGAGTTTATTTGCAGAAAGAAAGCGTTTGCCTGGATAAGCATAACCATGAACTTCATAGGCACGGATACCGGCTTTTTGGCACATGGCAATAAAAAGCGTTGAAAAATCGCCGCAAATACCCACTCTAGACCTTATCAGTTCGCGAGGTTCTTGCTCATGATAATTTTTTATTAAGTTTGTTGTCTTCCCGTTATGATAAAGATATTCATCGTAGTTTATGTGCTGAGCAATCCAAAAGGCAATAACTTTTGCTTTATCATAATCATCATCAAGGCGCTTAGTCAGATAAGTGACAAGCGACGTAATATTATTTTCATCAGTCCGTGGAACAGAAGCGGCATAGCGGCTTAGGCTACGCGAAGTATACCGTGTGGCATAGACATTATTACAATAAAGAAGAACACAACAGCAACCGAAGATGAAAAGTATTCTACGCATAAAATTATCCCTCTGCAATACAGCAAGATAATATATCAAAGACATTTAAATTTTAATTAATCAGTAAAATAAAGTAAAAACAAATAAATAGATAGTGGTATTATAATACCAATGAATAATTTGTTGAAAAAACATGCAAAAAAATGTTTGACAATTAATTTTTTGCGGATATATTGACCACGATTTAATAATAACCTTTATTGAAAAGAGACCAATAATATGAATAGTACATATGCAACAAAGCCGTCTGATATTACAAGAAAATGGTATATTGTTGATGCAACAGATGTCGTTTTAGGTCGTCTTGCTGCACAGGTTGCAAAATTGCTCCGTGGTAAGCATAAACCTTATTTTACACCAAATTTGGATTGTGGTGACTATGTTGTTGTTATCAATGCCGATAAAGTAAAATTGACTGGCAAAAAGTTAACTGATAAAAAATATTATAAACATACTGGTTGGATTGGTGGAATTAAAGAAACCACAGCCGGAAAAATCTTAAATAGCCGTTTTCCGGAAAGAGTTGTTGAAAAAGCTGTTGAACGCATGATTGCTCGCAATCCGATGGGACGTCAGCAAATGACAAAATTAAAAGTATATGCCGGTGAAAATCATCCGCATGCTGCTCAAAATCCTGAAGTTTTGGATATTGCATCCATGAATTCTAAGAACAAAAGGAGTGAACTGTAATGGCTAAGAAAAAAATTGAATCATTAACAGAAATCAAAGAAGCTGTTGCAACAACCACAACAGCAGCAGCTGAGGTTAAGAAAAAGCCAGCGCGTGATAAACAAGGTCGCTCTTATGCAACAGGCAAAAGAAAGAATGCGGTTGCACGCGTATGGATTATGCCAGGTAAAGGTAATATCACCATTAACGAAAAGCCGATAGACACTTATTTTGCGCGTCCAGTTTTGAAGATGATTATCAACCAACCATTTGAAATTACCAATCGCGAAAATGAATTTGATGTTGTTTGTACAGTTCAAGGCGGTGGCTTATCTGGTCAAGCAGGTGCTATTAAACATGGTATTTCAAAAGCATTAAATGAGTATGAGCCGGAATTGCGTTCAGTATTGAAACAAGCAGGGTTCTTAACTCGTGATGATCGTGTTGTTGAACGTAAGAAATATGGACGTGCTAAAGCTCGCCGTTCTTATCAGTTCTCTAAGCGTTAATCCATTAACAATAGTAAAAAAGCCCTATACAATCATTTGTATAGGGCTTTTTGTTTTAGGAATTATATCTCCCCATAAAACATCTTTTACTATTCCAAAATTCAAAGTTTGTGGAAGAAATCCATACTGTTCAAAATGTTTTTTTGAGAGTATCATTACAATCAAACAACTGATATGCAAGTATAATTACGATATAAAATTGTCAATAGGAATATAGGAAAATAAGTGAAGTAAACATATTTTTAGCTTGACAAAAGTAAAAAATAATCCATATAATACAAGCGTTAAATTATTTTGTAAAACTATGTAGAGAAGAAATATGGTTAAGTTAAATGATAATAATGCCTACAAGCGCGGGCAAGAACTACTAGATGCTGGTATGTGCAAAGAAGCAATAGCTCAATTTGATGAGTTTTTGCAGTCACAACCGGATAATTGGAAAGCAATCAATTCTAAGGGATTTGCTTTTCAGAAAATGAGTAAATATACTGAAGCTGTAGAATGTTTCGATAAGGCGCTATTGATTAATCCAAAGTCTGTTGAGGTATTAAACAACAAAGGGGTGACTTTGAGTATGCGCGGTTTGTATAAAGAAGCAATCAGTTGTTTCGAACAAGCTTTCGCTAATGATCCTACTTCTCTAGAAGCCCTGAATGGAAAGGCAATAGCCTTACAGCATATGTTTTTATTCAAAGAGGCTTTAGATGTTTTACAACAGGCCTATCAAGTTGATTCTAAACACCCACAGACACTGTTGAGTATTGCTGTAACTTTACAAAAATTAAAGCAATATGAACGTGCAATTGGGTATTTCAAAAAAGTTTTAGCACAAGATAAATCAAATGTGAAGGCCTGGAATGGAATTGGTGTGACCTATCAGCTGATGGGGGATAACGATTCGGCTTTGAAATGTTTTACGAAAATACTTAATATTGATAGTAGCGAAATCCAGGCATGGATTAGCATCGGCTTTGTGTACCAGAAAATGTTTAAATTCAAAGATGCATTGAAGTGTTATAATAAAGCTAAAAATTTAGTGGATGGGCGTTATCATCATAAACTCTATGATGGGTTAGCATCTTGCTTGACTAAGCTTTCTGAATTCGACCAGGCAATTGAAATATATAAGCATATTTTTCAAAGGGAAGAAGGTAAGAAAAAATGGGATGCGCAGCGCTCTATTAAGTTTGTAAATAAATTAAAGCGCAAAAAAGCAATCGGAATTTTACCAGACGTAATTCCTTCTGATATGGGAACAACTGATAGCAATAACGATGCTGAAGGAACAGCAGAGGCCTAAAGATACTTTGATGTTAGTATTCGTGAAATAAGAGTGTACAAGGCATTCTTAAAAGGGTATGTTTTATCTGTAATAAGGGTGACACAAAGATGAAACAGACAACACGAAATAAAATAAATATCAGCTTACAATACATACCAAAGCTGTATTTTACGCTACAGATTATACTTGGCATTTTAGCGGCTTTTTGGATTTTGTTTAACCATCAACCTAAGACCGGTGATGATGTCGAGCATCTGCACTCTGCCTGGTTGGTGTTTGAAGGCAAAATCCCGTATGTCGATTTTTTCCAGCATCATAATCCGCTGCTATGGTATTTATTTGCCCCATTAGTTGGTTTTTTTGCTTATAACATTGCAATTTTTGATATTGTACGCATCATATCAACACTAGTGTTATTTGTAACAATTTTTATAACAGCAAAAATTGTACAGAAATTTATTTGTAATGATAAGTATGCCGGGCTACTGACAGTAGCATCTATTTTCCCCTCATACATTGCGTTGAGTGGACAAGATTTTCGCCCAGACAACTATATGGTGGCGAGTTTTATGATCGGGTTGTATTTCTTTTTAGATTATCTGCAAAATTTGAAAAAAAGAACAATCATTATTTCCTTTATGAGCATGTTTATCTGCTTTATGTTTATGCAAAAAAGTGTATTCTTCTTGGGGGTGTTTGGCCTAGAAGTGCTGGTGTTGCTGGCCTTGAAAAAAGTGCGAGGCAAGGACTTTGCTATAGCATTAATTTTGCCATTTATTTCATGTTTGTTATTTATACTATGGCTGATGAGCCACCAAATGGTTGAAAGATATTGGTTATCAAACTTTATTTTTAATTTATATATTCCAGATGTTTATGATGGGCTGAGCGAAAAAACAGTGCCTGAATTTTATGGTTTGACCGCGCTAGCAACAGTTGGTTTTTTTTACTTTATGAAATATGGCAATACAGCGGTAAGATTAGTTTGCTTCATATGGATGAGTGAAGCAATACAACGCTTCTGTTATTTCTCTTTAGATCGTCATTATTACTATTTTTTGGATATAATGAATGCTATACTTGTTGGTGGACTAGCCTACCGATTGATATGCCGTTGGCAATGGGTGGCATATATTTTTATGATGCTCGCGATGGCAGCTACTTGGAAATTTGCCATCTATTGCAGGCAAAATAAATTGCCGTCAGAATACCATCGTTATGTTACACCGAAATACATTATCGAAAATACCAATCGTTGTGATGCTGTGCTCAATGGCTATGGATTAACCTATGGAATTTTTTCCAGAGACTTGACTTACTATTGGAATTTAAATGGGCAACTAGATGTGATTGGTGATAAAATAGGGTTGGCTCCGTTGCCTGATTTAAATATAGTGACAGAAAAATATTTACCGAAAATTATCTATACCGGTCCTTATTGGCATGAAAAATGGCATAAACGCCATCATGATATTGCCGTGCATTGGATTAAGCCAGACATAAGAGATAAATACTACCAGCAATCAATTTTTGTTGATATTTTTATCTTAAAACCAGAATACCAAAATAAACGTCGATGTCGCTATGATGCCCAAACCCAATCATGGCACTATTATAATAAGGAATGAAAGTCATGGTACAAATCAAAAAACTGGCAGTGATAATTTTAGGGTTATATCTGGTTTATGCGGTTGGATTGCTGTATTGGGTGGTCATATATAGTGGGTCAGGAGATGGGGATACCCTAGAACATGTTCATTCCTCTTGGCTGGTCTATCATGGTAAAATTCCTTATAAAGATTTTTTTCAACATCATCATCCTTTATTGTGGTATATCGGAGCACCGTTGGTGGGGGCTTTCGAATATAGTTTGCGAGCAGTCGACGCAGTCAACATCTTAACGGTAACCATCACGGCGTTAACAGTTTTCTATATTTATAGCTTACATAAAAATTTCTTAGCTGGAAAACTAGGAGGATTAATCGCTGCAGCATTTTTTATATTACCGCAAGATAGTCTTTATAATAAAGATTTTAAGCCGGACAATTTTATGGTAGCCGCCTTAATAATTGGCTTATATGAACTTTGTGTCTATCTCAAGAAAAAGCAAATGTCAGCCCTGGCTTTTTCTTTTCTGGCATTTTTTTTAGCATTTATGATTACTCAAAAGGCATTATTGATTTTAGCAGCCATAGGAGGGATAATCTTATACTTGCTCTACACAAACCAAATAAGAAAACAGGATTTTATCTATAGTATAATTTTACCGATTATGCTATATAGCGCATTTTTGGTGTTCTTATACTCTCAAAATATCTTAAACGTTTATTTTAAAGCAAATTTTGAATTAAACACATATATACCGCAAGTTTTTGCCAAACGACGCTTTATCGCACCGAGTCCAGAAATGTGGGGACCCATAATTTTGGCTTTATACGCGTTAATAAAATGCAGCAACAACAATTTATATTATAGAATCATAAGTATTATCTTTATGGCCGAGTTTGTGATTCGCATGTATTATTTGACGCCATTTATATACTATTTTGCATTTTTACATGCCATAGCATCTATTTTAGCGGCAGCAATGATAATGGAGTTTGCGAAAAAAAATAAACAAGTAATCATCATCGTTTTATTATACTTCTTAGGGCTGGGCTACTTTTATACTTATAAATACAGCCAAAGAATAACCGTCGGAGATAGTTTTAAATATGGTGCAGCAGGATATGTGTTAGAAAACACAACCCCTTGCGACTATGTATTAAACGGGTATCGCATAGGGTATAATCTCTTTAACAAAGATGTCGATTTTATATGGAACTTAAAAGGACAAATTGATGTGATTGCAGCGACAATCGGTATGTATCCGTTATCTGATCTAGAAAGTTTAATCCGAGAAAAACGTCCCAAAATTATCTATGGTGGAAATTACTATGATACCTATCGAGAATATCGAGGTGAAATTGGTAAATACCCAATACACTGGATAAGCAAGCACCTACTTGAGGAAATGTATAATCCTTTGCCCAGAGATAATTTATATATTTTAAAGCCAGAATATCAAAGCTATGATTGTCGCTATAATCCGCGAACAAAGAGCTATGAATATAGAGACAAACATTAGCAAAAAGTTTACTAATTTATCTTAAACTAAACTTAAAATATAAATCTACCAAGGAGGAGTTATGCGGGTCATTATTAAATCAGATTACGAGGAAGTAACAGATTGGGCAACAACTTATATTGCCTATCGTATTAATAGAGCTCGTCCAACAGCCAATAAACCTTTTATACTCGGATTACCAATGGGAGACACCCCCAAGGGAATGTATAAAAAGTTAGTGGAGTTAAACCATAAGGGAAAACTTTCTTTTGCAAATGTAGTTATCTTTTGTATGAATGAATTTATAGGCCTTGATAAAAAAGCCCCGCAGAGCTGTCATAGCTACATGAATGAATATCTTTTAAAACATGTCGATACAAAAGCAGCTAACATCTATATTCTTGATGGAAAAACTAAAAATTATGAAAAAGAATGCTCTAATTTTGAATTAGCTATTCGACAAAAGGGAGGTATAGATTTATTTGTTGGTGGTGTGGGAGCTGACGGACACATAGCATTTAATGAACCTTTTTCTTCTCTTTCATCTCACACCCGCGTTAAAACATTAACCACAGAAACAATGAAGGCTAAGGCAAAATTATTTGATAATGACATAAACAAGGTTCCGCACACAGTGTTAACGGTAGGGACAGGAACAATTATGGAAGCTAAAGAAGTATTGCTTTTAGCAACAGGAGAAACCAAAGCAGAAGCAACAAAAGCGGCGATTGAAGGTAGCATAAACCATCGCTGGGCAGTAAGTGCTTTACAAACACATCGTCATGGAATTTATTTATGCGATGAAGCAGCCGCCTCTAAATTGGAGCAAGAAACCATAACCTACTTAAAAGATATCGAGCGTAACGCGTATTAGCTTTGATATATAGGAAAGGCCGCTGTTAGAGCTAAGATTTTCATTTTAACGGCAGCTAAAACCTTTTCTTCCTCAGGTGTATTAAGAGCTTCTGCAACATCAGCAATAGCCTGCCCAATTAATTCAAATTCTTTAACACCAAAGCCACGGGTCGTACCAGCAGGTGTGCCTAAGCGAATGCCAGAGGTGATAGTGGGGGGCAGAGGGTCAAAAGGAATAGTATTCTTATTAGCCGTCATATGTACTATATCTAAAGCATCGGTGAGTTCTTTGCCATTAATACCTTTTGAAGTGAGATCTACCAGAAGCAGATGAGTATCTGTTCCGCCTGTGACCAACTTAAATCCTCGTTTGACCAGAGTCTGTCCGAGGACCTGTGCATTTTCCAAAACTTGCATAGAATACCGCTTAAAATCATCACTGAGAGCTTCCTTAAAGCAAACAGCTTTGGCCGCAATTACATGCTCCAAAGGACCACCTTGCATGCCAGGAAAAACTGCCGAATTAATTTTTTTAGCAATGCCTTCATGATTAGTGAGAATGGCACCCCCACGAGGACCTCGTAAAGTCTTATGTGTCGTTGTGGTAACAACATCTGCAAAATCAAGAGGGTTAGGATATAAACCACTGGCGACAAGACCAGCAAAATGGGCCATATCTACCATCAATAGAGCTCCGCACTCATCAGCAATTTTACGAAATTTAACAAAATCCAGCTGTCGCGGATAGGCAGAACAGCCAGCGATAATCAGTTTGGGATGATGTTGTTGTGCAAGACTTTGAATCTCAGAATAGTCTATTAAACCGGATTCTTTAATAACTCCATACTGAACAGAGTGAAACCACTTACCGGAAAAAGAAACTTTCGCGCCATGTGTAAGATGACCGCCAGCATCTAAGCTCATACCCAAAATTGTATCTCCCGGTTCCAAGAGCGCACCAAAAACAGCCATATTAGCTTGAGACCCAGAATGGGGTTGGACATTGGCAAATTGGGCATGGAATAATTTTTTGAGCCGTTCGATAGCAATTTTTTCTATCTTATCAATATTTTCACAACCACAATAATAACGTTTTGCAGGATACCCTTCTGCATATTTGTTAGTTAGAATGGAACCTTGAGCTGCGAGTACAGCCGGTGAAACAATATTTTCTGATGCGATAAGTTCAATATTTTGTTGTTGACGCTTAAGCTCTGCTTGAATGGCAGAGTAAATTTCTGTATCAAAATTTTCTAATGGTTCTAAGTTCATAGCACACTCCTACTGGTCAAGTAAATCGATTCTTTTTTGATGGCGTCCACCTTCAAAAGAGGTATTGAGGAATAGTTCAATTCGATGAACAATGTCACTAATTGCCATAGTTCGGCCGCCAAAAACAAGAATATTTGCATTATTGTGTTGCTTGGACATGACCGCAACATCATCACAATAAAGTAGTGCTGCACGGATGCCTTTATGGCGATTGGCTCTGATAGAAATACCGATTCCTGTGCCACAGATAAGGATGCCTAAATCAGCTTTTTGTGCTAAAATATAGGCAGAAACTTTATCTGCAAAAACAGGATAATCAACAGAT
Organism: Alphaproteobacteria bacterium; assembly: GCA_017475705.1. Taxonomy (GTDB): domain Bacteria; phylum Pseudomonadota; class Alphaproteobacteria; order RF32; family CAG-239; genus CAG-267. The sequence goes on from JAFVFB010000008.1 coordinate 39,589, forward strand.
TTTTCACCATCTGTGCCCAAATCAAAAACATTGAAATCTTTTTGTTTTAAATAATTAATAATTGCTGTTTTAATTTCAAAACCGGCATGATCTGATGCTATGGCAATATTCATTTCCACCTCCCTAAAGTTATGGGAAATTAATAACAAAAACTCTCAGAGAAAGGTACGAAAAAGAAGAGATATACACAACATAAAAAAAAATTGAATATTTTAAAAAAAAGATATTGACGTTCAGATTTTTTTATGTATATATACAAATCACCGCGGTAACGTTGGTGCCAAGATTGGCCGGTTGGCAGAGTGGCTCATGCAGAGGACTGCAAATCCTTGTACATCGGTTCAATTCCGGTACCGGCCTCCATTAAGGTTTATTCCGGCTTAGCTCAGCGGTAGAGCAATCGGCTGTTAACCGATTGGTCATCTGTTCGAATCAGATAGCCGGAGCCATAAGAAACACCACCCTAAAATGGGTGGTGTTTTTTTGTAGATTAACAAGTGTGGAGAAAACATAGAATACCATCAACACAGTACACAAGGGCGTGGGGATGTTATTAAATATTACTACTTAAAACGAAACCTAAACCTAAACATAAAAAGCGCCCAAGAGGACGCTTAATGTATAGGGGTTTGAAAAGATGCCCTGCTGGAAACGAATTTGTAACTATCGTGTATAAAATAAATACATGAAGGAACAAATTTGCAATTATGAGGGTATTTTAGTACCACTTAACGTAAGGAAGCACCGGTTTTTTTACCAACTTCAGATATAACCTTATTCATCAACGCCTCCAACTCGGCATCGGTATAAGATTTATCTTTCGGTTGGAACGTAACCGTAATCGCGATAGATTTTTTATCTTCCGGTAAGTTATCACCTTCATAAACATCAAAGATACGAACATCACTGATGTTATCCCGATCAGCTGTTTTGGCCGCTGTATAAATGTTAATAGATGGAACATTTTTGGCGACCACAAAAGCTAAGTCTTTTTCAACCGCCTGCAAAGAAGATAATTCCAATTTCTTCTTTGCCTTGGATTTAGTATCACGTGGTAGAGGGATATTTTCCACAAAGACTTCGAAAGCAACGATATTGGTTTTAATGTCAAGTGCTTTAAGAATAAGCGGATGTAACTCGCCAAAGTAGGCTAAGATGTTTTTTCCTAAGCGTAAAGTCCCGCTACGACCTGGATGATAGTAATTGGGGGCATCGGTTGTAATTTGCAAAGAATCAATTGGCCCTTTAGCAGCAGCAATTGCCGCTAAAGCATCAGCTTTGGCATCAAATACATCATAAGAGCGTTGAGTAGCAGTCCAATCCTTAAAAGAAGTTTTGCCAACACGAATTCCACCAGCCACAGTTCTTTGTTGACCAGGAATACGACCATAAAATTCTGGTGCGACTTCAAACAATGCTAAATTCGGATAACCGCGTGCAATATTGTTTTTTGCTCCAATTAAAAGATTACACAATATGGATGGACGCATTTCATCAAGCTCTGTAATAATCGGATTATGAATTATAACAGGCTCATTGCCCCTGTGGAAATATTGAGCAACCTGACTATCTGTAAAACTAAAGGTAACAGTTTCAAACATACCGCGCAAGGCCAGCTCATGTCTCACCAAAACAACATTATTTTGCAGTGGCGTTAAAACCGGCTGAGGAAACGCCGCAACTTTCATCGAAGTGGCAGGAATGTTATCTAAACCAACCATCCGAACAATTTCTTCAATTAAATCTTGCTCATGCTCAATGTCATGACGCCAAGAAGGTGAAATGGCCTCTATCACTCCATTTTCAACACGAACCGTAAAACCAAGATGTTGTAAAGTTTCAACGCACATATCTAGGCTGATATTGTCTATGCCGATGAAGGTTTTGAGACGTTCAGGACGCAAATAAACCGGTTTGGTATCATATTTTTCTTGACCGACAATCTCTATTTCGGAAGCTTCCCCGCCACATATATCTAATATCATTTGGGTTGCATAATCATTACCGCTAATAGTTGACATAGGATCAACCCAACGCTCATAACGAGCACGCGAGTCAGAATCAAGTTGTAATTTACGGCCAGTGCGAGCAATACATGTTGGGGTAAAGAGTGCACATTCCAACAAAACATTAGTTGTATTCTCATAGCTGCCCTTATTTAGCCCCCCCATAATGCCTCCTAGGCATTGTACACCATCATCATCGCAGATGCCAAGAGACTGCGTATCAAGAGTATAAGTCTTTTCATTTAATGCTGTAAATTCCTCATGCTCATGAGCCATTCGCACACAGATGTCACCAGTCAATTTATCAGCATCAAAGACATGTAAAGGACGTGAAAGGTCATAATTTATGTAATTGGTAATATCCACCAAGGGGGAAATAGGGTGTAACCCTATAGCCACCAGCCGATCTTTCATCCATTTAGGAGTTTGAGCTTGATTATTAACGCCTTTGATATAACGCGCTGTATAAATTGGGCATACATCTGGGCAACTAACGGACACATGAATTGGACTTTTGAAATTACCCGGAATATGACGAATAGTTAGTGGCTTTAATGTCCCTAAGCCAGCAGCCGCTAAATCACGAGCGATACCACGCACACCGAGACATTCAGCACGGTTAGGGGTAATTGAAACCTCAATCACCGGATCAATATTCAATATTTCTGCTGCGGGAATGCCTATTTCTGTATCTGCCGGTAACTCTATAATGCCATTATGATCATCTCCCACCATCAGTTCTTTTTCTGAGCACATCATTCCCATGCTTTCTACGCCGCGGATTTTGGCAATTTTCAATCTTTCACCATAACAAGGTATAAGTGCACCAGTAGGAGCATATATACCAATGAGGCCTTCATGAACATTAGGCGCTCCGCAAACAACTTGTAAAACTTCTTTACCGGTGTTGACGGCTAATACATGCAGGTGATCTGAGTCCGGATGCATCTCAACCTTATCAATCCGAGCAGTATGAAAATCAGTAAGAGCAGCCGCTGGATTGATAACTTCTTCTACTTCCAAGCCGATACGTGTCAAGGTTTCAGTAATCGTATCAATATTTGCAGTAGTGTCTAAATGCTCTTTTAACCAAGATAACGTAAATTTCATCGTGCTAACCCTCCATTATTGCTCAAACCACTTGTCATTGAAGAAAAATCAAGCGGTGTAAAACCATAGTTCTTAATCCAACGGATATCAGATTCAAAGAAGGTTCGTAAATCAGGAATGCCATATTTAAGCATAGCCAAACGGTCAATTCCCATACCAAAAGCAAAGCCCTGATATTCATTAGGATCAATGCCACCAGCTTTTAAAACATTAGGATGGACCATACCACAGCCTAAAACTTCAAGCCAATCTGTCCCGGCACCAATTTTGAGCTCATCTTTGGTTTTTAAACAACCAATATCCATTTCCGCAGATGGTTCCGTAAAAGGAAAGTAAGATGGACGATAACGAACAGGTAACGTATCAACTTCAAAAAATGATTTTAGAAAATCGTATAAGCACCCTCTTAAATCAGCCATGGTAGTCTTTTTATCAATAACCAAACCTTCGACTTGGTGAAACATAGGTGTATGCGTCGCATCGTAGTCAGAACGATAGGTGCGTCCGGGAGCAATAATGCGTATTGGCGGATGTTTCTTTTCCATTGTACGGATTTGCACTCCAGAAGTATGGGTGCGGACGACATAAGCACAATCCATATCAAAGTCATGGCTGGTATCATCATTGATATAAAAAGTATCTTGCATCTGTCGTGCCGGATGGTTAGGCGGCATATTAAGAGCATTAAAATTATGAAATTGATCTTCTATATCCGGACCTTCTGCTATTTCAAACCCCATCTCTGCAAAAATGGCAACAATTTCTTCATAAACTTTTGAAACAGGATGAATACGACCTTGAGTTTCTGGACGACAAGGCAAGGTTACATCAATAACTTCTTTCTTTAGTCGTTCATTTAGCATCTTAACTTCAAGTTCTTGTTTTTTTGCAACAATGGAAGCTTCAATTTCAGCCTTAATAGCATTAATCTTTTTACCAAATTCAATGCGTTCCTCCAAGGGCATAGTACCAAGTGTTTTTAATAACTCGGTAATTTGACCTTTTTTACCTAACGCAGCAACACGAATATCATCCAGAACTTTTGTATCTTGGACATCAGCAATATGCTGTTCTATTTCGTTTTTTATAACCTCAATTTCACTCATTTTAACACCTTAATTATGGAGCACGCTCCGTTTAAAATTTATACCATCTGCCAAACATATTTTTTAAACACAAAAGAGCCATCTTGGCTACCCAAGACGACTCTATATACTCTGATATAATTTATACTAAAACCTATTTAGCTAGAGCCGCTTTGGCAGTTTCTACTAACTTAGCAAAAGCTTGGGGCTCTTTAAAAGCAATATCAGCTAAAACCTTACGATCAAGCTCGACACCTGCTTTGGCGAGCCCGCTGATAAATCGAGAATAAGTCATATCATTTAAACGTGTTGCAGCATTAATACGCTGAATCCATAAAGAGCGGAAGTTTCTTTTCTTGGCTTTACGATCACGATAAGCATACTGCAAACCTTTTTCCACTTTTTCGATAGCTACTCTGAAAACGTTTTTATTACGCCCTCTATAGCCTTTCGCCATATCCAAAATCTTTTTATGGCGTGCATGTGCTGTTACACCTCTTTTAACACGAGACATCTATTTATCCTCCTACTACAAATAAGGTAAAAACTTTTTAACAATCTGAACATCAACTTCTGAAAGCAAAGTTGTGCCACGAGCTTGTCTTTTCATTTTCTGGCTTTTGCAGAAGAGGCAATGTCTCTTGAAAGCAAAATTTCTTTTTAATTTTCCGGTTCCAGTAACGCTAAAGCGTTTCTTAGCCGAACTCTTAGTTTTTAATTTAGGCATTTCAATCCCTTTCAATAAAATTAATTGGATTCACTCTAACAAATAAGGCATGCCATTTAGCCCTAATTATTATTCTCGATCATCTATACATAAAAAAAACTAAAATGTAAAGAGTTTTTTATATTTAAATTAATCATCAAGTTACACCATTTAAAAAAGTATCGCAAATCTTACATATATCAAGCTATAAGCGTTAGTACAATTCCGATAATAAGTGGTACGGAAAAATTATCATCTAACTCAAACCATTGCTCAAAAAGTTCCATAAAAGCAGCCGCAAAACAAGCAATAACGCTAGCATAATTAAAGGTGCGCAGAGGATTAAACAACATCATGATAATAAGCGAACTGATAAAAAAAGCTACAGAGCCTTCCAAAGTCTTATTCTTATAAATCTTACGCTGACCAACAGCTTTGCCAACCAAGGCTGCTAAAGTATCAGAAATCAACATAACTGTAATGGATATTGCAGCAATAGTGGGCGTAAATAATAGAGCACAAATTAAAGAGGAGGCAAGTACATAGACACCGCCGGTAATTGTGAAATGCTGATGTTGTCGCTCGTTGCTACGCATAACTAATAGAAAGGGTAGCTTAAACAGCAAACGCGCCCATTTCCATTTTTTATAATTGCCATATTCAAGCAAAAGCTCACCAATCATCAATAATAAGAAAATGGCCGAAGCAATCATTGTGCCACCGTAATAGATAAGTGCTGGGATCCATAACGAACTCAAATGAATACCCTTACGATAAACTTCATGACGATAATCTTTAGGAACGCGTGCCTCAAGCTCTTTGCTGTATTCTTTAAGCTTATCAATTGATATCTTTCTTCTCAAAGCCACTTCTCCTTAATCTTAAAAACAATTCAATATTTATACAATAAAAATGAGGAAAACATATTTATTTAAAGATTATCAACAGAAGAAATGAAAAGAACAGTAAAAGGTGAAAATATCTTTTCAAAAATTGATAATTTTAATTGACTATAAAGTAACCAAAAAATATAACAAACAACAAATAATAAAGGAAGGATAGCAATGAAAATCTTATCGCTGGTAATTGTTTTTTTAGGGTATATGCTGGTTTCAACCGCTAATTGGGTTTTGCATAAATTTGGTAATGTTACATACGAACAAGTTATGTTTCATTTAAATGTTCCGCTAGATGCAGAAACGAAGCTGATACATAGCTATCTGCAAAATACGGTGATGATGGCATCAATTATCACAATAGCACTATATATCATCATGCTTAAAACCTCACCTCGTAAATGTCTGATGTTTTCTATACTCTTTCTAATTGTGTAGCTAACCATCAGTTGGAATAGGTTAGAAGTTGGAAAAATCATTGCAGAGTATCAAAATCAAAAAATAATGGGAAATTTTTATGAACAGCATTATGTCGATCCGCATCAGGTAAAAATAACAGCGCCAAACACAAAACGTAACTTAATTATGATATTTGCAGAAAGTATGGAAAGTACCTATGCTAATGAAAAGTACTTTGGGCACAATCTCATCCCCGAATTAAGTCAAATTGCTGTGGAAAATACGCACTTCAGCCACAATGCACAATTGGGCGGTTTTCAAAATATAAAAGGTGCAAAATATACACAAGCCTCAATGGTCTCTCAGCTTTGTGCAATCCCGCTGCGGCTACCGGTAAAAGCCGCAAGATATCGCCCTGTAAATGGTTTTTTGCCCGGAGCTTTATGCCTGTCTGATATATTAGCGAAGGATGGATATAACCAAAGTTTTATGATTGGAATGACAAGACTATTTTCTGGAACTGATAAATATCTTGAAACGCATGGAAACCCTAAAATATTGGATTGGGACTTTTATTCAGAACGCGATCATCTACCTAAGAATACGGATCATAAACGAAAAAGAGTTGTCCGTGATATTAACTTATTTAAATATGCCAAAGAAGAAATTTCACTTTTATCAGCAGAGGAAAAGCCATTTGCCTTTACAATTATGACTCTGGATACCCATTTTGGCAATGAACACTTTGAAAATAAAGTATGCCGTGCAATTTATCATGATGATAATATCGCAGATGAAGAAAACTTTAAAAATGTTGTATCATGCTCGAGTATGCAAATTGCAAACTTTGTCGAATGGATAAAACAACAGCCTTTTTATAATCAGACTGAAATAGTGATTGTTGGTGACCATTTAACCATGAGCCATACAATCTTTAACGATAAAATGGATAGAACCGTCTATGATGTTTATATGAACCCAGCAATTAAAGATAAAACTTTCACGCAAAATCGGTTATTTACGGCATTAGATACATTGCCAACTTTGCTGGAAGGGCTGGGTTATAAAATTGCAGGACATAAGCTAGGATTAGGGGTTTCTTTGTTTTCCGGTGAAAAGACATTATTAGAGCAGGGAATAACGGTCGATAAGTTAAATGAGGAGCTTGATAAACAATCAGCAGTTTATAACAAACTACTTTATGGCGAAAATTAAATTGACAGAAGGATAAAAATAGAGTACGATAAAGCATATATCTTCAGGAAAAGAGGAGAGATGTATGCTTGAAGAAATAGTGAAACAATGCCTGCAGATGGAAGATAAATGGGATATAGATTTTGAAATTGATAAGAAACTCGCAAAATTATCTTTTCAGCAGAAATTTGAACTGGCCAAAGAATATAATCAACAAGATAATAAAAATGTTATGGCAAGCTGCGTCATCGCTAGTATAGATATAGGTATAAGAGATGATAGAGTATATGATGCAGACAGCGTTAAAGAAATGATGGTTGCATACCGCAAATGTGCAGAAACATTATTTTCAGCTCAATCAATGGAAAAAGATGAAGAAAATAAAGAACTACTGGATATGATGTGTAATCGTTTGCAAAGCAGTATACATCATCTCACAATAGCTCATAAAGAAACAGTTAAAGAAACTCTTGAAATTTATAATCAATATATGATTGATAGAGTGAGCATAGGCTCTATTGGAACATATATGAGGAAAAATCCGAAAACATGGGAACAAGGATTTGAAATTATTCATAAAATCTTTGAAATCAAAAAAAGAAAAGCCCAGCTACAACATAAAGAAAATCCAGAATTAGCTTGCTCAGAACAATTGCGCATACTTTTTTTAGACTTATATGATGTAGCCACATCGCCTGAAAAAATAGCAAAAATTGTAGAGGAATATTGTTCTTTTGAAAATAATATGGATAACAGCTTTCTCCCCAAAGCAGAAGGAGAAATAGACGGCGTACACTGCTACATAGATGGAACGGAAGAGTTTGAAAATTATCCGGCCTTATTGAAACATATTTTAAGCTCTAGCATGAATAAGAGAAGAATAAACCAACTCGCTAAAGTATATGGGAAAGATAATAGAGAAGTAGAAACTTATACTTCAATTCACGGACCATTAAGCAATAATCTTGATACACCATTTAAGGTAATTTATGAAGAATATAAGGCAAAATATCAAGATGAGTTAAAACTTTTGGAGGCAGAATATACTCAAAAACAAAAGAGGAAAGATGCGTTTCAGTCAAAAGAACAAGAAAATACCACAGCATTAAATTTTGATATTGATTTAATCTATGCCGGAGAAACCAGACCGACAATTGAAGGTTTTAAGAACATTGTTCCCTATAGCATATGGGGGACGAGCAAAGGAGGAATTTCACGTAAGCCCGAATATGGGCGATTATGGACATCTCCCATAGAGGAAAATGGTAAGTCTGAGTGGCAAAATTTTATAAAAGAAGGAACATGGCCCGATAAAGAAAAAGTGCTGCAAAAATATGCAAAAAGTTGGCATATTGTTCCAACAGAAGAATGTCGCATACTCGTTATAGAAAACTATAGCCAAATTGAAGAATATTGCAAAAACGATCAAACCATAGATTTTAAAAAGTTATCTAAAGACTATGATTTGCTCTACCTACCTTATGAATGTGGTTCTTGGGATGCAACATTTCGCTCATGGGATGTCAAAACAGGGTATTTTATGAATGCAAAAACCAAAGATGGTAAACCACTATTTCAAATACTTGATGATGAAGAGTACAAGCGCTATAAGATTGAGAAGAATAGAAAAAAAGTAGCATTTCTCAAAGATAAAGATCCGTTGACAGCTAAAAAAGCAGGCAATACACAATATAACAAGGCTTTGATGCAAGCATTAAAAGAATCCAAGCAAAAATAAAGAAAGGAGCAACTAAGCTCCTTTCTTTTATATTTCAAGCCTTATCTTCCACCAGCTGAATATGCAAATCATCAATTTGCTGCTGACTGACCGTATTTGGCGCTTGCATGAGTAAATCCTGCGCTTTACCATTGAGAGGGAAGAGAATAACATCACGGATAATAGGCTCATCCAACAGCAACATAACCGTCCGATCAACTCCAGGTGCGCAGCCAGCGTGAGGGGGTGCCCCATATTTGAAAGCATTAATCATTCCTCCAAATTTACTATCAACCACACTATGGTCATAACCGGCCAATTCAAAAGCCTTATACATAATTTCTGGTTTATGATTTCTAACGGCTCCTGATGCCAGTTCAACCCCATTGCAAACCATATCATACTGATAAGCCAAAATTTCAAAAGGATTTTCATTCAATAAAGCATCCATACCACCTTGTGGCATGGAAAATGGGTTATGCGAAAACTCAACTGAACCGGTCTCTTCATTTTCCTCATAAAATGGGAAATCAACAATCCAACAAATGCGGAAAGCATCCTTTTCAATGATATCCAACTCTTCGCCGAGTTTGGTACGGACTTTGCCGGCAAATTTGCTAATGTGCTTCTTATCACCGCCCATAAAGACGATAGCATCGCCTTCTGCAATTCCAAAGGTATTTTTAAGCTCAGCCATTTTTTCTTCATTAAAGAATTTAGCAATACCTTTAGCCCCATTTGTAGATAAGGCAACATAGGCAATGCCGCCGAAACCTTCTGCTTTGGCAAAGCCATCAAGTTTATCAAAGAAAGAACGAGGTTTGTCGCCACATTGTGGTAAAACAATCGCCCGTAACAATTCTCCGTTTGCAGCCTTGTTATCATAAACACCAAAACCTGAATTATTAAAAAACGCTGTAGCATCTTGAATAATCAAAGGATTGCGTAAATCTGGCTTATCTGTGCCGTATTTCAGCATGGATTCCCTAAAGGCAATTCGTTCGAAAGGCGCTTGGCTGACTTTTTTCCCTTTGCCAAACTCATTAAAAATTGTTCCCATAGTCTTTTCCATAACTTGAAAAACATCTTCTTGTGTGGCAAAAGACATCTCCATATCCAGCTGATAAAATTCACCAGGGCTTCTATCTGCACGTGGATCTTCATCACGGAAGCATGGCGCGATTTGAAAATATTTATCAAAACCAGAGACCATCAGCAATTGTTTGAATTGTTGTGGAGATTGTGGCAAGGCATAAAACTTGCCGGGATTAAGCCTCGATGGAACTAAAAAGTCACGAGCACCTTCAGGAGAAGAAGCTGTAAGGATAGGGGTCTGATATTCTAAAAATCCTTGCTCATTCATCAATTCACGCATTCTTTTAATCACTTGACAGCGTAAAACAATGTTAGCGTGAATTTTTTCCCGTCGCAAATCTAGGAAACGATATTTGAGGCGCATATCTTCAGGAGAATTATCGTCTCCAAAAACCTGAATAGGAAGTACGTCAGCCATTGAATGCAGCTCGATATGGGTAACCCGAACTTCTACATCACCTGTAGGCATATTTTTATTAACACTCTCACGCATAATAACTGTTCCATCAACAGTAATAACACTTTCAACCCGAATATCTTCTATTTGTTGAAATAAATCACTGGAACGATCTATCACACATTGAGTGATTCCATAATGATCACGCAAATCAACAAAACACAAACTGCCTAAATTGCGTTTTCGGTGGATCCAACCTGAAAGTTTAACAGTTTGCCCAGCATGAGAAGCTCTGAGCGCACCGCAAGTATGAGTTCTGTATTCTAACATTAATTCCTCTAGAAAAATTATAAGCAATGCCGTCATTCTTAACCTAAAATATCGGAAAAGCAAGTCAAAATTAAAAAAATCTTAAACTATCCGCTCTAAACTTATAACAAAAGAGGAAAAACCGCAATGACATTAATCAATAACACCAAACAATTGCAAGATGCCTGCAAAGCACTAAAAAAACAAAAGGTTATTGCAATCGATTGTGAATTTATTCGCGAAAAAACTTATTATCCGATTCCTTGTTTAATACAAATAGGCTATGCCTCTGGAGCAATACTGATTGATCCTTTAGCAGAAGATATGGATATGCAGGTTTTTTTTGAAATTTTGCAAAATAATAAAATATTAAAAGTCTTTCATTCCGGCAGACAGGATATTGAAATACTATATAATCTATCCGGTCAGATACCTGTTCCGGTATTCGATACGCAAATTGCAGCGCAAGCCTGTGGTCTAGGAGAATCTGTTAGCTACGAAAATCTAGTGCGCTATTACTGTAATACCGAATTGGATAAGTCTTGTCGTTTAACAAATTGGCAAATGCGTCCCCTGACTGAGGAACAGTTAGCCTATGCGGCAGGTGATGTTACCCATCTGTTGGTATGCTATGAAAAAATAGCGTCCTATTTGCAAGAAACCAATCGCCAAGCATGGATTAAAGAAGAAATGGATGATTTAATCGATTTAAAACATTATGCTATTAATCCAGAAGATGCATGGCAAAAAATACGTCACAATATTCACTCAAGTAAGTTTTTAAACGCCTTAAAGACATTAGCTAGTTGGCGCGAAAAAAGGGCAATGAGACAAAATGTTTCCCGTCAAACTATCATCAAAGATGAAATACTAGTCAACATAGCAACAGCAAATCCTAAAAATGCAGAAGAATTAAGACAAGTTCGCGGTATGCGAGCAGATATTGCTCATAGTGTTTTAGCAACGGAAATACTGCAAGCATTAGCGGAATTAAAAGCACAAGGTCTAGACAAGACATTAGTTAAAATTGATCGCGAAAAAGAGGTGTCCTTACCTTCATCAGGGCAGTCACTATATGAAATACTAAAATTGTTATTGAAAATTAAAAGTATTGAATATGGAGTAGTGACACACCTGATTACTTCTGAAAAAAATTTACGAGAATATATCATTAATCCCAAAAAAAATATCATATCTAGCGGCTGGCGCTATGAAGTATTTGGAAAAATAGCCGCGGAATTTTGTCGTGGAGAATTGGCAATAACCTATAATCCAGAACAGCAGAAAATCCATTTTCTAGAAAATAAAAATCAATAACAAGTTGAATACACTTGCGCGACAATTTCTTGATGTAAAATCACTTTAACGCTACAAGCAAGACCTTGCTGAGAGGAGCGCGGTGGATTATAGGTTATCAATTCCCCGCCGCCAAGAGGTCGATAATTCGTGTAATAAATCCACATCACATCACCATTATCTAAATTATGTACAGAATTTGGCGCACCATTATCATCAAATAAAGCCGCAAGGCTTTGCCCTCGGTAAGCTGTTATATTCTGTATTGGATAAGTTGCCCGCATATCTGTAACTTGCTCCCAAGAGCATCCACTAAGCGCAAAAATAGCACTAGCAAGCATAATCCACCAATATTTAAACATCTCATACCTCCCGCTTGGGAGATGATATAAGCTTAAAAAAAACAATTTCAAGAAAAGTCTTGCAAAAGAAAAACAGTTTAAACCATCATAGTCACCAAATATCCAAACTTTAGGCACAATTCAATGCATATTAAAGAAGGGATATTTGGTAAATGACGTATTTTAGCATGTTTCATTGAGTTTATGCTTAACGGCCTCGAATGCCTGCTGAAGTTTGCTTGCATCTGGCCCCCCGGCTTGCGCCATATCAGGACGCCCGCCGCCGCCTTGCCCACCGACTGCTGCCGCGGCAACTTTCACCAGATCAACTGCCGAGTATTTAGATGTTAAATCTTTGGTAACTCCGACAACAATAGAGGCTTTTCCATCTCTATCAGTTGCCAGGACCATAACCGCAGAACCAAGGTTTTGACTCATTTCATCAATAAAGCTTTTTAACTCTTTGGGATGAACATCTGGAATAACTTTGCCAACAAACCTAACACCGTTGACCATCTCAGCCTCAGAAGCAGCTTTTGAGCTGCCTGCTGCTAAATTCTTTTTAAGATCAAGAATCTCTGCTTCCATCTTTTTCCGTTCAGTCAGTATATTTTTAAGCCGCACCTCTAAATCATTAACATTCGTTTTCAAAATATCACACACATCATGTAATTTGGTTTCTATTTCATCAACATATTCTTCAGCGCATTTTCCTGTAACGCATTCAATTCGTCGTACACCGGCAGAAACAGCCGATTCGGATAAGATATTGAAGTAGCCGATATCTCCAGTTTCAGAGACGTGCGTTCCACCGCAAAGTTCACGCGAATAAATTTCTCCATCTTTTTCCATCGTGACAACACGAACTTCTTCACCATATTTTTCGCCAAACAAAGCCATTGCCCCAGTTTTGACAGCATCTTCTTGGTTCATCAAAACCGTATTAACCTTATAGTTATGTCGGATAGCAGCATTCACCATATCTTCAGCAAGTTTCAATTGCTCAGTTGTAATTTGTTGCGGATGAGAAACATCAAAACGCATCCGTTCTGCCGCGACCATAGAACCTTTTTGAGTGACATGTTCACCTAAAATTGTACGCAATGCTTTGTGAACTAAGTGAGTAACGGAATGGTTAGCACAAATTTTCTGGCGGGTTTCGACATCAACAGCAAAAGTAGCGCAATCACCAAGATGAACAGTTCCTTCCAGCAGGCGGCAACAGTGAACAAAAACAGTATCAAGTTTACGTTTTGTATCATATACTTCTGCCTTAAAATGTTTATTGCTGATAATACCTGTATCACCGACTTGACCACCGCATTCACCATAAAAAGGTGTTTGATTGGCAACAAGATAAAATTCACCTTCTGCAACATCAGGGACCATTTGACCGTTTTTTATTAGAGCCGTAATGCTGCCATCACTTTTAGTTGTCGTATAACCAAGAAATTCACTACTGCCAATTTTTTCTTTAACTTCAAACCAAATTTTTTCTGTTCCCTCATCACCTGAACCAGCCCAGTTCTTACGAGCTTCAGCTTTTTGTTTATCCATAGCTTCATCAAAACCCTTGGTATCCACATTAATCTCTTTAAGTTTAAGCGCATCTTGTGTTAAATCAAGCGGAAAGCCATAGGTATCATACAACTTAAAAGCTATTTCACCGCTAAGCGTATCTCCTGAATGCAAATCTTTGGTTTCTTCATCAAGTAAACGCATACCTTTATCCAATGTCTTACCGAAACGCGTTTCTTCAGAATGAATAGTTTCCATAATTAATTTTTCAAAACGATAAAGTTCTGGGTAAGCCTCCCCCATTTCTTGTTGAAGAACCGGCAGAAGTTTATACATCATCGGTTCTTTAACTCCTAAAAGATAGGCGTGACGCATCGCCCGACGCATAATCCGGCGTAAAACATAGCCACGCCCCTCATTAGAAGGGAGAACTCCATCAGCAATTAAAAAGCTCATCGCACGCAAGTGGTCTGCAATCACATTATGTGAAGCTTTAAGTTCACCATTCGGGTCTGTGTTAGCAATATCAGCGATAGCTTTAATAAGATGCTGGAAAGTATCAATCTCAAAATTAGAATGGACGCCTTGTAAAATAGCTGCAATTCGCTCCAATCCCATGCCTGTATCAATTGAAGGCTTTTTAAGATTGATACGGCTGCCATCCGGCAAATCTTCAAACTGATCAAAAACTAAGTTCCAAATTTCAATAAAACGGTCGCCATCTTCTTCTGGTGTGCCGGGAAGACCGCCCCAAACTTCCGGCCCATGATCATAGAAAATCTCAGAACAAGGTCCACATGGACCAGTATCTCCCATTTGCCAAAAATTATCTTTAGTAGCAATACGGATAATTCGCTCATCAGCAAGACCAGAAACTTTTTTCCAAATTTTATAGGCATCATCATCTGTATGGTAAATGGTTACAGCTAATTTTTCTTTAGGTAAGCCAAACTCTTTTGTGAGCAATTCCCAAGCATAATAAATGGCTTCTTCCTTAAAGTAATCACCAAAAGAAAAATTACCTAACATCTCAAAAAAAGTATGATGGCGAACATCGTATCCAACACTATCTAAATCATTATGCTTACCGCCGGCACGTACGCTTTTTTGGGAAGTGGCAGCTCGCGTATAATCTCTGGTTTCATTGCCGGCTAAGATATTCTTAAATTGGACCATACCGGAATTGGTAAACATTAAGGTTGGATCATTGTCCGGTACCAATGAAGAAGCAGGAACTATTTTATGCCCATTCTTTTCAAAATAGTTTAAAAACGTTTTTCTTATTTGATTAACACTTACAGTCATTTTTTACTTCCCAAAGATAAATTAAAAACTCAACCAAGGAAAAATACAGCAATTTTTTTTGTATGTAAAGTTTAAATTTAGAAGATATATAATATCTTAGAGATTTTATATTGACAAATATCTCGACAAATGATACAATCAACACACAAAATTAATTATTATGAAGAAGTATTTATTTTGCTACATGTGTTGCCTGATGGTAGCCTGTAGCGCATACGCCCAGGGGAAGATTCCATTCATCCCCGAAAAGACCACAACCACCACCGTTGTGGCAGTGAAAAACCTATTTTTCGTACCTACGGCTGAAAATGCCTATGTGTTCGAAAAAAAAGGAGAAGACCAGTACAAGCTGCTGGTGCATGTTGCATTCCCCTGTACATCAGAGGAACCTACATACATCAGTAAGGAGGATGGTGATAGCGTCATCTTTCGGGTTCATTTCAAATGCCACGGCCGCTGGTATAAGAAGGAACTAGGGAAGGCCAAAGAAAAAGATGGCCGCTTGAACTGGATTAGACCATAAAAAAGAATGTCTTACATAAGACATTCTTTTTTTAAGAAAGACATGAAAAATACATAAGGTACGAAAGTTATCTACCGGAACGAGCTTTGACAGTACGAGTGGATTTGCTTTTTGTAGATATGTTTTTTGACAAAGAATGAGACGACCGTGTTTTCATCGATGCCGATTCTTTACTTTTTCGTTGCAGTTCAAATTCAGCCACAGTCCGTTGAGTAGCTAGACTATCATGTAAATCTTGCATGGATTGTACGTATTGAGTGGATTTTTCCTTAATAATCTCCATTTTTTCAATCAGAGCAATGGAACTTTGTTGCTTTTTCTCTATTTGTAGTTGCTCTAACTGCATTAAAGCATCAGCCTTAAGTTCTTCTGCGCGCAGGATGTATTCTTTTCTAGGATGCTTGCCGAAAAGCCTCTGCGAAACTTTATTCCCGTCTTTATCTTCAACATAATCAACTTTACCATCAGGTTTATAATAAACAGTTCCATTTTCATTGTTTTCAATTTTAGATACATAATTCTGATTACGGCAATAATAAACAGTATATTTCTGACCGGAATTAATTCCCTTGAGAGCCGCTATAGAGCCATCGCTTAATTTAACCTCGAAATTATTTTGTTGGACAGCAACAGCATGCTCATTGCCATTGTAATAAACAGAGCCCCCCTCTTGTAAGGTATAATCGATTTTGCCATTGGTGCAATAGTAAGCTTTATTGCCTAAGGCATCTTTTATATATTCAATTGTCTTATCATCTTCTTTATAATGCGTTTCATTTCCTTGAGCATCTTTGGTGTAGGCTTTTGTGGCGCCATCATCACGGTAGTGGACTTCATATCCTTGAGCATCTTTGGTGTAGGCTTTGGTTGTGCCATCATCACGATAGTGGACCTCATAGCCTTGAACATCTTTGGTGTAGGCTTTTGTTGTGCCATCATCGCGGTAGTGGACTTCATATCCTTGAACATCTTTGGTGTAGGCTTTTGTGGTGCCATCATCGCGGTAATGAACTTCATATCCTTGAACATCTTTGGTGTAGGCTTTTGTGGTGCCATCATCGCGGTAGTGGATTTCATATCCTTGAGCATCTTTGGTGTAGGCTTTTGTGGCGCCATCATCGCGGTAGTGGATTTCATATCCTTGAGCATCTTTGGTATAAGACTTTGTTTTTCCATCTTCACGGTAATAACTTTCAAGCCCGTCTTTATCTGCTGTATAATGAAGTGTCTTACCATCTTCATGATATTCATATCTGACATCATCAATGCCGATTGTATAATCTATGCCACCTTTATTGGGGTGATCCTGACGATACCATACTTCTTTTACTTTTTGTTCATTTACAACTTTCCCCTTAGGGTATTGAGTACATAGGAGAACAGTTTTTTTCATATCTTCAAAATGATCAATAGAACCATCTGGATGGCGCGTTATGCTAGCCTCATAAACCACGTATTGACAATCAGCAATTGCTGCATTTAAGTCAGAAATTATAGCATCATTAGGAGGGGTTCCATGATAAGCGACAGAGCAAACAGCAGCAGCTTGTTTATCATAAGGTAAATGGCAAGAGACATCATTAGCAGCTTTTCCTTTGCCCCACCAATACATATGCATCATGGTTTGAGCCAAGGAACGTGGCATTTCTAGCAAATCAGGATGAGATTTTTTAGCACTATTATACCATTGAGCAAATCTTTTATCAAAGCTACTTTTAACATCACTATCTTGTAATGTGTACGAGGGATAAGGATTATTTCTATAATCTGTTCCGAGTTTTCCGCGCTCATAATCAGCAACAATCCTATCGAAAAATTTACCTTTTTCATCATAAGTAAGGTAGCGCCCAAGATTTTTGTTATAAAAATTAAAATCCTGCTGGAAAACAGCACGTTGCTGTTCTTTAGTACCATTTAGACATACCACTTTTCCATCTTTTACCTCAGCAGGACGATAAATCAATAGACCGACACTGGTGGTTGGATATCCCTTACTATCCGCATAGACATAAGAAATCTTTCCTTCGGATTTAAACCACTCTTGATAGCAAAAATCTCTGAGTTCCTCATATGTTTTGCAAGGAGTACAAGTTTCTGCACTATGTGGCTTATACTCAATGTCAGCAGGAATAGTCATCTCTATTCTCCTCTATATGACCTATATTATATTACCACGAATATGAGTAAAAATCAATAAATATAGAAGATAAGAGACTATAAAATACAGAATAGATTAGTTCAAAAACAGAATGTAAATATTCAAAAAAGTCGCAAATAATAGCCACATGAAATAAGGTAATATTAAGAAGAATGACCAGCGATTAATGTAAAATAAACTATGCAATAATAAAGCAACGACCATATCCAAAAGGATAATCACAGCCACAGAGGCCCATAATTGATACAAATAAAAAAAGCTAAAACACCATAAAATTTGCAAAAAAAGCTGCATAATGAATAAAGCATTTAAATCAGAATATTGAGATGGAGATTGCTCTGACACAAGTGCGATATAAAAACCTAAAAACAGCAACACATAAATCAGATTCCATGCATAGGTAAAGTAGCTTGGCTGTGGGGTGAGACTGGGTTTATCTAAAAAGTCATAAAAAGAGAATAGACCAGTATGAACCAAATATTGGCTGATTTGTGCTGTGATAAAAACCAAAACAAAACAGTAGAGAATTTCTTTAAGCTTTAGTGTCATAAGAGCCTCCATTAAATATTTTTATGATTATATATATACTTAAAGCAAAAAGAATAGAGGCTGACAAAAAAATATATAAAATAACTTGCATTTTTAAATAAAAAGCATTACAAACAAAAGTAGAACAAAAAAAGAAAGGAGCAAAAATTGGCGACCACTGATAAAAATGGAATAAAAATTTATGATCCGGCAGATTTTGAAGGAATGCGCAAAGCTGGTAAATTAGCAGCAGAATGCTTAGACTATATAACAGATTTTGTTGATGTAGGGGTAACGACAGAACATCTTGATGATTTATGTAGGGAATTTATCGAGTCGAACCATGCAATACCGGCTTGCTTGGGCTACCAAGGTTATCCGAAAACGATTTGTACTTCTATTAATCATGTCATTTGCCATGGTATTCCAGATGAAAGAAAATTGGAAACAGGTGACATTTTAAATATTGATGTAACCGTTATTTTGGACGGATGGTACGGCGATACCTCAAGGATGTATTATGTCGGAAAACCAAAGTTGAAGGCAACGCGCTTATGTGAAGTCACATATGAATGCTTGATGCGTGGTATTGACGTGGTTAGACCTGGTGCCCATTTTGGAGATATCGGTGCAGTAATTGAGGAATACGCACATAAATACGGTTATTCTGTAGTGGAAATGTTTTGCGGCCATGGTTTGGGACGTGTTTTTCATGATGAACCAAATGTATTGCATTTTGGGCATAAAGGCACTGGAGCAGTAATTAAAGAGGGAATGTTTTTTACAATAGAGCCGATGATAAACATAGGAAAGCCCCAAGGGACCATCCTTTCTAACGGATGGACAGCTGTGACAAAGGATCGAACACTTTCAGCACAATTTGAACATTCTTTAGGGGTAACTAAAGACGGTTGTGAAGTATTTACATACTCTCCCAAAGGATTAGATAAACCTCCATATAAAAAATAAAGGTAGACAATGAAAAAAGAACCTGTAAATACTGCGCCAGAGGACGAGAAAGATGACCCCAAAGAACCAGATTACATTGGTCATCGCCAAAGACTAAAAGCAAGATTTTTAGCAGATAGAGGGCGCTCAATGCCGGATTATGAGCTGCTGGAACTCGTTTTGACATATGCCTTGCCTAGGCGTGATGTGAAACCTTTGGCCAAAGAATTACTTAAGCGTTTTGATTCATTAGAAAATGTCTGCACATCTGCACCAGAAGAATTGGCAGAAGTTAAAGGAGTCGGAGAAAATGTTATTGTACTCCTCAATTTAATTCATACTTGTGTCTATAAAATTTGTGGAGAAAAACTGCATGAAAAAGATTCGCCCTATATGCTAGATAGAGGATATATCGTGGAATATTGCCGAGCAGCAATCGGATATAGTCGATATGAAAACCTGATGATTATATACATCGACCAACATGGAAAATTAATTAAAGATAGTATTGAACAAGTAGGCAGCCTGGATACAGTAGCGGTCTCACCTAGAGAAGTAGTGACCAAAGCTTTATTATACCATGCCAGCAGTATTATTGTTTCTCATAATCACCCTTCTGGAGATTGTACACCATCAGATTCGGATATGAGAATGACCAGAGCATTAAAGGAAAGTCTGCAAGTTATGGGGATTATCTTATATGACCACATTATCGTTGGCCCCAAGAATTCCTATTCAATGAAAAGCCGACATTGTTTATAAGTATAGGCTCATTTATCCACAAATAAACAGTCTGAGTAGCTTGGCTTAAGTGTTATTTTAAGCTTAATCAAGCATTTAAAAAAATAAGATTTTTTTTGTATTTAATAAGTGCTTTTTTTGCTTGTCAGATGCAAAGATTTATGTCGTCGTGATTAACGAATTGATAAGTATTATTTTTATACAATTAGACTGTATTAAATGGCGTTTTAGCTGTTCCTCAGGCTAAAATATTCTTATTATATCGGAGCAATACCAAAAATTGCTGTCAGGATATAAAGAGGTGCAAGTTTTTGCATAGATAATTATGAGATTTTGTAAAAGCGCGCAGGGACGCTTGTATATAAACCTCAAAACAGGCAAGGAAAAACGAACCATTTCCTCGCCTGTTTTTTTATTTATATCGATTCTTTATAAATTTTATAAAAAAAATATCTTGACAAAGAAAAATGCTTCTGTCAAATTAAGAGGCAGTGAGTATAAAAATATGTCGAATTATTAATTATTAATTTTATGAAATTAAAAGAAATCGTAGCAGCTTATGCTACTGAAGAAGAGAACAAAACGGTGGTCGATATCCAACAAATGTCCAAAGATGAAGAATTTCGCAAAGAAGTAATCAAGGAGGTGTTGGCTATCGTCAAGAAGTCGCCCCAAGCCTGTGTGGTTATTCCTGCCTTTAAGAGCGGTGAGAAAAATGACCATCTGGGACAGCTCATCAATGAGTTGGCACTAACCCTGCAAGTCAAAACTCTAGTCACAGGGAAAATCGAAAACTTCAAACGGCTTCGACACAAGCCTACGGAAGTCATCATCTTAAAACAGTCCTTCCGTGAAGGCACCGAACTCCAAAAGCAGGTGTCCACCCTCAAGGCAATGGGATGCAAAGTTCAGGTCCTGTGTTTTTTGGACCATTCAGCAACGAAGCTGAAGAAATTTGCAGAAGAAAACGCTGTTTGTGTGCAGGCACTGGTCGACTTGGGATAAGTCCGCCATAATCTCTCTCTAATCTAAATCATGAAAAACAGGCCGGATTTTTCCGGCCTTTTTCATTGTAAAAAAAAAGCGGAGCAATAAGGCTCCGCTAAAATATTAATGCACATTTTGCTGTTGTTCTCTTAAACGACGCTGTCTTTCTTTCTCATCATTTTGTTTTTTACGTTCATTAAGTTTTTCCATTGCCTTTGGATCTTTTATTAAATCTGACTTGGAAAGCTGCAACGCCGTTTTGGCCACCAAAGATTTCTCTTCCGCATCAAGTTGAGGGTGCTTGATAGCGACCATATCTTCAGCAGCCTTTTGCTGATATTGCGGTACTGCAGGGACAGTTTCTGCCTGAGGACGAACCACAACGGCATCATTGCGTGCATTTTTCGGTAATCCAGCTTCAGGGGCAGTCATGCCCTTAGCTTTGCCATTAATCTCTTGTTGAACAGCTCCTTGGGCACGAGTTGCTGCATTTTGTGCATCTACCCCTTTATTATATTTATCAATTTGGTTCATAATATCTGTAACATCCGTTTCTTGCCCGTTTTGGCCAACCAAAACATATTTTGCTGCATGCTGTTGAATATTAAGACCATTGGTGTTAATACGACTGGCTAGTTTTGCTTTTTGCTCTGATTTAACCTGCTCTTTATCACGTGACTGAGTATTTTTCTTAGCCTTATCATCTTTTGTTGGGGCTTCTTTCATTCCCATTTTTTCACGCTCTTTTCTGTTTTTATTATCCTCTTTAGCAGTTTGTCGCAAATCCTTTTTGCCACGAACTTTTTTAAGAGCTTCTTCAGCTTTTTTAACTTGCTTTTGTGCTTTTTCAATGGCTTTAGCGTCATTCTTTTTCTTGGCTTCTTCTAATCTTTTTTTCGCTTCTGCCAATTTCTTTTTAGCCTTTTCTTCTTTAGATAAAGGTTGTTTTTTCTTTTGTTTTTCAGCTTTTTCAACTGCAGTGGCATGGTCAATAATATTCTTTAAGCCTTCTTGAACGGCTTTAGGTTCTCTAATTTTATCCTTGGTGCGCTTAATTGCTTCAGCAGCCTTTAATGCCGCATCATCAGGTTGGATAATATCTTTTTCTTTAACCATGGTCTTTCTCCATATCTAATTCTTTCTATAATCTTATAATAGCATAAAAAAACAGAAGCTGCAATAGTTTTTAAACGGTAAAATCTGAAATTTTTGTTACAATTATAGAAAACAATTAGTGATATTTTAAGATATCAAAAATACTATAATACTAAGGAGAAAGCGTATGAAAAAAATATGGATTTTGGTAATCTTATTACAGTTTAGTTTTTGTAATATCAGCTGGTCTGCACCGGTGGAAAAATTACTTTCACCCCAGTGGTGGATAAATGCAACAACATCGGATTTGGAAAGTGAATTGCAAAAAAAAGCAGACGTAAATATGCGTAATGAACAAGGTTTAACCCCACTGATTATTGCTAGCATTAAAAATAATAATCCAGCAGTTATAGAAAAATTAATCCAGTATGGAGCAAGTGTAAATGCGCGCACAAACGAAGGTCTAACGGCGCTGATGGGGGCAAGTGGCGCTACAACAAATCCAGAAGTCATAAAAATACTGTTAAAGCACGGAGCAAATTTGGAAACCATGGATAGAGAAGGAGCTACTGCTTTGATGTATGCTATTGCAGAAAATGAAAATTCCGAAATACTAAAAACTCTTATTCAAGCAGGGGCAAAATCTAATGTAAAAGATAGTAAAGGACAAATTCCGATATTTATTGCGGCCGCATATGCTAAAAATCCGCAAATTATTGATATAATAATTGCAGGAGGTGCTTCTGTTAATCAAGTTGATGAGCAAGGAACATCTGTTTTGATGCATGCCGTCAGTCAAAATAGCCATATGGAAATTGTAAAAAAATTACTTTTGCTTGGAGCCGATATAAATTATACCAATAAAGAAAAAGAAACCGTATTAATGATGGCAGCAGCATACGCTAAAAATCCGCAAATTGTGGAATTATTAATAGCAAAGGGTGCTGATATTAATGCACAGAATGCCAAAGGAGAAACAGCTTTGATGGTTGCTTGCCAATATAATCCGTTAACTGATATCATTAAAACCCTTTTAATCAAGGGGGCAGATGCAAAAATAAAAGACAAAAACGGAAAAAATGCCTTAGATTATGCTCGCGAAAATATAAGTATCTACCAAACAACAGTATATCAAAGGCTAAAAAACGCAACCAAATAAAAACGGTGCCGACACCAGGAACTGCACCACTATTTTGAGAAGCCATTGTTTTTACACATTTTTCATATAACCTATTTTCAGAAAATGCATCACACTTTAAATTTTTACGCATTATAATTTGATTTTTTTAATTCGTACACGATTTTTTCTCAAAATCGAACTAAAACCTTTGTTAAAAAGTGGTACTGATGTCAATACATAAATTTATTCTGGCTCAGACACTGGAAAAACAGCCTGTGACGATTAAAAATAACTCAAAAGTAATTAAATGATAGGACTTTTTCTAAAGGAGAGCTCATCTATACCTTACCTCAATTTTTTCAACATCGCCAATTTGTTTTATAATATGAAAGTTACTATCTAGGATAAGGCCACCATCTTCAGGCAATGCGTAAATAGTTGTTTGAAGTGCATTTGCAATTTTTTGAAGCTTTTCTTTTTCTTCTTTTTGATAGTGGCATTTCAGTGAAAAATTACAAAATTCTAATCCATTGTAATCAGGATATCCTAATCTTTCCTCAACAACGGTAGCTATTTTTTCACCAAAAACAATTGCACCTGCACTTCCTCCATAGATTGGTTTTTCTGAAGTCAAGAAAGTTCTCAATTGTCTAGCAAGAGCATATTTTTCGATGCGGTCTCTTAATTTATAGGTATTACCTCCGCCTATATAAATGGCATCAAAAGTTGTTAAATCATAGTCGATATTTCCGTCATACATTAATATATTTTCCTTGTGTACAGACAAATATAACCCAACAAGTCCAAACCACTCATAACAATCTGATAATTTAATTTCAGGATGGTTCCACGCAAGAGGAATGTATAAAATACGACTATCCTTATCTAATAATTCAAAAAACTCTTTATCAAAATTTTCACTTATTTCAGGGTATCCACCGCCTCCCAAAAATAAACTTTTATTCATATTATTCTCCTCGTTGAATATCCGTTTATATCTTCGCTTGTTGTTTTCCCTAGGCAATTCAACTCTATAATAGAAAATATTATTGCGCAACCGTAAATGATAGGTGCCGAATTTTGGTCCGCACCAAAGCCATGCATCACACTTTTGCATCTTTTTCTCCGTTTTGTTGGTTAAAACACAGATTTAAAGTGCAAATGCTTGATATAAAATGATTTATCCTGCGGTGGATTTCAAGAAAAATTGGCTATTTTAAAATAAAAAAAGCCTTGAAAAACAAGGCGTTAAGAATGGTGCCGACACACGGACTCGAACCGCGGACCCACTGATTACAAATCAGTAGCTCTACCAACTGAGCTATGTCGGCACTCAACAAAAATGACTTATATAAGAGCGTTTATCAATTGTCAAGCAATATTTAAGCTTTTATAAAATTTTTGCACAAGTGAGGGATTAATATTGCAAAACCATAAAAAATGCAAAATTAATTATAAAGGCAGTTAGTGATTAAAGGAGTAAGCAATGACAGCTGAAGAAATTTTATCTTACATTCGTAATGTACCAGATTTTCCTAAAGAGGGCATTCTGTTTAAAGATATAACAACAGCAATTAAAGAGCCAAAAGTGTATGCGGCAATAATTGATTATTTAGCGAAATTAGTAAAAGACCTAGATTTCGATTATATTGCAGCCATAGAAAGCCGCGGCTATATCATTGGTGCGCCGCTTGCCTATAAATTAAACAAAGGACTGATTATCATTAGAAAGCCGGGAAAATTGCCGGCAGAGGTTGTGCGCGAAGATTACAGTTTGGAATATGGCGTCGATTCGCTAGAGATGCATAAAGATGCTGTCAAAAAGGGAGATAAAGTGTTGGTTGTGGATGATTTATTGGCAACCGGCGGAACAGCTGAAGCCGCCTGTAAACTGGTTAAAAAGGTTGGCGCAGACGTTATCGGTTGTTTATTCTTGTTGGAGTTAGTCGCATTATCGCAAAATGCTGATTTACCGACACCAGTATATAGCCTTATAAAATGCTGAAAATTATTCAACTAAGCAAATTGAGAGTTAATAGCTCTCAAATTGTAGTCCAAGAGCAATATATATAGCACAAATCTTCATTGGTTTGCGCGTGACGGAGAACATGCAAGGTCGAACCATCATCAAGCATTTGGGTTAAAGAGAGCAGTTTTTCACCAAGTTTAATTTCTTTTTTAAACACCATATCTACGGTTTTGAGTTTATGGCTTGTTCGAAAGGCGCAATCTAAAGGCTCTAAAGCCCAGATAATATAATTGCCGTTATTAGCATGATGATTGACATCAATGTCGTTGTAACGTACTTCAAATTCTTTTTGATAATCAACTTGAGAAAGCGGTGGAATTTTAGAAAAAGACAAATCTTCTTCGCTCTTTTCAAATTTTAAGAGATACGGACTTTGAATGACACTATCAATATTAACCAATGACATATCCTTATAATTAACCAAAGACCACAGGCTTGAGGCATGGGCTAAAAGTTTGTCTTGATTATAAAGCCCAAAATTACGATAAGCAAACAGACGATGATAGCCTCTGGGTTTTGTTTTAAGGGTAAGATTGGCTAAATCAACCGGATAGTCATTAAATTCAATCCGATATTTGAGCAAAACCCACATAAGGTGTTGTGGGTGGATGGCTGAATAACCGAAACCAAGCCGCTCAGCATTATCTGTAGCAATATCCTGAAAAAAGTTCAGTAAAGCAGAGGGCTTTAAGCTTTTATCAAAATCCATTTCCGAATAGCGGATAGGAATATTCTCAACTGTTATAATATCATCAGCCATGGTGTGTCTCCCGTATAATTTTGCCAAAAAATAAAACAAAAAGAATGAGAAGTCAAGAAAATGGTTGCTTTTGGCATATTTTTTCTTTAAGGTGGCAGTAGAAAATCTATAATTATAACAATGAATTATTAATCTAAAAAATTATTTTGCTTATGGAAAAAAACTGTAAAACGTCGCAAGGCAAAAAAGCTTTCACGGCAAAAGAAGTGGAAGCTATGGGCTTTTCTGTTGAAGAGCCGAAAAGGTTACGCTCTTTCAAGAGTAGTCCTTTCTATCGGATGAAATTAAACTATGATGTATAAACTATAGAAAAATCTGCTCAGGGCTCCCCCCTCAAGCGGATTTTTTTGTTAGTTAAGATAATGAAAAAACATAATTTTTATTTTAAAATTATAAATAGACTTGACAAGAATAAAAAACTAAAATAGCCTAACCGGCAGTATGTATAAAACAAAAATGGATATTTACTAATGACAACGGCAATGAGCATATATTTGGTAAAGCTTGCTTGTAGAAAGTTTGGTTCGAAAGTAATGTTACCGGTGCTAATTCTCCCTCTAATTATAGTAGCCCTGATTATCAGCTAAGGGTATTATCAATCATTAAAATATTTGACAGCATCTAAAAAATATGATAAACTAAAATCCTAAACAAACTATTATGGATAGGATTAAGCATGTAATCATAGTACTTGTTGCTATGATGTGTGTTGGAGTTCAAGGTTACGCCCAACACCGCCGGCCGCACCGCCCGGTTTACCACACACCGGTGCCCCATCGTTTTTATCACCATCCGGTATATCACAATCCGTCTTACCGGTATAGAACGGTGATGTATAGCTATTTTCCGGCGAGTGGTTACTATTACTATGAGCCATTGAATAGCTACATCTATGATTCCTGTGAGCGCCCGACGAAGGTCGTGATTGGAAACATAGAATTTAAGCGCAGCTCAGGGCGACTGCGTATTAAAAATGGGAAACAGCCCGTTGTTTACCTGGATACTTATAAAGTAAGTCAGGTAAAGTATGTCACAGGCAAGGTGACAATCAATGTCGTCACCGGAGATGGTGATGCCACTATAGAGGTCGCAGATGAAGAAGGAAATACTGCCATCTACACCCTATAAACAAAAACAGGGAGCATATGCTCCCTGTTTTTGTTTATAGCTTTTCTTAACCTATAGACTTGCCTTTAGCTAAGCGTATAAAATCCTGTTTTACCTTGGCACTGGCATGAACCATAGGGCTGAAACGGGTTGTTTTCTTGCCTAAAGTTTTGCGGAATTTAGTTCCAAAGGTACCGAGCTCTTTGTCCCACTTTTGAAAATCATGACTATTAAAGGAAACATTCTCATGATTAAGCAAAGCTCGGCAAATCTGGCCAGCTTTTGAGCCCGGATATTGCGCATAAAAAGCAACAATATACTGCGCACGGGCGAAAGTAATCGTGTTCGATAACTCAATATTTCCGGCAGAAATTTGCGATTTAACGATATCACTAAGATTATCAAGATTAATTCCTAGTTTATCTTGAGATTCCCTAAAAGCCGCAATCCGATTATAGAATTTATCATCATTTTTGCTGGTATAGGCAGAGAGAACATTATCATCTATAGCTGCAGTAACAGCTCTATCCTCTTTTGTGTTAATAGCGACAACTTTATTAGGTGTCTGAGATCTTTTAGTCTGAACATCAGTAAAATTAATGGTAGCCACCTTCTGCGGTTGTTTCTTTTGTTTAATTTTTTGCTCAGTTTTAATTTTTGCGCCAGTAGATTTGTGTGGTAACAAGGAAGGTAACACCTTAGCAAAACCTAAACTGGCAAGAGTAGCAATGGCAACTGTAGCCACAACTCTCAAAGTCTTCTTATACCATGGCATTTTAGAAGAGTTTTTTTTCTTGACGGAGTGAGAAACAGGTATAGTCGGATTTTTGACCATGTCGGTGCTTGGAGTAACCGCTGTTTTATGAACTAAGGGGCGATGATCTTCAAAATCAGTTTTTGCATTTCTAAAAAGTAATTGTTGCTGCGGTGTGCCAAAACGATGCACCAGTTTTCCTACATCATCAGTATAAGCAATTTTATGTTTTAAAGTACGTTCGATTATATTTTGCGCAAGCGAATTGACTGCCATTTTAAAGCCACGGATGGCCGCTAATGAATAAAAACCGGTAGAGCGTTTGGAAGAGCGAGAAGAAGACTTCTTATCTTCTATTTCAAGCATCTTATCAATTAACAAAAGATCAGAAGCGGTTAAAGATGTTTTCTGCTTACTCTGCAAAATCGCAAAATCATTTTGTCGCAAAAAAGCCATCCGTTCTGCTATTGCAGAAGAAGTTGGTTCTTGAGCAGCTGACGTAACAGTTATAGTTTTTTTCTGCAGAGGTTCAGCCACTATCGGATTGTCTGCAATTGGTTCAGAATGAGGGACAGTAGTTGGCTTAGAAAAATCCTCATGCGTGTGATATGAGGTGTAGGAATGCCTATTGCTTTTGGACGCAGAGGACATATAAGGAGTCCTGTTAACGGAATAAGAGGAAGAAACATGAACAGGAATGGTCGCTGCAGTCACTGTAATATGGCTTTCGGAGTTTCTATTTTTAGCCATGGCATTTCGTTTTTCCAGAGCTTGAAGTTGCCGCAATGAACCGCAAGATTTAGCCAGTTTGGCAAAATCAGCATCAGCACTTAATTCTCCGCTCAAGGTTTTATTAATTTTATTTTGAATAAGGCTATTTAGTTTATCTTTAAGAAACTTGGTTTTATACGCGGTAACATTTTGCAGCAATTCTTTTATCAGCAATAAATCGCTACTAGAGAGTTGAAGGGCTTCTTTTTTTTGTAAGATAACAAATTGATTGGCACTTAAATACTGGATATGAGCTTTCTTTTTAGCAGCTAAAGCCTGAGCAGCCTCTTGCGCTTTATGATATTCAAGAACAGCAAGTTTATGCTTTTTCTCAGCCGTAGATAAAATTTGTACAATTGGTTCAAAAGAAGATGATTTTAATATTTTTAAATACTGAGACATAGTATCAAAAGCCAAAGGGTCAATAATCAGGTTACCCTCAATAAAAGCAGTCAAAAAAGAAGCACTTTGCTTTTCTATACTGACATAACGTTCGCCGGAAAAACTATCTTCGGCATAAGTACTAGGAACTTCACTTTGGGAGTTTAAATAAAGATTTAACAAATTTTTATCAATAGTTTCAATATTTTGAACTAGCATAAATAATCTCCTAAGATGATTTGAAAATCAAAGTTGACTTTTATATAACATTTAAAACCTATTTTGTCAATATTTTGTTGAAAATTTTAAAGTGTTAATCCTCTTGCCATTTAAAAAAAATAGGACTAAGAAAAAATCATGACAAGAAATAAAATAAAAATATATTGCGATGAAGGTACAAATGATATAACCAATTTGCAACAAAGCTTGGTAGATTATTTCGAGCCGCTGGGAATAGCCATAGAAACAACCCGTGCAGAAGAAATTATTGCCAAAAATAGCCTAGATAAGCAGGTACTTTCATTTGTTATGCCAGGTGGCAGGGCTTCACCATATTATGCAAAATTACAAGAAGTAGGAAATCAAAAAATACGCGATTACGTTGCAGAAGGTGGAATTTATTTAGGAATTTGTGCCGGAGCTTATTATGCAAGTCAAACAACTTATTTTGAGCAAGATATCAATGAATTAGCTTTAGTTGAAAAATATCAGCTCAATTTGATACAAGCTGAAGCCATTGGAACACTTTACAAAGAATTAAAAATTAGCCCATTTTCTTGGAATATAGATTCACTTACCACAACCTCAATTCGCTGGTGTAAAGACCAACAAAGCCACGTTTCATGTTATCATGGAGGACCATATTTTGCTATAACAGAAAAGCAAAAGGTGAAAGTGCTAGCTGAATATGAGATTGAAAACCAGACACTGCCAGCAATTTTACATCAGAAATTTGGTAAAGGCGATGTAATAGTTTCCGGGGTACATTTTGAAGACAGCGCGAAAGCATTGCGACGTGTATTAAGTGTGCTATACAAAGATAAAAGAAAAGCGCAAATTATTGCTGACAAATTGGCGCAACATGAAGATTCTAGACAGGCTCTTTTCAATAAAGTAATGCAAAATATTTTAACAACAATTAGAGACTAAGCCAGACCAAAAAATTGCTTGCGTATGAAAAAGTTAGGCTTATAATAGAATAAGTCAAAGAAAGTAAAAACTTTGAATTTTTATATTTCTTTGGTGAAGGCTATAATCCACATTCACTAAGAGGAAATAAATGAAAATACTAGTAGGAATGAGCGGAGGAGTGGACTCTTCCGTGGTCGCGTGTTTATTAAAAGAACAGGGGCACGAGGTAATTGGTGCAACCATGTCCATCTGGGATAAAAATCGCCATTATCATATTGCAGCACACAAAGATGCTTGCTTTTCCCCCCATGAAGAACGAGATATTAAAGAAGCAAAAGCAATTTGTAATAAATTACAGATTCCATATTATGTAATTGATTGCACAAAGCAATACCAAAAAATGGTGCTTGATAATTTTAAACAAGAATATTTGGCCGGTCATACGCCAAACCCGTGTGTGTTGTGCAATGCCACCATCAAGTTTGACGCACTGCCTCTAAGTGCTGCAGAGCAGGGAATAGAATTTGATAAATTTGCGACAGGGCACTATGCGAGGTTATCATATAAAAAAGAGATTAATCGCTACCAATTACGTCAAGCTATTGATGCCAAAAAAGACCAGAGCTATTTTATTTATCGCTTGCAACAACATCAACTTGCCAAAATCTTATTACCATTAGGGGATTATACCAAAGAAGAAGTTCGTCAAATTGCGCGCAAATATGGCTTAAATGTGAGCGAAAAGCCAGATAGCCAAGATTTTTATACGGGTGATATTAATGATATTTTAGAACAGAGACCGCAACAGGGAAATTTTGTTGATAGAGAGGGTAAGATATTGGGTACCCACCAAGGAATATGGAATTTTACAATCGGACAAAGAAGAGGTCTGGGAATAAGCGCAGATAGACCTTTGTATGTAATTGCATTAGATAAAGATAAGAATGAAGTTGTCCTTGGTTATGCTGAAGATGGCATGAAAAATACCATTTTTGCGGCAGATTTAAATTGGGTATCTATACCGCCAATTCAAGATACAATAACGGTAAAAGCCAAATTGCGCTCTTCTCAAACACCGATGCCTGCCACAGTTACACCAGAAAAAGAAGGCGTTAAAGTGCAATTTTTTGAACAGCAAAAAGCAGTGGCACTGGGGCAATCAATTGTCTTTTATGACGAAGACGGCTTTGTCTTAGGTGGGGGAATTATTAAAGGAGCACAGAATGCAGCTGAGTAAAGCTGAAATCATTAGACATCTGGAAGATGAAGAACATCAACAAGAGTTGTTTCAAAAAGCCGATGCAATACGCCATCAATATGTCGGAGATGAAGTTCATTTGCGCGGATTAATAGAATTTTCAAATATCTGTCGCAACCAATGCTTATACTGTGGCATCCGCTGTGGAAACACCAAGCTCTTACGCTATCGAATGCTAGAAGACGAATTAATTGAAACAGCCCGAAAAGCAGCGGTATTGGGATTTAAAACGGTTGTGATGCAATCGGGTGAAGACACTTATTATACGCAAGTACGTCTCTGCCGTGTGATAGAAGCAATAAAAAAATTTAATGTAGCTGTGACTTTAAGCATTGGAGAACGAGATTATGCAGATTATAAAGCTTTTAAGGAAGCTGGAGCGGATAGATATCTAATGCGTATAGAAACAACCGATAAAAAGCTATATCACAAACTTAACCCCAAAATGAGTTGGCAGCATAGATATGAATGCTTATTGGCTTTAAAAGAATTGCACTACGAACTAGGTTCAGGAATTATGGTTGGGTTACCAGAGCAAAGTATTGAAAGTATTGCTGATGATTTGCTGTTTTTAAAAAAATTACCAGTGGATATGGCGGGGATCGGACCTTTTATACCACATCCCGATACGCCATTAGCTCATCAGCAAGGTGGAAAGCTGGATTTATCTTTGCGCACAATGGCCTTGATGCGGCTATTACTTCCGGATATTAATATTCCGGCCACAACAGCAATGGAAAGCTTACATCCACAAGGCAGAATAATGGCCTTAAAGGCAGGAGCTAATGTTGTTATGCCTAATGTAACAGAAGGGGAATATCGCCGCCTATATGAACTTTATCCTGGAAAAATTTGCATCAATGACACACCACAACAGTGTCGAAATTGCTTAAGTGTGAAAATTAAAATGTTAGGACGAACCATTGGTACAGGATATGGTGGGCATCATAAAATAGCTAAATTTCCAGAATAAAATCAAAAAAAATTTTTTTCGACTTCAAAAAAATAGTCAATAGTTGATTTTTCAAGCAGAGATGCAGCTTCTTCATCACATAAAATAATGGCGTGAGGGTGCTGTTGTAACACCGATAGCGGACAAGCATGGCTGATAGCCCCTTCAATACCAAGTTTCAAAGCCGCTGCCTTTTGTTTTCCTGTAGCTAAAATTAAAACTTCTCTAGCATCCATAAGAGTCTGAAGCCCCACTGTCAAAGCACGAGTTGGAACTTTAGTAGTATCATTATTAAAGAAACGGGCATTGGCTTTAATGGTACTGGCAGCTAAAGTTTTTACTCTGGTACGCGATTGGAGTGATGAAAAAGGTTCATTAAAAGCGATGTGTCCATCTTCACCGACACCTCCGATAAATAAATGAACGCCGCCGGAATGTTTAATGGCCATTTCATAAGCCTCACATTCTTTAACTAAATCATGACACATGCCGTCAGGTATGTGCGTATTTTGTGCTAAAATATCGATATGTTTGAAAAAATTTTCTTGCATAAAAAAATGATAGCTTTGAGGATGAGAGGCCGGTAGTCCGACATATTCATCCATATTAAAAGTAACCACATGTTTGAAAGATAATTTGCCTTTTTGATATAAAGATATCAGTGCTTTATACATGCCCAAAGGTGTGGAGCCAGTAGGCAAACCCAATACGAAATGATGATCTAATGAAGGATGAAAAAGGCCAATGCAATAAGCAACATAATACGCAGCCCACTCAGCCACCTCAGTTTTATCCTTTTTTATAATGACGCGCATACCTCTTTCCCTCTATGAAACAATTTGCCTTGAACAATGGAATACAACACATTTAATCGCTGATCCAAAACAATAAGATCAGCATCATAACCAGGAGCAATGATGCCCAAATGATCTTGTTTCATAATATGAGCTGGATTAGTAGAAGCCATACGCACAGCCTGCTCCATATGAAAACCATAAGAAATAATGTTCTTAACACTATCTAACATAGTGAGTGCCGATCCGGCAATAGCATGGTCGGATTGGCGGTAAAAGCATTGATCTAAATAAACTTCTTCGCCATTTGCGATTAGCGGTTTCTTTTTTTGTTTTGTGGTTTTGAGGGCATCCGTGACTAATACCACTTTATCAGCAGCTTTGCAGGTCAATAAGAACTTAATAATTTCAGGATTAATATGAATACCATCAGCAATAATTTCACAAGAAAGTTCCGGATGGATAAAAACTGCACCAACAGCACCAGGATCCCGATGATGCATGCGGCTCATGGCATTAAACAAATGGGTGACATGCATGATTCTGGTCTGCATCCCTTCAACCATTTGCTCATACGTAGCATTAGTATGTCCAGCCTGTAAGACAATGCCTTTGGATAAGCAGTATAAAGCAAGCTCACGCATATGGGGAAGCTCCGGAGCAACCGTCATATTAACAATATGTCCCATAGAGACTGCCCAAAATTCTTCCATAAGAGACAAATCAACCGGCATAACCGATTCTCTAGACTGAACACCTAATCTTTCTGGTGAAATAAAAGGGCCCTCGAGGTGCATACCTAAGATCCTTGCTCCTTTTTCTTTGCCCATAGCTCTAGCAATAGCACGTATGCCAAGCAACATTTGTTTTTTGGGCGCAGAGTATAGGGTTGGAATAAAAGAGGTAATTCCGTAAGGCAACAAAAGTTCGGACATTTTTAAGATGGAATCAACAAGAGCATCCTCTGTTCCATAACCGCCAAATCCATGAATATGTGTGTCAATAAAACCGGGAACTACATTAGCACCTTTGGCATCAATAAAATATGTATTTTTAGAAAAATTTTTATTGTTGAAACGGTCTTCATTAAAGACATCAACAATTTTATTTTTTTTGATACGAACAGCGCAATTTCTCATAGAAGAAAAGCCGTTAAAAACGGTTGCATTATGAATACAAATTTCAGAAATCATCTTAAAACCCCAGTAAGATGGTAAATAACATTATTGTATAAATGATAAAACAGGGAAAAGATAAAAACAAGTTTTATCTTTAGAATTAGGAGAATATTTTGTGACTTGCTATTTCTATTTTATTTTTATAAACTAACAACGCAAACATAATAAAGAGGAGCAGATGTACTACTGTACATATAATCAATCACCAGTTGGAAATTTGTTGTTGGCTAGTGAAAACGGCGAGTATTTAACGGGGCTATGGCTGGAAGGTCAAAAGTATTATCCAGAAAGTATTCCTAATAAAAAAGAAGAAAATCCTAATTTGAAAATTTTTGTAAAGACCAGTAAGTGGCTCGATAATTATTTTAGTGGAGGTAACCCCACGGTAGAGACATTGCCTACTGCGCCGCAAGGGACAGCATTTCAAAAAAAAGTATGGCAGATTCTTAGCCAAATTCCATATGGAAAAACAATCACCTATGGTGATATTGCTAAAAAAATGGTAATCAATGATAAAAGAAGTAAATTTTTAGCACGTGCGGTAGGCTCAGCCGTAGGACATAATCCTATTTCAATTATTATTCCGTGCCACCGCGTATTGGGACTAGGCGGAAAGTTGACGGGTTACGCTGGCGGAATAGCAAACAAATGTATACTACTAAAATTAGAAGGGATAAAGATTAACGATGAAACAAACAAAAAAATATCGCATTATCGGTAATATGACCGGTAACTCTATGGATGCAATAGATTTGATACTGACAGAATTTGAGGGAAATAATATTAAGGATATTTGCACATACACCAAGCCCTACGATAAAGATATGCAAATAAAAATTAATACTCTACGCCAACTTGTACATAACAAAACTGCTGAACAGATTAGGCAAATACCTGAATTTTTAGCTATCCATAACGAATATATCCGCCAAATTGCTGAATGTGTTAAGGAATTATGTTATAGAAATAAACAGTCTGTAACAAGCATTGATGCTATTGGATTTCATGGTAAAACATTAGACCATAATCCGCCCTCAAAGGCAAAAGAAGATGGCTCTTTTCCTTATACGTTGCAGATGGGATCCGGACAGATGCTAGCTGACTTAACGGCTATTCCAGTTGTTTACGATTTCCGCTCAGATTGGTTGATGGCTGGATATGAAGGCGCTCCATTAGTGCCACCCCACAACGCACATATTGCTGAGATTGAGGGCGACGGAATATACTATAATGGTGGTAATACAGCAAATTTCGCATTGATAAGAAATAAACAGGTAATAGCGAGCTCTGATGCCGGACCTTTTAATGAATATATAGATGGCTTTGTGCGCCAGAATACAACCATGGCCTATGATCAGCAGGGCATCATGGGAAAGAACGGGCAGTTAGATATAAATTTGTTACAAAAAACATTTAAGCTAGGAAGAAAATTTTATGACCGGGCACTGCCAAAATCTGGAGATCCTGCATACTATCAGCAAGATAAGCTGTTTCATTATGTACAGCAGGAACAAATTAGATTTGAAGATGCTCTGCACACTTTTGAGTATTTTGCAGCTTATATCGCCGCTTATACCTTAACACAAATACCTGAAAATATAATTTTTCCTGAAAATATAATTTTGTTTGGGGGCGGATGGAAAAATCCTATAGTTTATCAAAGTTTTACCAAGATGCTGAAAAATCAAGCGCAAATTTTGCCAGAACACCAAGAAGCTTTTAAATGTTTATATCAAAAATTACCATCCACGCTGGAGGTGCACTATTCACAATTTGGTGCATACATGGAGGCTCGATTATTTGCAGATTTAGCATATCATAAATTAATTAATAAGCCATGGAAAATGCCAGAAACAGATACTCCCATCGTCTGCGGAATAATAGCAAAGCCAAGCAGACAGCAGCAGAGTTATCCAGATTGTATCAATCGTGCTGCAAAAGGCTGGCAAAAAAATAGAGTTAAATGATGTAACAAAATTTTCACATTGCATAAATTGACAAAAAAACAAAAAATGCTATAATGAAATAATAAAGCTGTTGTTTATAGGAGAAAGACCATGGCAAGAAAGAAGAAAACTGAGTTGGTTAAAGTTGCTCAAAGACTAAAAGATGATCATCGCCAAGCCAGTATGAAAATATGGTTGACCAGAGTGCATATGGATAAAGATTTAACTCAAAAAATGGTCGAAAAATATGGCTCTGAATACGCATATACCATTATGTTACGGGCTATGATTGAACCGACAAATCTGATGAAAGATATGGGCAAAACATTCAAAAATTCTAAAATGGCAATCCAATATTTTTTGGAAAACGAAATTTCTGTACAGAATATTGCTAAAGTTATAGGTAAAAAAGTAAATGAAGTCGAAACAACGATGGCTGAAATCAAACACAATCCGCCAGCAGTAGAGCAAGAACAGGACTTAAATATCAAAAAGGCAGAAATAGTGACAAAAGGAAAAGAACAAAAGTTCAATACCTCAGTCAATGCTCAAGCAAATGCAAAAGAAAAATTAATCAGAGAAGCTGCCCTAAAAAGACCACAGGAACTGGCTAGAGGAGAGATTGTTGATACATTCAAAGTACCACCGATGAAAAAGCCTAATATCAAGATAACAACTAAAAAGCAACAATCTCAACAAGGAACAGATGAGGCTCAAATATCATATACCATAAAGGATTTGGCAAAACAAAATACGATAGAAAAAAAGCCCAACACACCAATAAATAAAAACACACAATTAACGGCTAAGGCGCAAGACGACTATGAAAGAATAAGAAAAGAGACACATGAGAAACAAGAAAGGGAAAAGGCTTTCGATAAAAAAGCAGATGCGGTAAAGCAAAAACCAAAGCCCAAGACAGCGAATAATTCAAAACAGAGCAGGTTAGAAAAATTAAGAAGTGTAGATCATTTGACATACCAAGTGATTGCGCGCCAAGAAGGTATTATTTCATCAGTAAGTCCGGATCCGGGAGATAATGTCCCAAGTATTGCCTTTGGAAATAGGGAAAATCCTAAAGGTCAACCAGTAAAAGCTGGTGATAAAATTAAAGATGCCAAGGAACTGAAATCCTATTATAACCATCATATGGAAAAATACGTTTATCCCGTCATGGTCAAAAACTTTCATGTCGAAAATATGACGCCTGAGCAAATTGTAGCTGTATCAGATATGATTTATAATATGGGGCCTGGAAAATGGAATACAGCATATAAAGAATTGGTCAAGGAGCTTAATGCCTATTTTGATGATAATAACAATACCAAAGCATTGGTAGCGGCGCAAGCTAAAGTGAGAAAATATGTTTTTTCTAAAAATGGGGAAATTAAGGTATTGCATGTGAGAAGAGATATGGAATGTCGCTTGTTAGCAGGAAGAATTTCTTTAACAGACCCTAAAAATAAACATTATATTGATATTAAAAAAACATCGATGGACTCTCTAAACAACATTGTTAAGGGGGGCATTACAAATTATAGAAACGTTGGCAAAATATCTGACGATTTATATGTGCAAAAAGTGACTTCAAAGAAGGGGGCAAACTTGGATTCATATGTCAAATATATGTTTGCCCCAAGTAATAAGCAAACAGTAATCGCCGCCAACAGCCAAGAGAAAGGCAAAGCCCGGTCATAGCAAATACAAGGCATAAATCAACGTTTACTTTGAAAAAAAGTGCTTAATAAATCACTGCACATATCAGCCAATATGCCGTGACAAACTTCTGGTTTATGATTACAACTGGTATCTTCAAAGTATCTTACACCATTGATAATTGCGCCACCTTTTTTATTTTCAGCACCAAAAACAACACGTTTTATACGCATCAAGGAAATCGCAGCCGCACACATAGCACATGGTTCTAAGGTGACATATAAGGTGCAGTCCCACAAGCGTTTTTGTTCATTTTGAATAGCACTAAGAGACATAGCCTGAACTTCTGCATGAGCCATAGCATGTAGCCCATGTTCACCGCTATTATGTGCAGTTGCTAGAATCTCGCCTGTTGGTGAAACAACCACTGCGCCGACTGGAACTTCATCTTCTGCAGCGGCCAGACGTGCCTCCTTTAAAGCTAATAACATGTATTCTTCATCATTCATGGTAAAACTAATTATACTTTGTCCATTCTTGAACACCTTGTTGCATCCATTGAGGAAGTTCATCCAAACCAGATGCCCCAGAAGCCTTTTTATGGCCACCTCCACCTAAAGTAGCAGCAATGGCAGAAACATCAACATCATCTCTGGTCGTCCGAAATGATAAATTCCATTTATGTCGTTTGTTCAAGGAAAAACTTACCATAAAATGGTAATTTTTGATATTATCCAGCGATTCAAAAAAGTCAGATCCCGCTTGAGCCATATTTGCAGCAATAAAACGTAACTCGCCGAATTTCCCTTCAAAAGCCATATTCCGAACCAGACGGTAATCACGATGTTTAATATAAGACAAAATAGCTAAGCCCTTTTCGACCATTAAGGGAATATCTATTTTATCTTCAAATAAATCGCGCCACACTTTTTCATAAGGGCGGTTGACACCCAAAGATAAAAAGGCATATTCAAAAGGACGAACTCGCTTGTCTCTTAAATCAAATAAATCATTAAGAGCCAGGAGATGAACACCTTCTGGCACAGAATTATCAGGGAAAAAATACTTCCAAGTTAATTCAATAGCAGCATTATCAATAGCCCGTAAGCCTTTTATGCCAAAGCCAAGTTCATGTTCTTTCATGTATTGCTCATAAGCTTGAATGGCAGAGGCATGGTGATCTATCCATATTAAATTTTTTTCAAGATGAAGCTTAAACATGTATTCCATTGGAAAAGAAATATCACAAATAATCACATCATGGTGTTTCTCAATCTCTTCATAAGGAATTTCTTGGTCGTAATTATATCCGAGTAATTCACAATCTTTATGCAAATATCTGACAATTGCTGCAGAACCTTTACCATCATGGTCGGCAGAATGATATACACAAAGCATTTTTTCCCCTTTCTGTTTTTAGGATGACGTAGTTAAGCAAAATATTCACGCAAATAAGCAGGTAAATCTTCCACTAAAACACGAACTTGTTGCATGCTGTCTCGATCACGTAAAGTAACACTTTCAGGTGTTTGTTCTAATGTTTCAAAATCAACTGTCAAGCATAGAGGTGTACCAATCTCATCATGACGGCGATATGCTTTACCGATATTTCCGGTATTTTCTAATGCAACACGCCCAATTCCGAGTTTCATCAGATTTTTCTTCAATTCATGACACTTGGCCATAATTTCCGGGCTATTCTTTTTTAGTGGAACAATGGCAACTTTAATCGGCGCTAAATGCTTTTTCAATTTTAAAACAATGCGGGAATTTCCATCACCCAAATCTTCTTCATGATAAGCTTCCACTAATATAGCAAGCATTGCTCGATCAATACCCATTGAAGGTTCAATAACAAAAGGAACAATCCATTTATTCTGCTCTTCATCTCTAATACAGAGCTTAGTGGTTGAATCATGATTTTCATGGCAGTGAGCTTC
Organism: Alphaproteobacteria bacterium; assembly: GCA_017475705.1. Lineage (GTDB taxonomy): Bacteria > Pseudomonadota > Alphaproteobacteria > RF32 > CAG-239 > CAG-267. The sequence goes on from JAFVFB010000008.1 coordinate 79,720, forward strand.
TAACTGGAATTCTTCTTGGTTTTTAGTATGATTACCTAAATCATAATCTCTTCTGTTAGCGACCCCTTCTAATTCATCAAACCCCCATGGAAATTTATACTCAATGTCTGTACAAGCTTTAGCATAATGAGCTAATTCGTCTGGTTGTTGATCGTAAATTTTGAGATTATCAGAAACGACACCTTGATCACGCCACCATTGAATGCGATTTTGCTTCCATATTTCATGCCATTTTTCATCTTCTCCCGGCTTTACAAAAAATTCTAACTCCGCTTGTTCAAATTCACGTGTGCGGAAAATAAAATTTTTAGGAGTGATTTCATTGCGAAAGCTTTTCCCGATTTGTGCAATTCCAAACGGCAATTTACGAGAGGTGGCATCAACCACATTTTTAAACTGTGTAAAAATAGCCTGAGCTGTTTCAGGTCGTAAATAAGCAACGGCGTCTTCATCTACCACCGGGCCAAGCTGTGTTTTAAGCATAAGGTTAAAAGGACGAGGTTCTGTTAAATCAGTAGAACCACAGTTAGGACATACGCCATTGATATGATCAGCTCTAAAACGGCCTTTACATTTCTTGCAGTCCACCATCGGATCTGAAAAAGTATCTTCATGACCGGAGTAGTGCAAAACTTTCCGATTCGTGACAATCGCAGCATCAAGTCCTTCAACATCATCACGCTCATAAACCATAGCACGCCACCACGCCGCCTTTATGTTATTTTTTAATTCAACACCTAATGGACCATAATCATACAAACCTTGTAAACCACCATAGATATCAGAATTCTGAAATATAAAACCACGTCTTTTGCATAAAGAAACGATTTGTTCCATTTGTGTCGCTGCCATATTTATCCTCTTATTAAGTAATTAAAAAACTGAAGGCCAGTATATACATTCCAATAAAAATTGCAATGTATTTTTTTTCAGGCAGTAATCAAAAAACGCTATGATAATAATGTTTAATAAAATCTCAAAGTATCCTTTTATTTAATTAATAAAATTCTAACTTTTTAATGCTATTATAATACATCAATAAATAAATGGGGCCGTAAAATGAAAAAAACAGTTGTTGCGTTAGTCTATGATTTTGATGAAACACTCTCTACAACCTATATGCAAGATTATGTTCTTATTCCAGAATTAGGAATGACACCAAAAACATTTTGGAAAAAAGCCAATACATGGTCAATTGAAAATTGTGCTGACCAAATTACAGGTAGTATGTATTATTTTATGAAAACAGCGAAAGAAAAAGGAATACGCTTAACCAGAGAAAATTTTGCCTATTGTGGAACACTCGTCCAATATTATAAAGGGGTGGAAGAATGGTTTGCACGCATCAATGAATATGGTAAAAAATTAGGTTTAGAAATTGAACATTACATCATTTCATCAGGTTATGAAGAAATTTTATGCGGAACAACAATATGCAAGTTTGTAACCGGCATGTATGGGTGTGCTTATGCTTTTGGTGAAGATGGAACCCCAGTATGGCCAGCGCGTGTCATTAACTATTCAACCAAGGTGCAATATATCTCCAAAATTAATAAAGGCTTAGGAAAACTTGATGATAAGCTGGTAAATGAATATATGGAAGACGATAAACGGCGTGTTCCTTTCTCCAGGATAATTTATTTTGGCGATGGGATGACTGATATTCCTTCTATGAAATTTGTCAAAAGCCGTGGGGGAAATGCGATTGCAGTCTATAAACCTAAAAGCATCCACAAAGAAAAAGCCATCAAATTATTAAAAGAAAACAGAGTTAATTTTGCTCTTCCAGCTGATTACTCTGAAGGAACAGCCATTGATAACGTGGTAAAAACGATTTTGGAAAAACTTGCCAAAGAACGTAATTTGGAAATATTAAAACAGCGTGAAGAATTAAAGAAAAAATAACTTAACTCAAATATTATCTTCAATTATGGCAAAAATGCCTTCAACTTTTTGCCTGCAATACGGAAGACGAGAAAAGACTTGCGTCTGGCAATCTTCTGAAACGGCATCATATTCTCGCTCCCCCTGTCGTAACAACCATTGTTTCCGCAGGTGGTCACAATGTTGACAATCATGATTGCGAATACAAACCGCAGAAGTAAATAGAGCAGGGCGACCATGTGTGACTTGAGCCATCTTGAGCGGGGCATGCTTAACGACTTCAAGCATGTTTTCTGCAGAACTTTCCAGAGCAAGAGTGCCCCATTCAGCCCCCATTTCTTTAAGCATAGCTGCTGCATAACTATTCATAATATATAAAAAGCTACCGCTTCCCAGATGGACGTCCTTAAATTTTTTTAAGAGTTCAAAACCATAATAGTTATCAACAATAAAACAACGGGCACCTTGCTGATAAAATTGAGCAATAATCTCTTTTAGTCTGGAGGTGTTCCGGCAAATTTGCGGCAACTGAAACCATGTGGTGGTAAAATTAATCTCTGCGAAATCTTCCGGTTTTGTTGATAGAGTAAGCTTAATAATATGCAAACGTGCAGCCTCTGGCTCTGACAAAGTAAAAGGCTTAAGACGCGGTAAATCAGGATGATGTGCATCTTGATGAGTGAGGAGTGTATCAACTAATTGTCGGCGTAACGCATTAAGAGTAGAAATAGGAACAAATAATTTATCAGGATTATTAATTGTTATGTTCCTAAATTGAATGCCGCTTCCACCAGTCTTAGAAAAAGCCTCATGTATAGCACTATCAACCCTAGCGATATTCTGTGCTGTCGCAAAATGACCTTGAGCACTAACAGAATACTCTTCACTGATAGCAAAAATTTGCTGGGCACTGATTTCAATCAAAACATCCGCAAAAATATTATTATGAAAGGCGCCTGTCCGTGGTTTGCTATATTCATACCGAGTTTTAACCGCTGTGGCCGAGGCTAAATAAACGGAATCACCAATATTTAGATGCGGATGTATTTCAGGCAAAGCAACACTAACCAGTGTTCCTGCTTCTGCAGAAACAATAGACTTTTTGCCACTATATAAAGATTTTATACTAAACCCAAAAGGCTTTTCATGACCGGCAACATCAATTTGTATACCATCATGTTTTTCAACTTTATGGCGAGTTTTAAATGTAAGCAAAGCGGTAGGTCCCATCTTGCTGATTTGGGTAACGGTACCAATCAATAGGCCGCGGTGACCAACAAATTGATTATCCGTGACAAGGCGGTCTTTCCCATTAAAGTGAAATTGACACCAAGGCCTTGCAAAAATTTGTTTAATGTCATCAGCTTCAGTACGATATATTTTGTTACCATCCAAAATATGGCGATAATAATTTGTAACTGCCGCAACGTACAACGGGGTCTTTTTTCGTCCTTCAATTTTGAGTGAAAGAGCAGGAATCTTCAAAATCTGTTCTTCAAGAGCAAGATCCTTCATCGAAAACAAATGTGCTTTGACAGGAGAATGATCGGCCTTTTGATGCGTGCTATCAACCATAGTGTATTCAGCTCGACAAGGATAAGCACAGCAACCACGATTTGCACTTTTACCATACTCTAAAGCCGAGAAGAGGCATTGCCCGCTATAAGAATAACATAGAGCTCCATGGATAAAAACTTCCAAATCTAGTCCAGGTGTCGCCGCAGCAATGGCTCGAATTTCTTGTAAACTGAGCTCACGAGCCAAAACAACTCGCTTGAAACCACAGCGCTGCAAAAATTTTGCGCCCTCTGCATTATGAATAGCCATTTGCGTACTGGCATGCAACTCAATCTCCGGAGCTAATTTTTTAAAAAGATACAAAACTCCGAGATCCTGCAAAATAACAGCATCAACTTGAGAACGGCGTAAATAGCTAATAATTTGTGGTATTTCTTGAATTTCTTGCTCGGTCAACAAAGTATTTAGTGCCACAAATACTTTACGTTTTAAGGAATGGGCATAGGCGGTAAAAGTATCCAGCTCATCCGGCGTAAAGTTAGCAGCACCAGCACGGGCTGAAAATTTCGTTAAGCCAAGATAAACAGCATCAGCTCCATAGTGCAAAGCAGCATAACCGGCCTCAATATTGCCAGCTGGTGCCAATAACTCATGCTTATGTACTGAAGACAGATTAACAGACGGCATTTAATTATCCTAAATTTTTTTGGCTATCATCAGAAAAATTCACCATTTTAGTAGCACCATTTGCAATTAAGGCATCAAGCTGCTTACCAAATTTTTTAGACCGCTTAAGCATAGTTACAATTTTACCTACAGCACGAAGTTTTTGAGCTTTTATGATAACTTCTGCAAAGTCATCTTCATCATTATAAGCAAGAACGATTTTTTCTTTTCTTGGAGGGACAAACCCTTCTTCCAACAGAATAGAGCATATACGTTCAAAACCAATCGAAAAACCAACCGCTGGCACTGATTCGCCTAGGAATTTACCTACCATTTCATCATAACGGCCGCCGCCGGCCACAGAAGAGCCAAACTTTGGACTAACAATTTCAAAAACCATACCTGTATAATAGCCCATGCCTCGAACCAATGACTTATCATAGATAACGTGAAACTGTCCATTAGAAATCCGCTGTGCAAAGTCAAGGACATACTTTAAATTGGTAACCACGCCAGATTGTGTACAAAACTTCTCAGCAGCAGCCAATGGATCTGTCTCAGCCGCACTAAGTATATCCAAAAACTTTTCAACGATATCAGTAGAATATTGTCTTTCTAAAAGTTCTGTTCGTACGCCATCTAAGCCGATTTTATCAAGTTTATCAAAAATAATGCAAACCGCTGCAACATCTTCATTCTTAAAACCTGCAGCAAGTATCATATCCGTTAAAATACGCCTGTCGTTTAAACGAATAGTAAAATCAGAAAAACCAATAGCATTTAAAGCTGAGGTAGTTGCAGCAATCAATTCCATCTCTGCCTGAATAGAATTATCACCGATAATATCTATATCGCACTGAAAAAATTCACGCAAGCGACCTTTTTGAGGGCGCTCAGCGCGAAAGACCTTATCTATTTGAATGGCCTTAAACGGTAAGTTAAGAAATTGGCTGTTGTTTGCATAATAACGAGATAAAGGCATAGTTAAGTCATAACGCAAGCCGCTATCCACCAAATCATCCTCAGCCAAATTTTCTTTGCTAAGGTCAAGTTTCTGACCACGCTTAAGCAGCTTAAAAATCATCGCCAGATTTTCACCGCCATCACTTTTATTCAAACGCTCAATATCTTCCATAATGGGGGTGGCTATTTTATGGAATCCAAAACTTTGGTAGACATTTTCAATTTGGGAACGGATGTAATCTCTAATTTCCACTTCTTGCGGTAAATAATCTTTTGTGCCGCGGACCGGCTGCGCATTCATCTTCATTATGAAATCCTTATTGAAAAATATAAGCTAAATTTACTTCCCTATAAGATAATTTTATTTAATCGTCAAGAAGATTATAAAAAGAGAAGAGCCAATAATGCTAAACAAAGGAGATTGCAACTAGGTCAGTGTTTTACAATGAGAACCATTTTCTATGGAACAAAGAAATCACCAACGAGGAGCTGTCTCGCCACCATTCCGCCACTTGCGAGTTGGATAAGTTCCCTTTCTCAAGAAATCATATTTAGCAGGCTGCTGTGGTAAGTCTGTAATGAGAACATAGCCTTTAGCACGAAAATCATTAGCACAATCAATAGCACTTTCACACTCACGGTCATAGCATAGAACTTGAGTACGTGTCACAGGATGAATCAAAACAATTCCCTCCGCAAGAGTATCTTGAGAAACATCACTATAATAGGCTGGTACTGGTTGGGAACATGGTCGAGGCGGTAGGCGTGTGTCAGAGCAACGCAACTTAGGTGGACAAATGCTACTTCCACCAGCAGTAACGTTAGGCAGTTCTCGCGGATGGCAAAGACCACGTTTGGGGCATTTGCTCGCTTGAATATCTGGCTGAGGAAAAACAACTTCTTCGGATTCGCTTACCTCTTCATCGTCCATAGGGCAGATACAATCATCTTCATCACTAATATAGACATCAAAATCTTGCGCATCATCAACACCATTATTTACAGGATATGATGAATAACATCCTGTAAATAACAAAACTACAAAAGCCCAAATAGCAAAATTTGCCCGTTTATACATCAAGAAACCTCAACTTGTTTAACTGCTGACAGTTTATATAAACTGAGAAAATATGCACTAAAAAATATAGGTTATAAACAGAAATATAGCAGAATTTAGCGATGAGTGGTTAACCGAGTTTTAAGAATTAAAGAGCTAAATTTGCTAACAAAGCAAGAAATCTATGGAGAGTAGAAAATGGCAAAGACATCAGCGTCCAAGACATCTGTAACCAGTAAAGCTGTAAATAAAGTAAAATCAACCCCGCAAAAAATAATTGAACATGCTGTAAACACAGCTATCAACACTGTGGAAAAGGCAGCCCAAACAGATGTGAGAAGAACAGCAAAACGTGCCGCTAAAACCGAGAAAAAATTACAGAAAATGCAAAAAATTGTAAAAGCTGCAAAAACCGAAGCAAAACGTGCGACAACAATGTCGAGTAATGCATTAAAATTAAATCATAGCCACGAAGAAGGAATGCAAGGGAATAACTTAAAAAATCGTATTAATCAGAAAATTCAAGAAATTATATCTCAACCGAAAGAAGTAACATTTTATTATGATAAACGCCAGCAAATAGTGTTGTTAGGGCTTTATTCGATTATTTCTTTATTGGTTTATATAATTTCAGAAACAATTGTTAGCACCGGTTTATACAATAACTGGTTCTTGCTGGTTGTCCTGATTATAACACAGGTGCTGACATTATTGGCCTTAGCCGCTATCTTTTATGTTGTAATTATGCCACCGAAGCTGGCGGTCGTTAATAAAGAGGGCATCAAAATCGACCATAACCAACTTCTTAAATGGCAAGACATCGCGCTAGCAGAAGAAAAATATACTTCTTATATCAGCCGTCGGCCATTTATGGCTTTACATTTAAAAGACGGCGCTTTGGCCAAATACCGATTGACATTGATGCAAAAATTATGCAAAAAGAACATATTTACAGCTTTCTCAATTCCGATGTATGCAATGCGTCCGCAAGATGCTGCGGCTATCCGTGAATTAATTAAAAAGCATGTAAAATATGAAGATAATCGTAATTAATTGATAATAGTATGAGCAATGAATTTAAGGTAATATCTCCGTTTGAACCGTCAGGTGATCAACCGGAGGCCATTAAGCAACTTTGTGACGGTCTAAAACGCGGCGAACGTAACCAGGTCCTTTTGGGGGTGACCGGATCCGGTAAAACTTTTACAATGGCCAAAATTATTGAAACTATGAAAAAGCCAACCTTAATTATGGCCCCCAACAAAATATTAGCCGCACAACTTTATGCGGAGATGAAAGAGTTTTTTCCACATAACCATGTAGAATATTTTGTTTCTTATTACGATTACTATCAACCTGAAGCATATATTCCTAAAACGGATACCTACATAGAAAAAGACTCCGCAATCAATGAACAAATTGACCGCATGCGTCATGGAGCCACGCGTAATGTATTGGAAGAAAAAGATGTTATTATTGTGGCCTCTGTATCCTGTATTTATGGATTAGGAAGTATGGAATCCTACTCATCAATGGCTTTTTCGCTAAAAAAAGGTGATGAAATTGAGCCACGGGAGGTATACAAACAACTTGCAAGTTTGCAATATGAACGAAACCAAGCAAATTTTGTCCGTTCAACCTTTCGCGTTAAAGGCGATACATTAGACATCTTTCCCGCCCACTACGAAGATAGAGGGTGGCGAGTCTCTTTTTTTGGAGATGAAATCGAAAATATCAGTGAATTTGATGTGTTGTCCGGTAAAAAAACAGCAGAACTTGAAGCAATTACAGTGTATCCGGCCAATCATTATGTGACACCAAGGCCAGCATTATCTCAGGCTATGGCAAATATTCGTAAAGACTTGGCTTTACGTCTTGAGGAATTTCGCTCGCAAAACAAATTGTTAGAAGCGCAAAGGCTTGAGCAACGGACAAACTTTGACCTGGAAATGATGGAAACAACCGGTCACTGTAAAGGGATAGAAAATTATTCACGGTATCTAACGGGGAGAGCCCCGGGAGAACCGCCTCCGACATTATTTGAATATTTTCCTAAAGATGCCTTGCTGTTTATTGATGAAAGTCACATCTCTGTGCCGCAAATAGGAGGAATGTATCGGGGGGATAGAAATCGGAAAACCACATTATCTGACTATGGGTTCCGGCTGCCATCCTGTGTAGATAATCGCCCCCTTAAATTTGAAGAATGGAATAAATTCCGCGCTCCGACTATTTTTGTTTCAGCAACGCCGGGGGACTGGGAATTAGAACAAAGCCAAGGTGTGTTTGCAGAGCAAGTGATTAGACCGACCGGATTAATGGACCCGCTATGTGTTGTAAAGCCAGTCGAAAATCAAGTTGATGATTTGATGGAAGAATGCCGCAAGACAATAGCAAAAGGCAATCGAGTGCTGGTCACAACCTTAACCAAAAAAATGGCAGAAGATTTAACGGAATATTTGCATGACAATGGTATCAAAGTTCGCTACTTACACTCTGACATTGATACACTTGAGCGTATAGAAATTATTCGTGATTTACGCCAAGGTGTGTTTGATGTACTAGTAGGAATAAACTTATTGCGTGAGGGATTAGACATCCCTGAGTGCTCATTGGTGGCAATTCTAGATGCTGATAAAGAAGGGTTTCTGCGCTCAACACGTTCACTTATACAGACGATTGGTAGAGCGGCTCGTAACGCCGAAGGAAAGGTCGTGCTCTACGCTGATAAAATGACCGATTCGATTAAGCAAGCATTGGATGAAACAGATCGTCGTCGTAAAAAACAGTTTCATTATAATTTAAAACATGGCATTACGCCAACAACAATCAAAAAATCAATTTCTAATACTCTTCTGACTATGACATAAACAGAAGATAATAATATGGCTCAGAATAACAATAAAAATAGACTTGATTTAAAAAATATTGATAAAGAAATTAAACGTTTGACCAAAGAAATGAAAGCATATGCTGCAGATTTAGAGTTTGAAAAAGCAATGCATTGCCGTGATGAAATTAAACGCTTAGAAACAACAAAGTTGACAATTGCATAATCTGAAATATTTTTTAAAATAAAGCTTGACTCATACAAAAGAATGGTCTAAAGAAAGACAAACTTAATAGTAAAAATTTACTTTTAAGTGCTGTCCAAGACCGTAGGTGGCTCGGAGCATTGTAAGTTTAATAGCATTTTTGAAATACAAATTTATCGTATTTACTATAAATGCCAACGGATATTATCAAAAAACAGTTCTAGTGCTGTAAATAGAGATACTATCTTAAAGAAACAAAGCTCAATACCTTAATCTCCTACGCAGACGGAGTAGATAATTAAGCTAAGTCATTCTGATGACGATGGTTTTATATTTTTTTCTCCTTCCGGACAGATATTGGTACTGCCGGTTTTTTTATTTTTAAACTTATTGCAGAAAATAAAAAACGGTAGAGGTAATAACGATTATCTTAAATTTCCGTAAAGGATGATGTTAATCCGTAAGGAAAGATGTTAGATAATCATAAATTTGGAGACAAGTAAGTGAATCGCGAAGAAAAAGCTGAACTCCTCAGCGAGATGAACGGTCTGATTTCAGGATCTGAATCTGTTGTCTTAGCTCATTATAGAGGTTTGACAGTTGCAGAAATGTCAGAGTTGAGAAAGAAAGCCCGTGAAATTGGTGCTGAATTAAGAGTAACAAAAAACCGCATCACTCGTTTGGCTCTCAAGGAAACACCATTTGAATGTCTTTCTGACCTCTTCAAAGGTCCGGTAATCATGGCTTATTCAACTGACCCAATTGCAGCATGCAAATTGTGTGTGGAATACGCTAAAGCAAATGAAAAGTTCATGATTGTTGGCGGCGCACTGAATACAGGTATGCTTTCTATGGCAGACATCGAACGTTTGGCAACGATTCCTTCTATGGACGAACTCAGAGCCAAAATTATCGGCCTGTTGCAAGCTCCTGGATCAGCTTTGGCACGTGTTACCAAAGCATACAGCGAAAAAGAAGCCGCTTAAACCTTGGGAAGTTAACGTGTTTGTTCCCAAACTATGGTGGAGCGATTTTAAGCCAAGCTATAGTAGGAACTGATGCATAAGAATTTTAATAAAAAAAGTTTAATTTATTTGGAGAAAAAAAATGGCCGATTTAGCCAAGTTAGTTGAAGAATTATCAGCATTGACAGTTATGGAAGCTGCTGATTTATCTAAAATGTTAGAAGAAAAATGGGGCGTTTCTGCCGCTGCTGCTGTAGCTGCTGCTCCTGCTGCTGGTGCTGCTGCCGCCGCAGAAGAAAAGACCGAATTCGATGTCGTTCTTGTTGAAGCTGGTGCAAACAAAATTAATGTCATTAAAGAAATCCGTGGTATTACTTCTCTCGGCTTGAAAGAAGCTAAGGATTTGGTTGATGGCGCACCAAAAACTGTTAAAGAAGGTGCACCAAAAGCAGAAGCAGAAGAAATCAAAGCTAAACTGGAAGCCGCTGGTGCTAAAGTTGAATTGAAGTAATGAGGAATGTGATAAAATGCTGTCATGCTCATGATTTTAATACCCCGTGTGCGTTGTTCCATAGGCATTAAAACATTCAAGCACAGCATTTTATCCTATTATTGCAGAAAGCCGCTCTTAAATGGGCGGCTTTTGTAGTAAATAATCTTTTATATACAATAAAACCGCCTTTGAAAGGCGGCTTATAGGTTACCACGCAGAAATTATTTTGAAAATGCTTTTTTCAAATTATTTAAGCTGTTTTGAGTATCTTCGATGGCCTTTTTTTGCTCAGCCGTTTTAGCATCAGTGGCGGCCTTGTCTGCTTCAGCTTTGGCAGCTATCTCGGCCTTTTTTGCTTCTACGGCATCGTTAATTTCGGCTTTTTTAGCCTCAACAGCAGCTTTGGCATCAGCCTTAGCTTGTTCTACAGCTGCACCGGAATCAGCTTTAGCCTGCGCATCAGCAGCCTTTTGCGCCTCGATTTTTTGTGCAGCCGTATCCGCAGTGTTAGCAACCTTGTGTAAACTTCCAGCTAAATCAAAGGCTTGAGCGTTAAATGCAAATAACACAGCACACAATACAACCAATGTCTTTTTCATAATTTTACCTCCTAAAATCATTAAAATGAAAAACACTTATATAATAGGGACACATTTCTCTTTTTCAATAACATTCTTACCTATCCCCAGTCAGCCAGGGTTACAACGAACATCGGCTACAAATAATGAATTCAGATATTATAACTTAAGTATATTCAGCAAGATTGATTATTTTTTACCATATTTTCTGACTTAAAAACCACGTATCTTACAAGATGGTAATAGGTTAACGCGATAAGTAGCCTTATTGTTGGGGATATTTATTAAAATTTTTGTATTATTTCGCCGCGCAGGTGCTCATAACTAAAAGCCTAGCGGCGTTCTTTAAGCCCGCTTTGGCTGGTATTTGACAGCATTCTCATACCAGCCTCATATAATTACAAAAACACCGTTCACAGAGGACGGTGTTTTATAAGTGGTGAGCCCGACGGGATTCGAACCCATGACCCTTTGATTAAAAGTCAAATGCTCTACCGACTGAGCTACGGGCCCACAACATAACTGAAATCGGTTTATAAAGGATAAAAAAAAGATAGTCAATAAAAAAATTAAAAAAAATTAATTTAGCTATTTATTTATTAACTATTATGTGTTAATAAATATCTAAACAACGTAATAACAAGATATTATAAGAGGTAAAAATGTCCACAGGTCAAACTTTAGATCAAGAAAGCAGATTTGATATCCTGCAAAATGATGAAGGCGAAATTTTGATTATTATGAATTCATTTGCAGGTGGTCCGGAAAACCCACGCTTTATATACGATGGCGGAGAAACAGCCTTGCTTTATCGCACCAAAGAAAAAGCCGTTGTATTTAGGAAAATTCCGCAAGACGCTCGTTTACCATTGAAATCAGTCGCATCTATGCTGATTGTAGAAGTTGAAAATGAAGATGTCGCACGAGAATATACAGTTCCGGTAAGATTGGTTAAAGACATAAAGGCCTATATAAAATAAACTGTTAAACCGATAATTCTGTGGCCGGAGGCATAATGATAACAAATATAATGGCAGGCTTGCTCGCCATAGGGCTAATAGGAATTCTAAAGTTGCGGGTACGCTATGACCGCATGTTTTCTGTAATGATGTTTTTAGCAACAGCATATATATTCTACATATATATGAATCTAGATTTTTCTGGGATTGAAAGCGGATTTAGCTTTTTATGGGAAAAAACAAAAATAGGTGATATCACGATTGATTTTTACCCCAGTGATTTATCTAATCTGATGATCAAGCCGATATTTTTTATTTCAGTATATGCTCTGTTAAGCAATAATATATTCCGCTATGAAGAAAGAATTATGCCGCTAAATGCGCTAATCATATTGAATCTTATAGTGTTAAGCTTAATAATTTGCGCTAAAAACTATGTTCAATTAATGACAATGATTTTTGTTTCAGATATTATTGGATATTTAACGATAAAAAATGCCGATTCTCTAAGAAAATATGTTATTTATAATTTTTTTGCGGATATGTGCCTGTTTATGCTGTTAGCTATGGCTTGCGGAAAAATCCAAAGTTTAGACATCACACGCCTTTTAGGCTATGAACAAATCGGTCGTCACAAAGATTTTGTGGGCATATGCGCTGCATTAGCTATATTTATAAAAATCGGCTGTTTCCCATTTTATAGCTATTTAACCGATATAAAAACAGCCAGATTTTCAAGAATCATTATTGCGAACGTATTAGGAACGCCATTATCAGGAATTTTAATGCTCTTGAAACTGCATAATTTGCTATTTGTTTCTAATTTAATGCCGCTAATTTACCAAATAGTCACAGTAGCAACTTTTATAACAGGAATTATCGGATTTGTTCATTCCAGAAATATGCTAAAAAAGGTTATCAGTTTAGATCTAGCACTCAGAGGTATGTTGATGCAGATCTTATGGATAAATGGATTTGAATGGAATAGATATACAGTATTTTATTTGATAGGGATATATTTGTTTAATCATCTATTTTATGAAATATTTATTTATCAAAAAAGAGAAGTAGATATTGTAAATATGCCAAGTGTTATTGAAAGTAATGAGCGAGCCCTGAAATTTCTGCTATTCAGAGAAACCCTACTTATGAGCTTAAGTGTATGGTTAGTCTGGCAAATAGCCTGGCAATATGATGATATTAGTATAGTATTGGGAATAACAATATTATTAGCAGCAGTGAGTATTGTACTGCATCATATTTATAAGACCCCTTTAAAAAATAGTCAGGTAATCGTGTGCGGAAAAGAAAAAAATATTCGCCAAAGTATATTTGAGTGTACCAATATGCTGGTTTTAGGTATGGGATTCTTTTATTTGCAGCCGGAAATATCTAGTATCATAGCTATAGCCATTATTTTTTTGGTGATGATAGCCTCATCTCTTGGAAAACCATTCTATCAGATATATGCAAAAAAAGATGAGGATAAAAACGATTTAGTTAAAAACCTATTTTTTTATATCATCGCTGTGCCACTTACATATTTAAGCCGACGATGCTGGCTATTTATAGATTTAATTTTATCGGAAAAAATCATTACAGCGGCTATTTCCGCAGTTGGATATGGTGGGGAAAGACTGTTTTTACAGTTGAATGGTCAAAAATATCGCACACCAATACGAGCGTTAGTTTTAGGCATAATCTTATGCCTACTATGCTATCATCAGGGAGGGCAGTAGTATGATATCTACAAACTTACTATTGTTAATTATAATCCCATTGCTCGGTTCTATTTTTACCATAACAGCAAAGAGTGGTTATATTGATGCCTCAAAAAATGCTTATAATGTTGCAGCTTGGACTTTGATGGCAAATATTGGTGTTATCTTTAGCCTTTATCTTCAACTAGATCCAGACAAAAACGGTATTCAGCTGGTAGAAAAATACCAATGGTTGCATTTGCCACAGATTGATATATTCCTAGGAGTAGATATGTTTTCTATGTTGCTGCTGACGACATTAGGACTATCTTTTTTGATGATATGTTTGAGCCAAGAAGAGAAAGATCAGAAAGCCAAGGCAATAGCAACCTCAATATTGCTTTTTGTTAGTATGCTTAATGGCTATATTCTGGCAGCAGATATCATGTCTTTTTATATCTTTTTTGCCGCTATAAATATACCCCTGATTATGCTTATCAGTTTTTCAGAAAAAACTCATAAAAAAAATATTTTGATACGATTTAGCTTATATAATTTAATTGGTATAATGCTATTGTTTTTGGCTGTTATGACAATTTACGACTATAAAGGCGGAAATATTCCGCTCAATACGGCCGGTAACCTCAATTTATCAGGAAAAAAGGAATATTTTGTTTGGATTAGCCTATGTTTGGCTTTTATGTCGCGATTACCGATTTGGCCCTTTCATTATTGGATCGCCTCTATGAATGCATCACTACACAATGCAATGGTTTTTGTGATAAGTAACTTAATGCCGTTGGTTGGATTATATGGTTTTATGCGCTTTTGGCCCAATAGCGTACCGAAAACAATTGCTGTTTATGCGCCATATTTTGAAATAATTTGCTTGATAACCATGCTGTTAATTGCCGTTATCAGTTTGAGCAGTAAAGAAAGTCGATACAAACTGTTTGCCTATACAACGGTGTACTATATTTTATATTTAATAGGCGTTTTCCTCCCAACCGGCAGCTTAAAAATGAATATAGGCGTTTCCTTATTTTCTTATATTATGATTTTTACAGTGATATCAATTATATTAGGCCATATAGAACAAGAGAAGAAAAGACTAAATCTCCACACATTGACCAGTATGCTGTGTTATATGCCACGGGCAACAATATGCTTATCATTATACATTTTAGCGGGCATAGGGCTACCAATAACCCCTTTATTTTGGAATAATTTTATCATTATTTCAGAAATCTTTAATAATAACTTACTATTAGGAATTTTAGTGGTGATGTCAGTATTTTTGGTGGGATTGTCATTGTTAGAAGAATTATATCGATTAAAAGATAGGGCGCAAATATCATCAGAATTAAAGTTATTGCAAGATTTATCTCGAAAAAATTTTATAATATATATAGCAGGCATTGTCTGCTTGTTAATTATTCTCTTAAAATCTTTATGGATGGAGGTATAACAAGGGATGCTACAGAGTATTATAAATTTTTTACCGGAATTAGCCCTTTGTGCAGGTATCTGCCATTTACTTATTCTTGCAGCGTTTTCTTTTGATGCTCCAAGGGTGTATGCAAGTGGAGCGCGTTTTTGGCTCATCATTTCATTATTACTGTCTATTTTATTTTATGATCGGCAGATAGTTGGGTATCTACAATATAACGCATACACACTGCTTTTTACCATCATTGGAGATATTGGCATATATGCATTGTTTTTTTTAACATCTACATGGTTTACAGCTAAAAATATAACCGGTTGCGCATACAATATTTTGCTCCTCATTTCAATAATATGCTTTAATGTTATGCTTGCATCCGTAAACTTGATGATCGTTTTTGGGGCCTTTAGCACATTGTTTATCATCAATGAAGGATTTTATTATATATACCACAGTGAAGATGAAACAGACGCGACCAATAATTATAGTACATCACTGATAATATTAGCAATTTTTATAATAAGTTTTGCATACTTATGGTACAGAGTAGAGGGAACACTGGAGTTTGCGCCATTACAGGAATTTTTTATAGAGAATAAAACATCATTAGCTGTCTACAGTGCGATGATTGGTTTAATTATTCCATTCTTATATCTGTTGGGTATTGCACCATTCCACAATGTACTAGAAACAAGAATAGGCAAAAGCATATTACCTGTAGCGCACTATGAAGCCGTTATTTTGCCGATATTCCTTTGGGGAGAAATCATCAAAATGGCACACCTGATGTTTTTACCATATGCAGCAAGCTTAACACTTGCATTATCAACACTAGGGATATTTTCTATGATTGTTGGAGCAATTGCGGCTAATACTGATAATAAAATACAACAACTATATATGCATAGCTCAATGTATCACTTCGGCATTGTTTTGATTTTACTATCATTAGCAGACATATCAGCGGAGTTCGCGGGATTTATTTATCTATTCATGTACATGACGGGATTAGCTGCTGCGTATAGTGTAGGCTATAACCTAAAGAGCCATGGAGAGTACTTGCTTAAAGTCTCTTCATTATCTGGTTTAGCCCAGACGCGCCCATGCAGTGCAAATATTTTACTTCTTAGTCTTTTTTCTATTATCGGTCTGCCGCCACTTGCAGGATTTATTGGGCAAATAAGTTTAGTAAACCAACTTATAAATCAAGGGAAATATATTTATCTGATAGTGATTTATACCTTTTTAGTATGGCTGACCAAAGCCTATTTGCAAATGATAAGAACCATATATTTCCAGCAAAAAATAAAAATTTTCGATACGGAAAATAAAAAAGTGTTGATGATCATGTTTTTAATGACAATAATAATTTTAAGCCAAGCCTTCAATCCGCTTGAAATGGTAGAAAAAATAAAGGATATGTTCTATGTCATTGCACTATAAAGGAAAAATAGTCCAGTGGAAATGGTTTGATGAAGAGTGCATCAGCTCAACAAATGATGCTGTAAAGAACTGTCAGCAACAAGATTTTCCAGTAGTCATCAGTGCAAAACAGCAAACCGCCGGGCGAGGCCGTCGCGGTAGGCAGTGGATTGCCGGTGAAGGAAATTTATATTTTACATTTAGTTTGACTATACCGACGGCGCAAATCAGTACGTATGTTTGTTTAATTGGTTTGAGTTTAGCAAAGACTGTACAACAATTAGATCCTACTGCTAAGATAAAAATAAAATGGCCAAATGATATTTTTCTTAATGATAAAAAATTAACAGGCATTTTGTTGGAAAACATTGCGGCAGATCAATGGGCTGTGGGAATTGGCGTAAACATTATGGTTGCCCCTAAGTTGCATGAAAGCGCATATCAGGCAACATCACTCAAAAGTAATAATATCATTACAACCAGAGAGAATTTTTTGCACCAATATTTAGAAGTTTTAAGCCAAGATTTAAGAGATTATCAGCGGAATGGTTTCAGCAACCTTAAAGAACAGTGGCTGGCGTTGGCAATGGGAATAGGTGAAGAAATTACGATAAAAAATGAAAGAGTAAAGCAAAAAGGTGTGTTTTTAACTCTTGACGACAGGGGATATTTAATATTAAAAACAGAACATGGACAAGAAAAAATAATTGCTGGAGATTTATTTCTATGACAAAGGTACAAAAACATGAATAATTTTAATAAATCCGGAATATATTTTTTACCCTTAGGTGGTGCCGATGAAATCGGCATGAATATGTATGCATATGCAGTTAATGGTAAAATAATTGTTGTAGATGTAGGTTATGGTTTCTTAAATGATGAATACCCGGGAATGGATATGTGCTATGCATCACCGGAATTTTTGCAATATTACAAAGATGATATACTAGGAATATTTATCACCCATGGTCATGAAGATCACATGGGGGCAATAGCACAAATTTGGCCGGCCCTGCAATGCCCTGTTTATGGTATGGATTTCCCGTTAGGGTTGATAAGGTCAAGATTAGAAGAATATAAAATGCAAGATATCGTGCCGTTAATCTCGGTCAAAAATAACCATATCGTAAAATTTGATGATTTTGAAATAGAATTTATACCTATAGCTCATACAGTGCCAGAGACTTCTGCTCTATTTATTAAAACACCATATGGAAATATTATGCATGCAACAGATTGGCGCTTTGATGATAATAAACTTCCAGAAGTTAAAACAGATTTTGCCGCATTACAACGAGCAGCTGATGCTGGGGTAGATATACTGGTAAATGATTCCACCAATATTTACGTTGATAAAGAACAGCAAAGTGAAGAAGATGTACGTCAGCATTTAATAGATATGGTCTCCAAAATAAAAGGAGGAATTGTTGCCACTTGCTTTGCTTCGAATATTATGCGTTTGGAAAGCTTGGCCTTGGCAGCAAAAGCAGCAGGAAGGACACCCGTGCTCTTTGGCAGAAGTTTGATCACCAATGCTAAAATTGCCAAAGACTGCGGCTACATGAAAGAGTGCGGTGAACTGCACACAATTGAACAGGTGGAAGGGATAACAACAGATAAAGCATTATATATCTGTACCGGTTCACAGGCAAATTACCGCAGTGCCATGACAATAATTGCAAATGATGAAAGTAAGTACATTAAATTAAGCCAAGATGACACTGTGATTTTTTCTTCCAAGATAATCCCTGGAAATGAAGATAAAATTGAGCGGTTGCAAGAAAAAATGCGGGAGAAGGGAGTCCAACTGATTACAGAAGAAGAATACCCCGTCCACACATCAGGGCATGCTAATCGCCATGATTTGCAGAAAATGTATAAACTCTTAAACCCAAAAATAGTATTACCAGTACATGGGGATAAAAAATTTATTCGTGAACATAAGCGTTTTGCTTTAAGTTGTGGGGTAAAAGATGTCTTTTCAGCACAAAATGGTGATATATGTCTTTACCAGAACCATAAAATTGAAAAAATTGCCCAAATAACCTCCGATATTATGGGGGTAGATCGTGGAAGAAGTGTTTCTTTAGCTTCTGAACTGATTAAAAATCGTCGCCGCATAATGTATAATTGTACGCTATTTATCAGTGCGGTAGTGGAAGAAAATCTAAGATTGCATTCTTTGGATATAAGTTCAATCGATATATTAGAAGAAAACGAGTGGTATGTCTTAAAACAAGAAATTCTCAAAGAAGTATATCCTTTAATTGAGAAAAAAGTGCTTGAACACCCTCATCGTAATGCGTTGGAAGACTTTATTCGCGGTCAAATTCGCCGCAGAGTATATAAAGCAACAGATATAAAACCAGTCACGATATTGCAAATTCACTGGTTAAATGATCAAGCAACAGTTGAAACATCAGACAAGACATCAGAGGAGAACAATGATGAATAAAATAATTCCGCAAAAGTTAAATAAAGGCGATAAAGTGATGGTCATTGCACCAGCAAGAAGCCTGAAAATTATAGGTCAAGATGCCCGTAAAATTGCAAAACAGCGTTTGGAAAGCTTAGGGCTAGTGGTTGAATTTGCCCCAAATACCACAGATGAAAATTGCGACTTTATGGGATCAACTTCAGTTGAGAAAAGGGTGGCAGACATTCATTATGCCTTTAAGGATAAGAGTGTGAAAGCAATTATGACTATTATTGGTGGGGCTAACTCAAATCAACTATTGCCGTATCTAGATTATAATTTAATTAAAAACAATCCTAAGATATTATGTGGTTTTTCAGATATTACTGCACTGCAAAATGCCATTTTAGCGCAGACGGGCATGGTGGTGTATTATGGGCCGCATTATAGTTCTTTAGGTATGAAACATGGCTGCGATTACACTCTTGACCACTTTATAAATATGCTCATAACAAGTGGCAAAGATGACATTGTCCCTTCAACAATCTGGAGTGATGATTTATGGTTTTTAGATCAAGAAAAAAGAGAATTTGAAGCCAATGAGGGGTATTGGCATATTCATGCAGGAGAAGCTGAAGGAACCATTATTGGGGGTAATCTTTGTACTTTTAATTTATTATTGGGAACAAAATATCGACCGCACTTTTGTCCCAATACTATTCTATTTATAGAGGATACAGAAAATTCATCATTAGCTGATTTTGAGCGGAACTTACAAGCACTGATTTATCAGCCTGATTTCGGAAATGTAAAAGGGATAGTTATCGGACGTTTTCAAAAAGGATCGAAAGTGACCAAAGAAGGACTCGAATTTATTTTGGACAGCAAAAAAGAACTCAAAGAAATTCCAATCCTGGCTAATGTCGATTTTGGACATACCTCACCTCTGTTGACAATTCCTTTAGGTGGTACAGCAGTATTATCAACAGGAAAGTTATTAATTGACAGCAAGTAAAAGGTTTTATGTAATAAAAATAGACCTTAGCACTTATTCTCAGCAACGTTCATGAGCAAATTTGCACGGCGGACATTATATTTGTATATCTTAAACAGTAAAAATAGGCCGATAGGAGCAAAAATAACCGCATAAAACCAAAATATATCAATCACACTGAAGGTTAACCAGGAACTTTCTTGTTTTAGTAAAAATTTTGGCAACATAAGCATCAAGGCTGTTAATAATCGTCCTGTCATCATATTGACAGATGAAGATAATGAGCGAATGCGCGGATTTATCAAACGATGTAAACGGCTGATGTGTGTAATAGTAAACATCAGCTGAAAGCCAATGCACACGCACAGAAACAAAATAAAAAGAAAACAGTGTTGGGGCAAAAGAGGTATGGTGGTCATGATCACAAAGGCAATAAGACAACCAATAATGTCAAGAATAAAAGAAAAGGAAGCAAGTGCGAATAATGAAAAGTGACGGGCAACAGTAGAGGCAAAATAACTGAAAGAAGAACGCAGTATATTATTAATGAAGATAACAATTCCCATAATTTTGATGTAATCAAACCAATCATGAAAATCTAGAGAAGAAAACGTATCATTTGTTAAAACATTGCCTTGTGCAATAAAATCAGCTAAGGAAAGTTTAGGATCAATGCCGGAGTTTTTCATTAAAGGTTGAAAGCTCCAAAAGAAAAAATGAGAAATTCCGACCATAAACCCTGAAAAAAGAACTAAATAACGATATTTTAGTGATTTGAAAATATAGCGAACAGTGACCCAGAATTTTTTCAACCGCAAACTAAAACTTTGAACATTTTGAACAAGTGGATGGTGGGCATTCGGCAACAAAGAAAGTAATAAAATAGCAGAAGAGTATATAACAAATTCAGCGATAAGTAAAACATGAGAACCAAATTTTTCATAAAGCCCAGCCCCTAAGAGAGCAGCAATACCAGTGCCAATGTACATGGCCGCATTAAAATTAGAATAGGCTTTGACCATCTTCGTTTCTTCATTATTTTTCTTTAATATATCAAAAATAAATGATGATGAAACAGAATCAAAACAAGCTTTAGAACAGGCATAGAGAAATTCTCCGAGTAGAATAACTTCATAACCGCTCCAAAAAATCCATAGAGCTATACGGCATAAAAACAGAGCATAGGCTGTAATAAGGATATATTTTCGAGGCAACCGATCACCAAGGTAACCAGCCGGTATTTCAAATAAAAAGGCAAAGAAGACAATAAGCCCCTGAATAAGATAAAAGTCACCGACGGAAAGACCATTTTCTTGATAGAAAAACAATAGCACTGGCAATAAAAAAATCTGTGACCGCAAAAAAGCAGCTATATTATATAAGAAAAGAGGTAAAGACGAAACGAGCCTAGCCATGAGAAACAACATCCAATTAAATAATAATCATATTATAAAACAATAAACCTGAGTTGTCTTGCATTATTTTAGAGTTATTGTAGCATAAACAAAACGCAGCATACCTCATCAAGGGCTAAGCATGCTGCGAAATAGTAATCCTGCCAGGATATTATTTATAATGGTTGATCTTATTTTGAATTTCAGCAATAGACCTACCATAAAAAGGTTCGCCATTAATCAAAAGCATTGGTACACCGTTAATACCCAAGACCTGGGACAAAGCATCAATATCTTGCAAACCGCGGCGAATATTTTTTTCTTCAATCATCTTTTTTATTTCATCAACATTAAGATTTTCATCTTGTAAAATTTGATTGACGTTTTCTTCATTAAGTGTCGGTAAAGTCATAATACCATGGTAAACTGCAGAAAATTTACCTTTTTGATGTGCTGCCAGTGCCACTTTGGCCGCATAAGGGGAATGCTCGCTAATAAAATACAAAGGTTCAAAAATAAAACGAACATCAGGGTTATCCTTTATGATTTGTGACATAATAGGGGCTAAACCTTTGCAGTGCCCACAGGCAAAGTCAAAAAATTCAACCACCGTGACCTTGGCTTCTTGTGGTCCGACAGATGGCGAAACCGGATTGTTTGTTATTTCATGCCAATGGTCTTTATAGATTTGGTTTTCATCAGGCGAAGAAGAAGGATCAGCTGATGAAGGTCCAGCCGAAGCTTGTAGCGTGCTTGCATCTATAGCAGCTTTTTGTACTATCGCCGCAAAGTTTTCATTTTGAGCTAGAATATCTAAAATGTTTTGTGAATACTGAGCCATATATTGCTCGATGGATTTACGTATCAAGTTCTCCTGTTTGTTCTTAAAATATGGTATCTGTAAACCAGCTAAAATAATGGCAACGGCACCGATAGATGCTAAAAAAACAATACTACATAACTTAAACAATTTTTTCATCATACCCTCACAAAATATATAACAACCAGCAAAAATCTAACATGATAAACCAAGAATGCAAGATTTTTTTAACAAAAAAGGGAGCTAAAAGCTCCCTCTCTATTTCAATAAGAAATCTTAATTTACTTACGATTATCAATAGCGTTTTGAATTGGACCTTGTTCAATAGCTTGCAAAGCTTCACCATTGATAATTAAAGTTGGAACACCGCGAACTTCAACCTTACGAGAAAGTTCTGAAATATCAGCTAAAGCTTTTTTGATTTCATCACTTTCCATAATCTTTTTGGTTTCAGCCACATCCAAGCCAGCCTTTTCCAGAACCTCATCAATAACTTGAGCATTAATCTGGCCGTTATGAGTTAAGAAAGCTTCATAAACCTCAATAAACTTACCTTGTTTATTAGCAGCCAAGGCAGCTTTAGCTGTTTGAATAGAACCCAAGAAAGTAACTGGTTTGAAAACGAACTTAACATCTTTATTAGCTTTGATAACTTTCATCAATTCAGGTGCTAAACGTTTGCAATATCCGCAATTGAAGTCAAAAAATTCAACAATTGTAATTTTTGCATCTTTAGGACCGACAAATGGAGAATTATCCGCAGAACTCAAATCTTTCCAATTATTTTTATAATTTTCAGCAATGCGCTTTTGGGCTGCAAGCTGTTCTTGCTGAGCAGCCAATTCTAAGGCTTCACGGACCTTCGAAGGATTATTCATCAAATAATCTTCGATGGCTTGATTAACATCCTGAGAGTTCCCCGCAACAGAAGATTTATGAGCAACAGTGCTAGCTAAAGCAACAGAAAAAGCCACGCTGGCAACAACCGAAACTAAAACAGTGATAATATTATCTTTATTCATAATTCCTATCCTTAAAAATGTTATATAACCCCTAAAAAGTAGCTGATAAAAAAATAAATGCAAGACTTAAATAAAAAAATATTGACAAAGTGTGTAAATTTACAAATGATACATCATAACATGAGATGAAGTGAAATAGAGGAAAACCAATGTTCAATGTCAAGGTTTCGCTTTTTGCACGTACGCGTGAGCTAGAGCACAGTATAGATAAATTACACGATAAGATCATCGAAATGACCATGGTATTTAAAAATGCAATAGATATATATTTGCAAGAACGTCGTAGTGAAAATTATCGTGAAACCAGTAAAAAAATCAAGATGATTGAACATGATTCAGATGTATTGCGCCGCGAAATAGAAAGCCGGCTATATGAACAAAATCTAATTCCAGATATGCGTGGAAATATTCTGCAATTAGTGGAAAACTTGGATAGAGTAATTAATTTATTTGATGAAGTGGCTCATAAATTTTACATTGAACAACCAGATATTCCTGAAATCTATCATGGTGAGCTAAAAACATTGGTTAAGCAGGTAGCTGATTGCGCAGAAAATATGGCAATTGCTTCAAGAGCTTTTTTTAGAGATTTGGTAACATTGCGTGACTATTCCAAAAAAGTTTATCTGCTAGAACATCAAAGTGATAAAACATCTGCTAAACTGCGAAAAGCTGTTTTTGATTCAGATTTAGAGTTGGCACGTAAAATCCAAATAAACACTTTTGTTGAAGAAGTTGCTGATGTAGCAGACTTGGCTGAAGATTGCATAGATGCGCTGTTGATTTTTGCAATCAAGAGGGAAATCTAAATTATGCTAACTTATATATTTTTTCTTTCCAGTGGGTTGTTTTTGGGATGGTCCTTAGGGGCAAATGATGCTTCCAATATTTTTGGTACAGCGGTTGGTACGAAAATGTTGCGGTTTTCGTTTGCCGCCGCAATTGCCAGTTTATTTATCGTTTTGGGGTCTGTTATTAGTGGCCAAAATACAGCAGATACGCTCAATGCACTAGGTGGGGTGAATACATTACCGGCAGGATTCGCCGTTTCATTATCATCAGCACTGGCCGTTTTATTAATGCTAAAGTCAGGTATTAGTGTTTCCATTTCACAGGCAATTGTCGGCGGTATTGTCGGCTGGAATGTGTACACGGGGCACCAAACGGATATGGAAACGCTAGTCCACATTTGTGCATCTTGGTTTTTTTGCCCCGTAATTGCCGCCGTAATTGCAGTAACCATATATTGCGCTGTTAAAAAAATATTACATCACAGCAAATTGCATATCCTTTGGCAAGATTGGATAGTTCGCGTGGGTATGATTTTAACCACAGCACTTGGAGGATATGCTCTGGGGGCTAATAATATGGCCAATGTGGTTGGGGTTTTTATCGATTCTTGCCAATTCACATCATTTCAGATCGGAAATTTATATACCATTAGCGGAGTACAAGTGCTGTTTCTTTTAGGTGGAATAGCTGCCTGCATTGGTGTATTTACTTATTCGCAAAGAGCCATTAAAAACGTAGGCAAGAATTTATTATCGTTTTCACCAATGGTTGCATGGATTGTTATACTATCACAATCCATTGTTTTAATTATGTTTTCCTCAGTCAAATTAGAGCAATTATTGCAGGCTCTTAATTTACCGAGTTTGCCGGCTGTGCCGGTCTCAAGCACACAGGCAGTTATTGGTGCAATTGTTGGAATAGGGGTGGCTAAAGGAGGCAAAGGCATTAAATGGGGGCTAGTACTTAAATTAATGTCCGGTTGGGTTGCTTCCCCACTGATTGCATTTTTATTAAGTTATATTTCATTATCATTTATGGAAAATGTATTTCGTCAGACTGTTGACCTTACTATAAAATAAAGCACCGATTCGCAAAGAATCAGTGCTTAAAATTCTAATAAGAAATCAAGCGGAGCGCAAAGCGCTGCTTTTCATTAGGTTGATAGCCGTCTGCAAGTTCCTTAGGATCCATAGGAACCACAAAGGGCAGGGGGATATCTTCTCCTTCACACCAATAATCTTGGTTGTAAAAGTTCTCTGCAGCAATGTTATACCTGTTAAGAATCATAACCGTAAGCTCCCAGTGTTTTCTGTATCTACGAGCCTCGATAAGTTGCTCTTTTGTAGGCAGATAAATCTCTTGGCGTGGATTAAACTTTGCTGCTTCAAGAGAAACAAGACGAAGCACTGTTTGATAGTCAAAAGAGCGAGAATAGCCCATGACAGTATCTTTCATCTTAAACAATGTACCATTCAGCTCAATTCCCCACACCAGCTTAAGCTGATTAAGATCCAAATAAGGTAGAGAATGCAATCCTTTGCGACCACCATAGACAATCGGTAGCGGCGTACGAATGCGAGTCTCATCAACTAAGAGCGATTTTTGCTTGTACCAGAGCCTGAAATAGAACGCAAACATCAGCAGCAAAAATAACAAGCCAACCAGCAGATAGGCTCCTAAACCGTTATTCCTAAAGAAATAGATAAACAGTAAGAGCAACAAAAATACCGCACCCCAGCTGAGCATTTGCACGGCATAAGCTGAAAAAAATTTTTTCATATAAAATAATTTTAGTGAATAATAAAAAATAACTAATCAGAACCTAAGATACTTTTGATAAGAAGTCAATTAAATTTATGGGTAAAACAAAATTTCTTTAGCACGGCTAAAAGAAACAAATATTGACAACAAAAAATAATAGATTAAATTAAAACCACATCAAATAACAAGGAGAGTAAGAATGTCAAAGAAGTTATTAAGTGCTGTCTGTGGAGCAATATTATTGACCGGGTGTGCAGAT
Organism: Alphaproteobacteria bacterium; assembly: GCA_017475705.1. Taxonomy (GTDB): domain Bacteria; phylum Pseudomonadota; class Alphaproteobacteria; order RF32; family CAG-239; genus CAG-267. The sequence continues at coordinate 105,865 of JAFVFB010000008.1, forward strand.
AATATAAATTCAGATCACTATACCACAGGATCAGTTGGTAAGGTCTCAACCGTAGCACAGTGCACAGTATTAAGTGTTCGTCCGATTTCTGTTGATAGTGGGGATACATCGGCTGGAACAATGCTCGGAGGTATTGCAGGTGGTGTTGCAGGTTCAACCATCGGTCACGGACGAAGTGCCAATACGCTAGGGGCCATAGGTGGAGCTTTGTTAGGAGGTTTGGTTGGTAGTGCCACACAAAAAGGATTGAGCTCTCAAAGCGGTTACGAATACATCGTAAAATTAGATAATGGCCAGGCAATTAGTATTGCTCAAGGGGCATCACAGCCATTGATGGTAGGGCAGAGATGCTTAGTTTTGTATGGAAATCCATCGCGTATTATTGCCCAATAAGCAACAAGAGAATAATCAAATCACCCTTTCAAATAAATTTATATAATAATGCCAAAACATTTATTGTTTTTGGCATTATTATTGTAGTAAGTCATCGACAAAGCGGGGCAAAGTTAGACCAGCTTTCCCCATGATATGCTTATCAAAATAAAAATTATTAGAAGTAGGCTCCATGTTAAATTCGATGGTATCGGCTCCGTAATACTTAGCAGTCTGTACAAAACCAGCAGCCGGAAAAACTACACCGGAGGTACCGACAGAAATAAACAAATCAGCATGGTGCAATAACTCATCGACTATATCCATACATAAAAGATTCTCTCCGAAAAATACAATATTCGGCTTCATCATACTACTAACGTGGCATTGAGGACAAACTGTCTCAGATGTAACCTCACCCCATGTTTCCATAATCTGACCGCAATTAAGGCATACGGCTTGATTAATTTGCCCGTGAATATGATGAATATTTTTACTGTTAGCTTTTTCATGTAAAGTGTCAATGTTTTGGGTAATAATGTGAACTTCTGCAGGATAATTCTGCTGTAAACGAGTAATGGCAAGATGAGCAGGGTTCGGTTGGGCTTTCCACAATTCTGGTTTCATCTGATTATAAAAATTGTGGACATAATCTGGATTCTTCTCATAAGCCTCTATAGTGGCGACATCTTCTACCCGATGGTTATTCCAAAGGCCATTCTCTTGACGAAAAGTGGCAAGACCAGACTCTGCAGATATGCCAGCGCCGGTTAAAAAAACAATTTTGCGATATCTATCTCTCATGCCCGCCTCTTAAATAATTTCTTAAACAATTTCTTATATAGAGTATTCCAAATAGTATGGTAACAATGTTCTTATAATTAGGAGAATAATGATGTGTTGTAAAGGTCTAATTCTGTTTATAGCACTGTTTTTAGGATTTGCTGCAGCAATTTTCCTGATATATCAGTTCTATTCTTTTATTCGTTGCGGTTGCGGAAAATATGGACCGTTTGTCTCAAGCTATGGAAAATTAAAACAAGACGTGTTAAATGAAGCGCGATCGGTATTAAAAAAATCTAAAAAAACGCTGAAAGTGACGGACTTAGGATGTGGCAGCGGAGCTTTGCTTTTACCGCTAGCAAAAGAATTTCCTCAGCATGAGTTTATAGGCTTAGAGTGGGACATAATTCCTTTAATAATGGGTAAAATAAAAGCAAGACTGGCAAAGCTAAACAATGTTAAATTCGTAAAAGATAATTACATGACAGCATCGCATGCGGATATGGATGTGATTATGTGCTATGTACTTAAAGTAACAGGGGAGCCTCTTGGTAAAAAACTAGCTGCGGAAATTAAGGAAAACAGCGTTGTTATTTCAGAAATGTTTCCACTGGGATATCTGCAAGAGGTAAAACAAATTCAATCTTCATTAGCAGGAATTCCGGAGAAAGTGTACGTTTATCAAAAGCCAAGAATAAAATCAGCTGCAACTTCAATTTCAAAGAACAAGCCCACAGCGAAAAAAAAGACATCAAAACAGTCTGTAAATAAAGTTTCTAAAGCTCCAAAAGGCTTAAAGAATAAATCGTAATATTTTAATGAAAGGAAAGAAAATGTCTAAGAAAACATGTTTTATAATTTTTTTAATTGCACTCGGTACTATTTTGGTCTCATATCTTTTAAATTTTGTACCGGTAATCAGGGAAACGAATATGATCTTTGCACAAATGCAAAATGTTTATATAGCTGTTTCTGCAATCGTCTTAGCATTAGTATTGGCAAAAAACAAGTACTATTGGTTAATAATGTTGGCATTGGCTCTAATTGTAGCAGCTCTGATACAAGTGCTTATCGCTGGCGGAACAGTGATGAGTGTGGCTGTTCTATATAAAGCAATAGCTTTTATGGTTTATGCCTATTTAATAACGCTAGCACGTTTTATGCTCTAGAAAAGATAAGAAAAAGAGGACAATAATGTCCTCTTTTTTATATCACCAACAAGCAAAAATAACCATCTAAATATCCAAATCTTCTGCAAATTTTGCTCGTTCAATAATAAACTTAAATCGCTGTTCGGGATCTTTGCCCATCAACCTTTCGACCTGCCGCCGGGTCTCAAAAGCTTCATCACGAGCTTCTTCCGTATTAGCGGTAGGAATGGTAACGCGCAATAGTACACGATTATTTTTATCCATAGTTGTCTCTTTAAGTTGTAGGGCACTCATCTCACCTAATCCTTTAAATCGACTAATTTCTGGCTTCTGATTGGCTTTTGCTTTTTTCAAAATTTTATCTTTTTCATCATCATCCAAAGCATAATAATTTTTACCGCCAAACACAATTTTATAAAGAGGAGGCGTAGCAATGAATAAGTGACCATTTTCAATCAATTTAGGCATGTATTGATAAAAGAAAGTCATCAATAATGAAGTGATATGCGCACCGTCAACATCAGCATCAGTCATGATAATAATTTTTTCATAACGGAGATTCTCTTCTTTATAATTATCCTTAGTGCCACACCCAAGAGCTTCTATCATGTCTTTAATTTCTTGGTTTTGAGTAATCTTATCTATGCTGGCACTAGCAACATTAAGGATTTTACCGCGTAGTGGTAAAATTGCCTGTGTCATACGATCACGCCCCTGTTTTGCGGAGCCACCGGCGGAATCACCTTCAACGATAAAAATTTCTGTATCCTCCGCTGCTGCTTTAGAGCAATCTGCTAATTTACCGGGCAAGCGTAATTTTTTGGTTGGAGATTTTCGATTTTGTACTTTTTCTTCTTTCCGTTTTTTGCGTAGTTCGGCACGATCAATAACATAAGAAATGAGCGCTTCTGCATTTTCTTTATCCGTAGAAAGCCAATGGTCAAAAGAATCTTTAACAGCTTTTTCAACCAAATAAACAGCTTTTGTAGAGGTTAGTTTATCTTTGGTCTGTCCTTGAAATTGCGGATCACGGATAAAAACAGACATCATGATAGCGGCATCACTTAAGAAATCTTCACCAGTAATGCCGGCTGCCTTTTTGATATTAGCCATATCAGCATATTCTTTAAGACCTTTTAGTAACGCGGTGCGGAAACCCTGCTCATGTGTCCCCCCTTGAGGAGTTATAACAGTGTTGCAGTATGAGTTACAAAACCCCTTTTCATCTTCTGGCCAGGTAATAGCCCACTCAACTTTCCCTTCCTCTCCAGCGAGTTCAGCTTCTCCGGAAAAGGGCATGCGATTAATCGTTCCGCGCGAGCCGATTTGATAATTAAGAAAATCTAACAAACCATTCGGAAAGTTAAATTCTGTTTCCATCGGAATGTTATCTTCTTCTTTGATGAGCGCAGGGGCACATTTCCAAAAAATTTTAATCCCTTTGAATAAAAAGGCTTTTGAACGTGCCATACGATAAATTTTCGTTGGTACAAACTGATTGTCAGAACCAAAAATTTCTTCATCAGGCAAAAAAGTAATACTGGTACCACGACGATTCGGAGCATTGCCAATGAGTTCCAATGGGGTTATAGGTTTACCTCTGGAATATTCTTGACGATAGAGTTTTTTATCTCGCGCGACTTCAACAATAAGTTTTTTTGAAAGCGCATTAACCACTGAGGAACCAACCCCATGTAAACCGCCGGAAACTTTATAGGCTCCACCGCCGAATTTACCGCCGGAATGTAGCGTCGTAAAAATAACTTCAAGCGCGGATTTGCCTGGATATTTTGGATGCTGATCAACCGGAATGCCACGTCCATTATCAGTAATCGTAACAGATAAATCTTCATTAACAGCAATTTCAATCCGGCTGGCGAAACCAGCTACAGCCTCATCCATAGAATTATCTAAAATTTCCGCAACCAAATGATGCAAAGCTTGTTCATCAGTACCGCCGATATACATACCGGGACGATGCCGAACAGGATCTAACCCTTCTAAAACCTCAATATCTTGCGCCGAATAATCTTCCTTTGCAGCAATGGCTGCTGAATTATCAAATAAATCGCTCATAATATATTATTTTCCTTAATTATAAAAGCATTACATGGCAAAAAATATATAAAAGTAAAACCAATCAAACAAGCAAAATTTGCCATATTTTAACAGAATTTTGCTTGCATTTTTCTAAAATGGATGATAGATAGCAATCATAAAAAAACTATTATATCACCTAATTATTAAACCTAGAATTAAAAAAGTATGGAAACAAAAAAATTAACAATTGATGGAATCTATCTGGGGTATATTGTGTCTAACCCAAATAGAATCTACATTAGCATTTGCGTGTTGCATTACTGCGATGCAGAGGTCCCAAAGCGTGATATTGTACCAGAGGTGCCGTACCGATTAAATGTATTACTTATCCAAAAGAACACGGATAAGCGCTGCTATGACTTTTTTGGAAAACTTCGTAGAGGAAGTTATGTTACTTTGCAGTCCTGCGACCTGGAACAAGGCACTATAATGTCTATTGATGACATTATTATCCAGAAAACACCGACAGTAGCAACATTCACGACATTGGCAGAAAGACTGGATGAAGAGTATGCCTAATTATTCAGCATTAAAGCTCTCTTGAAAATTTAGAGAGCTTTTTTTTTATAAAAAAGCAAAAAACACTTGCAAAATAAATATTTTATGCTTATAAGACTCCCCGAAAGCGGCAATGGTGCCGTTTTCATAAATTCACACGCAGGCAAGGCGTCGGCTTTGGAGTTCAAAGTTTCACGCTCCGGTGCTTGGAAGAATTCAGGTCATCAGTCTGCGGAGGTTTAACCGGAAAATAAGGAAATAAAAAAATGTCATTACCGACTTTTACATTGCGTCAGCTTGTTGAAGCAGGCGTACACTTCGGACACCACGCTCGTCGTTGGAATCCACAAATGGCACCGTATATATACGGCAAAAAAGATAATGTTCATATCATTGATTTGCAGAAGACTTATCCAATGCTCTATACAGCACTGTCTGTAGCACGCGATGTTGCTGCAAAAGGCGGCAAAGTCTTATTTGTTGCGACAAAACGCCAAGCACAAGACATTGTGAAAGAAAGCGCAGAAAGATGCGGACAATATTATGTTAACTATCGTTGGCTCGGTGGTATGCTGACCAACTGGAAAACAGTTAATCGTTCTATCAACCGTTTGGTAAAATTAAACGAAATGGAAGAAAAGAACGCCTACGAAGGCTACACCAAAAAGGAAATGCAGAATATTAAGAAAGAACAAGAAAAATTAGCTCTTTCTTTAGATGGTATTAAAAATATGGGTGGCCAACCGGATTTGTTGTTTGTGATTGATACACCTAAAGAGGCTTTAGCAATCAAAGAAGCTAAAAAATTGGGTATTCCAGTTATTGGCATCACAGATACAAATGCAAATCCAAATGATGTGGATTACCCTGTTCCGGGTAATGATGACGCAATCAGAGCAATACAGTTGTATTGTGAATTGGTATCTTCAGCAATCTTAGATGGTATGCAACAAGAAGTTGCAGCTCAAGGTGTAAAGGTTGAAGAAACCACTGAAGAGCTAGAAGACGTTGAAAACGCTTAAACTAAAGTGTGAACGTTGATAATAGGGCGGCGGCAAAATACGCTGCCGCCTGTTTTTTAATCTGAAAGATAAGGGGATGAAATAATGGCTGAAATTACTGCAGCAATGGTAAAAAGTTTGAGAGAAACATCAGGTGCCGGTATGTTAGATTGCAAAAAGGCATTGGTTGAAACCAATGGTAATATGGAAGAGGCTATTGACTGGCTCCGCAAAAAAGGTTTGGCATCTGCCGCCAAAAAAGCGAGCCGTATCGCTGCTGAAGGACTTGTTTCAGTATATGTTGAAGGCAATGCCGGAGCAGTTGTTGAAGTGAACTCTGAAACAGACTTTGTGGCTAAGAATGAAATTTTCCAAGATTATGTTGAAAATGCAGCTAAAGCTGCTTTAGCAGTCAAAGGTGATGTCGAATCATTGAAATCTTTTGTCTGCCCAGTAGCAGGCAAAGAAATGGGAACAATTTTAACGGATATGATTGCTAAAATCGGTGAAAATATGAACTTACGCCGTGCCGCATATCTAAATGCGAATAATGGTATTGTTTGTTCATATATTCATAATGCAGCACGGCCAAATGTTGGAAAAATTGGTGTATTAGTAGCACTTGAGGGAAATGCTGATAAGCCTAAAATGCAAGAGCTAGGCAAGCACATCGCAATGCATATTGCAGCAGCAGCACCGATTGCCCAGACAATTGCCGAAGTACCGGCAGAGGCTGTGGCGCGTGAAAAAGCCATCTTTTCTGAACAGGCGTTAGCTTCTGGTAAACCTGCTAATATTGTTGAAAAGATGGTTGAAGGTCGTATCCGTAAATATTATGAAGAAGTTGTTTTGGAAGAACAAGCTTACATAATGGATCCGGATAAGAAGGTAAAAACAGTAATTGAAGATTTTGCAAAAGAAAATAATGCGACAGTGAAGTTGGGCGGTTTTGTCTGCTTCAAACTAGGAGAAGGTTTGCAAAAACGTGAAGAAGACTTTGCATCTGAAGTGGCAGCACAATTAGGAAAATCTGCTTAAGTCATGTTTAAACCAAAAAGAAACAGCCTTCACAGAAAGTGAAGACTGTTTCTTTATTTGTGCGATTCCTGGAAGCGTTTGTATACGTCACGCATCAACTGACGGCGATTACGGCCGAATTTGTAGACGACGGTTTCGAAATCTTCTTGAGGCAAAGCACAAAGCACAATGCTAAATGCCCGAGAATTAATCTCTTGCAGATCTCTGTGCAAAGAGGGAGGAACCTCATAACACAAGAGGTGCCCATCTTCCAGTTTACAACTTATCTCGTTGATGAGCTGTGGCCGCACATAGAGTGCTGCTTCAACGAGATCATAATTAATTTCCTCCCGGCTCAATAGTTGTGTGAGCGAAGGAATTTTACCACCGGCACGCAGCATAGTCTGTAGCTGTTGTACCATTTTTTCTTTTTGTTCCATATTTTTTCTTTTTGTTCCATATATTAATAATAGTGATGCAAAATAAGAATATTATATTTGTCCAAATTTGTCAATATTTTTTTATTTTCATTAAAATCAATAATCTATCTAAAAAGAACGCTGCGATGGTCATTATAAAACAAACAAATAAAAGGTTTACATTTAAAACAAAGTAGCATAATATTAAATCCGTTTTAAAACAACGATTAATCAATGGGGAATACTGTAAATGTTAAAAAGAACGAAAATCATAGATTTACTACAAGCAAAAAGCACACAAAGTCAAGTACTGGCTAAGGGCTGGGTTAGAACACGCCGAGATGCAAAAGATTTTTCTTTTATTGAGCTTAATGATGGTTCATGCCTTAAAAATTTACAAATTATTGCAAAAAACAGTCTCCCTAATTATAATGAAGTTAAAACAATATCAACCGGCTCATCAATTGCTGTGACTGGCGCGCTGGTCGAGTCGCAAGGCGGTAACCAAAAATATGAAGTGGTGGCCGACACAATAGAGATTTATAGCTTGGCTCCGGAAGACTTTCCACTGCAGAAGAAAAAACATACGGATGAATATTTGCGGACAATTGCTCATCTGCGGCCGAGATCTAATAAATATGGCGCAGCATTTCGTGTGCGCTCAACATTATCTTATGCTATCCACAAGTTTTTTCAAGAACGTGGATTTAAATATGTTCATACTCCAATTATCACAGGGTCGGATTGTGAAGGGGCTGGAGAAATGTTTCAGGTGACAACCCTGGATATGAAAAATCTCCCTAAACTGCCTAACGGGGATATAAATTATAGCGAAGATTTCTTTGGTAAACCTGCACATTTAACTGTTTCTGGGCAACTTAATGGTGAAATGTATGCTTGTGCTTTAGGGGACATCTATACGTTTGGACCAACCTTCAGAGCTGAAAATTCGAATACAGCACGTCATGCAGCAGAGTTTTGGATGATAGAACCGGAAATGGCTTTTGCAGATAACAATGATAACATGGATTTGGCAGAAGATATGGTGCGCTATTGCGTATCATACGTGATAGAAAATTGCCCAGATGATATAGCATTATTTGCAAAGTTTGTTGATCCAAAATTGATGGAAACACTATGTAACATTAGAGATAATAAGTTCGCACGCATAACGTATAGCGAGGCCATCGAAATTATGCAAAAATCTGGCAAAAAATTTGAATATGCGCCAGAGTACGGCATTGATATGCAAACCGAACATGAGCGCTTTTTAGCAGAAGAGTATTTTAAGCGACCGGTGATTGTGAGCAACTATCCTAAAGAAATCAAAGCTTTCTATATGCGGATGAATGATGATGGTAAAACAGTGGCAGCAATGGATGTTTTGGTGCCGAGGATAGGGGAATTGATTGGAGGGTCACAGCGTGAAGAGCGCTATGATGTTTTAAAACAGCGCCTCAGGGAATTAGGCATGAAAGAAGAAGATTATTTATGGTATCTTGATTCACGTAAATATGGGTCAGTTCCGCATGCCGGTTTTGGTTTAGGTTTTGAACGGATGATGATGCTAGTGACCGGAATTGCCAATATTAGAGATGTTATTCCGTTTCCAAGAACTCCTAAATCTCTGAATTTCTAGAAGGAAGGAATGATGAATAAAAGCTGCTTACTGCTCTTTGCAATGATAATCGGATGGACGTTGCCTAATAGCTATGCCATAGATACAGCTTTACGTCCAGAAAATCCTATTGCTGCTGAGCAAGAGCATCAACCCCAGATGAACAATCAAGAAATGATGGAACAGATTGATTTTAATGAAGGGAAAAAGCCGGAAATTGCTGTTCTGCATCAAGTGAGTACACTTAAAATAGAACTGCCTCAATGCCAAGATGAAAATATGCTAGCAGTAGCCAAAGATTACATAAAAGCTGTTTTGTTAAAAAATAAAGATGAAAGTACAATGTATCGCCGTCGCCGCCACTTTGTTCTGCATAATTTAGACAAGTTTGCTGAAGAAAATGTGGCTGACTATAAAACAATGGCAAGACGACCGATATCAGATATGATAGCAACCATCCGAATGAATGAGGGCATTGCTGAAGAAAATATTCGTTTATGTAAGAACCAAAGCATGAACCAATATGCCAGTCAAATTTATTTGCTGATATATCCGCTTGAGGAAGGCTATAAAATCCATGTTATCAATTTATTACCAGAGACCGGAAATAACCATGAAATATATTTTGTTTATACAAATGAAACTTGATTTTATTCAGAAAACATTCTAAATAGATTTTGGTAGTATAAAATGAGCGAAAATAAGAATTTAGTTGTTGTCGAACAGAAGCCTCAATTGCCGATGGTAATTGAGGAAAAAGGTATTTATACCTATTTAGAAAGAATAAAACAATTTCCTGTACTAAGCGAAGCTGAGGAAAAGCAGCTTATGTTAGATTTCCAGACCAAAGGGGATCTTGTTTCAGCACAAAAATTAATAACATCACACTTACGTCTAGCAGCTAAGATTGCGTTAACGTATCGTCGCTATGGACTACCGATGGCAGATGTTATTTCTGAAGCAAACTTAGGCTTGATGCAGGCAGTGAAAAAGTTTGATGTGAATAAAAAAGTTCGCTTGGCAACATATGCAATTTGGTGGATTAAAGCCGCTATCAATGATTATATTTTGCGTTCCTGGTCATTAGTGAAAATTGGGACAGTGGCTGCACAAAAAAAATTATTTTATAACTTAAATCGCATTAAAGCACGATTAGGTATATATGAAAATAAAGAATTGGAGCCTAAAGTCGTTAAACAAATAGCTAGAGAACTGATGGTTGACGAAAAAGACGTTACGGAGATGAATCGACGCATTGGTGGGGATAGCTCGCTAAATGTGAATATCGGTGACGAAGAAGGGCGAGAAAAACAAGACTTGGTCATAGATAATCGTGAAAATATAGAAGCAAAATTAGCTAATCGTGAAGAACAACAATATAAAGCTAAAATTTTGGCGCAGTGCTTAAAAAAATTAAATGAACGAGAACAGTACATCATTAAAAAAAGAATGCTTACGGATACTCCTTGCACGCTTGATGATTTGGGAGCGTATTTTAATATTAGCCGAGAGCGCGTGCGGCAAATTGAAAAAAGAGCGTTTGAAAAACTCTCTGCAGAAGTAAAAAAATCTATGGCAGCTTAAAATGGATATACGCGAAAAGATGATACAGACCTTGATATCGGCGAAAATACCTTCACCGCGACTTGAGGCTGATAGAATACTAAAAAGCGCTGCACCGCAATACCCTAATCTTACAGAAAAAGAATATCAGCAAATTAAAGACATGCTAAATAGACGCTGCAGCCATGAGCCACTGGATAAAATTATTGGTTGTAGGGAATTTTATAAATCGGTTTTTAAGGTGTCAACTGCTGTACTATCACCACGACCAGATACGGAAATATTAGTGGAAAGTGCATTAGAAATTTTACCGACAGAACGACCTCAGCAAATTCTGGATTTGGGGACAGGTTCTGGATGTATTTTACTGTCGATTTTACAGGAAAGACCGCAAATTCAAGGTATAGGTATTGATATATCATTAGCAGCATTACAAATAGCTCAGCAAAATGCCCAAGCCCAAGACCTCATGACAAGAGTAAATTTTATCAATAGTAATTGGAAAGATTTGCATTTTAAAGCTGATACATTTGATATGATTGTATCAAATCCGCCATATATTCCGCAGGAAGAGATTAAGACATTAGATCCAGAGGTAAAAGACTACGATCCATTAATAGCATTGGATGGCGGAACAGATGGGTTAAAGTGCTATCATGAATTAGCAGAAATTATACCACTCTGGCTTAAAACGGGTGGGCATGTTTTACTAGAAGTAGGTGCTGGTCAAGCTAAAACTGTGACTGATATTTTTAGACAAAGAGGATTGAAGCTTGAGGCAATTAAGCAAGATTTAGCAGGGATAGAACGTTGTGTGATAATGAGAAAATAATGCATAAGTTATAAAATAATTGTTGCAAAAAAAAAACAAAGGAATATTATAAAGGCGTATTTGGTACTGCAGAAGTTTTTTAAGAGGTACCGCCTTTTCCTTTTTTAGTGTAATAAGAACATATAGGGTTGAAAAATCTCCCTTGAAGTAGGAATGTATGAAAAAGCAAAATAATAGATTTCGTAATGGGAATAACAATAATAATGGTTATACCTTAAATTATAAATTTGATAGCGTCAGTATTGCTGGTAAAATTAGTGGTACGGCTTTAGATTTAATCCGCAAATATAATGATTTGGCAAAAGAAGCACAAAGCAGTGGTAACTATGTCGATATGGAAATTTATCGGCAATACGCTGAGCATTATCGCAAAATTGTAACAGATATAAATGAAAAAAGACAGGCTCGCTATGAGGCTATAAATAAAAGCGAAGATGAAAATTCTGCTGAAATTGTGGAAGACAAAAGTGAAGAAGACCCAAAAGAACAGAATATAGAAAAGACGACACCGATCAAAGTTGAAGAAGCTTCCAATGGATATATTGAAACTTTACCGGCCAATGAGCCTGTAAAAGCTTTTCAAGTGGTGGAGATTAGCGAAGAAAAAAAAGTAACAGAGCCAGCAAAACCTAAAAGAGTTTATCGCCGCCGCACCTCTGCAACACAAAAGACCGCAGAGGCTTAAATATTAAAAAAGGGGGATGTAAAATGCCGGCAATTCTTGCTTTTATAATTGTTTCAATTTCCATTGTGGCAATTTTATATAAGACCTATGTCGGTTATGGTGAGTATTCGCTATATCTTAAATTAGCAACAGGTTTGTTATTGACATTGGGAGTTTTTGCGCCGCTAGTAAACTTCTCTATAAGGTCATATGACTTACCAGGAGAACTGATATATATACCCAAAGTTCTCTATTTCTTATTTGGCTTTGTCTTTTTACTATTTATTATTACAATTGCTCGGGACATACTGTGGTTTATCATCGATATGATTCGTCGGGTTCCTGTATCAGATATGAAAAATCCCCAGCTTTTGCAGAAAATAAATCTCATAACCCTCATTTTGTGCGGTGCAATTTGTATGTATGGCGTATATGCAGCAGAAAAAATGCCGCAAGTCATAACCTATAATATTATATCATCAAAAGTTAAAGAAAAAACTAAAATAGTGATGCTCTCTGATTTGCATATTGATAAAGATGTATCTGCCGCATATCTACAAAAATTAGTGCATCAAATAAATAAGTTAAATCCAGATGCAATTGTTTTGGTAGGAGATCTGATAGATAATACTCCTGCTAAACTTTATAAGCAGATGCAAGAATTGCAAAGATTGCACGCTAAAGAAGGCGTATATGTAGTGCTGGGAAACCACGAGTTTTATGCTGGTGCCTTAAACTGGGGGATAAAATTTGCACAGATGGGGTTTACTTTTTTGAACAATTATGGTGTTAGATTAAAAGATAAAGGGGTCTTTATCGGTGGAATACCAGATATTAACTCTGTCAAAGGGACAAGGATGAAGGTAAATATTAATAATGCCCTATATCAAGCGCAAAAATCTGATTATGTGATATTACTTTCTCATACCCCCAAATTAGTGCCAGAAGCAACACAAGAACGTGTGGATTTGCAGCTTTCTGGGCACACGCATGGTGGTCAAATTTTCCCATTTCATTATGTGGCTAAACAAGCCAATGACGAACATCTAGCAGGATTTTACGAGGTTAATGGCATTAAATTATATGTGTCTCGCGGCGCAGGATATTGGGGGCCACCATTACGCATTTTAGCGCCATCTGAAATAGTTGTATTTAATCTATTACCGGAAAAAAATGGAAAATAAACTGGAACAAGCGCTTAATATTGCTCAGACATACGATGTAACAACACCTAAAGATGGGGCAGTTGTTTATAGTATCAGTTTTATGCCGACAGACGAAAATAAAAAAGATGCCGAAAGGTTTGTGAAAGAACATCCATTTACCAAAAGGCTTGATGATACACCATGCGGTAAGGCTCTGATAGCTTTAGGACTGGATGGTAAGGTAAATGAAGTCGGTGAAACTATAACAAAAATTTGGCATGTGGCATCGGAACGCTACATAAAAGCAGCATCAGGCAATATCCATGCTTTTGTAGAAGGAGCAGATGAAAGAAGTACTTTTTGCACCACAGAGTTGGCTGAAATTATGAAAAACTCTAAGATAACTCATATTAATGGGGTAGAAAAAAGGCAGTTTATAGCTGTATTTGAGCCAAAGAAATACTGATTCTGCAGATTCATTAATAAATACTCAGATTTCCCTCGCGAACTCTTGAAATTAATATCCGAAAGCAGTGCTTCACAAGTAAAAAAAACAAAGTGTAAACAGCCTGATAACAAAATTTAATGCAAGAGATTCTCGTTAAAACACTTGCTCTCTGGTTGTCCGCAATTCAACTTTTGGAAAGTCTTCTTTAGCCTTATTCAAATGCCAAGCATTACGTGCTAGAAAGACCATTTCTCCGTCATGGTCTTGCGCAATATTAGCTTGGTTTGCATCAATAAACTTATTAAGGGCTATTTTATCGGCAGAAGCTAACCAACGTGCAGTATAGTATTGTGTCGGTTCAAAAATAACCGGAATATTAAATTCGGTACGAATACGATCAGCCATAACCTCAAATTGTAAAACTCCGACAACGCCGACAATCCACTCTGAGCCAACAACCGGTTTAAACACACTGGCACCGCCTTCTTCGGCGATTTGTTGTAAGGCATTGCCCAAGTGCTTGGATTTTAATGGATCAAGTGCACGTACAGACTTTAATAGTTCCGGTGCAAAAGAAGGAATGCCGGTAAAATGTAGTTTCTCGCCTTCGGTAAGTGTGTCGCCGATTCTTAGCTGTCCATGGTTAGGAATACCGATAATATCACCGGCAAAAGCATCTTCTGCCAATTCACGTTCTTGGGCTAAAAACATCACCGGTGTCGCCACTTTTATAGGCTTACCTGTACGGATTTGGCTTAGAGTCATTCCACGCTTAAAGTGACCGGAGCAAAGCCGCATAAAAGCAATACGGTCACGATGTTTTGGGTCCATATTAGCCTGAATTTTAAAGATAAAACCGGTTACTTTATTTTCGTCTGCGTTCACTTCACGCTCGGCTGTTGGTTGCGGTCTGGGAGTAGGAGCCAAAGAATGCAACCCTTCTAAGACCTCTTTAACTCCAAAGTTATTAATAGCACTGCCGAAAAAGACTGGTGTGAGCGCACCGGCTAGATATAAATCCAAGTCAAAAGCCGGACAAAGCTCTTTGACCATCATCACATCTTCACGTAGTTTATTAACAGCATGAGCAGGGAGCAGTTCATCTAATTTTGGGTCATCTAAACCTTTGCATGTTTCAATGATATTGTTCATCTGTCCTTTATTGCCGGTTTTATTCATTAAGATAAGTTGATCATTAAGTAAATCATAACATCCAAGGAAATCCTTACCGCTGCCGATAGGCCAGCTTGCAGGACAGACGTCTAGAGCCAAAGTTTTTTCAATATCATCAAGCAATAAAAAAGGATCCAACCCTTCACGGTCCATTTTATTAATAAAAGTAATAATCGGAATATTGCGTAAGCGGCAGACTTCAAATAATTTTTTAGTTTGATTTTCAATACCTTTAGCGGAATCAATCACCATCACAGCGGAATCAACAGCCGTCAAAACTCGATACGTATCTTCGGAAAAGTCTTCGTGACCAGGGGTATCAAGCAAATTAAAAGTGATATTTTTATATTCAAAAGTCATCACAGAAGATGCCACAGAAATACCGCGTTCTTGCTCAACCTTCATCCAGTCAGAATGCGCACGACGATTTTCCCCGCGAGCTTTAACAGCTCCGGCTTGTTGAATAGCCCCACCAAACAATAACAGCTTTTCGGTTAATGTTGTCTTACCAGCATCTGGGTGAGAAATAATAGCAAAAGTCTTTCTTTTATTTACTACATTATCAGGCATTACAAAATTCCTCTAAAGTACAATATCCCGGGATAATAACAATAAACAATTAAAAGTACAAGCAAAATATTAAGCTAAATTTCTCTTGACTCTTGGAAAAATATAACTAATATACATAAAAATTTTTTGATATCAAGAATAACACTCTGCGGAGTGCCGTCAGTCAGCGAGGGTTCGCACACTGACGCAAATTTTTTTTATCAAAGAAGGTAAAATTAACAGGAAGAAAAATGTTTGACGGATTAACAAATAAATTAAGTAGTATATTTTCGAGACTAGGTTCGCACGGTATTCTGACACAAAAGGATATTGAAGATGGCCTACGTGAAATCCGTTTGGCTCTTTTAGAAGCAGATGTATCTCTTCCTGTGGTCAAAGAATTTATGGCTCAAGTTAAAGAAAAAGCATTGGGCGAAAAAGTAATTAAGTCAATTCGTCCTGATCAACAACTGGTAAAAATTGTTTACGATGAACTTGTTGTCTTATTGGGAAAAGAGCAAGACACAAGCCTAAATTTTAGAGCTGTGCCGCCGGCAGTGATTTTAATGGTTGGGCTACAAGGGTCTGGTAAGACAACAACATCGGCAAAGTTGGCTCTGAAATTAAAAAAACACAAGCGTATTTTGATGGCCTCTCTAGATGTATATCGTCCGGCAGCACAAGAGCAGCTGGCTCAACTTGGTGCTCAAATTGGGGTTGATGTACTTTCGATAATTCCCGGACAGACCCCTCAAGAAATTACCAAAAGAGCAATAAAAGAAGGTCAAAGAGGGCTCTACGATGTGTTAATTTTAGATACAGCTGGTCGGTTGCAAATAGATGATATTCTTATGCAAGAAGTTGTTGAAATCAAAAAAATATCCGCACCAACAGAAACATTATTAGTAGCAGATGCTTTAATTGGACAAGAGGCATGTAATGTAGCCAGAGAATTTAATGAAAAAGTAGGTATAAGCGGTCTGATATTGACTAGAATTGATGGCTCTTCGCGCGCAGGAGCTGCTCTCTCAATGAAAATGATTTCAGGCGCTCCCTTAAAGTTTCTTGGTACAGGGGAAAAAGTAGAAGATTTAGAAGAATTTCATGCAGATAGGTTGGCTGGCAGAATTCTCGATAAAGGAGATGTCGTTAGTTTGGTTGAAAAGGCGGCAGAAAATATGGATCGCGAGAAAACAGAAGCATTAGCCCAAAAAATGATGAAAGGGCAATTCGATTTGAATGATATGCTCAACCAAATGCATCAAATGAAAAAATTAGGGTCGATGTCTAGTGTGATGGGAATGTTACCAGGATTGGCAAAGTATAAAGAACAGATAGCTTCAGTTGATACCGAAGGAATAATGAAAAAACAGGAGGCCATCATTCTCTCTATGACCAAAGACGAGCGACGTCATCCGGAAATTATTAAAGCTTCGCGCAAAAAAAGAATTGCAGCTGGGGCTGGTGTGGAAGTTCATGAAGTTAACAAGTTGCTTAAATCCTATGAGCAAATGTCAACTATGATGAAGCAAATGAGAAAGCTAGGTGGACTGGGTTCACTAGCATCTCATTTTATGAAAAAAAATCCGTTTGGAGGGGGAAATCCCTTTGGCGGATTAAACAACAAATTTCCGTTTTAATAAACGGGAACAACAAACAATAACAGGAAAGGAAAAAAATGACAGTACGTATTAGACTTTCTCGCGGTGGATCAAAAAAACACCCATATTATCGTGTTGTAGCTGCTGATCAGAGAGCCCCACGTGATGGCAGATTTATTGAAAAATTGGGTTCTTATAATCCATTATTACCTCAAGACCACCAAGAAAGGTTAGTTCTTGATATCGAAAAGGTAAAATCTTGGTTATCTAAAGGGGCTCAGCCAACAGAAAGATTGCAAAAATTATTTGCTAATCTCGGTTTGATGGATGCACCAAAAGTACATGAACAACCTAAGAAATCTGCTCCAAAAGCGAAAGCCATGGAGAGAATTAAAGAAAAAGAAGAAAAGGCTAAGGCTGCTGCTGAAGCTGCAGCTGCTGCAAAAGCTGAGGCAGAAGCTGCGGCTAACGCTCCTGCAGAGGAAACACCAGCAGAAGCCTAATCTCATAAGTATTTTTAAG
This sequence comes from Alphaproteobacteria bacterium, assembly GCA_017475705.1. Taxonomy (GTDB): domain Bacteria; phylum Pseudomonadota; class Alphaproteobacteria; order RF32; family CAG-239; genus CAG-267. The sequence continues at coordinate 123,321 of JAFVFB010000008.1, forward strand.
TTTATGTTGCAATAGGTAACAAGATGGATAATACAAAAGTTTGTTTAGGAAAAATTGTCGGGGTTCACGGCATCAAAGGAGAGGTTAAAATCAAAAGCTACACAGCAATTGATAAGGATATTGCCGCCTATGGTGAACTGACTGACAAGAAACAAACACAAGCATTTTCTATCAAAGTTACTGGGCATTCAAAAGACTTGCTCCGCATAAAAATTAAGGGTGTTGATGATAGAACCAAGGCAGAGACACTGATAGGAACGGAGCTATACGCCGAGCGCACGGCTTTACCTGAGCTCAACACAGAAGATGTTTTTTATGAAACAGATTTAATAGGGCTAAAAGTGCTTGATGAAGAAAAAAACGAAATAGCCAAAATTATCGGTTTTTATAATTTTGGTGCCGGAGAAATTTTAGAAATCAAGCTTAAAAATGGTAGAGCAGAAATGCTGCCGTTTAACAAAAGCTATGTGCCGGAAGTTAATTTGGATGCAGGCTATATTATTGTTGCGTCAGCCGGAATGGTTTTTCTTGAAGATAAAGAGGATGCACTTAAATGTTGAAAGTGAAAGTGCTGACGATTTTTCCTGAGATATTTCCTGGTTTTTTGGGATATTCTTTGACAGGGAAAGCTTTAGAAGAGCAAAAATGGCAATTGCAGGTTGTAAATATTCGCGATTATGCTTTAGATAAGCATAAATCAGTTGATGATACACCATGCGGTGGAGGTGCCGGAATGATTATGCGGCCAGATGTATTATCTCGGGCAATAGAAGCAAATCATCATAAAGGGCGAATGATTTATATGTCACCTAAAGGGATACCTCTAACGCAAGAAAAAGTCCATGAGCTAGCAAAAGAAGAAGAACTGACGATTATTTGTGCAAGGTTTGAAGGAATAGATGAACGCATTATCAAGGCCTATGATATCGAAGAAATAAGCATTGGTGATTACATCTTAACCGGTGGTGAACAAGCCGCACAGATCATGCTTGATGCAGTGGTTCGGCTATTACCAGGTGTACTGGGAAATGAAGAATCATTGGCAGATGAAAGTTTTGAAAATTATCTATTGGAATATCCGCAATACACCCGGCCGATAGAATGGCAGGGACAGCAGGTTCCAGAAATTCTGCTTTCAGGACATCATCAAAAAATAGCAGAATGGCGCAAACAACAAGCTGAGATAGCAACAAAAACAAGACGACCTGATTTATTTAAGAAATATCTTGATTCTAAAAATAGTTAGGTGTATAAAGTTAAAAATTTTATAAAAAAAGGTAAAACTGATGAACATTATAGAAAATATTGAAAAAGAGCAAATTGCCAAATTGACAGATGGAAAGAATATTCCAGAATTCAAGGCTGGTGATACCCTTAAAGTTCACACCAAAGTTAAAGAAGGCGATCGTGAGCGTATTCAGATTTATGAAGGGATCTGTATTGCTCGCAAAAATGATGGCTTAAATTCTTCATTTACCGTTCGTAAGATTTCTTTTGGTGAAGGTGTGGAGCGTGTATTCCCGTTATATTCTCCAAATGTTGCCAAAATAGAAGTGATTCGTATTGGTAAAGTAAGAAGAGCAAAATTATACTTCTTGCGTGCTTTACGTGGTCGTTCTGCTCGTATTGCAGATGACTTATCTGCACAAACAAAAGCAAAGAACGCCGAATAGGAGTTTGCTCATAGGTAATATAAAAGCCCCGCTGGTTTCATGCGGGGCTTTTGGTTATACTTTTAATACTTTGCAGCCTCCCCCTCTATTTACTGGAGAATATCTATTGGGCAAAGAGAAGATTTTTATTAAAAATTAAGTAGTGCAAGGTAAAATTTAATAAGGAGGAGGAAGAAGTGTGAAATGGAGTTTATAACTTTAAGCACAGCTGATAATCTTGATTTAATCCGCAAAATTTTGGCAGATAGCGGTTTTTTGGAAATTAAGAATATTACGCGTTTGCAAAGCGGTTCACGTTCGGTTGCTTATTATGCCGACGATTATATTGTGCGCTTTCCGAAAGCGGAAATAATTTGGCAGACCATGCAACGCGAAAAAATGATAATTGACACGGTTTATCCGCATTTAATGCCATATTTTGAGGGCAAAATCCACAAAATTGAGCTGATTAACGGCACTTATCCTTTTTCTGTTTCCAAGCGTATATATGGTAAAATTTGTGACGGACGTCCGGAAAGCGACTATGCCGTTTTATATCAAAATATTATACCGGAGCGACAGCTTAAACTGGCGCAAGATTTAGCGATGTTTTGTCATTTAATGCACCAAATTGACTATAAATCGCTGAATATTCCAGAGCCAACTGAGGCTATTGATAATTGGGACGTTAGCACAAGAGAAGATTTTGATTTTTATGCGGTGCAACAGGCATTGTTGTTACATGGTATTGATTTAAACGATTATAAAGTAACATCGCCGAATGTTGAGCAAGCCTTATGCCACAACGATTTAAGCGGTTCTAATCTGTTACTCAATCCCGAAAGCGATGATATTCTCGCCGGCATTATTGACTTTGGAAACATGGTTGTTATGCCAAAATATCAGGATTTTTTCCCGCTTTACAAAATTGACCGCAAATTGGCGATTGATACGCTGACGGAATATAACAAATTGACAACTTCAAAAATAGAGCAGAAACAGCTTGATTATATGGTTTTGATCTACATCGGCTACGGACTTTATAAAACAAAAGACAATTCTTCCCCGTATTTTATGAAACTCTTAAAGCCGTTTTTTATAGAGGATTTACCATGAACTTGGATGATTTTGATTTGCCTTTTGCCACAGACAATGCGGTTGAACTTTCCGGCGGTTCACGTTCCAAAGGCTACCGTGTCGGTGACTATATTGTACGTATTCCACTCCGAGAGGATTATCTAACAGAGCAAATGCGTGAGGCCGAAATTTCCGCTTTAATGCAAGAATATTTGCCAAACCACCTGAAAAACAAAGTAACGAATGTGCAATTTAATGGTAAATGCACCTATCATAAAGAGATTCAAGGCGATTTGTTAGAAGCATATCAGATCAAAAATAACTATTCTGCTATGGATAGCAAACAACGTCATCAATTGGCTTCGGATATAGCTGAACTTTTGGCGGCTGTTCACAATATACCTTTGGAAAAAGTGCAAGCAGTCACGCAAAAATACGCAAAAATTTGTCGCAATGAAAATAAAACCGTGCAAAATGACTTTGATTATTCTACCGCAAAGGCTCATATTTTGGAGGTAAGTGGCGGGAAAATCAATTTGGATAACTTCAAAACAACAATTCCGACAGATGGCTTAGCCCTGTGTCATAACGATTTGCACGCGGGTAATATGGTTGTGAAAGATAACAAATTAAACGGCTTTATTGAATTTGGCGAGGCTGGTGTAAATCCGCGCATTACAGACTTTTTCCATCTTTA
>JAFVFB010000009.1 GCA_017475705.1 Alphaproteobacteria bacterium
ACGTACCGATGAGTGGCTTCCTCCTGCGAGTTAATTCACAATAATTTTTCCCTTTATTATTCGATGATTTTGGTTACAACACCAGCACCAACAGTATGTCCGCCTTCGCGAATAGCAAAGCGCAATCCTTCATTCATCGCAATCGGGTGAATAAGTGTAGCTGTCATTGTGATGTTATCACCAGGCATTACCATCTCTGTACCTTCTTTAAGTTCAATAGAACCTGTTACGTCTGTGGTACGGAAATAGAATTGCGGACGATAGTTATTGAAGAATGGTGTATGACGACCGCCTTCTTCCTTCGTCAAAATATAGCATTCACATGTAAACTTGGTGTGTGGTGTAATAGAGCCAGGAGCTGCCAATACTTGACCGCGTTCAACTTCCTCACGCTTTGTACCACGCAACAATACACCGATATTATCACCAGCTTCACCTTCATCCAACAACTTGCGGAACATTTCAATACCAGTACATGTGGTCTTTTGTGTCGGCTTAATACCAACGATTTCAATTTCATCACCAACATGCAATACGCCGCGTTCAACACGACCGGTAACAACGGTACCACGACCAGAAATTGAGAATACGTCTTCAATCGGCATCAAGAATGGCAAATCTTTTGGACGATCTGGTTGTGGTATGTAGCTATCAACAGCCTTCATCAATTCAATAATGGAATCATGACCAATCTTTGGATCGCCATTTTCCAATACAGCCAAGGCTGAACCTTTGATAATCGGGATTTCATCGCCTGGGAAGTCATATGATGACAACAAGTCACGAATTTCCATTTCAACCAATTCTAACAATTCTGGATCATCAACTTGGTCAACTTTGTTCATGTAAACAACAATCGCTGGAACGCCTACTTGACGAGCAAGCAAAATGTGTTCACGGGTTTGTGGCATCGGACCATCAGCTGCAGAAACAACCAAAATCGCACCATCCATCTGTGCCGCACCGGTAATCATGTTCTTAACATAGTCTGCGTGGCCTGGGCAGTCAACGTGTGCATAGTGACGGTTTTCTGTTTCATATTCAACGTGGGAAGTATTAATAGTAATACCGCGAGCACGCTCTTCAGGGGCCTTATCGATATTTGCATAATCAACAAATTCTGCTTCACCCTTTTCTGCCAATACTTTTGTAATTGCAGCTGTTAATGTTGTTTTACCATGGTCAACGTGACCGATAGTACCAATGTTGCAGTGTGGCTTACTGCGTTCAAACTTCTCTTTTGCCATCTTAATCTTCTCCTAATATTAACAAAAAGATTTCTAATTACGATTACCCCAAGGTAATCAAAAATAGAACGACCGCCGAAACGGCCGTTCCGGTTAAACTTTAGCTATTTTTAGCCTTAACTGTTTCAGCGACTTCTCTAGGAACTTCAGCATAATGATCAAAAATCATTGAGAACTGAGCACGCCCCTGAGACAAAGAACGCAAGGTGTTAACATACCCGAACATATTGGCCAGTGGCACATGAGCATCAATCACGCGAGCATTAGCACGTTGATCCATACCATTAACCAAACCACGGCGAGAGTTCAAGTCACCGATAATATCACCCATATATTCTTCCGGCGTAACAACTTCAACCTTCATAATTGGCTCTAACAATCTTGGTTCAGCCTGACGCATACCTTCACGGAAAGCAGCACGAGCAGCGATTTCAAAACACATAACATTAGAGTCAACTTCGTGATAAGCACCATCATAGAGGTTGCACTTAACACCGGTCACAGGATAACCAGCGATGACACCGGAATCCATAGCTGAGCGCAGACCTTTTTCAACACCAGGAATATATTCCTTCGGCACATTACCCCCGACAACGGTATTTGTGAACTCAAATCCAGTATAGCCTTCCATCGGTTCAAATTTAATTTTAACCTTAGCAAACTGACCAGCACCACCGGATTGCTTTTTATGAGTATATTCAATATCGCAAGGCTTTGTAATCGTTTCACGATATGCAACTTGCGGATTGCCGACATTTGCATCAACCTTAAATTCACGACGCAAACGGTCAACAATAATATCCAAGTGGAGTTCGCCCATACCTTTAATAATGGTTTGACCAGAATCCGGATCAGAAGAAACCTTAAATGACGGATCTTCCATTGCCAAACGAGACAAAGCCAAGCCCATTTTTTCAACATCGGCTTTGGTTTTTGGTTCAACTGCCAATTCAATAACAGGCTCTGGGAACACCATATTTTCTAGGATAATCGGGTGAGCGGCATCGCATAACGTATCACCGGTTGTCGTATCTTTCAAACCGGCCAAAGCGATAATATCACCGGCATAAGCCTCTTTAATATCATCACGTTTATTAGAATGCATTAATAGCATACGACCGATACGTTCTTTTTTATCTTTAACGGAATTATAGATATAAGAACCAGCCATCAACGTACCTGAATAGATACGGGTAAAGGTCAACGAACCAACAAACGGGTCATTCATAATTTTGAAAGCAAAAGCAGCTAGCGGTTGGTTATCATCAGCCTTACGGGTCAACACTTCATCTGTTCCCGGCTTTGTACCTGTAACATCAGGCAAATCAAGCGGTGAAGGCAGATAATCGATGACTGCATCCAACAAAGGCTGTACACCTTTATTCTTAAAAGCAGTTCCGCACAATACCGGAACAAAAGACATGGCAAGCGTACCTTTACGGATACATTTTTTCAAGGTTTCAACAGAAATCTCTTTACCTTCAAAGAAATCTTCCATTGCTTGATCGTCCATCTCAACAGCCATTTCTACCAATTTTGCATGATACTCTTCTGCCTTATCTTTCAATTCAGCCGGAATATCTTGAATTTCGATTGGTGAATCAGCTGTATCACCAGTATAAACGATAGCCTTCATATTAATAAGGTCAACCACACCTCTAAATTCTGCTTCTGCTCCGATTGGCAATTGCAGAGCCATCGGGCGCGCACCCAAACGGTCAACAATCATATCCAAGCAACGATAGAAGTTCGCGCCGATACGATCCATCTTGTTGCAGAAACAAATTCTCGGTACGCTGTATTTATCAGCCTTACGCCAAACGGTTTCGGATTGCGGTTCAACACCTGCAACCGAATCAAACACCGTGATTGCACCATCAAGCACACGCAGTGAACGTTCAACTTCAACAGTGAAGTCCACGTGTCCCGGAGTATCAATAAGGTTAATACGATAGCCTTTCCAGTAACAAGTTGTTGCAGCCGAAGTAATAGTAATACCACGCTCTTGCTCTTGCTCCATCCAGTCCATCGTTGCGGCACCGTCATGCACTTCCCCGATTTTATGTGTCAAACCGGTGTAATACAAAATACGCTCCGACGTAGTGGTTTTACCAGCATCAATATGGGCCATGATGCCGATATTTCTGTACATTTCCAATTTATGTGTACGAGCCATTGTCTTATGTTTCCTGTAATAATTTTAGAACTTGTAATGTGAGAAAGCTTTATTTGCTTCTGCCATTTTATGGGTATCCTCACGTTTTTTAACAGCGGCACCACGATTAGCAAAAGCATCTAACAGTTCATTTGCAAGCTTATCTGTCATGGTTGTTTCCGAACGCTTTTTAGCAGCGGCAATAATCCAGCGAATAGCCAAAGCTTGACGACGGTCAGCTCTAACTTCGCATGGCACTTGATAAGTAGCACCGCCAACACGACGTGAACGAACTTCCAAAACAGGTTTAACGTTTTCAATAGCTTCATGGAACACACTCAAAGCCTCTTGCTTAGACTTTTGTGCAATAATATCGAAAGCAGAATAAACAATTTTTTCTGCCACAGCCTTTTTACCTTGTTCCATAACATTATTAATAAATTTTGCGACCACCTGATCATTATATTTCGCATCAGGAAGGACGACTCTTTTTATAGCACTATGACGACGTGACATCTGGCATTCTCCTATTTAGGTCTCTTTGCGCCGTATAAAGAACGACGTTGACGACGTTTAGCAATTCCTTGAGTATCCAAGGTACCACGAATAATATGATAACGAACACCAGGCAAGTCTTTCACACGGCCTCCTCTAATCAGCACCACTGAGTGTTCTTGAAGATTATGACCTTCACCAGGGATATAGCTGATTACTTCAGAGCCATTGGTCAAACGAACACGCGCAACTTTACGCAAAGCGGAGTTTGGCTTTTTCGGGGTTGTAGTATAAACCCTAGTACAAACACCTCTTTTTTGCGGGCACGCTTCGAGAGCCGGGACTTTGTTTCTCTTCTCTTTTGGTGTTCGTGATTTACGAATTAACTGATTAATTGTAGGCATCACAAATTTCCTTAAAAGTTAAATATTAAAACGACTTGCCCTAAAAAGTATTCCATCCCTTGCCGATTCTAAAAAATATTATTTCTTCTTAACCGGTTGTAACAGCATACTTTAAAGGCAAACAAACCCTAGGCGCAGACCCTCTGCCCCCAAAGTTAGTTGCGTGCAACATACCATATTTTTTTAGTCTGTCAACCCCAATTTTAAACATTTTTTAATTTAAATGTGTTTTAAAGCACACTTTTTTTCGAATCGGCATTTTTTCTAATTACGCCCTAATTTTCAGCACTTATCACAAATAAACCACATCAGTAGAGAACACCGAAACTCCCGCTGTCTGTTGCTTGTACCTAAGCCAGATGGCAAAAAAACGTTCTGCCAAATAACCATATACTCGTTGTTGCAAAATATCATACTCTGCCACAATCGCGGACCGCTGCCGCTCCAACTCAAACATCAAAACAAACAATTTTTCAAAATAATCAAAGGCTAATTCTTTTTTCATAATCCAATAGTTCCACACACTTTGCTCTTTACTGGTATCAAACAACACTTCATTCATTGCGGGCACCATTTCCGGATAACGTTGTTTTATCGGCTTAACCATTGCCTCTAGATCAGCAACATGATGATGACTTCGATATTGTTCATAAAAAGAAATCACTTTTTTATCGGCACTATCCAAATCCCGCGCCTGCCATGAATACACAATGGCATCATAGTCCTTAAATAAAGCCAAAATCTTTTGTTCTTCAAAGCCAAAATCCGCTGCCCAAAAGCGAATATGTCCCCATGTCTGTTCTTGCAAATTTAACATCTTTCGATGCGCAAAAAAACCAACATACGCCGGATTGCCAATTTCTTTATAGTGTTTCCATACCCAATAGTAGGCCGTAAGTACATCAAACTGGCGATTTTTTGCAGAAATATTCTCACCGCTGTCATCGCCAATCATATGTTGATGCAGCCATACGATATCTTGAGATGAAAGCTGCCCTCCCATAAACGGTTGCTTTTCAATCGCTCGCCCAACTTGCATTGGTACTAATACCTTCGTTTGCGTCGGAATACGATAAGGCTTATAGTAAGTTACAAAAATTTTCACTTGTGGTGCTTTGATTTTTTCCCCAATGGCCACTATCCAATTTTTATAATTGCTACTCTGCGCAAAAAGCATCACATGCATAACCCCAAGGTTAAGCAAAACTAACAATAAAATACAGCCCCACCACCACTTTTGTTTCATCATAGCATCCTTCTTTCCAGAAAGCATAACGGCATCATCACATTTTTGCCATTAATATTTTAAATTCCGCACAAAATTTCTCCAATTTTAATAAAAAACTCTTTACAAATCAAAACAAATCATATAATAACATTACTCGTCCACGCGCCCGTAGCTCAGCTGGATAGAGCAACAGCCTTCTAAGCTGTGGGTCAGGCGTTCGAATCGCCTCGGGCGTACCAATTAATAGTAGAAGAGGGAAAATCTTGGAAAAGTCCATAAATAGGAGATAAAATTGGTGTTCCAAATTTTTCCTCTCTATTATATGTAATTGGTTCCGTAAAACATAAATTTAGAACACCTCTCCTCTGACGAAAGTTTCCAATCTTCCATATTCCCAAGGGATTACTCAAAAAATCCAATACATACTGACTGTTTTCTTGAATTTTCTGTGCTCGTTCATTTTCATCCGATTCCAACTGCCTCTTGCAATTACTCAACTTTATATCCAACTCTGTAATTTTGTTTTCACACAATTGAGATATTGCTTGATTATTAGCTTCTCGCAATAACAACTGAAAACATTTTTCTTTTTCACTAGTTAGAGTTTCAATATCGGTAACCAACTGTCTCCGTTGTTTTTTAAAATTAATTTCTTCACTTTTGCATTTCTCTAAAATAAAAGCTTCTGCTAATTTTATAAGCTGATTAGGAGGAGTAATTTCAGATAATAATTATTCAAATGCCAAATGTATATCATCAATTTTAATCCCCTTACCTCTCATCGAGCAATCACGATTATGGCAATGATAATATGGATGATATTTTCCAGATTTACCTCTCGATTTACTTGCTGTCAGAGGTTTACCGCATTCAGAGCAAAGCACCCACCGCCTTAGAGGAAAAGTCTCATCATCAAGAACATATTTATGCTCTTTTAATGGATTGCCTTTCTTCTTTAATTTATATTGTATTTTATTATATGTTTCCATCGTAATAAGAGGTTCAATAGCCCAAGTTTGCTCTGGAATATTCCACTTATCATAAGAAAATATACCAGTATACCTCTTATTTTTCAGCATTTTCCTTACAAAATCAAATGTAACTTTTATTGGCTTTTCATTAAAATTAACAAGATTTTTATCACTTAAAAAATCCAAAACATCCTTTTGTGTTACAAACCTATCGTTTGCATAGCCCTCTAAAGCCTCTTGTATATGGGTAGCTGTTGATTCTAAACGAACGCAATGAATTCTTCCATTAATCTTTTTACGCCTATAGCCAACAGGGGGCGTCATTAACCAAAAACCTTGTTTTAGATGCTCAAGCATACAACTTTTAGCTCTTTTAGCATTCTTTTTACGTTCATACTGACTAATAGATGCAGACATTGATTCCATCAATTCACTTTCTTCTGTGTCATCTAAAGTCATATTTACAGATTGTAATTGATGTCCCATACTTACAATTTGTTTCTTTAATAAAAAATGATTCATAGTATCTCTTGACCATCTATTTAAATCTTCCACAAGAACGATACAAGGCTCATTGAGATTTGAAAGAAAATCTAACATTTCACTAAATGCTGGTCTGTCCTTTTTCCCACCGGATACCCCCTTTTCTTTGAATACCCTTAAAACCTTATATCCTTTATGCTCGCACCAAATACGACATTTTTGCTCTTGACTATCTAAGCCATTACCATCATTTACTTGTTTCTTACTTGACACTCGGCAATAAATTACAACCTGCTTACTGTTCATCTTTTAACCTCCACAACATATTGATAATACTTATCAAATTATCTCTTATTTGTTTAACTTGCTCATCACTTAATTGTTTATTTAAATCACCTAAATATTTTCTACATTCTTTAATAGATAACATCGGAATAAAACCTTTCTTAAATAGGTTTCAACTCCGATTTGTTCAGTCATTGAAACAATTTCACACACATCCATAATCAACTCCTTTTTTCGGTCATTGAATTACTTGATTTTAATTTTTTCCTTTACGGTTTCTCGTACAACACAGCTGTCTTGAATTTGTTTGACGATTTCGGCATAGTCCGGAATATCATCGCCTTCATTGTATGGAGACTCACATTCAATCATCATATTTTCTCCGTTTTTCAATGATATGCTGATGTTGTTGTAGTCTCTTAAGCGCATTAGTTCTATGAGCTTTTCCTCTCCCTTACCGTCTAAAACATAAGTTTTTTCGGTGCGGATAATGTTTATCTGTTTGTCAGATTTTAATAATTTTTGTAGGAACTCGTTAAAATTTAGATAGATGTAGGCGTCTGGCAATTCACCTATCGTACGCATCAATATGATGTCTTTTTCGTTTGTGCAATCTATGTGTCCTTCACTATCAATCATAAAATATGTATTGCCGTGATTTTTTAGTCCTAGCGAGCGACAATAAGCGTATTCCAGCACAGAAAATGAAACGCAATTTTTTTTAGATTCGGGATAAACCGTTTTCATCAAATCATGTTTTGCATTTTTTAATTTTGCAAGAGACAGATCAAACTCTCTTAATTTTGACAGCAAATGCAAATACACGATATCAATTTGAGAAAACTTGCGCCATTTTTCTTTTTCATCTTGTCGTTCATTATCCAGCAAGCCAACAGATTCCCAATGATTTATTGTTCTAAAACTTTTGTCAGTATCTTTTACGGTGTATTTTTTTCTACGCAAATTTGCTAAAATATCAGGGTTTCTCTCTAACATATTAATCAAAGATACCATATCAGCAAAGGTCGTATCGCTCGCAGTTCTTTTTCCCAAATAGTACATTGTTTCTCCAATATGAAAATTACAATTATGAGTAAATTATACACATTGGTATAATTTAAAGTCAAGAAAAATTATACACATTTGTTCAATTTAATATATTTTTTTAATTTCATATATTTAGCATTATAATTTCCAGTTTGTAATTTTCTTAATTATTTTCTTATATCATTTAATTACTATTATAAGGAGAAAATTATGGATAAACAAATTATAGAAATTTCGAATAACGGCTTCAGTCTATCACTCCACCGCGGATTTTTAATAGTGGAAAATAGAAATAACAATATTAAACAAAATATACCTCTTGATAATATTTTAAGTATAGTTATATCAGCAGATGACGCCTTTTTGAGTAAAAATATTATTAATTCGATTTGTGAAAAAGGTGGCACAATTATTTTTTGAGATAAATCATACAATCCTAACGCTATTACATTGCCTTACACCGGACATTGGTTAATATCTCCTCGCATCAAACAACAAATAGAATGCTCTTTACCATTACAAAAGAATTTATGGAAAAGCCTTGTCCAGCATAAAATATTAAACCAAGCAATTGTGTTAGAAAAATATTTTCCCTCAAATCCCAATATAGAACGCCTAAAAAAACTTGCTAAAGACACTCTAAGTAATGATGCTCGCAATCACGAAGGTCAAGCAGCAAGTATCTATTTCAAAGCTCTATTTGGCAAAAAATTTATAAGAGACAGATTAAATAATGATATAAATGTTTTACTTAATTATACTTACATGGTATTACGTGCAATAGTCGCCAGAGCGGTGGCTGGAAATGGATTATTGCCATACTTAGGAATAAAACATTGCAATAGAATGAATCAACTGCCATTAGTAGATGATTTAATTGAACCATTCAGAGCAATTGCTGACATGTTTGTTCTAGAAGAAATTAATCAACTGATTAATATTGAAAACATTGAACTTAAACCGGAAATAAAAAGAAGATTAGCTGCCATTACAACTTTTCCTGTAAAAACAGAAAAAGGAGAAATCCCCTTAACTGATGCCATTTATGATTTTGTAACAAGCGTTGTTACAAGCTATGAACTGAAGAAAATCGCATTAAGGTATCCTAAAATTTAATATAGTTGACTGTCTAATTAATCTCTGATAAAACTTTAGCTGCTTTCATACCTTTATATGCTTTGTTATAGTTGACTGTCTAATTAATCTCTGATAAAACATAAAATACCTGATGATATATTAGCGCCGTGTTATAGTTGACTGTCTAATTAATCTCTGATAAAACAAATTCTCTTGCTAGTTCTGTATCACTTGGGTTATAGTTGACTGTCTAATTAATCTCTGATAAAACCAATAATACCCTTTTGTTGTCTTCAGTAGAGTTATAGTTGACTGTCTAATTAATCTCTGAT
>JAFVFB010000010.1 GCA_017475705.1 Alphaproteobacteria bacterium
CCTCACGACGTTTATTATCCGTGCGTTGAGTGAAGAACCGGAGAACATCATTGTCAACGGAACAGGAACATACAAGCGGCACTCGTCCATCGCTGACTGCGGTATAACCGGTCGTAAGCTCGCCTGTGATTTCTACTCGGCATCCGCTCCGGTTGGCGGCGGCAGTCCGTGGACTAAGGATGCAAGCAAGTCTGATGTGACACTCAACATTTATGCTCACAAGCTGGCATTGGACTACCTTAAAGATAATGACGAGTGTTTTGTTTATTTATCCTCGTGCATCGGACGTTCTGAACTGCCAAGCGCGGTGGTTAAGACAGTCAAGCGTGGTGTTCAAACCATCACTACGCTTTCAATTTCGGATAAACCTTCCGAAATTATTGCCAAGCTCGGGCTGAACCGTCCGGTATTTACAAAACTTTGTCGCGATGGCCTGTTCTCAGCTTAAGATCTTTAGAAATTTTTAAAGATATAGTCTTTACTATGTAAGCTATATTAATTTTGGAGTATGCTATGGACAACAATGTTATCATCTATCAAACTAAAGACGGACAAACGAATATTGATGTTCGACTTGAAAATGAAACTGTATGGTTAAATCAAGAACAGATGGCTATATTGTTTGGAACAAAACGTGCTGCAATTACCAAGCATATTGGGAATATCTATAAAGAAGGTGAATTATCAGAAGACAGCACATGTTCCATTTTGGAACATATGGGTAACCTTGGAAAGCAAAAATATACAACAAAATATTACAATTTGGATGTAATTATTGCAGTTGGATATAGAATTACGTCAAAAGTTGCAACTCAATTTCGTATTTGGGCGACTCAGAAATTAAAAGAATTTTTAGTACAAGGCTATGCTGTCAATGAAAAAAGACTTCAGGAAAAAACAGATCAAATAAAACAGCTTCAGCATAGTATTAACTTAATAAATCGCTGTGTTGAAACGCAAATTCATAATTTGGATGAAGCCCAACAATTGACTAAGCTTATGACTGAATATGCCAGTGGTTTATCTTTACTGGATGATTATGATAATAAAAAGCTTGATATTAAAGGTAAAACAACAAGAGAAGCGATATTTATTGATGTCCCTGAATTTTTAGAGGTCATTGATAAGATGAAGCCTGAATTCGGTTCAGATATTTTTGCAAATCCAAAAGATGAAAGTTTTAATAGTTCGGTACGTCAGGTTTATCAGACTTTCGGAGGTAATGATTGCTATCCTTCTCTGGAAGAGAAAGCAGCAATGCTTTTGTATTTGATTGTAAAAAATCATAGTTTTTCAGATGGTAACAAACGTATAGGCGCAAATTGTTTTCTCTACTTTATGCAGAAAAATAATATGCTCTATAAAGATGGAAAGCCGATTATCAGTAATGCAACTCTTGCAATACTGACAATTTTAATAGCAGAAAGCAAGCCAGAAGAAATGGAAACAGTAAAACAGGTCATTATCAGTGTCTTAAATAGATACTAAAATACGCAAGCTTTACATTTTTATTGACTATTGAACGCGCGGGTCCTACCGGCGACTTTTTCGTATGCGGGGCCGCAAGCCGCGGCATTTTTCTAGTTAAACAGGTTTTTGTTTACTGGTCACCCCACCTCGGAAACCCTTGATACATAAGGCTTTTGAGGTGGTCCAAAAAAATCTGGCTGGTCACTGGTCACTTCTGGCTGGTCACTTTACTGGTCACCCTCATTTTATAAAGGATTTTACAATGGATTTTC
>JAFVFB010000011.1 GCA_017475705.1 Alphaproteobacteria bacterium
CAACATTGATATAGAACAGGTCAAAAATTCTTTGCTTGCCATAAAAAATATCAAAAATGTGCACCATTTGCATTTATGGTGTATCAGTGAACATAATGTGGCGATTGAATGCCATATTGAAAGTGATAACAATGATATTATTGTGGAAGCAACACAGCTTTTAAAAGATAAATTCGGAATTACTCACTGCAATTTTCAGGTAGAAAATAAATCATGCGGTGAATGTTGCGATTTATAAAAATTTTTAAAGAAGGAACATAAAATGCAATTTGAACAAATACGCAACGCAACAGTTATTTTGGATTTTGCTGGTAAAAAGTTTTTGGTGGATCCGTGGCTTGCACCACAAGGAAGTAATGGTACATTTAAAGAACTTGGTATGGAAAAAGAGGCAATTTGTGCCGGACACAATAAATTTGCGATGCCGATATGTGCGTTGCCGAAATTGGTTGCGGAGATATTAAACGGGGTTGATTACTATATCATCACCCATATTCATCCGGATCATATTGATATATATTCAGATGGAACTGTTGGTAAAGATTTGAATCATAATACGCCGATTTTTGTGCAGAGCAAAGGTGATGGAGAAATCCTTAAAAAATCCGGTTTTACAGATGTAAGAGTTATGATGGATAATACGCAAATTGGTGAAATTACGCTTATTAAGACACCAGCATTGCATGGCACAAAAGTTCCTTGCGGGGAGGCTTCCGGGTTTATTTTGAAGCATAAAGATGAAAAGTCGGTTTATGTGGCTGGTGACACGATTTTTTATGATGAAGTCAAGAATACTTTGCAACAATATCGGCCGGAAGTTATTATCTTAAATGCCTGCGCGGCAACGTTCAACACTTTCGGACGTTTGATTATGGATGATGGTGATGTGGCAAGTGTTTACGAAGTTTGCCCAAATGCGAAGATTATCGCTAGCCATATGGATAATGTGGCGCATGCAACATTAACACGCAAGACATTACGCGAAAAGCTGCAACAGCGCGGTCTTAGTGATAAAATTTTAGTGCCGAATGATGGCGAAATTTATCGCTTTTAATCATATCAGATTAGATTTTTAGCCACTATCGGAAGAAAAATATTGATACAAGCCATAAAAATGGTATTTATAAAAAAAAATTATAATTATGGAAGCTATGAAAACTTTATTATTAAAGGTGGAGAGATGGTTTCTTTTCTTTAGAGCAGTGTTTGCTATTTATGGGGAAAGGAGGTTTTCTTATTCTGTGAAAAAGGTAGTTCGATAATCACTTTAACTTAACTTTTAATATTTTGTGATTACATGCGACAGAAAAACAGGAGGATTAGATGAGCAGAGATAAAATTATTATAAAAGTAAGCATTATTGGAATTTTAACCAACATACTTTTGGCAGTATTTAAGGCTGTTGTTGGCATTGCATCAAGTTCGATTGCGGTGATATTGGATGCCGTCAATAATTTATCTGATGCACTTTCTTCCATCATTACGATTGTGGGGACAAAGTTAGCCGGTAAACTGCCAGATAAAAAACACCCGATGGGGTATGGGCGAATTGAATATTTAAGTGCAATGATTGTGTCTGGAATCGTGCTTTATGCTGGTATTACTTCATTGGTCGAATCAGTCAAAAAAATATTTCATCCGGAAACCCCTGATTACAGCATGACATCGCTCATTATTATTGCTGTGGCTGTTGTGGTCAAAATTGTACTAGGAAAATATGTTAAAGCTCAAGGTAAAAAGGTTAATTCTGGCTCACTTGTGGCTTCCGGATCTGATGCATTGTTTGATGCCGTTCTTTCTGCCTCAGTTTTAATTTCTGCCATCATATTTATATTAAGCGGTTGGTCGCTAGAAGCTTATGTCGGGGCGGTTATTTCCGGTTTTATCATCAAGTCTGGTATTGAAATGATGACCGAAACGCTGGATGAAATTTTGGGGGCAAGAGCTGATAAAGAGATGACCGGAAAAATCAAACATCTGATGATGCAAGAGCTGTATGTTCGTGGTGCGTATGATCTGATTATGTATAATTACGGACCGGATAAATATTATGCTTCGGTGCATTTGGAAGTTCCAGATACAATGACTGCCAAAGAAATTGATGATTTAACCCGAAGGTTAGAAACGAAAATATATGAAGAAACAGGTGTAATTTTGGCAGGTGTCGGCATATATGCTTATAATACGAAAGATGATGAAGCCTTAAAAATCGAAAAGGAAGTTAAAAAAGTTGTTTTCAAATATAAATGGGCAGTTCAAGTTCACGGATTTTACCTTGATATTAAAAACAAAATTATGCGCTTTGATGTGGTTATGAGTTTTGATATCAAACCTCAAGATGGTGTGAAAGTACTTTATGATGAGATAAAAAAGATTTATTTTGATTTTGATGTTAAGATAGCACCTGATGTTGATATTTCTGCAACCGATTAAGCTCGTTCAGTATGAGATAATATCTAGTTATTATTTTAGAAAAATCAATATATAAAAAATATTTATTTTTACATCTTGCATTTCTGAAAAATACGCCTCATATCCATATTAGAAACCGGAGAACTTCCGGTAAAGATTTGAAAAGTGGAATTTAAATAAGGAGAAAAAAAATGTCACGTTTTTTAATGAAAAAAAATGAAATTGAACCTAAAGCTAATGATGTTTGGGGACTTCAATCGGACATTAATCGCTTGTTTGATGCTTTTATGAGTCCGTTTGATGAATCAGTTTTCAATAACAATAAGGTGATGCCGAAGCTAGATATAGCCGAACTAAAGGATAAATATGAAATTAAGGCAGAATTACCGGGAATTGATGAAAATGATATCAATCTTTCTATTGAAGATGGAATTCTGAAAATTAGTGGTGAAAAGAAAAGTGAGACTGAGAATAAAGAAAAAGGATATTATTTAAAAGAATGTTCTTATGGCTCGTTCAGCCGATCAGTTCGTCTGCCGGATAATATTTTGGAAGATAAAATAGCAGCAAAGTTTAACAAAGGTGTATTGACAATAGATATGCCGAAAAAAGCGGAAACTGTATCAAAATCCAGAAAAATTGAGATATCAGCTAAATAAGGTGGTGCCATGAAGAAATATTTATTACCGGTGTTTGCAGTATCCGCAGTTTTGTCTGCAAGCGTAGCAAATGCACAGTTCATGGACATTAACTCCCCCTTTAATGATATACTGAATACAATGCCGTTTCATTCTGGCTATGTCAGAGTGCAGCAGGTGTTTGCGCCAAGAATCGATGTGGCAGAACTGAAAGATAAAATTGAGGTCAAAGCAGAACTTCCGGGCATGACGGCTGATGATGTTAAATTAACTTGTGAGAATAATATTTTGACTTTGAGCGGGGATAAAAAGTCTACCGTGGAAGAAAAAAGCAAGGATTATTATTTAAAGGAAATCTCTTCTGGAGCATTCAAAAGGTCAGTTCGTTTACCGAAAAATATTGATGAAAGTAAAATAGATGCTGTATTTAAAAACGGTATACTAACGATTTCCATTCCGAAAACAGAAGAAAAGGAGGATATACTTCATAAAATACCTATTAAAACAGAAGAATAGAGATATCATTTTATAAGTCGAGTTTATTGCTCGGCTTTTTTATGTGTTAGTCCGGTTATCTGTTTTCTTTATTGTAATGAAGCTAGGGCGGCGGTGTGAGACATGGGGGTAGATATGGTAGGTAGGGTTCCTGTAGCCATAAAAGAAAATTATTTAAAATTTTTATCTATTTCTTTTTCTGTTTTTTGCAAAATATCTTCTACATCAGCATTGATGAGGTCAAGATTTTCAGCTTTGAAGTATGAAATATTTTTGATACCATAAAAATTATGCGCTAAGGATTTGATGTATCCGAAGCCTAAGTCTTCATTGAATATTGTCCCTCCTGATGTTGTAACATAAATCAATTCGTTGGCTTTACATAAACCGTATGGTTTGCCGTCATCATTATAAGCAAAAGTTAAACCGATAACGTTGATTTGTTCAATATAACACTTTAATAAGGCTGGAAAAGACAAATCCCAATACGGTGCTGCAATAATGATTTTTTTTGCGGCGGCGAAATCTTTGGCTAAATCAAATATCGGATCATCAAAATTGCCGCTTGAAGCTAGTTTGGTGCGGCGTTCAAGCGTCTTGTGGTTAAGCGGAATGATGTTCTCTTTTTCAAGAACCAGTTCCTTTACATCATGCTCCATTTTTTGCAAAATGTAGTTTGCTAATCGTTTGGTTCTAGATTGCGGTCTGACGCATGCATTAATAAATAAAATCATTTTTCACCTACTGGTTGCTTATACTATTCTATATCAAAATTAAAATAGGTATCTTGATATGGTTCTTCTTTTAAGGTAAAGTGCCACCATTCAGAGGAAATTCCTTTAAATCCGGCTTTTGTCATTGCATCTTGTAGAATTTGACGGTTATGTTTTTGTTCGTCAGTGATGTTTGCATAATCAGGATGTGAGATTTCTGCAAACAGGTCAAATGTCCCCCCCATATCAACAAAGCTACCGTCTTTTTTTATAATTGTTAAGTCAACGGTGCTTCCTCTGGAGTGTCCGGATTTTGCCATAACATAATCTCTGGCCAGCAAATCTGATTTTTCTAAGTTCGGATAAAAAGATTTATCACCTTCATCATTTGGATTGTTAATCCAATTTACAAAATTATCAACGGCTTTTTGCGGGCGATAAGAATCCCAGATTAAAAGGCGATAGCCTTGGGCGCGTAGGTCCTCAGCAGCTTTGGCAAGTGCCGATAGTGCTTCTTTGGTTAAGTAAGCGCGAGGTGCTTTATAACCATTAATTTTGTGTCCTGTAAAGTTGTTGGATGAATAATAGCGGATATCATAAACGACATCATCTATTACTGAACTAATCTCAGCAAAGTTAGATTTATCGGTTGAAATTATTTCTGCAATAGCCAGAGGAGCAAAGCTGATAATTAATCCTAGTGCAAATATAAATTTTTTCATTTTAATCTCTTTTAAGTTCTTTAATTTGCAATTTATTGCAATTTATTTTTAATGTCCAGAGGTTAATAGTTTATTCTGGATTTTAAATGTTTTAAGAAAATTTTTATTTTTGCATTGATATGGGATAGAAAAACAGGAGGAAAATCGATGAAGAAAATATTTTCTTTATTAGCTGTCGCATATCTTTTGCCGATGAATGCTTTGGCTCAGGTTATAGATGTGCATAGTCATATTATTCCTAATGAATATACGGATTTTTTGCGTGCGCATAATGCCGGATTGCAAGAAACCTTTCCGCTTCCGAAATGGGATATAAAAGCGCACTTGGATTTTATGGAAGATATTGGTATTGACTATTCGGTGCTTTCATTGCCGGCACCTCAACCATACTTTGGAAATAGTAACGAGGGCGCAGATATGGTACGCAAGTTAAATGTGCTCTCGGCCAAAGTGCGTGATGAAAATCCGGATAAATTTAAGTTTTTGGCAACCTTGCCTTTACCAGATGTGAAAGCGGCCATCAAAGAGGTCGAATATGCCTTTGATGTTTTGCATGCAGATGGTATTAAATTGGCAACCAACAGCTACGGGCAATATTTGGGTGATGAAGAATTAGATGAATTGATGGCGGTGTTAAATAAATACCATGCTGTTGTTTTTGTGCATCCGCATCGTCCAGAACCGTATAGCCCTCAAATAATTCAGACAACGCCGCTTGCTATGTATGAATATCCGGCGGAAACCACGCGAGCGATTGTGAATATGATTTCACGCAATGTGCTCGCCAAATATCCGAACATCAAAGTGATTATTCCGCATTGCGGTTCGTTTTTACCACTTGCCATACCGCGGATGAAAGCCATCTTTCCAGCGATGAAAGCCAAAGGGTTGATGCAGGATATTGATTGGGAAAAGAATTTGGCGGCATTATATTATGACTTGGCTGGTGTGCCGACGGCGGATTTAATTAAAACTATGCTTTCTATCACGACGCCGGAACATATTTTATACGGCTCGGACTATCCTTATCAGCCAAACGAGGTTTTGCAAAAAAATCTTGAGAATCTGCGTCATGAATTAGCAAATGATAAGGAACTTGCACCGTATACCGAAAAATTTTTGAAACAAAATGCTCAACAATTATTTGAAAACAGGAGAAATTATCGGTCGCGGAACGGAATTTGGTAAAAAATTTAAACAAAAAAACAAAGGAGAATAACTATGCCAGTAATGAGGCTTGATATTGCACACGCAACCAAAGAACAAAAAGATGAATTGGTCAAAGAATTAGTGCCGATGTTTGCAAAAATAATCAAAATGCCGGAAGAAACAATTTATGTTTTTATCAACGAATATGATGCCGAAAATGTCGGCGTGGGGCACAAACTTTTGTGTGATTTGCATAAAGACAAATAAACAAAGGAGGTAAAAGATGAAATATGCAAAACTTGGAAATTCTGACTTAAATGTATCCAGAATTTGCATGGGGTGCATGGGTTTTGGCGACAGCACCAAAGGTCAGCACAGTTGGACGATTGATGAAGAACATACGCGTGAAATTATTAAAAGAGGCTTGGATTTAGGGGTTAATTTTTATGATACGGCGATTGCTTATCAATCCGGTACCAGCGAGCAATATGTTGGTAGAGCCTTAAGAGACTTTACCAAGCGGCAAGATGTGGTTATTGCCACTAAGTTTTTACCGCGCACACCAGATGAAATTAAAAACGGTATTTCCGGACAAGCGCATATTGAAACAATGCTCAACACTAGTCTGAAAAATTTAGGAACGGACTATGTGGATTTGTATATTTACCATATGTGGGATTGGCTGACTCCGCTTGAGGATATTCTAGAAGGCTTAAACCAGCAAGTACAGAAAGGCAAGGTCAGGTATATTGGAATTTCCAATTGCTATGCGTGGCAACTGGCTAAGGCCAATATGATTGCCGAGCGAGAAGGGTGGGCAAAATTTGTTTCTGTACAGGGACACTATAATCTGATTTTCAGAGAAGAAGAAAGAGAAATGGTGCCGTATTGTCAGGAAGAAAATATCGCCTTAACGCCGTATAGCGCACTTGCTTCGGGCAGATTATCGAGAAGACCCGATGAAACCAGCAAGAGATTGGAAGAAGATAAGTATGCAAAGTTCAAATATGATAAAACCGTCGAACAAGACGGAAAAATCATCGACCGGGTGATAGAAATTGCCGAAAAAAGAAATGTAACTATGACTGAGGTGTCACTGGCATGGCTTTTAACCAAAGTAACTTCACCTGTTGTTGGGGCAACAAAATTGCACCATATTGAGGGTGCAGTTAAAGCAGTTGATTTGGAACTGACGGCAGAAGAAATAAGCTATTTGGAAGAGCTCTATTTACCGCATCCTTTGGCCGGTGTTATGGCGCAAAACAAACCGCAAAATGCCAGCGAAAAACACGTTTGGACAATCGGAAGTCAGAAAGTTTTGAAATCATAAATATTATAGTGAAAATTAAGTAAGCCGAGCGTTTCAAAACTCGGCTTAGAACTGTTGAATAATATTTTGGTTTTTTAAGCAGCATTAAATTTTGTTTTTGGTTGCTTGCAACGAGGGCATCGCCATTCTTCAGGCAAATCTTCAAATGCAACGCCATTATGTTCTGCTGGGTCATATACATATCCGCAAACGGAACAGATATATTTGCCGCTTTTGGTTTTAAAAGTAATGTCTCCAACAGGTAATGTTTGTGGCGGATTATTTAAGTCTACTATACGTTTGGCTGCTAAATTTTCATAACCCAAAGGGGTGTGTGTTCCCATATAAACTGTTGGGTGATTTTCTGCAAACTCGCGCACTCTGTTTAAAGTAACTCGCGCAGCTGGTAAATCTTCATAGACAACCGAGAGCTTATTTTCATAAAGAGCCTCATCGGTGTATGTTACATCACCATGCATCATGTAAAATAAGCCGTCATCTTCAGCAATAATGATACTGTTGCCTTTGGTGTGTCCTTTGGCTTTGATATAATAAATTCCGTTAGCAATTTTTTGACTTTCCGGAAAATTATAGTATGCACCATCGGTAAAGTGAACCGGCACAATGTTATCTAAGCCTTTTAACTCATCGGCATCACATTCCTCGGCATTGACATAAATTTTAGCATTCGGAAAATGCTGCAAAGCACCTGTATGGTCATTGTGTTTATGTGTAATTAAAATTTTGCTGATTTGCTCTGGTTTATATCCCAAATCTGCTAAAGCCTCCATATAAGGTTTAATAGGTTGACCAAGATAAATTGTGGTATTTTTATCTGGTACTTGCTCTGGAAAATCTGCCGGTAATCCGGTATCTACTAAAATAACTTCGCTTCCCGTATCAATCACATAATTCTGCAGGCAAGAGCGGTATTTCTTATTTGCATCAAATGCTTCCATACCATCTTCACCGCCAAAAGCAAAAGGTTCGGTCATAAATCCGTTTTTATAAAATTTTACAGCTTTTATTTTCATAAATTGTCTCCTTAATAAAACGAAACTTAGTGCTTATATAATGATGAAAATTGTTCTAAATACAAATGTTTTTTGGGGTAATTAAGTATGTAATTATAAAAATCTTAATGAAAAATTTTACTTATAAGATATAAAAAGTGATAGATTTTTATAAAAAATTTAGGCAATGATTAAATAAAGTTCAATACAAATAATTTAGGAAAATAGGATGACAACGCTAAAAACAAAAGTTTTAGGAATTGATTTTGAAAACCCATTTATTTTGGCATCTGCTCCACCAACGGCAAAAATTGCTAGCATCGATAAGGCGTTTTCCCTTGGTTGGGGAGGCGCCGTGCTTAAAACAATAACGCCAGATAATTTAGAAATGATTGAAGCTTCAGAGCGTTATGCAGCATGGAAGTTCGGCAACAAAGTATGTGGTTTTGAAAACATTGAATTACTAAGTCATTTGACTGTGCAAGAATGGCTTGATGGTATTAGGCTTTTGCGCCAAAAACACCCGACAAAGGTGCAGATTGCGAGTATTATGGCACCCGTTGTTAAAGAAGAATGGCAAAAATTGGTAAAAATTTTTAATGATTCTGAGATAGATGCTTTTGAGCTGAATTTTTCTTGTCCGCATGGAATGCCGGAAAAGGGAATCGGTATGGCCATCGGTACTCATCCAGAACTTTCTGCAATGATCACAGCGTGGGTGGTGGAAGTCGCTCAAAAACCGGTGTTTGTTAAGCTTTCGCCGAATGTTACCAATATTGTGGAAATTGCTCAAGCGGTAGAAAAGGCTGGTGCAAATGGAATTTCAGCAATTAATACGGTACAATCTTTGATGGGGGTCGATTTAGATACGTTTGAACCATTGCCGAAAGTGAATGGAAAAACGACATTCGGTGGATATTCCGGTATTTCGGTTAAGCCAATTGGGTTGCGTTGTGTGGCGCAAATTCGGCAAAATAGTGATTTACCAATTTTGGGTATAGGAGGAATTTCTAACTGGAAAGATGCGGCAGAATATATGACTGTTGGTGCAGATGTTGTTCAAGTTTGTACAGAGGTTATGGTCAATGGATATGGTATTATTTCTGCTATGAAAAAGGGATTTTTGGATTATTTGATAGACAAAGGATTCAATAGTCCGGCAGATTTGAAAAATCGTGCTATCAAAAATATTTCTGAACATAGAACACTGGATAAACAAAAACAAGTTTATCCGCAAATTGATGATGCTTTATGTGTTAAATGCGGTAAGTGTGTTATGGTTTGCAGTGAATCCGAACATAGTGCGTTATCAATTGTAGACGGGAAAGTTTTTGTTGATAAAGATTCTTGTGTCGGATGTTCCTTATGTTCTCATGTTTGTGTACAATCAGCAATTAAAATGAAATAAAATTGTCTTGATGGTATATATTTAATGCTTGCTAATGAGGTTATTCTGCGGAGAGGAAAATGGAGTATTTTTTTAGAGATAATCATGCGCGAGAGTTGATCGTATTTTTTGCAGGATGGGGATGCGATGAAAATCAATTTACTAATTTACGTGATGATAAAGATGTTTTGATCTTGTATGATTATCAAGACTTGAAGTTAAATTTTAACTTTAACAAATATCGAGATGTTTATATTATCGCATATTCTGCTGGTGTTTTTGTGGCATCGTTGATTGCTGATAAAATTCCAAATGTGAGACAGAAAGTTGCAGTTTGTGGTAATCCGTACTTGTTTGATGAGACATTAGGAATTTCGCAAGATATCCTGCAGGTTTTTAAGGAAATAACGTTAGATAATTATCTCGATTTTCGCCGAAAATATATGGTATTCAGTGATGAAGAATATGATCAATATAATCGACTTCAATCCCTTAGAACAATAGAAAGTTGTGCAGATGAGTTGGCGGCTTTACAGAAAATGTATCATGAAAAAAAGATGCAAATAAATCCGGTGTTTGATAAGGCTTTGGTGGCGGAAAATGATTTGATATTTAAACTTCCTGCACAAAAGGATTTTTATAACGGAAAACTGCGGGTTATTGAAAAGGCTAAACATCATATATTTTTCAGGTTTGACCAATTTGAGGATTTGCTTAAAGTTTAAATTAGGGGTTAAATAACATTACAAAAAAAACTGGGGTAGCTCCTAAAAGGCGAATAAGTTTGGGGAAAATATGAGATAGTGGAGAGGGTGATGCTTAAAATTTTTTATTTAGTGCTATGTGCTGTTCTGGAGTTTGTGTTGATAAATTCAGTACAGGCAGCAGAGGTTGGAAAAGCAAAAATAATCGTGAATATTTACTACACAGGTGAAAATGGTAGTGCTCGTCAGTTTGCTGAAGAAATGGAGCAAAGCGGAACAGTCGCCGCTATCCGAGCTGAAGATGGCAACTTGCGATATGAATATTTTTATCCGAAAGATGATGTTGAAACGGTGCTGTTGATTGATATTTGGGAGAGCCAAGAGGCGATAGATAGGCATCATGCCTCGCTTATGATGAATAAAATCACTGAATTGCGCGAAAAATATAACCTGCATATGAAGGTTGAGCGTTATATTGAAGATACCGCGGGTATTCCTGGTAAAGATAAAGCATTTATCAAAGAATAAGTGATGAAGAAAGGATGTTCTGTATCTAATGGAGCAATGGCATGCTATGAGTATTTTATGGAGTAAATGAGGGGCAGCCTTACTATGGTGATTTTTGTAGGACAAATTTTAATTTTTTGCTTGATATTGGGAAAAAGTGTGATATGAAGTAGGTGTCTTTGGGTGTATAGCTCAGTTGGTTAGAGCGCTACGTTCACATCGTAGAGGTCACAAGTTCGAGACTTGTTACACCCACCAGCATTTTTTATATGTTTTTCGCTTAATGCATGCCGATTTGAAATGGATTGTCTTATCGGATTTTCAAAGCTTCTTTATTCTTTGCGAGAATTGTTGTTTTTTGAGTGTGTTTTTTAATTGACAACTCGTCCTTTCTTGAGGATATAATATAGCTGATTTTTGGGGGAGCATGCTGTGAAAAATAAGATTTTAGTATATGGCAGATTGCTGGTTGCTATCAGTTTCTTTATCTTATGTGGGTTGGCTTTTTTTGGGAAAATCTATCCGCTGAAGATTTTTGATATACAATTTGTATCGGCTTTGCAGAGTGGAATAGTTTCTGCCGCTATTGTTAGTCTGATACCGCTTGTTGTGGTTATGGTTTTAACGCTTATATTTGGTCGAATCTATTGTTCAACATTATGTCCGCTGGGTATTTATCAAGAAATCCTGATGTCTCTTTTTAAACCTTTTTATAAAAAATCAAGACAATATGGTTGTCGGCATTTTCCTTTTGCTTATTGGGGAGCTGTTATACTTTTCGGCATTTTGGTTGGTGGGACAGTCATTTGGTTGAGAAAGGTTGATCCATATGCAATTTGGGGAAATGCTCTTTCTGGTGCAGAATTTGGAATAGGTTTTTTGCTGTCTATTGCGGTCTTGGTGTTGTTTAAAAAACGATTTTTTTGTGTGAATATCTGTCCGGTTGGGGCCGTGATAGGCTTTATGGCTCGATTTTCTTTTTTCAAAGTTCATATTAATGAAGATAAATGCAAAATGTGTGGCTTATGTGCAAAGGTTTGTCCCTGCGGTGCTATTGATGCTAAAACTAATCAGGTCAATCATGAGACGTGTATTAAGTGTTTCAAATGTTTGGCGCATTGTCACCATGGTGCAATTTATTATGGGCGGAAAAAAAGTGTGTCTGTGCCATTTAATTTGAAACGACGGCAGCTCCTCTTTTCCGGATTGATGGTTGCAACTTTGGGAGTGGCATTTAAAGGGGGAATAGACCTTAGTAAACGCGTTGCACAGAAATTGAAAAGAGTTATTATTCCGGCAGGTGGCGGAAAAATACAAGATTTTGCTAATAGGTGTTTAAATTGTAATCTGTGTGTGAAAAACTGTCCGATGAAAGTTATTAAATCTGCTACAGATGCAGTAGCATTTGTGCATCTTGATTATCAAAAATCTTATTGTGATTTTAATTGTCATAAATGTTCGGAAATTTGCCCTAGTGGTGCCTTAAGGCATTTAACATTAGCACAAAAGCAAAAGACAAAACTTGCGACAGCGGTGATTGATGAAGATATTTGTGTTAAATGCGGTTTGTGTTCTGTAAAATGTCCGCGTGCGGCAATCATTAAAGAGGTAGGGCAGGTCCCGTGGGTTCGGTTTGAAGAATGTATTGGCTGTGGGGCATGCGCTCAGGTTTGTCCGGTCAAAGCGATTTCTTTTGAGCCAGTTTCTGAGCAAATTTATTTAAGTTAAGGAGTAAAATTATGTCTTTAGGATTTAGTGAAATTATATTGATTTTGATGGTTGTTCTGGTGCTGTTTGGTGGTAAAAAAATACCAGAATTGGCGCGAGGCTTAGGAAAGGCTCAGGCGGAATATAAAAAGGCAAAGGAGGCTATTAATAAAGAGGTCGATAGTCTTAAAAATGAAATTACAGATGATGAAAATCAGTAAATCTCTTAGATAATAAATCATGACAGATCAGGAAAAAAATACACTGGTTGAGCATTTAGAAGAGTTGCGGGGGGTGTTAATTAGGTGTCTCATAGCATTGGCTATTGGGTTTGTGCCGATGTTTTTTTGTGCTCCGTCTGTTTTAGATGTCCTTATTAAAATTGTTCTTCAGAAATGTCCGGTGACGCTTAATTTTTTCTCTCCCATGGAATTATTTGTGTTACAAATGAAAATGGCAATGATGCTGGATATTTTGATTTGTTTTCCATTTATGATATGGCAAATATGGCATTTTATATTACCAGCCCTTTATGAACATGAGCGTCGGTTTATAAAATCTTTGGTAGGCCTATCAAGTTTACTCTTTATTGTGGGAAGTTTGTTTTGTTTATTTTTTATTTTGCCATCGGTTATGCACTTTGGGTTAAGTTTTATGACAGACGGCATTCAACCAGTGTTAGGCATTGGTGCAGTGATTTCATTGGTGCTAAGGTTGACCATTATCTTTGGTGTTATGTTTCAATTTCCGCTTGTAACCTATAGCTTGATACAAGCTGGTATTATTGAATATCATACTGTGAAAAATAAACGAGCAGTTGTTTTTGTGGGTATTCTTATTTTATCCGGTTTGTTGACACCACCGGATATTATAAGCCAGATTATGTTAACTATTCCGACTTATAGCTTGTTTGAAATCGGTTTGTTTTTAGCAAGGAAACACTCATCGGGTGGATAATGAGATTATTTTTGCAGAATAGCAGAGGAAAAATGTTGGAGTAAGTCAGAATAGGCTTGTGGGGCATTCTTTTTAAGCCATTCTAATACCAATCTTTTGGGTTCTTGAATATTTAAGCGTTGCGTGAATGTTCTCAGCTTTAGAAGTGGGGTATGATATGTCGCAAGCATGGTTAGCGGATAACAATTTTTATCATTTAGAGGAAGTGAACTTAGCTTTTTATATGGAATGTAACTTGCTGAATGGAAGCCTAAGTTTTCTAGGTATTGTGTAAAAGGAACTTCGTAACGGTAAGCTACTGTTAAACCGTCTTTTTGTGCTTTGACATTGTTTAAATATGATAAAAATTCGCGTTTTTGGTATACCTGCGGTTTGAAAACGAGAAAGTAGCTTTGTAAATGATAAAGACCATCTTGGTTGGCGGTGATACCGTAAAAATCAGCTTGATCGGGCATCGCTTCCATGATAGGGGTTAAACTTGGAGCGACTAGAAGAGTCGAATCGTTGGCTAAAATGAGTTTATCTGTCTGTGATAGGTAATTATTATTTTGGAGCCAATTAACACCGCGCTTATATGAACCCCAGTCGTATTCTCCGTGATGGAGGGCTTCTATTCTGGTGATGAAGGGAGCTAGTTTTTTGATTTCATTTTTTCTAATCGGATTATCTGTAATGTAGATGATATTGGGGGCTATTTCTTTTAGTGCACGTAGATAAGTTATTACATAGTTTGGAACGGTGTGATCAGCACTATAAGCGGCGAAAATGGCCGTGTTTTTTTGTGGTTGGAAGGCCGCAAAATCCTTTTTAATATTTATGGCATTGGTATGAACCGTTGCTATTTGCCATAAAGCTAGTCCCAGTAGTAAAATAAGGAATATTGTAAGGTCGTATCTAAGTTTTTTCATGGGGTATATCCAGCAAAAAAATATAGCAAATTAGATGCCGAGGAAAAATGTAAAAATCAGCGCTACTAGATAATCGTCAAGATGATTATAGATATCCTGTTATGTCTTGATTGTACACCATACCCCGTAAAATCTACGGGGTATGGTAAAAGCTTTTTGTTTATTCTGCAACTAAAACTTGGCGACGACTGTGCATTGCTTCATGAATAAACTGTATTTGTTCCATTACTATGCTGTTATCAGCAAATTTTTGTTGAGCTTTTTCTAAGCGTTGTTCAAATGTATCTTCTTTGGATTTGAATATATACATATAGGCACGGACAACAGATTTAATCGTGTGCTCATCATATCCACCGCGTTTCATTCCAACTTGGTTGAGGCCTCTTAAATATCCACGATCTCCTGTGACCATGCCAAATGGTATAACATCTCGACCGATGCCGGTCATTCCGCCAATCATGGCTTTGCGTCCAATACGAACAAATTGATGTACTGCTGAGTTACCGCCCAAGATGACACCGTCACCTAACCGAACATGGCCACCAATGACAGCGTTATTGGTCATAATAACATTGTTACCAACAACACAATCATGTGCTATATGAGAATTGACCATAAACATGCCATCAGAACCAACTCTAGTTATTAGCTTTTCTGGTTCTTCTCCATTAATGGAGGTTTGTCCTTTAGGTGTTCCAGCGTGCATGGTGACATTTTCGCGAATGACGTTGCGGTCGCCGATAATTAAGCGGGCACCTTCTTGAAATTCATTACCGTGGTCTTGCGGTCCACCGCCTAAACAGGCATTGGGAAATATAACGTTGCCTTCACCTATAGTGGTATTACCTAAAATAGTTACACGAGCCAATAGACGGCAGTTTGCCCCAATTTTTGCTTGGTTTGAGATGTAGCAAAAAGGACCTATTTCTGCACTTGGATCAATTTGAGCACCAGTTTCTATAACTGCGGTTGGATGTATCATTTTATGTTTCTCCCTTAAAATTCTATTTATTCATGCAGTATAGTGTGTCGTAGGTGTTTGTAAAGCTAAAATTTATTTCCTCAAAGTAACAAAAAGTTACAGTTTATTATGAAAAGTTCTCTGATTGAGCTTTTGTGGTGAATAAGGATAAGGTCTTGCTTGCATCCACAATTCGTCTATTATATTTTATAGGTGGTTTAATATGGTGGAGAAGGCAACGTGTCTAAGTTTTTGTTTCGTTTTTTGATTGCAGCTATTGGGGGCATGGTTATTTTTGTGGGAGGTATTTTGTTGGGGAAATTTTCTTCAATTAATTGCCATCAGGCTTTAGGAGCTGGTTTCTTTACGATGATAGGGCTTTATTGTTTGCTTTCTCCTGTAATATGGCTAAAAATTCGACATATATTTTGTGAGTTGGATTGGGCAGAGGAATGTGGACGTATTTATGATCGTATCCCTGTTGTATATCGGCATAGCTTTTGGATACTGTTTGGTTTTATAAATTTAGCCTTTCTATTCCATACTATTAATTTTATGTGGGGGAACGAAGATTGGGCAGCAGTGAGATATGCCGTTAATCCAGAGGAAAGTCTTGCGCGAGGGGCGTTTGCAGCCTATTGGTTGCAAGAGCTGTTATTTGAAGGTAAAATATTACCGGTGATTAATAATTTATGGGCCTTTGCTGGATTGAGTTTGGCTGGCGTATTGTTGGCTATCTATTGGAGAATTCCGCGTCAGACATGGCAAGTCGTGCTTATCGGATTAATAGCTACGGTTACACCCTATGCTTTAGCTGTTCTTTATTCTGTAAAAACGTCTTTAGGAGTCTTATTCTTGCCAGCCATAGTCTTGATGGCAGTTTTGTTAGCGGAAAGGCGGGGACAGAATGATTTTCATACATATTTTTATAATATTATTTCTGTTTTTCTGTTTGTATGGGCATTGGGTGTTTATATGCCTGTTATCAACTTAATTGCTATTGCTTTTCTGGGACGAATACTCCTTAGTGTTATTACAGATGATATGGATATAAAAGCGGCAGCTGAGCAGACTAAGCAGGGAATAGCAAATTTTACTGCTGCGGTAATGATTTATTGGCTGATTTTGTTGTTACTTCGCGAAATACGTATATTGGCACCGTTGTATGTCGATTCTTTTCATGTTGCAAATCCGTTGTGGCGCTTACCGCAAGTGCTATCTTATGCTTTTTTGCAATTTGTTCAGCCGCTGCCGTTTATGGATATAGCATATAAAATTTGTTACACTTTATTTGCGCTTTTTGCGTTGTTTGCATTCATATTTAAGGCTCCATCTGCAAAAGTTGCTGTGCGTGGTTTGGCACTGCTGCCTTTGTTGTTATTGGCATCAGTATGGGCATTAGCTTTTGCAACATTACCGGAAACTCAGTTGGTTCAAAGTGGATTTCTAGGAATGCCATTTTTATTTGCTTTGTTGTTTGCTATGGTGTTAAGTGTTGCTCATGAGGAAAGTTTGTTAAGGCGAATCGTCTTTGTTTTTTCTATCTTGTTGATATTTATGAATTTTATTCGAATAGCCTATGCCGAAAAAGTTTGGAAGTTTGGTTGGGATGCCGAAACAAAATTGGCTGAACGTATCATTACTAGACTTGAAAAAATGCCAGAATTTGATATTAATCGACAATATAAGTTGTTGCAAATTGGGGAAAAGAGTTTGCGTTCTAAATATTATCGTCGAGGCCCTTTTGAAATTAATAATGGGGAATTGTTGGGGTATGCTTTTTATCCGGCTGGCAAAGCAAAAGATGCTTATAATTTCTTTTATCAAACTGATTTTTTAAGTGATGATGTTCAGGACCAAGCTCTGAAAATTCCAGAAATACGACAATATCTTTTGCAGACGGCGCGTGCTTGGCCAGCTCCAGAAAGCTTGTTTATTTATGGCTCGTATATTGTTTTTGTGCTTGATGAGGTGCAGCTGGCATTAGTGCAAAAAAAATTAGATGAATATTAATCTGAACTTTTGTGTTTTTCTTTCGTTATGGTCTATCATAACTTTATAAAGTAGTTGAAAAATTTCTTTGGGTGCATTACATTACTTGCATATGGCTAATTTCGTGAGGTTAAAATGAAACATATTATCACCATAATTGCGTTTTTCTGTATGATTGGCAGCGAGGCCTTCGCAGCGGCAAAAAAAGAGGATATTCAAAAAGTTGAAACTTATTTGAATTCGATTAAAACCCTTTCTGCAGATTTTGTGCAGATTGCTAGTAATGGTGAGCAGGTTGAAGGGCATCTTTATGTTGAAAAACCAAATAAAATTCGTATGGAGTATAAGGCTCCTTCAAATATTTTAATTGTTGGCAATGGTGATTATATCGTTTATTATGATAAGGAACTTGAACAGATTACCAATATTGATTATGAAGATATTCCGGCAGCGATGATCCTTGCTAATACGGTGCATATTAATGGTAAAGAACTTAAAGTTACTGATTTTGCACAGGATCCTGGTATGACTAGAATGAGCTTGCAGTATGCAAAAGCCGGCGATATGGGGCCGTTTACTTTGGTTTTTGCTAATAATCCATTCGAATTAAAACAATGGAAAGTGATTACGCCACAGTCACTAGAAGTTTCTCTTTCTCTTTATGATACAGTGGTCGATGGGCAGCTTAATGATAGTTTATTTAAATTTAATAAGCGTGCTGAAACACATGCTAAGAAAAAGGGTAAATATAATAAAAAGAAATAGTCTCTTTTAGCTTTGGATAAAGTTTCAGGGGAAAGCATAACTTTTTATTTGTAAGTGGTTTATTGTTATT
Source organism: Alphaproteobacteria bacterium (assembly GCA_017475705.1). Classification (GTDB taxonomy): domain Bacteria; phylum Pseudomonadota; class Alphaproteobacteria; order RF32; family CAG-239; genus CAG-267. The sequence goes on from JAFVFB010000011.1 coordinate 18,410, forward strand.
GGCGTGAGGGTGGTTTTTGTTTCCTCTTAAAACAAGCCGCTGATATTTCCTGTAGCATCAACATCAATTTTTTCGGCAGCAGGATATTTGGGTAAACCAGGCATGGTGTTTATCGAGCCTGATAGGACGACGATAAAGCCAGCACCGGCAGCTAATCTGACTTCAGTTATGGGAAAAACATATCCTTTAGGGGCACCTAATTTTGTTTTGTCATGAGAAATTGAGTTTTGGGTTTTTGCCATGCAGATAGGGAGGTTCTTATACCCCCATTGTTCAATTGTTTCGATTTCTTGTTCGGCTTTTTTGCTAAAGCGAACACGTTTGGCTCCATATATTTCTGTGGCTATACAATTTATTTTTTGCTTTATAGGGATTTCTAAGTTATATAGACATTTTCCATTGATGGCGTGAGGCTGCTGTTCTAATTCTGATAATAGTTGTTGAGCTAAATTTATACATCCCTTGCCACCTTTTTCCCATCCTTGTGTAATAATGGCTTTAATTCCTTCTTTTTGGCATAGTGCTTTTACGAGCTCTAATTCTTTTGGGGTGTCAGTTGTAAAGTGATTAATGGCGACGATTGGTCGATAACCAAATTTCTCTAAATTTTTTATATGTGTTTGCAAATTGCAAAAGCCTTTTTTTATGGCTGTCAGGTTTTCTTTATCTAAATCTGTTTTTGCAATATGGCCATGCATTTTTAAAGCCCTAACGGTTGCAACTAATATGATAGCAGATGGATAAAGATTTGTTTTTCTTGCAAAAATATCGAAAAATTTCTCAGCTCCTAGGTCTGCACCAAAGCCTGCTTCGGTAATAACATAATCTGCTTTATTTAAAGCTATTTTGGCAGCAATAACAGAGCTTGTGCCGTGTGCAATATTAGCAAAAGGGCCCCCATGAATTAGTGCTGGTGTATGTTCTAATGTTTGAACTAAATTAGGTCTGATGGCATCTTTGAGAATTGCGGCCATTGCGCCAGCGGCTTTGATGTCTTTGGCATAGATGGGGGAATTATTGATGTCTTTGGCAATGACGATTTTTTCTAGGCGTTTTTTTAAATCAATTAAATTTTCGGATAAGCATAGAATAGCCATTATTTCTGAGGCAACGCTGATATTGAAACCGTCTTGACGAGGTGAGCCGTTTATCTTTCCACCTAAGCCTATTTTAATGTTTCTTAAGGATCTGTCGTTTAAATCCAGGCATCGTTTAAAAAGTACTTCTTTTATTTTTAGTTCGTTACCATATTTAATATGGTTATCAATCATAGCAGCTAATAGATTGTTGGCGGCTGTGATGGCATGAATGTCGCCGGTGAAGTTTAAATTAATGTCAGACATAGGGACTACTTGGGAATATCCACCTCCTGTAGCACCACCTTTTAAACCGAAGCATGGGCCCATTGAGGGTTCTCTCAATGATAAGCAGACATTCTTTTTTAATTGCTGTAAAGCATCGGCTAAACCTATTGAAACGGTTGATTTTCCTTCTCCGGCTGGAGTAGGGGTCATGGCTGTTACTAAAATGAGTTTACCTTGTGTGGAGGAAGGTTTGCTCTTGATATAATTAAGCTTGGCTTTGTAATAGCCGTAAGGTTCATAATCTTCAGTTGCTAGATGAAGTTTTTTGGCAATCTTGTTGATTTTAAATGGTTTTGAATTGTTTGCTATTTCTATATCTGTTAACATGACATCCTTCTTTTTTCAGGGCTATTTTTTGAAATAATTTAGATACTCTTCGAATCGGTTACCGGAGGTTTCATCCCAGCCCATAATATAATGATTACCCATACATATCAATGGTAGACGGAGCTCTGTATTGGCAATACCAAATTTTTTGACACATTGTTTATATAGTTCAAAGTTATGATGAAATTTCATATCTGTAATTGGTATTTGTAAATCAGCATGGTATTGATATAGGTAAATGTATGCATCTTTACAACTTTGACACATAGAATGGGCGAAAAAGTATATTTTATTTTCTAATAAATTTTCTTCTTGTGCCGGCGTTGTAATCAGTTGTCCTTCTTCTGCAGTGGTAGATAACGGGAAAAGGGCACAAAGTATCAATAGTATGCTTATATATTTGTTTTTATGCTTATTTTTCATAATTTCTCCTTAGCTTATTGCCTTAGTATAGTTATATTAAGATAAACGTCAAGAAGGAAATTTGATTGAAAAAATGTTGATTTTTGTCAATTTTATGACTTGACTTTGTTTAAAATTATTGTATGATGTCAGCATATAAAAAACTATTTTGTCTTACTAATTATCACTATCTATTATGATTAATCGTAGAATTTGGCGACACATGTCGCAACAGGTGGTCTTTACTGTCATTTTGGCATTAGTAATGGCTCTTTCTATTTGCTCTTTGGGTCTGATTTTCAAGCTTGGGGACTATGTATCTACTCTATCTGAAACATCTGAGGCTTTGTTTGTATTGATGTTATTTGCTATTTTTGCGCATGGCTATGCTATCTTTGTGTTCAAAACGGTATTTTATGACGTCATAGAAACTTATTTCTGTCCAAGGTTTGTGGAGATTGTAGGTGTTATTTTTATCTTGTTTGGATTGGGAACATTTGTAGGGTATCTTTGGGTGAGTATATCTTTTTTATTTGCTCAATTTGATATTATGCGATTAATTCCATGCTTATTAGCGCTTCTATTGTTTATCAGTTTCCTATACTGCTTGGGAAAGGATGTTGATTAAAGTGTAAACCTAAAAACTTTTAGTTATGGAACAGAAAAAAGCTCAGCGTAAAACTTCTGAAAGTAAAAAATTTTGGATTGATTTGCGTGCAACGATTGGTTTGGTAGTAGGTATTGCGTTTTTTGTTTTTATGACATTTGGCGCATTCAAGCTGGATTATTTTTTTAATGATGCTATGGATCCTGTGAGCCAAATAGAACTGTTGACTCTTTATGCCTTTATTATGCTGGTGATGACATACATCTTTTGGTATGATGTATTGAATAGTTGGGTGAAGGAAGATTATGCATTTCCTTTCCTTGCTTCGGTGGCAATGTTCGTATTGGTTATTTGTGGGATTGCTATCTTTACTGCTTTTATGGCAAAGGCGGTCGAATTCTATTGTCAGGACTGGACTGATTGGGTTAGGTTACTGCCGATTGTGGTAGCTATAGTATCTATAATCTGGTTGCTTAGAGATGTTTATCAGGACCTTGGAAAGGCTCCTGAACATTAAACTCTTTCAAAAACGCAGAGAATCCTGAGTGATTCGACTGCGTTTTTTTATTGACAGAAGGAGGAAAAATTGTTATGATATACTTACAAGTGATATGGATTATGATTTTAAATCAAGGAGGTTATTATGAGTGTTGAAAAAGATAAGCAAAGTTTTGCTAAATCTCATGGATTGAGCCAAGATGAAATAGATAAGCTTTGGCCATTGTTGGTGGAAAAATATGGTGAAAAGGTGCCGGATAATGCGCAGTTTGGCTATGTTTTTGATGGTGAACGGAAAGAAAATACTTGGTATGTCGGTGAAGATGATTTCCAGGAAGTAAAAGAAGCAATGAAAGAAGATGCTAAAGAAAAAGATGCGCGTCTTAAAGTCAAAGCAGCTGAAGAAAAAAGAAAAACTGAATTTTCGGCAGAAAAGACTAAGTCGCAACTTGAAGCAATGCATATTCCTGGGGTGAAGAAAATTGAAATTGTGCCGCTGGAAAATGTTCCTGGATTTAAAAGAGAGGGGCGATAGAGAGGCTTTCTCGATTTAGTGATGAAAAGAGGTTGCTTTAGTTTAGGCAGCCTCTTTCTTTATTGATTAAAGAGGTTTACGTAACATTTCTAGTGTGAAACGGTTAGTATAACCCATGTCGGCTAACATCTTTTCCACTTCAGGAAAATATCTGCCAATTTTTTCTGTATAATGAGCATCGTCGCTGATGAGAACAGGGACCTTGCCGCCGTTATTAGCCATTTCTTTTATCATCCATTCGGCGGGATGGGGGCGACCAATACGATCATATCCTCCGGTATTGATTTCAAAGGGGTGGTTATGTTTTTTTAAGGATTCTAGTATTCTATATTTATATTCGTCATAACGTTTATCTTCTCCTAAGCCGAATATTGTGCAATAATCTAGGTGAGCAATAAAGCTAAAATAACCACTTTCAATGGCGGCTATGATATTTTCATAGTGATTGATTGTTAGCTCGTGGATGGTTTGAGAATCAGGTTGTGGGTTAAGATATTTTAGGTGAAAAATGTTGCAAATAAAACTTTCATCTTTGTTTTTGAGAAAATGGCTGCCACTGATAAGATAATCTACAGGTAATCTGGTCAGCATTTTTTCAAAGTAATTTCGCCAGCGAGGATCTTGAAAAAAGTCTACTTCAAAGCCGACTTTGATGTCTATCTTAAATTTAGTTTTAAGATTTTGTAGAATTTCAATATGACGTTGATAAGCGGCTTCTGCTTTTTCAAAATTATCAAAAAACATCGGTTCTCTTGATAAATAGGGGGTAAGATTGGGGTGCATAATCATGTGATTGCTAACGCCGATGGTGGTAAAGCCTTTCTGCTGAGCGGTGGTAATCATTTCTTGGGCAGAATATCTGCCGTCAAAGTGTAATTCGTTATTATGCGTATGAAGTGTAAAATTTTGCATGTAAATTTCCTTTGTTTTGTTCTCTAACGCTAAATGTTTAGCAATTGGTAAATAAAATTTATTCTTTTTTACTTGAATATTTATTTTTTTTGTGATGTCTTAGCGCTGAAATTTTTATTATTATGATCATATGGAACGGTATTTATTGTATTATTCTGATGGTAGTGTTGATTATAATCTTCGAGTTAATGAGCTACCAGTGGCTTTTCGTCTTATTTATAAGAAAGATGAAAATGATTTTTGGGTTAGGTTCCCTTTCTCTCAACAACTTATGACATACTCTGATGCGCAAAGAATGGCACATTCTGCATATGTTGGAAGTTATCGGTGTGATTTATTACCTGTTCGATATTTATGGTATTTTATGCATTCATTGGATTTTATTAATCCGCTGTTAAAAGCTTTGAAACAGCCAATGATTGAAGAAAATGTATGCGTTTGGGCCTTATCTTCGCCTAGGGATTTGCGTAAGTACGGTTTTTATTTGCAGGGGAAAGAACCTAGATTCTTTTTTTCTGAGGGGTGCCGGCGTTTTGCACTTGCAATTTATGGGACAAGTGCTTGTCTGACGACGACGATGAATGCTGAAAAAGGTAAAAAAAAGCTCCCGCAAGGAAAGTTATGTTATCATGATGAGGATTTTGAAACTGATAAAGTGAATAAGTTTCCTTTGCGTTTTAGCCCCATGCAGTAACGAGAGAAAATCGATTAAAAAACAGAGTCAGTTTTCAAAACTGGCTCTGTTTTTATATCTTGACATGATATAAAAACTAAAATAAATTTTTATGTATGATAAAAAGATGGCTTAAAATATTACCGATTGTCTGTTTGCTTATTGCGCAAGTGATTGTTGCTGCGCATATTCATAGTTCTGATGATGTTATTTTGGAACATGAATGTGCTTTTTGCCAAGCAGCCGTTGAATTAGCAGGTGCAGATAAACCGGAAATATTAACTGTTACTAAACCGATATATCATAAGACGATAGAAATTGTCTCTTTTATTCAAAATGTTGTTTGTTTTAATCTCCCCAATCACTACGATACACGTGCACCGCCCCAAGCATAACTTTTTCAATCAAATTAAACCAATGCCGGAAGTTTAACTTCTTGGCTCTTATAAACTATTTAATAAAGGAAAAATTTATGCAAAGACAGAATTTAGCGGTCATATCCGCCATTTTGGCTGTGGCGTGCGCAAATGTCGCCAAAGCTGATGATAGCGAACTATTAAAAAGAATTGAACAATTAGAAACGCGTATCAATGAATTAGAAAATAATCAAACACAAATACCGATGCCCACAGCGCAAGCCACGCCAATGAACTCTATGAGTGCATTTAACCCTTATATCAGTGTGGTTTTAAACGGTGCATATAACTATTATTCTAATAGGAATAAAGAAATATCCGGTTTTCAAATTGGTGAAGAAGGAGAAAGTCCGGATAAAGGTTTTAGTTTAGGTGAAAGCGAAATCAATATTGGTGCCAATGTCGATGATAAATTCTTGGCAAATTTGACTGCTGCCGTAGTTAGTGAAGATGGAGATGACAAAATAGAGCTGGAAGAAGCCTATGTACAGTCTATGGGTTTACCATATGGAATTACGGTGACTGCCGGACGAATGAAACCTGTGTTCGGTTATTTGAATGAAAAGCACGCTCATACAGATGAATTTGCCGACAGACCATTGCCTTATCGAGTATTTTTGAACAATGCGTATCGTGATGACGGTGTGCAGGCATCGGTAGTATTGCCGACAGACTTTTATACTGAAATTGGCGGTGGTTTATATAAAGGCGGATATTTTCCGTCATCCTCGGAAGGTTCTGGAGATGGTGCGGCCAATGCTTTTGTTAAGTTCGGTGGCGATATAACCGACAATCACGCTTGGTTAGCAGGATTTTCTTACCTTTATGCCAAAAGCAACAAAGGTCGTGAGAGTGATGATATTCTGTTCAAAGGCAAGGATAATCTTTACGGAATTTCTTTAAAATATACCTATGCGCCGACAGGCAATAACAAAGAAACGGAATTTGCCTTGCAGGGCGAATATTTATTTCGTGATGAAAAAGGCAAATACAATATAGAAGATGCCGGATTTGAGCAGTACAACAATAAATCTTCAGGTTGGTACCTGCAAGGGACATACAAATTTATGACTAATTGGAAAGTTGGCTATCGCTATGCACAAATGAGGGCTGATGATGTATCTGATGCCTTGAAGGATACGCCGCTTGATGCCAAAGGGCATAAGCCACAAATGCATTCTTTGATGGTTGAGTGGAATAATTCGGAGTTTTCACGCATTCGTTTGCAATATAATTACGATAAGACAAGCAAAAAAGATGATAATCAAATTGTGCTTGAATACACCATGAGCTTCGGTGCACATGGGGCGCATAGTTTTTAAGGAGAAAGAATATGAAGAAATTTATAATGTTTTTGATGATAGCAATGCTTGTAACTCCGAATTCCTTTGCGTTGAATGTCTTTACCTGTGAACCGGAGTGGAAGAGCTTAACCGAGGAAATAACCAAAAATACAGCTGATGTTTATAGCGCGACTAATGCTAGCCAAGATGTGCATTATATTCAAGCTAAACCAAGCTTAATGGCCAAAATCCGCAAAGCCGATATGGTTGTTTGTACAGGGGCTGATTTGGAAATTGGCTGGTTACCTTTGATATTGCGTAAAGCAGGCTCGGCAAAGGTGCAAGAAGGTGGTGCAAATTTGATTTATGCCTCTCAATATGTGACAACGATTGAAAAACCGACACGTATTGACCGTGCCGATGGTGATGTTCATCCGAACGGAAATCCGCATTTGCATTTAAATCCGTATAATATATTGAAAGTTGGTAAAATTATTGTTGATAAATTAGCGGATATTGACAGTGAAAATGCAAATTTTTATGCGCAGAACTATGATAATTTTGCGGCTAAAATGCGTGCAAAAATAAAAGATTGGGAAAATCAAGCTAGAGAACTCAATGGTGTGAATATCATAACCAATCATAAGAATATGAGTTATTTATTTGATTGGTTGAATATTAAGACTATCGGAACTTTAGAGCCAAAGCCAGGAATTCCTGCTACATCAAAGCATCTGGGTGAACTTAAAACTCTAACAGAGAAAAATAAAATTGCTTTTATTGCGTATGCGCCGTTTGAAAGTTCGAAACCTGCCAAATGGCTCTCTCAAGAAAGCGGTATAAAAGCGGTAGTGTTGCCATACACCATCGGTGGAAATAAACAGGTTAATGACTTGTTTGATTTGTTTGCGGTGAGCATCGATTTAATGCTTGGTGCAAAAGGAAAATAAAATGGGTGAATTGTTGATTTTATTGCCAGCTCTGACCATCGGATTACTTATGATGTTAATTCATGTGCCTTTAGGACAAGAGGTTTTAAGGCGTGGGATTATCTTTATTGATTTATCCCTTGCTCAATTGGCGGCAATGGGGGCAATATTTGCCGGAATATTAGGGCTTGGGAGCATTGCCTCCCAAGCTGCGGCATTATTTTTTGCTTTTTTAGGTGGTCTGTTCTTTAAGAAATTGGAGATGCAATTCAAGGAAATAGCTGAAGCTGTTATCGGATGCACTTTTGTGCTCTCAGCGACTTTGGCTATTTTGGCAGTGGCAGGTCATCCGCATGGAGCAGAGCACATTAATGATATTTTATCAGGGCAGCTTTTGTTTGCCTCATGGCAGAATGTTCTCGTAGCCGGCACTGTATTCTTAAGCGCAACATTGCTTATCTATGCAAAACCGGAAATATTCTTGAAAAAATATTTCTATGTGCTGTTGGCGGTCGTCATAACAACATCGGTGCAAGTCTGCGGAGTTTATTTGGTGTTTGCCTCATTAATATTTCCGGCTGTGGCAACAAGTTATATGAAAAATGAACACCAACGAAGAATAACTGAATATTTAGGAGAAAGTTTCGGTTTTATCATCGGTTTAATCTTTTCATATTACTTTGATTTACCAGCAGGACCGTCAGTTGTGTGGGGAATATCTTTAATGATGCCGATTTGTTTGATGTTAAAAAGCAAATAAAACTGTTCACTTGTTTTAATTCAAAGCCGAGTTTTCAAACTCGGCTTTGCTTTTTTAGAAGAGGCTTTGGTTGGCAGTAGAATTTATATATTCAGCATAATGCTTTTCTAATCGGCCTTTATAAATTAAGCCTCTCTCATAGTTTTTAGAATGGTACTGCATGGCCGTTTTTTGCCAGTTGTGGCCATTTCTATTGTATAAACTACGTAAAAATTTGGCACTGTAGGCAACATTTTGTTCTGGATCCAAAGAGTCTTCAATGCTCTTGAAAGCTTTACGATGGTAGCGCATGTTTATTTGCATGCAGCCAACGTCAATATTGGTAATTCCTTGGGCATATAGGGCTTTGATTGCAGCAACAGCTTCTTGTTTGCTTTTGTAATAGTAGCCTTTGCCATCAGCTTGAATAGTCCAAGGCCAAGCAATGCGGCGACCTAATTTTTCATCCCATCTTCCGCTTTCTACAGATGCAATTGTTTGTAATAATTGGGGTTTGATCTGATATTGTTTTTCCGCTTTTGCTGTTGCTACGGCGCACAAATCTTGACTGCTATTTTGCAGTTGTGTTTGGTGATTGGCGGAAAGTTTAGCTATTGGCGGAATATTATATAATTCCTGTTTTTTTGTTACTAATTGATATTGTTTAATATCTGATATTTTATTGTATGCTTCATAAGCTCTGGTTGGAGTGGTAATTAACAAAAGCATTACCAGCAGGAATGTGACGCTTCTTAGCACGATAGTTTTTCCTTAATACCGCGATAGGGCAAGAGGGCCTCCCTGTTTTCTAACTTTCAGCTCTCGGCAGTATATTACTGACTCTAAACACGGGTTAGTTAATTCACGTCAAAAAAAAGAAAGTTAACTCTTTTTTAACAAAATTCAAGAGGCATAGATAGCAGATATTTTTTAAAAGTCCAGTAAAAAATTCGCTAGATTAGAAATGACTTTGCTAATGTCATAGCTAATACGTTGAAAATTATTATTTATTTTAAGAGATACTTCATCGGCATATATCATACGGTTAATCTCTAGTTGTAAAGTATGGCTTTGTCTGCGAGGTTCACAGTAGTTAAAAGTGATGAATGCACCAGAGTAGGGGCGATTTTTGGCTACATAATATTCGCGCTTTACGAATTCATTTTCTACAAAAAAGCTTATCTTATTAGGGCAACTTTGTTCAAATAAATTCCCTAAACAAATATCTATACGTGGATTTTCTGAAATAATGGAACAGATTTTTGAGGGCATGGAGTGGCAATCCAGTACTAAGCAAAAACCAAATTTTTCGATAGCTCTGTCACATAGTTGTTTGAGGCGATTGTGATATGGATTATAGATATTTTTTATACGTGCTTCCGCTTCTCTATAGGATATTTTTCCAGCATAAATGGGTTGGCTATCTGCGGTAATTTTATGAATAATGCCTAGGCCATAACGAGAACGCTGCTGATTAAGCCCTAATTCATCTTTTGGATAGTCATAAAACATACTTGGATCAATTTCCATCTTAGCACGATTTACATCTATAAAAGCTCTGCCGATATTGAGGTGCAGAGTTGGTATGCCTTGCTGTTTTATGGCAGGTTCCAACAAATCATAGACGAATAAATCTTCATTTTTTCTTAGGGTAGTAACATCGGCTGAAATGACTTTTAAGAATTCTGGTGGAAAAATCGTGCCACTATGCGGAATGGATAAAATCAGCGGAAATTTTAGGTCGGCTGTATTATATTCATTCATAATATTTAAATTGCTATAATCTACAGTAAAATCTATTTTTTCACTCATTGTTTGTAGCTTTACTTTGAAATGTTTTCCTTTTGATGAAAATTTTATACACAAAAAAAGTTAACTTTTTCATAATTTTTTCAAAAAAAGCTTGCAATTTTCTTTGACTGTGTTAGATAACCTTTGATTGTGATGTAGATATGGTCTGTTAGTTTAAAAGTAGAATGCATCCTTGACATGGATGTGGCAGAGGAGCGTTACCTCTACAGACCACCAATCATAAGCCCTAGAGAAATCTAGGGCTTTGTTGTTTTTAGGGAAATTCTTTCCATGTGGTGAAAATGCTAAAATGTGCAGAAAAAAGCTAAAAAAAGCCAGTAAAAATGCACATTTTTTGAGAAAATTTTGTAGTTATACTTATTTAGATAATACCGAAGAACAAAAAGAACGTATTGGCACTATGGAAGAAAACGGCACAAGCGAAGAAGAGATTAGAGATACTTTACAGGAGATGGGAGAAAAAGGTAAGCTTTATTCAGTAGTTGGCGAATTTAATCCTGAAACATATTTTGAGCAGCCGGAAGTAAAAGAAAATATAGAAAGATCAAAAGAGAATTTTTCAAATGAACTAGACGATATCGTTTGGGGAAGAAGTAATCCTAAAAGAAAGCCAACAGTTTTGTTTAAGCCGACAAAGATTTGGACTATGGTGGGACTTCCTGACAGACGTATTTCTTTCGACCAATCAAAGATATGTAGGATAATTAAAGAGCATGGTTTAACTATTGATGACTTAAAGGCATTGCCGGAGAAACTCGCAAATCCTGAATATATATTTGAATCGGCAACAGATGATAGTGCTTATGTCGGTGTACTTGATAGAAACAATGAGCCTTTTGTTGCTGTGGTTAAACCGGTAGGAGATGGTCTGAAAGTAACTAACATTATCAAAAGTGCCTACAATAAACATCAAGGGTTTGTTAACCAAGAAATAAAAGCAGGAAGAATGTTATATGATAAACAAAATCCGATGAGTGTCAGACGGCATAGAGCTCTAATTGCTCAAGTGTTCGGCTCATCGGATAATGGTAATATAACACAAGAAAATGAAAATGTCAAGTTATTTTCTCGTGTAGGATATAATCAAGGTGCATACACACCGATTAGCCGTATCATCGAGTTAGCTAGAGAGCATACACCGGACACTTTCATGCACGAAGTAAGCCATAACTTCTTTATCAACTACTTTGATGCGATAGAGCGGATTGCAGATAAGAACTCCGATTATGTAAAACAAGCGCAATATTTGGGTAAAAAAATGCTTTACTTTTTATTTTTTTATGTTATGAAAGTGAGGCTTGTAATTGAATACCAAGTCACATTTTGTGATAAGTGTTTGAAAATAAGTGTTTTAATGCCGTGGGGGAACAGCCATGCTCTGACCACGGAACTTCAGGTTATTAACATTAAAATTAGAATTGAGGTATAAAAATGGCTAAGTCTAAAAAGAAAATTTTAGGTTTAATCAAGCTTCAAATTCCGGCAGGTAAGGCAAATCCTTCTCCTCCGGTTGGTCCTGCTTTGGGTCAAAAAGGCTTGAATATTATGGAATTTTGTAAAGCTTTTAACGCTGCAACGCAGTCTATGGAACCCGGAATTCCTGTTCCTGTTATTATTACTGCTTTTGAAGATAAGAGTTTTACGTTTGTGACAAAACTTCCTCCTGTTGCTTATTATATTAAAAAGGCTGCAGGTGTTAAATCTGCTGCTAAAACTCCTGGTAAAGAAGTTGCCGGTAAAATTTCTATGGCACAGGTTAAAGAAATTGCCCAAACTAAGTTGCCGGATTTGAATTGTGCAACAGTCGAATCTGCCATGAATATGGTTAAAGGTCAGGCTATTTCTATGGGTATTCAGGTTACGGAGTAATATCATGAGCGGAAAAAGATTAGTTAATGCTTATAAGAATGTAGATAAAAATAAAAGCTACTCCTTAAAAGAAGCAGTGGCGTTGGTTAAGGCTAATGCTGGTGCAAAGTTTGATGAAACAATTGATGTTGCTATTAATCTTGGTGTTGACCCTAAATATGCTGACCAGATGGTTCGCGGTGTTTGCGGTTTGCCTCATGGTAATGGAAAGAAAATTCGCGTTGCGGTTATGGCACAAGGTGAAAAAGCTGATGAAGCTAAAGCAGCAGGTGCCGATATCGTTGGGGCTGAAAACTTGGTTGATTCTATTTTAGCTGGTAAGATTGATTTTGATCGTTGCATTGCTACACCAGATATGATGGGATTGGCTGGTCGTGTGGCTCGTGTCTTGGGCCCAAAAGGTCTTATGCCAAATCCTAAATTGGGTACAGTTACTATGAATGTGGCAGAGGCTGTTAAAAAAGCTAAGGCCGGTGAAGTTCAGTTCCGTGTGGAAAAGAACGGTATCGTTCATGCTGGTATTGCTAAAGCGTCTTTTGATGAAGATAAAATCTATGACAATGCTAAGACTTTCATTGAAACAATTATGAAAGCAAAACCACAAAGCCTTAAAGGAACTTATATGAAAAAGATTTCTTTGAGTTCTACTATGGGTGTTGGTGTTCGGGTTGACATAGCAGCTTTGTAAATATCATTGTAGTTTATCTTGAGCCGTCCTTTGGGGCGGCTTTTTTGTTTTAGATTACCTAAATTTTTATAAAAGAAAAAAGTTTATTTGCCACCGGTATACCATTTAGCTTGCACGAAAATTTTGATTGCGGGGTGTCATTTGTTTTATTTTTAGTAAAATTTGGGGATTTTTTTTCTTTGTCTTTCAGTAGCTTTGCTTAAAAATAGCAAAAAAAATGATTTTTTTGCGTTTTTTTGTGGATTAGTTATTACAAACCTATAGACAATTATAAAAAACCCTGTGCAGACTATATGCGTAGGGGAGATGCCCCCTTCAGAACTTTAATATTAAAGAAAGGATTTGAAAATGAATAAGACTGAATTCGTTGATGCCGTTGCTAAAAATGCTGGCGTTACAAAAGTAGATGCTAACAAAGTTGTTGCTGCTGTTATCGAAGTTGTTACGAAGTCTTTGAAAAAAGGTGAAGCTGTTCAAATTACCGGTTTCGGTACTTGGGATGTTGTAAAACGTGCTGCTCGTAAGGGTCGCAATCCTGCTACTGGTAAAGAAATCAAAATTGCTGCTTCTAAAGCTCCTCGCTTTAAAGCTGGTGCCGTTTTGAAGGCTGCCGTTAAGAAATAATTCATTATTTATTTCTTTGTTCGTTCCTGTACTTATGAGTGCGGGAACTTTTTTTATGCTTCATCATCTTTTGAATTGCGAAATAAATTGATTAGTCCACTTTTGTACATCCATAAGTTAATAAGACCTAATATGATGGATATAGAGCCAAATATATATAGTATATAGTACCAATTTAGTTCGCCTACTTTCATTAATGTTTCATCAGCATAAATTTTTATATAGCCAATGGATATTGCGGTAATGATGAAAGAGACAATGTATGCCGTTGTCCAGATTTGTCGTTGCCTTTTTTGGGGTAGTAAAATGACGGTTAAAAAGTAAATAAAAGCCAATGTGATAAGCAAATATATTTCCATGTTTTTCTCCTTCTCACTATAATATAGAGAGAAAATGTTTGCTTTCAAATATGGTAATAGGTTTATATGGAAAAGTATGGTTAATTCTTTTTTAGATTTTGAATTATGCCGGCATATTCTTTAATAAAGGTGAATTCTTCAGGAGAAAGCTCCGTTGTTAATATTTTTTCTTTTTCCTGTCGTAAAAGTTCTATTTGTTGTTTGGTTTCGCTAGGTAATCTTCCAAAGGTAAGCTCTTCAGTTAAAAAATTGATGGTTTCATCTATGCGTAGGAGATGCTCATAGGTATTGGTCATAGAAAATAACTTTTGAGCTCTGCTCCAAAAGGCCTGAGGCGCCCAATTCATGCGGTTTAGTTGAATGGCTAAAAATTTAGGGTAGCTGTCGGCATTTTTGCTGTTTAGGTATTCAATTAATTGTGTTGATGCTTTGGGCATAATGTTAATTTCTTGGATGGTTAGCAGTAGGTGCATAAATTCTACTTCGTCAAAGCGGTCTGTTACGCGTGTAATGATGAAATGAGGGGTATTATGCTCTATTCGTTTCTTTTCAGTGACGGCACTGGAGAGTGTGATGTATATAAGGAAACTTAGTCCTAATGTATATAAAGCTGGCTTAAACCATTTGCGTTTGAGCACGCGAACTAATTTTTTACTTCTTTTTATCTTAAAAGACATTGATACTTCCTTTTTTGCCTTGTCTGTGCAAGTGTAGCAACTAAATTATAATTTGCAAGTCTAAATAAAAAATACTAGCAATTTCGCTATTTCATGTTAACTTTGCGGCGTTGAAAACTTGACGAATCGAAAAAAACAACAGCAATCAGTATTGTGTATAGTACTGCATGTTGTGTTAGTGTATTTTTGATTGTAACTTGTATATTTTTTAAGGATATTTATAAATGTCAGATGTTAAAATGAAAATGATGGATGCTAATGAAGCGGCCGCTTCTGTTGCCCACCGTATGAATGAGGTCTGCGTTATCTACCCAATTACTCCTTCTTCTCCGATGGGGGAATGGGCAGATGCTTGGTCTTCTGCTAAACAGAAAAATCTGTGGGGTGTGGTGCCTTTTGTTCAAGAAATGCAATCTGAAGCCGGTGCCGCCGGTGCTTGCCATGGTTCTTTGCAAGCTGGCGCTTTGACGACGACCTTTACAGCATCGCAAGGTTTGTTGTTAATGATACCAAATATGTATAAAATTGCCGGGGAATTATCTCCGTTTGTTATGCATGTAGCAGCTCGTTCGCTTGCGTATCATGCTCTTTCTATTTATGGTGATCATTCCGATGTGATGGGGTGTCGTCAAACTGGTTTTGCTATGTTGTGTTCTAATTCTGTGCAAGAAGCTGGTGATATGGCGGCTATAGCGCAGACTTCTACACTTCGTTCTCGTGTACCTTTTATGCACTTTTTTGATGGTTTCCGTACATCACATGAAATTAAAAAAATTAAGTTAATCTCTGATGATGATTTGCGTGCGATGTTAGATGGTGTTGATTATAAATTTGCAGCAAAGCATGCTTTGAAACCAGAAGCTCCTGTTGTTCGAGGTACAGCTCAGAACCCAGATGTGTTCTTTCAAGGACGTGAAGCCGCAAATAAATATTATGACGCTGTGCCTGGTATTGTTCAGGAAGAAATGGATAAATTTGCAAAAATCACTGGGCGTCAGTATCATGTTGTTGATTATAGCGGTGCTGAAGATGCAGAAAATGTTATTGTCGTAATGGGCTCTGGTGCAGAAACTGTAGAAGAAGCAATTGAATACTTAAATGCTCATGGGCAAAAGCTTGGTGTTCTCAAAGTTCATCTGTATCGTCCGTTCCCGGCTGAAGCTTTAATCAAAGCAATGCCTGAAACAGTTAAAACTGTTTCTGTTTTGGATAGAACAAAAGAATCAGGCTCTTTGGGTGAACCTTTATACTTAGATGTTGTGACAGCTTTGTCTCAGGCTTTTTCTAACGGGAAAATCAAAAACTTGCCGAAAATCTATGGTGGCCGTTATGGTCTTTCTTCGAAGGAATTTACACCGGCAATGGTTAAGGCTGTTTTTGAAAATGCCGCAAGTGCTCAGCCGATTAATGGTTTTACAGTTGGTATTACAGATGATGTTACCCATAAATCTTTGAGTTATGATGAAACATTTGATGTTGAACCTGATGATGTGGTTAGAGCCGTGTTCTTTGGTTTGGGAGCAGATGGTACAGTTGGTGCAAATAAGAACTCTATTAAAATTATTGCTGAAGATGCCGGAAAATATGGACAAGGCTACTTTGTGTATGATTCTCGTAAATCTGGTTCTATGACAACTTCACATTTACGGTTTTCTGATAATCCTATCCGTTCGGCCTATTTGATTACTCAGGCTGATTTTGTGGCTTGCCATCAATTCCAATTTATGAATAAAGTAGATATTCTGCATATTGCTAAAAAAGGTGGTACGTTCTTGTTGAATGCGCCTTATAAGCATGATGAGGTGTGGAATCACTTACCGATTGAGGTACAACAACAAATTATTGAAAAGAAATTAAAGTTTTATACTATTAATGCGGTGGAAGTTGCCCGGGCAACAGGAATGGGCGCTCGTATTAATACGATTATGCAGGCTTGCTTCTTTGCAATTTCTAATATTTTGCCAAAAGATGAGGCTATTGCTCAAATTAAAGCCGCTATTAAGAAGACTTATTCTAAAAAAGGTGATGCTATTGTTCAAAAAAACTATGCAGCGGTTGATGCTTCATTGGAACATATGTTTGAGGTTAATTATCCAGATCATGTTACGGCTACACATCATCGCTTGTCTCCAGTTCCAGCAGATGCACCTGAGTTTGTTCAAGGGCTAACTGCTAAATTGATTGCGGATAAAGGTGATAGCATTAAAACATCTGAGTTGCAAGAAGTTGTTGACGGAACATGGCCAACCGGTACTACTCAATATGAAAAACGTTGTATAGCTACGGAAATTCCTGTATGGGATCCGGCAACATGTATTCAATGTGGTAAATGTTCTATTGTTTGTCCGCATGGCGTTATTCGTATGAAAGTAGCTGATGATACTCAATTGGCAAATGCTCCAACAACATTGAAGCGTGCAGACTATAAAGGTAAAGAGTTTGCTGGAAAGAAATTTATCTTGCAAATTTCTGCCGAAGACTGTACCGGTTGTGGTATTTGTACTTCTGCATGCCCAGCAAAGAATAAAGAAAATCCTGATCTGCATGCCATCAATATGGATCATATCGAAAATCATTTGGCCGTTGAAAAAGAAAATTGGAAATTCTTTGAAACTTTGCCTTATGTAAAAAGAACAGAAGTGGTTAAGAACTTACCTAAGACAACGCAGATGATTCAACCTTTGTTTGAATTTTCTGGTGCTTGTGCTGGTTGCGGTGAAACGCCATACATTAAGTTGTTAACGCAGTTGTTTGGAGATAGAATGGTTATTGCCAATGCAACGGGTTGTTCTTCTATTTATTCTGGTAATTTGCCAACAACACCTTATACTAAAGATGAAAAAGGACATGGTCCTGCTTGGGCTAACTCTTTGTTTGAAGATAATGCAGAGTTTGGTTTGGGTATGCGTGTCTCTATTGATCAAAGTGAAGTTAAGGCTAAGCATTTGCTGGAGAGTTTGAAAGCTGAATTAGGTGATCTTGCTGATAAGATTCTGGCTAATCCGCAAAATTTAGATGTTGAAATTGATGTTCAACGTGAGAATGTAAAGGCATTAAAAGCAAAATTAGCCGGAATGAATGGTGAAGAAGCAAAATTATTGATAGAAGTAGCTGATTATCTTATCAAGAAATCCGTTTGGATTATTGGTGGTGATGGTTGGGCTTATGATATCGGTTTTGGTGGTTTAGACCACGCTATTGCATCTGGACGTAATGTTAATATTTTGGTGGTTGATACAGGTGTTTACTCTAATACCGGTGGTCAGCAATCTAAAGCAACGCCAATGGGTGCTTCAGCCAAATTTGCTACGGCAGGTAAGGAATTACCGAAAAAAGATTTAGCAATGATTGCTATGTCTTATGGTAGTGTTTATGTTGCACAAGTCGCTATGGGGGCTAATGATAGCCAAGTTATTAAGGCAATGAATGAAGCAGAAGCATATGATGGTCCATCCTTGATTATTGCGTACTCTCATTGTATTAACCAAGGGCTCAATATGGCAGATGGTTTATTGCACCAGAAAGATGCTGTAGAGACTGGTTCTTGGCCATTATATCGCTATAATCCAGAAAACATCAAAGAAGGTAAAGCCCCGTTGATGTTGGATTCTAGGGCTCCTTCAAAACCGCTATCTGACTATATGTCAAGCGAAACACGTTTTCAAGTCGTTAATAAGATGAATCCTGAGCGGTATGAGGCTTTGCTACATAAAGCTCAAGACGGCGTTAATGAAAAACGTTCATTATTAGAGCATATGAGCCAATATAAATAGTTTTAAGTTTTATCAATTAAGACTATTTTGTTGCTGAGGCGCAGATTTTAAATCTGCGCCTCAGTGTTTGTCAAAGCAATTTGGAACTTTCCCTTATTTGGAACTTTCCCTTTATTTAACGTGTTTGGGTGTTTTTGAGGGCCGCTACCTGAGTATTTTGTGTCTGTTGTGGTAATTTTAAGTTGGCTAGATAATTGTGGTATACTTGTTCATCACCCAGCATTAAAGATAATTCGCGTGCTGTCGTGATGGAATGTTTTTCGTTTATATGGTCTTTGGCAAATTGAATGGCAGCTTGTTCATTGGCTGCATTTTTTCTGAAAGCTGTGGGGTATGCTTGGGCTATTTCATCAATCATTTGCGGAGAATTTATCTGCTGTAGGCTTTTGTTTTTAAATAATTCGGTTACACTATATTTTTTGCCGTTTCTGGTAAAAGATGTGTTGCCTCTAGCAATACCAGCGGAGATTATAACACTCCATACAGAAGGATTGATAGATGTGGGGGTTATGCCTACTTTTTTGAGCTCTGTAACGACTTTCTCTAGATTATAATAGGAGGCAGTTACAGTGCTGGCAGCATCGCGTTGTAGCTGTAAGAAAGATTCAGGATTATTCTTTCCTTCTGCAATGAATAGCTCTTTATAGTTCGGTTTTATGTATTTAATTAGAGCTTTACGAGTAGGGGACATTATTCCCCAAGCATTTTTAGGATTTTTTTTGATATCTTCTTTGAAGGTTTGAAGGGCAGTTTCATATCCTGGGTTAAAGAATTTATTGGCAAAAGAAGAGTATTTGTTTTTGTTTACTAATGCGTATAAAGCTATATTATCGGCGCCGGCTTCATTATGCTGCATAGCTCCCCAATATTGGTGTACAATTCCAACAGGATTTTGGTAGCTGCTGACTTCTCGGCGATGTGTCACGCCAAATAGGGATTGTTTGGTTGAATCTTGCGGCTCGATGATCTTTTTTCCGTTGAGGTATGCTGTGCTGGTAAATTCCCAATAGGGCGCATGCATGGTTATATTTGATTTTATTGTTATGTTTTGAGGTTGAATTTTTGTTGTTTTGGTCTTGTTCATTTCAGCAGGTTGATTTTTTTGGTAATGTTTTTTACATAGCTCATCGAATGCTTTTTGCCGATCTAAAGCTAATTGTTTGATATTTGGCAGCGATTGGGCTTTGAGTATTTTTATGGTTTGTTCTTTTGATGTTGTCATGTTTCCCTCCGTAAATAATATATGCTAGTATACCATATTTTTTGGGCAAAGTCAAATTTTGCAGATTAACTTTTATTATGATGATCATTTAAGACGAAAAAATGCTTGCATATTAAAAATCTGGTGGTATAGTGCTTGCGTCCTTGCTGCCGAGATGTATTAATTTCGGTGGCTATACATGTATATGTTACAGATTGAATATAAATGTGTAACATTTTGTTTTTGTTGAGAATCCATAAGGAGTTTTTATATGACTAAATACGAAAGTATGTTAATTGCCCGCCAGGATCTCGGCCAATCTCAAGTTAATGATATCGTGGCGAGTTTGTCAGATGCCATTAAAAAAGAAGGCGGAGAGGTTGTTAGTGTTGACAATTGGGGCTTAAAAAATCTGGCTTATCGCATTAAGAAAAACCGTAAAGGTTATTATGTGGTTTTAAATATTTCCGCTCCTGCTAGCGCTATATTTGAGTATGAACGCTTGGCGCGGTTGAATGAAGATATTATTCGCTTTATGACGATTAAAGTGGATGAATTTAATTCTGCTGTTAATAATGAAGAAGAAACGGCTGCTGATACGGCTGCTGATAATGCAAACTAAGGGAGTACGGAACTATGTCAAAACAAGGTTTTTTTAAAAAGAAAAATTTAAGCGACAATCCGAACTTTAAAATTGATTACAAAGACGTTAAGTTTTTGTCGCGTTATATTTCGGAAAAAGGTAAAATTATGCCTAGTCGTATTACAAACGTTACAGCTAAAACCCAAAGAGAAATTGCTCGTGCTGTAAAGCGCGCTCGCTTTGTTGCTCTTTTGCCTTATGTGGCTAATTAAGGAGACAGATCAATGGAAATCATTCTTTTAGAACATGTCGATAAATTAGGCAAAATGGGGGATAAGGTTAATGTAAAAAGCGGTTATGCTCGTAATTATCTCTTACCTCAAAATAAGGCTTTGCGTGCAACTGAAGCTAATATCGCTTATTTTGAAAAGCAACGTGCTGAATTGGAAGCTCATAATAAGGCATTATTTGATGAAGCTAACAAAAAAGCTGATGAACTAAAAGGGTTTAGTGCTGTGCTTATTCGTCAGGCTGCAGAAACTGGCCAACTCTATGGTTCTGTGACAATTCGTGATATTGCTGCAGCTGTTAATGAATCTGGTGTTGCGCTAGAACGTCGTTTTGTTACTCTTGATAAGCCAATTAAATATCTTGGTGTTTATCCGGTAAAATTGGCTTTGCATCCGGAAGTTTCACAAACAATTTTGGTAAATGTTGCTAGAAGTGCTGACGAAGCCAAAAAACAAGCTAAGGCTTATAATAATGAAGCTCAAGAAGCTAAGCCAGAGACTGAAGCCGAAGTTAAAGTAGAACCAGTTGAAAAACCAGTGAAAAAAGCTGGTAGAAAGCCTCGGGTTACTAAAGAAGCTAAAGAAACAGCAACAGAAAGCGAAAAAACTGAGTAGTTTTTTGCGGTAATATTGAATGGAGAGGGCACAGGTTTAAAGTGTCCTCTTTTGTTATGTAAATTAAGCAGTTATAAAAATATGCGTAGTATGTGTAGTGTATGAAGTCTTAGTTTTTGCCAATGGCTTAATTTAATAGGCTTTTCTACAATTTTATCAATACTTTTACCATCCCAGGCAGAGGGATAATGCTTAAGAAATGTTTTGTGGTCCATGTGGGTTAAATATTTTAAATTTTCTTCAGCTTCTGCTGAAGTATCACTGGCATGGATTAAGTATTTTCCTGATGTCCATTGGCGATATTTTTGCTTTAGTTTTTTAATGTTAATGTTGATTTTATTTTTATGTTGGGGGTGATTATCATATAAAACAATAACTAAAAAATCACCATCCCCGCATTCCTTTTCTTTTTTGCAACTATGGTGTAATTTTTTTTTGTAGAATTGAGCCAGCTTTATAGTAAAAGTTTCCTTTTCCCAATGGCATTTGAAAATTTTTCTGATTTCACAGTGTGTTACCAAATCTGCTATAATCTTTTGCTGCATGCTAAGAGCTCGATTCCATATTATAAATAAATGAAGTTCTTTAGACATGATTGTCCTCATATAGGTCTATTATATATATTTCTGTTACCGTTTTTCATCTGTGAAGACGGTTTTTTAAATTTAGAAAACTTAGGCCTTAGGAGGGTGATTATTATTTCCTGGATAGTAGTTATAGAAAAAAACAAATTTTAGTGTCGGTTTGAGGCTATCTAACAATGTTCTTCTAATGTTATAGAGATGTGGAAAGGAAGGTAAAAAGAAATTTTCGACCGTTGTATATTGGAAGTTGCTGTCTCCTAAGCTGTCTTGGGAATTATCGGCATGAGGGTTTGAAGTCGAAAAAATCTGTGTTCCATTTTCATTGCATATATCATGAATATCTACAACATCAAAAATAGAAATGATGAAGCATGTTATCATAAGATATGTTAATATTCTTCTCATGAAGTTCACTATAATAGTCTTTATTATTTTTGCACTGGCATTTTTAGGTAGGAGAGGCGTGCATTGGTTGCACGCCTTTGATAAATTTATTGGTCTAAGAACGATCTTAACTTCTTACTACGGCTAGGATGTTTCAATTTCCTTAGTGCCTTAGCTTCAATCTGACGAATACGTTCCCGGGTGACATTAAACTGTTGTCCAACTTCTTCTAGCGTATGATCTGTGTTCATGCCAATGCCAAACCGCATGCGGAGAACGCGTTCTTCTCTTGGCGTTAAGGAAGATAGTATGCGCGTGCAAGTTTCTTTTAGATTAGTGTGTATCGCGCTATCCACAGGCTGTAATGCGTTTTCATCGGCTATAAAATCGCCCAATGATGAATCTTCCTCATCACCAACCGGAGCTTCTAAGCTGACAGGCTCTTTGGCTATTTTCATTACTTTGCGGATCTTATCTACCGGCATGGACAATCTCTTGGCTAGTTCCTCCGGAATAGGTTCGCGTCCTGTTTCTATCATCATCTGGCGAGAGGTGCGTACTAACTTGTTTATCGTTTCGATCATATGCACTGGAATACGGATTGTTCGTGCCTGATCTGCAATGGAACGTGTAATTGCCTGACGTATCCACCAGGTGGCATATGTCGAAAATTTATATCCACGGCGATATTCAAATTTATCAACAGCCTTCATTAGTCCAATGTTGCCTTCTTGGATTAAATCTAAGAATTGCATGCCACGATTAGTGTATTTTTTCGAAATAGAGATGACTAAGCGTAGGTTCGCTTCAATCATCTCCTTTTTGGCTCTTTCGGCCTCTCTTTCACCACGTTTAATCGTATCAACCATCTTGCGGTATTCAGAAATAGGTAAGCCGCATTCTGCACTCATCTCAGCTAAAGAATTGCGTAATTCAGTGATTTCATCTCTATTGTTTTCAATAAATGCATTCCAATGCTTGTCTTTTTTCTCAGCAAGCTTTTCTAACCAATGCGGGTCAAGTTCGGAATGTTGATAAGCGCTCAGAAAATCTTCTCGTTTAACTTTTGCATTCATTGCTAGGCGCATTAATTTCCCCTCAACTCCCATTAGACGGCGATTGAGCTCATTTAGTTGTTCTACTAATTCTTCGACACGGATGGAGTTGAGATGAATAGAACTCATTAATTCGATTAATTCTTTTTTGATATTGAGATATTTCTTTTCAAGGGAGGTTTGTGCTTTGCGGCCAGCAAGGATGGCTTTCATGCGTTGTGCTTGGATGCGGCTAAGTTCATCATAGTAGCTGGAAATTTTATTTAATATTTCAAGTACAGGTTCAAACAATGCGTTTTCCATAGCACTGATTGAAGTCACCGCATGAGAACTATCTTCATCTTCATCTTCTAGAGAATCGGTTTCTTCGCCGTCTAATTCATTTTCAGAATCGACGTCTTCTTCGGTTTCATCATCAACGGTACTGTCAAATTCTATATCAGTATCTAGTTCTTCATCAATATCATCTAGATTTTTATTTTCTAAGTCTTTGGTGACATTTTCAAGGTCATCTTCTGGAGTGGCGGTATCGTCATCATAAACGATAGCAGCAGCATCAACACCGTACATCATTTCTAGGTCAATGATATTTCTTAGCTGCATTGTTCCGGCAACGAGTTCATCACGCCATTTAGAGATGGCCTTCAAAGTCATTGGATTTTCGCATAGACCATCTATCATTACTGTTTTACCAGCTTCAATACGTTTGGCAATTGCGATCTCGCCTTCGCGGGAGAGCAATTCAACTGTTCCCATTTCTTTTAAGTACATTCTAACTGGATCGTCAGAACGCATCAACTCTTTGCTGTCAAAATTGCCTGTGTTATCCTCATCATAATCTTCAATGTCATCGCGATTCTCTGATTCTTGTTCGATATCATCTTCGTAATCGTCTGTTTCATCTGCGGATATAATGCTAATTTCCATCTCGGAAATGGCCGCCATAATATCTTCTATTTGGTCAGATGTTTCTTTTTCTGAAGGGAGGGCTTGGTTTAACTCTTCAATAGTAATGTAGCCTTGTTCTTTACCTTTGGCTATGAGTTTTTTTAGGGCACCGCCAAATGAATCCAACAGCGGGGCATCAGAGCTTTGGTATTCTTCTTTATCTTCTGACATGTCGTTCCTTGTATGTGGTATCTTTATACTTTGTATAAAATGTTTGCAAACGCTAACAAGATAATTATTTCTTAGGTGAATGTCAAGGGATAAATTCTATTTTTTCTCTTTTTTACAGGAAATGCGCAAATACCATAACGGCGTAAATCATTGTTGTTAATCATGCAGTTCAACTTGACAGTCTTGTTTCTTAAACATAGACTTGGCTATAATCTTTGTTTTTGGGGTATCTGATGATTTGTACAGAACAAGAAATTACTGGAATGATTTTATCTGCTCAGGTAGATAAATTAGAGCTGGTGATGAGAAAGTTAGATTCTTCTTGGTATGATTTTTTATTTGAAAATGAGCATTTTGCACTACTCTGGTCTATGATTGGAATGGTCAGTTTAAAGGGGGCAAGTGTACCAGTACGAGAGAAAATATGGAGAAAGTTGTTGGAAAATGGTGTTGTTAAAGCGTTTAATAATCATTTTCTTCAAAAATTTTCTATGCAATTGGCTGAGAATGGAAACGTGCCTTCCTCAGTTTGGACAGAGCTTGATGAGGCAAAATGCGAGGTTAAATTTCAGCAAATTATTTTAGATGAGCTTTTGGAAACTAATGTCTATCTTGGAAATGAAATATTTTCGGTAGGTTTTAATGGGCAAGGATTAATCGATAAATTGACAGAAATTCCGCTTAATGACGCAATTGAGGCTTATCTGGTGCATCTGTTTAATGATGATAACTGTTTGGAACGAAATAAGATTTTACATCAGTTAACAACTATCTTGGTTTATGCTAATCGGTCACTTTCTAATAGAGAAAAGAAATATTTTAGTTATTATTTTCAAGAATTTGTTAAGCGTGAAAGAAATTCTTATAAAAAAATTGGGTTAGATGATCGTTTATGGGCGCGGTTGATAGCAGGGGGGCGAATTTCAGATCTTTCTAAAACCGATCAGCCTGTGGCACAAGCACATAATCAGGAAATTATTGATTTTGTTCGCCAATTTGAAGAAGACGAGGGGTTTTATGATGAGACGGCAGCACGATGGGTCGAGTTTGAACAAGTGCATCTACTGGAAGCTAAGGAACGTTGCTTATGGTTGATAAACCAAAGTAATCATCCTCGAGGAATTCTTTTGGCGTTGGCCGCTTTAAATTTGGAGCAGGTTGGCGTTGCTGCTGAGATTTTGTTTCATTTAGCGCAGAAAGGTCGTGCTACTGAAATGATTGGATTTTTGCATCGTATTCTGGCTTGTCGCTTGGTTCAGTCTAGGCAGGTTACGACGTTGCTTAAATGTAATCTGCGGGCTTTTAGAATTATACAAAAAAGTAATATTAACAATTCCTTGAAGGAATATATATCTCGGCGTTATTTGCAGGCTATTCATATCTTTCTGCTGAGAGATCAAATAAATGATGGATTTGAAATTCTTAAGGCACTGGTTATGGGAGAATGGATTGATGAGCAGTCGGTTCTAGTTGAAGAAGTGGCCAAAATTATTTTAGAAATGGAACAGCGTAGCTCTGTTTTACATTCTAAATTAATTTACTTGTCTAGTAAATTGAAATTAAATATTTTTGATGAGAAAAATGATGAGGACGTGCCGCTTGATGTGGCTTATGAATTGGAAAATGAATGGGCAAATAATATAAATCTTGATAGCTTTTCTGCCTTGCTTTCTGAGCCTAAAATCGTGGCGGCAGATTCTTCTTTGATTGCTTCAGAGGCAGGCACTGGTATACTGAATACTGATGTTCCGATTGCGGAGGGTAAAGATAATAAAATAATTGATAATATGGAGATAGATGCCAAAAATAATCCTTTACATGATGATGAAAATAATGTTTTACAAAAATCAGTAGAAGAGTTAGAACTGCAAATTCCTGTTGTCGAAATACAACAATGGACTGATGAAAAAGATGAAAGTCAATCTGATGATAAATTTAGCATTAACAGTATTTTAAATATCAATCCTAATGAAGTAGATAAACATTTTGAAAAAATTAAACAGTTAGCTGACAGTGCAATTAAAAATGCGGAAGAAAAAGCCGCTCAAATCTTAAGGAAAAATAATGTTGTTGGAATAACGTTAAATAAATTGCGTCAGCTTGCTGATAAATTTAAGAAAAAATATTGATTTTATATAAAAATTGAGCCAAATTTGTTTCTCAACAATTTTGGCTCTCTAACTAAGATTAGGATTTCTTACAGTTGCCATAGGCAGTGTCTCACGACATTTTATGCCTATATGTAATACATGCGTTCTTAGGTAAAATCATAAACGTTATGAAAAAATGTGACGAATAACGGTAGC
Source organism: Alphaproteobacteria bacterium (assembly GCA_017475705.1). Lineage (GTDB taxonomy): Bacteria > Pseudomonadota > Alphaproteobacteria > RF32 > CAG-239 > CAG-267. The sequence continues at coordinate 45,034 of JAFVFB010000011.1, forward strand.
TTCGCAGCAACGGTTATTCTAAAATAAATATATCATAAAAATTAATGTACGGTCTTTGTTATATATGGTTTGTTTTGATTGTCAACTATTTTTTTATTTTTTGTCATTGATTGAATATTGGCAAAAATATGAATATGATATTTTAGTTTTACATAAAAAAAGCGGTTACTATCTGGGGATAGGTAACCGCCTAAGAACTAATGTTTCTCAACATCTTTGTTCTTATCATTATGAACATAAATTGGATTCTCTATTTGTTTCACAACATTTTTTGTAAAGAAATTGTATCCGTTGTTCATAATGGTTTCGATAATTATATTATAATTTTATGTTGGCAGAGGGATAGTATGATATATATTTTAAATGTCAAGCTTTATTTTTTAATATGCATTTTCAGCATCTGCTTGGCGTAACATCTCATCATGATTCTTTTTTAACTCGCTTAGGCGGTTAAATTTTTCTTCATCAAAGTTCAAACAAACTTCCGTGGTTAATTTCTTTATCTCTTCTTCTAATGCGCGGCGTTTATTCTGCTGTAAGATGCTATCAATTTGGTGGCGAAGATCGTTGATAAAAGGATTTTGTTTTTTTATCATATCCCATTCCCATAGTGTTTTGAGCGTTTTTCCTACTGAGGTTTCAGCTATTTGTGCAACCAAGTCATCACCAGAGAGGGCTACATCACTGTTATGAAATGTATCGGCAATGGTTGTTTGTAACTCCTGTAATTTCTGGTCTTTTATATCATCTAGAAAAATTGCTTCTTCATAATCATCGATCAGTTCAGGATAAATTAACTCTGCAGCAATTATAAAGCGGATATTTTTATCTTGTTCGGTGTTTGTATTATGGCGCGGCGGTATAGACGCAAAACTGTGCTGGATTAGATAATGCTTGTTGTTTTGATGACGATAACTATATTGAGTATTATTGTTTGTGGATTTTTTTTGCGTAGGAAAAATAACGTTGTCAGCTGTATTTGTTTTAGAGAGGGTCAAAGTGCCAGATGATGAAGTTTCTGTTTTTCTTTGCCATGGAGTTTGTTTGTAGGCAAGATAAATGCGGTTTTTAATTTCATGTGCATAGTAATTGCGGACTGTGGTATCTGCAATCTTATTAACCTCTGCTAAGAGGGTCTGCTCAATTAAAGCTTTTTTCTCAGGCGTTGAGCTGTCTTCGTTTTCAGTATATTTTTGCCATAAAATATCAATTAGAGGTTTTGTCTTAGCCATTAGAGCAGCGAAGCTATTGGCTCCATGAGCTTGGAGATATTCATCAGGATCTTGGTTATCTGGTAAAAATAAAAACTTAAGAGAGTATCCTGCTTTTAATATAGGTAATACTCTGTCAACCGCTCGCATTGCTGCTTTGATACCAGGAGTGTCACCATCAAGGCAAAGAATCGGTTCACAGCATACTTTCCATGCTTCTATAATTTGTTCTTCGGTTAAGGCTGTGCCAAGCGGGGCAACGGCGTAACCAAATCCAAAGCGATCTAGTGCGATAACATCCATATAACCTTCGCAAATTATGAGGCGTTTTTCTTTGTAGGCTATTTCTCTGGCTTTATCTAGATTATAGAGGTTTCTTCGTTTGTTGAAAATAGGCGTGTCTGGTGAATTGAGGTATTTGGGTTCTATCTTTTCCATTACACGGCCACCAAAGGCAATGATTTTGCCTTGCTTATTGGTGATCGGAATCATAACACGGTTACGAAAAAAATCATGAGGATGGCGTGTCTTATCCTCTGGAATAGCAATTAGCCCTAGTTCTTTTAAATCTGCTTCATTTATTCCTAGCTTTTTTAGATGGGCCATTAAAGCATTGTTATTCGGAGCATATCCTAAACGGAATTTTTGAATAATTTCTTTTGATAGGCCACGCTTTTGAGTGAAATAGTTAAATCCTTCGTGGCCATCAGGCATGCGTAATTCTTTTTCAAAAAAAAGGCAGGCTTGTTCCATAATATCGTAAAGAGATTTTTTATTTTCTGCGTCAGATTTATCTTTTGCTGAGAATTGAGGCATGGTTAGACCGGCTTGATGTGCTAGTTTTTGGAGAGCGTCCATGAAGGGTAGGCCGTTAGCTTCCATCTCAAACTTAATAATATCCCCATGTGCGCCGCAACCAAAACAATGGTAAAAGCCCTTAGTTTCATTTACGGTAAAGGAGGGGGTTTTCTCATTATGAAAAGGGCATAAGCCCTGATATTCTCGGCCTTTTTTGACAAGCTTTACTTTTGCACCTACGACATCTGCAATTGAAATGCGTGCTCGTAATTCATCAATAAAACGTTGTAAATCATCAGAGGCCATAAATAATCTCTTTTATGAGGGGGTGTTATCCAAGTAGGTTTTTGATTAATCCTGATGCTTTGCCCATGTCTAATTGGCCGGCATAATTTGTCTTGAGCTCTGCCATGACTTTGCCCATGTCTTTTATCCCCTGTGCTCCGATTTTAGAAATGATGCTGTTGATGGCGGTAATTGTTTCTTCCTCGGTTAACTGTTTGGGAAGGAAACGTTCTATAACAGAGATTTCAGCTTGCTCTTTGGCTGCAAGTTCTGGTCTGCCTCCATCTGTATATATTTTGGCTGATTCAAGGCGTTGTTTTATCATGCTTTGCATCATTGAAAGTAAATCTGAATCAGAAGCACATTCCTTTCCGGCACCACGAGCCGTTACATCTTTTTCCTTAAGTCCAGCAATTATCAGTCTGATTGCTGATACTGTAGACATATCTTTTGCTTTCATGGCATCTTTTAAAGCGTTTTGTAACTCATCTCTTAACATAGTTATCTCCTATTTAAATTTTATCCTTGGATTATTTAGGGTTGTTTGAATCCTAAAGTCAAGGTTGTGGCAAGATTATTTTGAGGGGCAGGAAAATTAATTTCAAAATTTTTCTTTTCATGTCCAGCTAATTTATCTATGGCGGCAGCATCATATGTTGTTTTGTTGCCACTGATGGTAATTGAGGGAACTCGTGTGGTATAGCGAGAAGTATTAACGATTTCTGCAGTGATTTTAAGCATGGGATTATTGTCTATTGTTATCTCACTTAGGGAAATATTGGAGAACTTTAAAAATTCAGGATTATTTAAGCCGCTTAATTTTATTTTATTATACCACATTTCTGCCGGGGGGTAGATGTTTACAATGTCACGGCGTAGAAAAACTAATAAAAAGCATATCGCTATTAATATCAACAAAAGCCAGGTTTTACGGTAGCCTTTGAATGGTTGAGGTGGTAATAAACGATCTTGTTGGCTTATGTGTATATCTTCTTCATCAAATAAACGAGGTGTTGGCGAATCTTCTTCTATATATTCTGGAGCGGCACTGATTGTAAAAGAAGTTCCTTGGTCTGAAGTGAGGGTTAATTCTTTTTGCTTTTTGATTTTGGGGCGAATATTAGGGTTACCTTCTTGGTTAATAAGTTCAAGAGAAGAACGTGTTGGTGTGCCTGATTTGTGATCTGCAGGGATGTGATATTCTTTTTTATTCGCTGGATAATTGCGGTGAGGAGGCTCTGATACGGGTATTGCTTCTATGTAGGGTGTGGTATCTTCTGCTTCTGTGTAGCCGAGAGCATCCTCGCGCATAACATGCCAAACATTTGCGCAGGCATGGCAACGAAAGTTTTGGCCGGTTTTTCCAACTAGATTATCCGGAATTTCATATATGCTATGGCATTTGGGGCAACTTATTAACATTTATCTATCCTCTTTTTAAAAACTGTGATGATTATAATCATGAAATTTTTTAGAATCAACGAAAAGTTTAATAAATAATTAAATAGTCCTTATAAAAATTTGGGGATAAGGTGGTTTGCCTCTTTTAATGTTTGTGTTGTTGCTATTATATTAGTGATAATTTGAATTTTATGGTGGAAGTTATGGATACAAGACAGTTTGAGCCAATTGTGGAAATGACAAATGTGGGGTTAGCTTATGGTGATAATCCCCCAGTATTGAAGAATATAGATTTTGCTTTTAGACGCGGTTCTATTCATTTCTTGACCGGTAAATCCGGTGCTGGTAAAACTTCTTTGCTGTCAATGCTCTATTTGGCACAGAAGCCGACAGAGGGGACACTTAAAGTATTTGGCAATAATGTTTCTATGACTGATCGCGATACGCTGTCATTTTTAAGACGAAGAATCGGTGTTGTTTTTCAGGATTTCAGGTTGTTGGAGCATTTGAGTGTATTTGATAATGTAGCTTTGCCGCTTCGGCTTCGGGGAATGAAAGAAAAGGAAATTCGTCATCGGGTGATAGAGCTTCTGGCATGGGTGGAGCTTTCTGATAATATGTATACGAAAAGTTCGGAAATATCTGGTGGAGAAAAGCAACGAGCAGCTATCGCAAGGGCTGTCATTAATCGTCCAGAGTTATTATTGGCTGATGAACCTACGGGAAATGTAGATAGTGACATTGCTGCAAAATTAATGAAACTTTTTGCAGAGTTAAATCGCCTCGGGACGACAGTGGTGATAGCAACGCACTCTAATGAGTTGATGGAACGTTATAACTATCCTCGCTTAAAACTTGAGAACGGAGGGTTATCTTATGTCAAATAATGAAGAAAATCAAATTCAACAAATTCCAGAAAGGCCGGCCGGTAAACCGAAAGCCGATAAGGCTCGGATGAAAGCATTGGTTAAACAAAAACCTCCGGCAAATGCTACAGTTGCTTTACCTATAGATGAAGACTATTCAAGGACTTTTTTAAGAGTGATTGTTACGGTTTCGGTCTTTTTATTTGCCATTACGCTTGCAGGCGTTTTGGGCATTAATACCATGTTTGAGAATTCTAAAAAGCAGGTTGTGTCTAATTTTACTGTGCAAGTTTTGCCGTTACCTGATTTTGAAGAGAGCCGGAAAGATTTGTTAAACGTTGTCAGCTTTTTGGAACGATATCCGGATATAAAAGAAGTGACAGTTCTTTCTGATACTGAGTTGCATGCATTATTGGAGCCGTGGTTGGGGCATAATGTTGATATTCAATTGCTACCAATTCCTAAATTGCTTGATGTGAAAATTAATAATGCTCGGCACTTTGATTATAAGGAGTTGGCTGTACGGCTATCGGAAGTTTCTCCACAGGCGTCGATTAATGATCATAATCTCTGGTTGGCACGGTTGTTAAAGTTTATTAATTCATTGAAAATGTTGGCTGTTACGGTTTTGATTATGGTGGCAGTGGCCATTATGGCAGCGATTGTTTATGCTGTTAAAACTGGGTTGAACGTTCATCGTGAAATTATTAGTATTTTGCATATTATGGGGGCTACAGATGAATATATAGCTATGAATTATGTGAAACAAATTTCACAAATGACTATGGTCGCAGGAATTATAGGGACTATTCTGGCTGTTCCTGCTATTATGTTGGTGGGGAACATGGCAAAAGGAATTGAGGCGGGGATTTTTAATTCTGTTACATTTAGTTTGGAAAGTTGGCTTATTATAGCTGTTATGCCTATGGTTTCTACAATACTTACTGCCTTTACAGCCTATATGACAGTTGTGAAAACGCTTAAGCGTATGCCTTAGAAATATGTTAAGTCGTAGGTGTTCCTTTAAAATCAAAGTATTATAATGGTTTGAAAAATGTTTGGAGACGACCTAAACAATTGGTGGTGAATTTGTAGTTGCTTTTTTTATAAAATCTTTTATACTGTGGTTGTTTTTAATCTTTATGAGGAGTGAACTATGAAGAAATATCTAGCTGAAATGTTTGGTACTTTTGTATTGGTGTTTATAGGTTGTGGCACAGTTGTGTTTTCTGGCGCAACGGTTGGACATTTGGGAATTGCTTTTGCCTTTGGTTTGGCTGTTGTTGCTATGGCTTATGCTATTGGCCCTGTCTCTGGGGCGCATGTTAACCCAGCTGTAACACTTGGTGTCTGGGGCGCTGGTCGTATGTCTACCAAAGATGCTATTGGTTATATTATTTTCCAATTTATTGGTGCTATATTAGGAGCTGCTGTTTTGTTGTGGATTGCTTCTAATCGTTTACGTGGTTTTGACCCGGCAGTGGAAGGTCTCGGCCAAAATGGTTGGGGTCCTGGGTATGGAATGAGTTATGGATTAGTTGCAGCGTTGCTTTTTGAGTTTATTGCTACATATATCTTTGTTAAAGTTATTCTTAAAGCAACGGAAAGTCCTATTGAAGTTGCAGGCTTGGTGATTGGTTTGACACTTGTTGTTATACATATCCTCGGTTTGCAGATTACGGGGGTTTCAGTTAATCCGGCGCGTAGTTTTGGACCAGCTTTATTTGTAGGTGGACAAGCTATGTCTCAGGTATGGCTGTTTTTGCTTGTACCTGCTGTTGCTGGTTTGTTGGCTGGTCTTTGCTCACGTTTTTGTCCATGTTGTAAAAAATAGTTATAACGAAGGTAATATATGAAATAAGGGAGGTTCATGGTGAACCTCCTTTTCTTTTTTGTGGAGAAGTCTTAAAAATCATATTGTCTTTTCTTGATATTGTATAGACTAATAGTAGTTGTTCACTATTGGGAGCACTTTGATGAAGATTGCTTTGGGCTGTTTGATTGCCCTTATTTTATGTTGGTTTGTGGGTTTCTTTTGGTTTACACATGCTGTTTTTGCCTATATTCATGCACAGCCACAAGGCGTCAGTGTGCCATCTGAAAGTGGTATAGCCGTTTTGACTGGAGGGAGAAATAGAATTGCTCAAGGATTGGAGCTGCTAGAACAAGGAAAGGGGCGAAGACTACTTATTTCTGGGGTGCAATCTGGTGTGCGTTTAGATGAAATAGCTGAGAATGAGGGAATTCACCTTTATGATGATATGCCTGTCGATCTTGGTTATGAAGCTACAACTACGGAGGGAAATGCCAAAGAGATTATGGCGTGGGCAGAAAAATATAAACTAAAAACTATTTATGCCGTTACTTCTTTTTACCATATTCCACGTAGTCGCTCTGAGTTGTTACATTATATGCCGCAACGAGATATTCGTTTTGTGGCGGTTAATTCGGGATATGTTCGGAAACATTGGTGGCGGCATTTGGGAAGTTTCAAATTTTTGACAGCTGAATATGCTAAGTTTTTAGTGGTTTCTGTGCAGTATTGGTTTTCATAATTTTGTGAAGAGAAGGACTAATTTTATGTATAAAATATATGTTTTTTTGCGTTCATTGATTGCTAATTTGTGGTTTTATCCGGCTCAAGCTGTAGGCTTTAGTGTGGTTATTTTGGTGGGTATTTTTTCTCGCAGAGCAGGTGTGGCAGTGTGGGATAAATTTTTACATCCGATAATTTGGAAAGTTATGCTCTTTTTATGCGGTATTAGGATAGAGGTGAAGGGCAAAGAGTTTATTAAACCGGGGTGTATTTTTGCATCTAAGCATGAATCTGCATTTGAAACTTATGCTTATACAGCGATTATTCCCAATTCGGTATTTGTTTTGAAAAAGGAATTAACTTATATTCCGTTATTTGGTTGGGGACAGGCGTTATATGGGATGATTGCTGTTGATAGGGGGGCCGGCGGTAAGGCGATGAGAAGTATGCTGAGAGAAGCTAAAAAGCGTGTAGCTGAAGGACGGAAAATCATTATCTTTCCGGAAGGAACACGCTGTAAACACGGGCAAGTCAAGGGGTATAAATCTGGTGTATTGTTTTTGGCTGAGGAATTGGGAATGCCGGTTGTTCCGGTGGCGCTTAATACGGGGTTACATTGGGCTAAATCTTCTTTTTTAAGGTATCCGGGAACAATTACATTTGAATTTATGCCGCCGATGCGAATCGAGGAATTTTCTGGCAAAAAAGAGTTTATGGCAGAATTGGAAAAAAGAATAGAAACTAAGTGTGCTGAATTAGGGTAATATAATTTATGGGAGATTGTGTGTCACCACTGGCTGTATATATTCATTTTCCGTATTGTAAGAGCAGGTGTCCATATTGTGATTTTTTTAGGGCATTAAAGCCTCGTGAGTTAGATGAAACGAGGGTTATTGAGCAATATCGGCGAGACATTGTACGGTTTTCGGAGTTGTTAGGGAAAAGGCAGGTTAAGTCTGTCTTTTTTGGTGGGGGAACACCTTCTATTCTTTCATCTGAGGCAATAGGGAAAACGCTAGATTTTTTGGCAGATTGTTTTGATATTTTACCTCATGCTGAGATATCTTTGGAGGCCAATCCAAATACGTTTGATTATCAAAAATTTTTAGCCTTTCATCAGGTGGGGATTAATAGACTTTCACTTGGGGTGCAAGCACTTAATCAGAATGACTTGAAGTTTTTGGGACGAACACATTCGGTTAATGAGGCTTTGCAAGCGATGGCCTTGGCTGCCCAGACTTTTGAAAAATTTTCTATCGACCTTATTTATGCAAGGCCGCAGCAAATTTGGGAGGATTGGGTTAAAGAAATTGATTTAGCGCTTTCGTTCGGGCTGAAACATATTTCTTTATATCAGCTTACATTAGAGGAAAATACGATTTTTGCGCGCAGAGGCGTTCAGCTTCCTGATGAGGATATTGCGGCTCAACTTTATACTCAGACAGTTAACTATCTTGGAGTGAAAGGGATGGAGCGTTATGAAGTTTCTAACTTTGCGGTGAATCGGGAGCAGCAAAGTGTGCATAATCTCGTCTACTGGCAAGGCGGAGACTATATTGGAATAGGTGAGGGGGCACATGGGCGTTTTATTTATCATGGGAAAGTTACGGCCTCTATTGATGGGGATATTGCAGAGCAGTTAAGTGCAGAAGAACGTGCAGAGGAACTGCTGTTTATGGGGTTGCGAATCCGTGAAGGAATCAATGACCAAAGGTTTTTTGCTGCTTGTGGTCTTCAGTTGTTTGAATTTGTCAATAATTTGGCAATAAAAAGACTTGCAGAATTAAAATTGCTGTGTTATGATAGCCATAATATTTGGTTGACAGATGACGGCTTTTTACTCTTGGATAGAATCGTGTTAGAACTTGTCAGCCATAATAGACAATAATTAGACTATCGTATGAAGGAGTTATATTCTATGCGTGCTTTTATTTTTGCTATAAGTTGTTTTTTGTTAACAGCTTGTTCTGTTTGCCATCAATATCCTGAATTGAGTGAAGATCCGGTATATAATAATGACAGAGAAGGGAAGTTTGAACCTGCTCGCGGTAAAATATTCCATGTTGCTGGTTTTGATATTGAGCAGGGGCAGCAGATGCAAGACTTTTTTGATGATTTTGATGTGCCGTTGCATACGTCTTTTGAAGGTGACATTGTGGAATGGACCTATGCCATTGATTATAATGGGGCAAAGGATAAAGGGAAAATCGTGCGTTATTGTGATGTTGCCGGATATGGTAAGCCGCTGTGTACACTTAAAGTGACCTTTAATCATACATATGTTGAGAATGCCACTTCGAATTGCCGCTAAAATGTGATTAGATTTTAGTTAATTTTTGCTAAATAGATGACCGCTGGTTGACCTGAAGGAGGGAAAACAGCGGTTTTTTGATATTTTATCCCATAAAATTTAAAAAAATACATGACTCTAACTTGTTGTTTATAGGAAATTTTGTTGTTTATTTTCAACAATGTTGAATATGTCCATATTTTTTTGTTGAATATATTCAATAATGCTGTTAGATGTGGATACTGAAAGTTTAACTATGCTTTTGAATAATTTTTGTTTGTGTATATAAGCATTGGGCAGTGGATATAAATATAATTAAAAAGCATCTCCCCTTATACAAATGATGATTGTGTTTAAAAAAGCGTTATTTTTGGAGATTATGATATGTACCCAGTTGTTGTTTTCCTTATTAGTGCTCTTGTAGCAACTCCTGCAGCGGCAGATTTATATGATGCTCTTCAAGAGGCTGGTTCTTCTGCCTATACATATACGATGACAGGTGATGAAACTGCTACAAAAGATTATGGTAGTCCATATAATAAAAGGTTTACACTTAATGGTGAGGGATACACCCTTTATGGGATGGGATATAATGGATTTGAATTTCAGAGTAGTACACTTGCCGTAAATAACGTCACGTTTGATGGTTTTTCCAAGGCGTTTAGAGTGCCCTATTCTGGAGGTAGCAATATGACGTTGAATGATGTGACTTTCCAAAACAATGATTATGGGTTTTATGCTTTAGGGGCGGAAGGTTTATATATTACCTTAAATAATGTTAAGTTTGCTAATAATGGCATGGATATGCGCAATGTGGGACAATCTGTGACTTTCACTGGGGAAAGTGAGCTAACCACACTTAATTATGGGGTGGATGCTGATGGTTCGGAATACAACAGAAGGTATGGCGGTTTTACGATTGATACAGGCGCGAAGCTGACGTTATTAAACGCTGGTCATCTATATGATGAAAACCTTATTAATAAAGGTACATTGGATAATATCTCCGGTGGGGAAATGGCTTTACGGACGCTTAAAAATGAAACTGGAGCCACCGTTATTAACAACGGGGTGCTTGATGTTAACCGCGATGGTTATAATAATTCAGAGATTACAACAACAGATGGTCAGGGGCGTTTTCTTTTTACCAGTTGGCCGTATGAGAATGGCGAATATTATAGCAAGAATAGCTTTGATAATAAAGGGACTATCGCGCAAGATAGTGTGACTGTTGCTGGTGATTTTTTTAATAGAAGCGATGCTACTATAAATACAAAAGTGCTGAATTTCGGTTGGGCATATGGTGATGGATATGTACTTAGAGGGAGCAATACCTCGAATGAGGATAAAGATCAGGTGGAAACTACTTTTTATCATAGCGGGGTGATTGAAGGAATTGAAACATTAAATGTGGAAGATGGAATATTTCAAAATTGGGCTACAATTTCTGATTTGCGAGAAATGAATCTTGGACGTAATGATGGAACTGTCGGACAATTTTCCAATTTATCATCTCAGGTGCTCAATGTAGATACTATTAACGTTGTAGGAAAACCAATTGGTTTCAAGTATTATTATGAGAGTTCGTGGGGTGGCACTTCTAGTTCATGGTATTCATTTTATGGTAAAATTTCTAATTCGGTTGACGCTACTCTTAAGGCCAATAATATCCATGTTAAGACACTTCCATATAAGCCACCATACACTTATTACGATCGTTTATATGTAAATGAAATTTCAAACAGTGGACATATGGAAGTCAGTGATGAAATTTTGCTTGAATCAGGTTACCTGAACCAAAGCGATGGTTATCTGAAAGCTAACACATTGACAATAGCTGGCGACGAAGAAAACGCTAGTTATGCTAGATTATATCAAGGTACAGCGGAAATTAATACTCTTGTTCATAGAAAACAAGATGAAGGTAAGTTAAGCGACTTGAGAATATATTCTGGTTCTCTTTACTTAGGGAGTGCTATGACCTTAAGTGTTACTGATTTGCAAAATGATGGGGGGGTAGATAATTATTCCCAAGATGTTTATATCACACATGGTTATAATACGTCGTCTATTTCCGGAGATGGGCAGTTGGTGTTTACCGGCGGAGCTAATGATACATTTACAAATTCCGGTAATATTAGCGGGCAGAGCATTAATTTGGGTGCCAGTACTTTCAAAATGACTAAAGATGGAACGCTTGATATGGCTAATGGCAAGACATTCAGAGCCAGCGGCGGTACGTTTGATGTGCTCAATGGGGCAGCACAAGACCAACATCTGGGTGCAGTGGTGCTTGATGATAATTTAACGTTGTTGATTGATGCTGATTTGGCAGAACAGAAAGCGGATTATTTCTCTGCTGATAGTTTGACGAATGATGGTAATCATAGCATTATTATTGATGCTATCCAGATTTTATCTGATACAGATACTTTGCCAATTAAGACGAAAGTGGCTGATACAGTGTTAATGAGTGCCTTTAAGTTGGCCGATAGCGGGGTTAGACTTTCTAATGCGGCAGGGGTGACAGGTTCTTATGCAGTGCTGTATGATGCAATTGCAGATGATGGTGGATACCTCACATTCGATAATCTGCGTAATTTGGTGACTGTTTCCAGAGCAACTGAAGAGCAAAGACAATATAATCTTCGCGAAGATGAGAGCATTGCCGCAGATATTGCAGCAATCGGTGATAACAGTGCCGCCATCGGTGTGATGGGTGGCGGTGGTAGTACGCTGACCGTTAATGGTAAAGATGCGGAAGGGAAGACATATCGTATTGTTGGTGATGGCAATGGCGGCATTTTGGTTAGTAGCGGTAATAATTTGATTTTCAATGATGTTAAGGAAATTCGCGAATTTACAACGGCAGTGACTAATTACTATGATGTTGTAGTTAATAATACAACTTTTAAGGATAATAATGTCGATATTGATAATTATAGTAGTTTAAAGTTTTTAGGGGATAATCAGGTTGAGACTATTACAGGTACTGGTCAAATATATGTGGGTAATGATGATACAACCGGTTCTTTGACTGTGGCGGAAAACGGCAGCGTTGAGAACGGGTTCCTATATAATTATGCCGGTGGGGTGTTTGAGAATAAAGGGCAGACAGAAATTAATTATGTTTATAATTACTCTTCAGCCGCGAATGGTCAGATTTTAAACCATTCTTCCGGTACTTTTAAGACACGAGAGCTTCGTAATCAGGATGGCAGTAAGTTTGATAACCGAGGAACTGTGAATCTGGATAATTATTATAATTATACCGGTGCAACAACGGATAATAGTGGAACGTTTACAGTTTCTAGTCACACCTTCCGAAATTTTGCAAATTTTAACAATGCAGTTTCTGGTATTGTTAATTCTCTGTACATTAATAATGAGCAGGAAGGAAGTGTGATTAATAACAGTGGCCTATTGAATATTGATTCTCAAATCTTTAATCAGAGTAACGCAACAATAAATAATGCCACTTCCGGAACGATTAATGTAGGGATGCAGTTTTATAATTCGCATGAAGTTAATAATGATGGAAATATAACAACAAAAGAATTTTATAATTATTCAACAGTGACAAACAATGGTACGGTTAGAGTTAATTATGGAAATAACAATGGTGTCATTACCTCTACAGCAAATGATGGAGGTAAACTTATCGTTGCTCCAGGAAATCAATATTTTACCAATACAGGAACAATTGAGAAAAATGATGTAATATTAAATGGTGGTGTTCTTCGGTTGTCAAGAGGCGTTTTTGATATGGAAGGTCAGGACTTTACCTCAGAAGGTGGTCAGCTTTATGTACAGAATAATGCTGTTGCTCAACAACATCTTGGTAATGTCATCCTTAAAAAAGATATGAAAGTGTTGATTGATGCCAACCTAGCCGAACAAATAGCGGATAATTTCACCGCGGCGAGCTTGTCAAACGAAGACAATCATAATATCCTGATTAGCTCAATTAAGGTATTAAATGATGGTGAAAATAAGTTCGTTAAGACAAAAGTAGCTGATACAGTGTTGATGAATGCCTTTAAGCTTGATGATAATGTGACTATCGATAATTCCTCTGGAGTTAGCGGTTCATATGCTGTGGTTTATAGTGCTATTGCAAATGATGGTGGATATTTGAACTTTGATAATAAAAATATCAATCTGGTTATCGTATCGCGGGATACTGCAGACCAACGTGTCTATGTGTTAGGTGATGACGAAAGTATTGCTGCTGACATTGACGTGATTGGTGATGCTAGTACGGCCATCGGTGATATGGGCGGAACTAACAGTACATTAACAATCAATGGTAACGGAAATGTTGCTGATGCTGATAAGTATTATAGTGTGATTGGTGATGAATTGGGCGGATTGACTGTTGGCAGTGGACAAACCTTGAATATAAATAATGTTGGTAGAGTTGATGATGATGCCAATGTCGCAGGCGGTTGGAAGAACTTTAAGATATCAGACGGAGGCGCAGTTATTGTTGCTAATAATGGTTCGGTCGTAAGTGTAAATAATACGGTATTTACAGAAAATAAAGCTGGATCAGTGAGAGCTGAAGCAGGTGCTCAAGTTGCGCTTGATAATGTCGCTGTTGTTAATAATGCCTCAAATTCCGGTGTGAGCAACAAGGGCGAACTGTCACTCACAAATGGTTTGATCAAAGGAAATACTTTTGTCGGTACCAATAATAGTGGGTCGTATCCTGCGGTCGGCGTGTATAATGCCGGACATATTACAAACCTTGAGGCAGACTTTGTTGATAATAGTATGACGCTTACAGCCAATGCGCAGGCACTCGGCGGCGGTGTAATGAATATGTCACAAATCGATAATATTAAGGGTCGGTTTGAGGGGAACTCTCTTGAAACTCGTAGTAATGCCGGTACGAATAGATGGAGCGCAACTGGTGGGGCTATCTATAATTATAATTCAGCAGTTATCGGACGAATAGAGGCTGATTTTGTTAATAATGAAGTAACTAATACTGCTGGTAATGCCTCAGTCGGTGGCGGCGCTATCTATAATGCAACTGGTGCAAAAATTGGTGATATTGTTGGCAATATCGAAGGCAATAAAATATTGGCTAATAATAATGCCTATGGTGGTGCTATTTATAATTCGACATCTGCAACAATTGGCGATATTGTTGGTGATATTACCAATAATGAAAGTCATTCCACAAATGGTCCTGCTCGCGGTGGTGTTATCTTTAATGTTCGTGCCCAGATTGGCGACCTTAAAGGAGAAAATGGTGCAAAGGCTAGCTACAGCGGAAACCGTGCCATTTCTGACACTAATGCAGCCGATGGTGGTGTTATCCATAACCAAGGTCAAGCGAACGGTGTGAAGGGAATTGTGAACTCTATCTATGCTGATTTTGCTGATAATAGCGTGCAAGGTGCAGGCCAAGCATCCGGTGGCGCGGTGAATAACAATACAAATACCTTGATTAGAGAAGGTATTAACGGTGACTTCACTAAGAACTATGCCTTATCTACTGATAACCTTGCAAGAGGTGGTGCAATCATCGACTTGGGATATATAGAAAATGTGACAGGGACGATGGATACAAACTATGCCGAATCCCATGGAATAGGAGCTGTTGGCGGCGCCATCGCACTCTTTAAGAACAGTTCATCCAGTGATTTAGCTGCTATTGGGTTAGTTGAAGGTCATTTTGTTGATAACTATGCTATGGCAACCGGTGATGATGGTTA
>JAFVFB010000012.1 GCA_017475705.1 Alphaproteobacteria bacterium
AGAGATAGTAAGCCGAACCCATACAAACGGACTAAACTTCTAATAATCTCCTCAATAATTCTCCATAATGATATTTTTTACACCTCAACTATACCATGTTATTTTCTTTTTTTCAAGAGTTTTTTCTATTTTCTGTCAAATAGACTCAACGCGTTAAACAAATTGACTAAAAACAACAACCAAATTCAAATTAATTATGCCGCCGTAATAAAATATAAAGAGCACCAGCCCCTCCCAGCGCTTCAGAGGGGTTTTTATAGGCCAATATCAATGAACTAATCTCAGAATTTCTTAACCAATTTGGCACAGATTGCCGTAATACACCGCGCTCACTAAAAAGCTTATCATCAAAACCTTTACCGGTTACAACCAAAACACATCTCTTTTTTTCTTGATACGCCCTGCGAATAAAATCACAAACTTTATCATAAGCATCTTTCTCGGTTGTGCCATGCAAATCAAGAACAGACTCAATCTTAAAATCCTCACGCTTAAATCGCTTAGCCAAACTCCCATCCATATGAGTCAAATCATCTTTTTCCACATGAACGCCATCTTTAAGCAAATCAAACGTAACCGTTGTCACCTTATCTGAGCGAATTTGTACTTCTTTAGGCTGAATATCATCAACATGACGATTAGTTTTGAGTCGTCGCACACCTTTAACAGCTTCTTTCCAACTCTCATCATCGGCCATAAACACTCACCTCTGTTCCTTTCGGCAACAAAATATAATACCGACCAGAGGCATTCATACGGCCTGCTTGTTCTAATGCTTTCTCGCCATGTCCCCAAAAATAATCGCCTCTAATCCCTCCTTGGATAGCACTGCCAACATCTTCTGCCATTACGGCCCTATTAAGTGGCAAACCATCAGGCGCCGTTGTTTCCATCCACATCATTGAACCAAGCGGAATATAGGCCCTATCAACAGCCAGAGCCCTGCCAGCATATAATGGCAACCCCATCGCCCCTATCGGCCCATCTGCCTTAACAATCTGATGGAAAATAAACCGGTCATTCAAAAGCATATTCTTTTTAGCTGTATCACCATTATTTTTCAACCATGCACGGATTTTGGGCATAGACGCCTCGCTAGGTTTGATTAATTTTTTCTCCAATAAAACAGAACCTATCCCTCTAAACTTATGCCCATTATTTTCAGCATAGCCAACCCGAACTTCTTGACCATTAGGCAGTGTAGCCACCGCTGCACCCTGAATTTGCATAATATAGATATCAACCGGATCATCGCCCCACAAAATAACCGGAGCATCAAGCTGACCATTATCAATTTCTGTCCGCGTATAATACTTAACAAGCTTGCCATTCTTAACTCGACCAACCAGCCGTTGATTTGGTAAACTAGCATCAAAATCTTTCAAATTAACTTCTACCAGATCTTTAGGTTTTCCATATATTGGATATTGATACACACCGCCTTTTTCATAACTTGCTCTAATATTAGCCTCATAATAAGACGTAAATTTACCCGCCGTCTGCCCGTTGACAACCACCGCATATGGCTCAAAATTGCTTTCAATATACCTTTTCAGCGCATTTTTATCCGTAATCATCACCATCTTTTGACAATGATTTTTATATGCTAAAAGAGAATATGAAAGTCTATCACTATTCAAACTTTGTCGAGGGTTTTTGACAATCACTGAGCAAACGCTTTTTAACGCTTTATCAAACAAATAAAAATCATCGTCTTTCCACCCTTTAAGTTCAGAAAAATTGCTTTTTTTCAACTCAAACTTTTGCGTCGAAACGAAACTACTCCCTTGCTCACCACCACGACAGGAGATAAGCAACATCACAAAACATAAAATAAGTCCACGCTTTAACATTTTTTAGTCGAACACAATAACCAATTATTTACCCGAGGATTTAAGCTTTTCTCAAAAGTCCAAACATCAGAAATCTTTTGTACATAGTTTTCATCCCCTTCTATAACTTCACCATCAGCATTCTTAAGCAGATTAACTTGCTCGCTAACAAATTTAACCACCAAATTAACCCTGTCAGCATCAACAAACTTCACCGACTCAACCTCTGTTTCCAAAAAACCAATTAAGTCCGTTTCTGTTGTTATACCTTTTTCTTTTCTATTCTTCATTACTGACTCAAACTTTTTAAGCAATTCTTTATTAACAAGAGTCGCTAGAGTAGCCGAGTCCCCTTTGCTGAAAGACATCAAAATCATCTCAAACGCCTTTTGAGCACCTTTTATGAAGAGATTTTTATTAAAATTAGGGATTCGCGCCAGCTCACGCTCAAGTGGAGACAGCTTATCCAAATCAATTGATTCGCTACTAACAACATTATCTGTATTATGTTTAATCTCTTTATAGATCTTCTCAAGCTGATCTTTAGGAATCATAATAACACGCGTGCTTTCAGTCCCTGTACCCAAAACACTCTTCAATTTGCTAAAAATAACTATAACTAAAACAACTAAAAATACTATATCTAAATATTCTGACATTTTTCACCTCTGTTTTTTATATATAGCTCAAATATCTTTATTATCAACTATTATATTTGACGTATAAAAATAAAACTCTATACTACAACAAAAATATTTTAATTGAAAGGATATAAACATGCCAGAAAACAAAGAACAAAACGAAGTAACAATTAATATGCAATATATCAAAGACATGTCTCTTGAAGTGCCACATGCCCCTCAAATCTTTGCAAAACTAACCACCCCTCCTCAAATTGGAGTAGATTTGAATATTGATACTGCTGCATTAAATAATAATCAATATGAAGTAACCCTTAACTTACGTATAAACGCTGAAGCTCAAAAAGAACCTCTATTCATTTATGAACTATCTTATGCCGCAGCCTGCACTATAAAAGTCCCAGAAGAACAACTAGAACCTCTTCTTTTCATCGAGATTCCACGCATAATATTCCCATTTGCTCGTCAAATTATCTCTACCAATCTAGCAGAAGCCGGGCTTCCACCGCTCATGCTGACACCAGTGGACTTTGCAGCTGTATATAAAAACAAAAAAGAACAACAAAAACAAAAATCAACCACGGCCAATTAAATGAGACTAGCTCTTTTTCAACCAGACATTCCACAAAACACCGGGACTTTACTAAGATTAGGTGCTTGTCTGGATTTACCTTTAGACATTATTGAACCATGCGGTTTCATTTTCAATGAAAAAGCCATGAAACGTGCCGGTATGGATTACCTAAACATTGCAACTTACCGGCGCCATAACTCTTGGAATGATTTTTTAGACTATCGCAACCAACATCCCGATGAATATGGACGAATAGTTCTTCTAACAACACATGCCTCTACCCCCTATACAAACTTCGCCTTTAAACCAAACGACATTATATTAATGGGGAGAGAAAGTGCAGGTGTCCCAGAAGCTGTACACAAATTGGCCGATTCTCGATTATTAATACCGATGAACAAAAATGCCCGATCCATTAATGTTGCTGTTTCTGCTGTCATGGTTATAGGGGAAGCGCTAAGACAAACAGATATGTTTCCTAAATCTTTTTAATTATCGGTTTTTACAGAAAAATTAAAAAAAATTTAAATTTTTTACATTTTTAGTATAGATTTGTTCTAAAAAATATGATATAGTTAGCTCGTTTTCTAAATAACATTATACACAAAGGAGGTAATTTCGTATGAAAAAAAACTCTATTACCGCCTTCAACTCTGGTGAGTACGTCGTATATCCGACTCATGGGGTTGGCAAGGTAACAAATATCGCCAAGCAAACAATCGCTGGCAGCGAATTGGAACTTTTAGTGGTGAATTTTGATAAGGATAAAATGACTCTACGTGTTCCAGTTGCTAAGCTAGATAAAGTTGGTATTCGTAAAATATCTGACGAAACAACAATGAAAGAAGCTCTTTCTATATTAAAAGGAAAGCCGCGTGTTAAAAAGGTCATGTGGTCTAGACGCGCCCAAGAATACGAAAACAAAATCAATTCTGGAAATCCTATTGCTGTTGCTGAGGTTATTCGTGATTTACATCGCAGTGAAAACCTTGCTGAGCAATCTTATAGCGAAAGACAAATTTACGAGCATGCGCTAGAACGCCTGGCCAGTGAAGTTGCTGTTTTTGATAATAGCTCTGTAGAAGACGCAAATAAAAAATTGCTTGATATTGTGTCTTCGCGTAACCTCTAGTACCTAAAATAAAAAAGAGAGCCATCAAGCTCTCTTTTTTATTTTATATATCACAATTTCCTATTTAGTTTCAGGAATTAGTTTTCCATCTAAACCAAATCTCTCTATTTTAGCACTATTACGCAAATCTTCAAAAATTTCACCAATAGCTTGCTGAGAAACCATATTTTTCAATTGAGGCTCAATTTCTTTCAATTCCAATGGTTTAGAAGCTCGCGCATCTTCAACCAATATAACATGATAGCCAAATTCCGTTTTAACAGGGGTCTTTGTATACTCACCTTTTTTCATATTAAAAGCAACCTCAGAAAACTCCGGAACCATCATATCCTTTGTAAAATATCCCAAATCAACCGCTTGATCTTTAGAATATTCTTGAGCCAATCTATCAAACTTTTCGCCTTTGTTCAACTTGTTAATAACTTCTTCTGCTTTATCTTCTGTTTCGACCAGAATATGCTTGGCACTGATTTCTTTTTGGCTTTCAAATTTAGAAGTATAATCATTATAAAGTTTTTTTACAGCCTCATCGGTAACCTTTTCATCCACCTTCTTTTCCAAGTAAAGTTTGCGAGCCAAATCTTCTCTAGCAGTAACAAGCTGTCTTTGATATTCAGGTGTTTCTTCGATTCGAGCGGCTTGGGCGGCCTGATAAACAAGCTTACTATTAACAAAAACATCTAGTGTTTTCGCATAAAATTCCTCAAAAGGAACTCTATCTTTAATCTGTGGATGGTCAGCATAGCTTTGTTTCAAATCATTAACTGTAATCACTTCTCCATTAACCTTTGCGGCAATACCCTTATCGCTAGCGTTTGCATTATACACCTTAAAAGACACATAAGAAGCAACGGCGACAACAATAACTGCTACAGCTGTAACAGTAAATCCCACGATTCTTTTTTTCATAAATACCTCCAAAATTAAAAGTTTTATAACACTCTAATATCCATATATACTTATTTATAAAATATTCCAAGTATTTTTTATTGACTGTATAACTTCTGTTGATAGTATTGACTTTATGATATATAAACACTAAATGTAGCTAAAAGTCATAGATAACTAAGGTAAAAAAATGTTTTCAGATATAGTACGTAAAATTTTCGGCTCTGCTAATGATCGTTTCATCAAAAAGCAATACAAAATTGTTGAACAAATCAACGCATTAGAAAGTTATTTCAGTAATCTTTCTGATGAAGAATTAAAAAATAAGACTATCGAATTTCGCTCTCGCTTAAAAGATGGCGAAACATTAGACGATATTCTACCAGAAGCATTTGCCGCCGTCAGAGAAGCGGCGAAGCGTACGCTTGGACAACGTCATTATGATGTACAATTAATTGGCGGTATTGTTTTGCACAAAGGCATGATTTCTGAAATGAAAACTGGTGAAGGTAAAACACTAGTTGCCACCTTAGCTGCCTATCTTAATGCATTAGAGCAAAAAGGCGTACATATTGTCACAGTAAACGATTATCTTGCCAAACGCGATGCCGAATGGATGGGACAGGTATATCGTTTTCTTGGCTTAACAGTGGATTACATTATCCATGAAAAAACAGATGAAGAACGTCGTAATGCCTATCAAGCAGATATAACATATGGCACAAATAACGAGTTAGGCTTTGACTACTTACGTGATAATATGAAGTTTTCACTTGATGAACGGGTCCAAAGAGACTTTAATTATGCAATTGTAGACGAGGTAGACTCAATCTTAATTGATGAAGCGCGAACACCATTAATTATATCCGGTGCAGCCGAAGATTCATCTGAAAAATACATTCTTGTAAATAATATTATTAAAGATATAACCCCAGCAGATTATGAAAAAGACGAAAAAGCTAAAAATGTTACTCTCACTGAAGCAGGAATGGAACATGTCGAAAAACTACTGAGGAAAGCCGGTTTAATCACCGATGGTGGACTATACGACATCAAAAACGTACAACTTGTAAACCATGTCAATCAAGCTCTACGTGCAAATACCATGTTTATAAAAGATGTTGATTATCTAGTCCGCAATGGCAGCGTCATGATTATTGATGAATTTACCGGCCGCGTTATGGAAGGCAGACGATACAGTGATGGCCTACATCAAGCCCTGGAAGCTAAAGAAGGTGTCAAAATCCAATCAGAAAATCAAACTCTCGCTTCTATTACCTTCCAAAACTACTTTAGACTCTATCCCAAATTAGCAGGTATGACCGGTACAGCCATGACGGAAGAAGCTGAATTTAGCGACATATACAATCTTTCATGCGTTGAAATACCGACAAACAAACCAGTAAAACGCATTGATGAGCACGATTGCATTTATCGTACAGAAAAAGAAAAATACAAAGCTATAATTGATACAATCAAGGAGTGTCACGCCAAAGGACAACCTGTTTTGGTAGGAACAACCTCTGTTGAAAAATCAGAGATTGTTGCAACACTATTAAAAACTCAAACCGACATAAAATTCGAGGTTCTAAACGCCAAACAGGATGAAAGAGAAGCAGATATCGTCGCTGAAGCTGGACGCTACGGAGCCGTCACTATTGCAACAAACATGGCTGGTCGTGGTACAGACATCCAACTGGGCGGTAACCCGGATGCAACCTTAAAACACCGCCTAAACGGAAACGAACGACCTGAAGAAATTGAAAAACTAAAAAAAGAAATATCTGAAGAAATCTCCGAAAACAAAGCAAAAGTACTACAAGCAGGAGGACTTTACATTTTAGGAACAGAACGTCATGAAAGCCGCCGCATTGACAACCAACTACGTGGACGCTCTGGGCGCCAAGGAGACCCAGGACAATCCAAATTCTTTTTATCTCTAGAAGACGACTTAATGCGTATCTTTGGTTCCGAAAGAATGTCAGAAGTACTTAAGCGCTTAGGTTTACCAGAAGGAGAAGCTCTAGTACATCCATTCATTAGCAAAGCTTTAGAAAAAGCTCAACAAAAAGTTGAAGAACGCAATTTTGATATAAGAAAAAGCCTGTTAAAATATGACGATGTTATGAATGAACAACGCAAGGTCATTTATGAACAACGCAAAGAGATAATGTCTTCTAATGATTTATCCGAAACAATCATTGAAATGAGACACAATTATTTATCAGCACTTGCAAGAAATAGTATTTCCATCAGCTTACCACCGGAAGAATGGAATATTGCTCAGCTAAAACAAGATATTTTTAATTCAACAGGAATAACTCTTCCTATTGAAGACTGGGCCAAGCAACCGAATATCGATAGCGAGGATATTATTGAACAAATCAATAAAAACATTGACACTCGGATAGCAGAAAAGAACCAAAACATTACCCCAGAACTAGTCCATTTAGTTGAAAAAAGCTTCTTACTACAAACGTTAGACCAATTATGGAAAGAACATATTGCCACCTTGGATTTAATGCGCCACACAATTGGTTTACGTGCCTATGGGCAAAAAGATCCCTTAAACGAATATAAAAGAGAAGCCTTTAACATGTTCTCAGATATGTTAGAACTCTTAAAAGAAAAAGTAACCATGTTAATCTGCTTTTCTCAAATAAAACAAAGTAGTGAGCAAGATCTTAAAGAACAAGAAAACCCGCAAAAAAACCAAAAGATGACTGCTTTTCATGAAGGCGTAAATTCTCAAGATACAAGCATAACAAAAATAGAAAATCAAACCACCCCTTCAGAATGGAAAAATATTTCTCGCAATAGTCCCTGTCCTTGTGGCAGTGGCAAAAAATTTAAGCATTGCCACGGAAAGGTGGCTTAAAGAAAAATGTCAGAAACACTACTTAAAATAGAAAACCTCTATGCAGGCGTTGGCAATAAAGAAATACTAAAAGGTCTTAATCTGACCATAAACAAAGGCGAAGTTCATGCTCTAATGGGGCTAAATGGAGCAGGAAAATCTTCTCTTTCATTCGTTTTAAGCGGAAAACAAGGTTATGAAGTGACATCCGGATCTATAACATTCAAAGGTAAAGACCTCCTTTCCTTATCAACAGAAGAAAGAGCTCAAGCAGGCCTATTTCTCTCCATGCAAACGCCAACAGAAATTCCAGGTGTTGTCTTTTCGAATTTCTTAAAACAATCACTTAACTCTATCAGAAAAGCAAAAGGAGAAAACGAACTAGATACCATTAATTTCATCAAAGCCCTTCGGTTAGAAGCTAACAAACTTGGCATTTCCACAGACATGCTAAAAAGATTCGTAAATGTAGGTTTTTCCGGAGGAGAAAAAAAACGTTTTGAAACATTACAAATCGCTTTATTAAAACCGGATTTTTGCATTTTAGATGAGATCGATTCTGGTTTAGACATAGATGCACTAAAAACAGTAGCAGAAAGCATCAATACGCTCAAAAACCCAAACAATGCCTTTTTGATAATCACGCACTATCAACGTCTGCTTTCGTACATTATCCCAGATGTTGTGCATATTTTCGCGGATGGACGTATCATAAAAACAGGAGATAAATCTCTCGCTTTGGAATTAGAAAAAAAAGGTTACACAGAATTTCTTAATCATAAGGAACCATAAAATATGCTCTCGCCGCTAGTCAAAGATATAGAGTTGTTCCTAAACGACAAACCAAGCATATATGCCTTACGAAAAAAAGCTAAAGATGCACTACTTAAAAGTGGTTTTCCTTCTTCAAAAACCGAGGAATGGAAGTATACAAATGTTCAACAAATTATCCAGACAAACTATCAAATAGATACAACAAACCAAATTTGTTCCCATCACTGTTGTGACCATCTTCCAACTCAAGATTTTATAGAAATTCACTTTTGCAACGGTAAAATTCATCTCGAAGAAATTAAAACCCCTCCCGGATTAAACATCATTCCACTCCCCATAGTCCTATATGAAAACGAGTATAAGAATTATATCTTCAATTCTTTTGATTTAGAAAAACACCCTTTTGCCGCATTAAATGGCATATATCTAGAACAAGGTCTTTGTATTCATGCAGAAAAAGATTTTCACTCAAGTACACCTATTCTCATAAAATACAAATTTGATAACTGTGACAATCAACAATTAAATATTCATAATTTATTTATTTTAGAAAAAAATGCACAGCTGAATATTATCGAGGATTTCTCCACAACAAACACTTCAAATTTTACCAATACAGTTAATGAAATATATTTAAAAGCATCTGCACACCTAGAACACTATAAGAAACTTTCTGAAAGCCCAAACGGCATACATATTGCACTTAATGGTGTAAAAGTACATGAAAAAGCTTTTTACAAGCAGTTTTATTTCTCTGAAGGCACCCAAATAAGTCGTCAGGAAACCATTGTAAATTTAGAGCAAAAAGAAGCACAGGCTGAAATATACTCTGCCTACAAAGCAACAAGACAAACATTAACAGACATAACAACTAACATAAACCATATTATAGAACAGACTTATTCTAGCCAATATGCAAAGGCTGTATTAGAAGACGATTCATCTGCAACTTTTCAAGGAAAAATTTACATTGCGCCAAACGCTGTTAAAAGTTCTGGTACACAGTTGCACAAAGCCCTTTATTTAGGAAAAACCGCCACACTTAATTGCAAACCCGAACTAGAAATATACGCAGATGATGTCAAATGTTCACATGGTGCTAGCAGTGGAGAGCTTGATAAAGAACAAATCTTTTATTTGCAATCCCGAGGTATTGATAAAAAAGAAGCCCTAAAAATCTTAACCACAGCGCATTTAGAAGAGCTTTTCTCCTTTATCTCCAATCCAAAAATTAAAAATTTATTTTCTAAATAGTATCTTTTCTTGATATGACAATGAATTATAAAGAACCACAGACATCACACAAACCAAGAAACACAAACTATACTCACAAATAAGCGCATATGCTAAATTTAACTCAGAAATAAACGCCCTAAAACAAATCTGATATAGATAAGCAAAAATAAAAAAATAAACCAAAAAGCATCCTAGCAATTTATAAATATTATCAAAAATAGGCCAAAAACTGCGCCGAATTTCAAAAAAGCGCCCACCGCTAACAAAATTCTTAAAAACAACAAAATTCAACAGCAAACAGGCCGCCACTAAAATAAAAAATGAAAACAACAAAAAATAGGACAGCTCGAATTTCCAATCAGGGCTTGGTCTCCGAACCACTAACAAATACCAGCAACCGAAAATAATCCCCCACAATAAAACATATAAAAAAACAATCACCGTCATTTTTAAATCTTTTCGCCACATTTTCTGTCGGATAGATTGCAAAAAACTATAATTAGCATCAGAAATAAGAGACCAACGATTTAAATAAAATCCAATACTGCAAATCAAAAACAAAAATGAAACGAAAAAACATATCATATTTGATGAGCAAAAAACACCCTCTATTTTTTCTTCTAATCCACAAAACAAAAGCCGTCCTGTGCAAACAGCAACAACTGTCATAATAAAAGACATAAACGCTGTTAATACTACATAGTCCTTAAAATGACCAACCAAAGACATCAGAGGATAAGCTATCCCCTCCTTAAAGGAAAAAACAATCTCTTTGCCTTCATGCTCATTTTTAATTGACATAACCTCTCCTCCACTAAAATTCTTTAACTGATGTGACCCCAGAAACACTCTTAAGCCGTGTAAATATCATACTATCAGCAAAAGCATATCCACCTTCTAATTCTATACGAACCTCCCAATCATCTAGTTCTGGTTCTATATACACCTTATTTACTCCTCTTTTATCTTTATACAAAATTTTTTTAATTTCAGACACAGCCGCTATATTTTCCACAGAAATAACCACACCCTTAGCTTTCTCTGCTATAGCTTGGTCTAATGTCTGCACACTATTAATCATAACGCGAGGAGCTTCTCTATCCGCTTCTTTATTTATCGTAACTTTTACTAGTAGCGGACACCCAGAAGTTATTGTTTCTTCAGACTTTGCCAGCACCTCAGAAAACATCATTCCTTCAAAAGTTCCTGTCGTATCAGATAATCCCAAAAAAGCAAAGCGATTACCATTTTTACTAATTCTTTTCTGAAAATTCTCCACACATCCTGCAATATTTGCACGAACACTATCGCCATCTTTTATATTAGCCATAACTTCTTGGCAGCTTTTAATGCCCAATTTTTTGATACTATCTGCATAGATATCAAGAGGATGCGCAGATAAATAAAACCCTATAGCACTAGCTTCCAAACGCAATTTTTCCAAATCTGGCCAATCTGGAGCGTCAGCAAGTTTAACTTTAGAAGAATATTCTTCAGCTCCAAACAAAGATGCTTGGACACTCGCTTTCATCTCAGTAGCAGATGAAATATTTTTTAGAATCAAATCAATATTAGCAAACAGCTTCCCTCTTTTCTTTTCCAAACTATCGAAGGCACCAGCTTTTATAAGTTGCTCCAATTGCTTACGATTAAGTTGCTTAGCATCAACCCGATTAATAAAATCAGAGATATCCTTAAATTTTCCTCCCTTTTCTCGCGCTTCAACAATTGCATTCATATTAGCTTCGCCAACACCTTTTATAGCACCCAAGGCATATCGAAGTTTACCATTTTGCACGCTAAATTTTGCCAGTGATTCATTAACATCAGGTTTTAAAACCTCTATACCTAAATTTTTACATTCAGCCTTAAACCCAGCTAATTTATCGGTATTTGTCATATCCAAATCCATCACCGCACACATAAATTCAACCGGAAAATGAGCTTTTAAATATGCCGTATGATAAGAAACCAAAGAATATGCTGCCGCATGAGATTTATTAAAACCATAAGAAGCAAATTTTTCCATCTGGTCAAAAATACTCTTTGCTACATCTTCATCTATACCATTTTTTATAGCACCTTCAGTAAACATAATCCGCTGTTTAGGTATCTCATCGCGCATTTTTTTACCCATAACCTTACGCAACTTATCAGCACCACCCATGGTATAGCCACCGAGTTCCCGAGCAATCATCATAACTTGCTCTTGATAAACCATGATACCATAAGTTTCTTTCAGGATAGGCTCTAGCTTAGGATGCAAATATGTAATATCTTCCTCACCATGTTTACGTTTAATAAATGTAGGAATATTATCCATAGGCCCTGGACGATACAAAGAAACAATAGCTATCAAATCTTCAAATCTATCAGGACGAATTTGTTTGTGCACATCTTTCATTCCTGCAGATTCAAATTGGAACACTGCTGTTGTTTTACCCTCTCCCAACATTTGATATGTCTCTTTATCATCTAAAGGAACCGTTTCCATATCCAACTCAATTCCTTGGGCTTTTTTTATCCAATCTAAAGCCCGTTGAATAACTGTCAGTGTTTTAAGACCTAAAAAGTCAAACTTAATCAAACCGGTTTCTTCCACATACTTCATATCATACATCGTAACCGGCATATCCGCACGTGGATCTTTATAAAGTGGCACCAATTCCTCTAAAGGCCGATCACCAATAACAACACCAGCAGCATGCATGCCAGAATTACGATAAAGTCCCTCTAGTTTAATAGCTATTTCAAACAGCTTATTAACCTGCGGATCATTTTGCCGCATTTCCTCTAATTCAGGAACTTGTTCCAAAGCTTCCGGCAATGTAGGATTTTTTCCCTGTGCACCAGCTGGAATCATTTTAGAAATTTTATCAGCCTGAGAATATGGCATTTGCAAAACACGAGCAACATCTCGAATAACCGCTTTGGACTGCAATTTACCATATGTAATAATTTGCGCAACATGATCAAACCCATATTTTTGTTGCACATATTAAATAGTTTTATATCTATTTTCTTGGCAGAAATCCACATCAAAATCCGGCATATTAACACGCTCTGGATTAAGGAACCGCTCAAAAAGCAAATCAAGCTTTAAAGGATCAAGTTCTGTAACCTTTAATGACCAAGCAACAATAGAACCTGCACCAGAACCACGCCCTGGTCCTACTGGAACACCATGCCCTTTAGACCACTTAATAAAATCCGAAACGATAAGAAAATACCCAGGAAACCCCATCTTTTTTATAACACTAAGCTCGTATTCTAATCGAGAGTAATACTTTTCATCTATTTCTCTCTTTTGTTCTGCTGTCATTCCTTCAAAATAAACAGCTTTACGCATTCTCTCATCAAGCCCTTTATAGGCCTCTTCAGTAATGAACTCATCTTGCGTTTTTCCTTCTGGACATTCAAATATCGGCAGTAACGGGTTAACTTTTTTAGAAAGATAATTGCATAATTTTGCAATTCTAACCGTATTATTTACAGCTTCCGGTAAATCAGCAAAAAGGTCTACCATTTCTTCTTCAGAACGTAATCTATTATTGATAGAAAACTTACGTCTATTTTCATTAGAAACATATTCACCGGCAGAAATACACACTAATGCATCGTGCGCCTCATACATACTTTCATCTAAAAAGAAAACCTCATTCGTTGCAACCAATGGAATATCGTATTTATATGCTAAATTAATAAAAGCTTCTTCGGTTTGTTTTTCCTTATCCGTCCCAATACGAGATATTTCCATATACAAACGAGCACCAAAAATTTCTTTTAATTTTACCGTGAAATTTTCTGCCTCTTGTTTACGATTTTCAATCAACAAACGACCTATTGTACCATCAACGCCAGCCGTTAAAGCAATCAACCCTTCATTAAAATCTTCTAAATTCTGTAATGTAAGTTGCGGTGCCCAACCTTTTTCGGTATTATCCAAATAAAATCTTTTCATTAATTTCATAATGTTTTTATAGCCGGTTTCATTCATAACCAACAAAACCAATTTATCTGGATCAAGCTCTCGCCCTTTGGACTTCATAATATCATCAGAATCTGCATTTCTAAGCAGAAACTGACAGCCCATAATAGGTTTTATTCCTTCATCTGCAGCATATTTAGAGAAAGCTTTTCCCCCAAACATATTGGCAGAATCTGTAACAGCAACAGCCGGAACCCCCATATCATGCAATTTATGAATAAGCGTAGGCAACATAATAGCCCCTTCAGCTAATGAATAAGCTGTATGAACTCTCAAATGCACAAATTTAGGGTCTTTCATTTTTATTTCCTATTTTTCAATCTAAAAAGACCATAACATGATTATAAAATAACTCAACTATTTTTATATGCATATAAAACAAAAAGATACTGTCTTCATAATATTTAATTTGACAACATTCTAATCAGCTTAACCCCTTTGGTATCAAAAACCGAAAGGGTTTCTTTTTACAAAAAAAAGAGTGCCGCCAACCAGCAACACTCTTAAAAAAACAACCTGTTTTATTTATTCATATTTCGCTTCTGGCCCATTTTGATAAACATCTTGTGCATCATTAAAATTTTTCTTCAGCACACGCCCGAGTTTAGAAGCAGTATCCTTCGTATTAGCTGCTGCTTCCCCACCTTTACTATTGCTGACCATTGATTTAACATACACAATCTGTTCATCAATAGACATCCCTTTAGCTTTATACCAATAAGCAGAAATACCCCCAGCAATAAGCGCTAAAAAGAGTAAGAAATAAATAAAACTTTTCATAAAGTCTCCCTTTCTTATTTTTTCAAAATGGACTTACCAGCATAAATAGCAGCATCACCCAACTCTTCTTCAATACGGATAAGTTGGTTATATTTTGCCATTCTGTCTGTACGAGACATAGAACCTGTTTTAATCTGACCACAATTTGTAGCAACAGCAATATCTGCAATTGTTGTATCTTCTGTTTCGCCAGAACGGTGAGAAAGAACAGCGGTATATTTATGACGCTGAGCTAAATCAACGGCTTTCATTGTCTCCGTCAATGTACCTATTTGGTTAACCTTAACCAAAATAGAGTTAGCAACACCTTTTTCAATACCCATTGCCAAACGCTTTGGATTCGTAACAAACAAATCATCGCCAACCAATTGAACTTTATCGCCTATAGCATCTGTGAGTGCCTTCCAGCCTTCCCAATCATCTTCTGCCATACCGTCTTCAATTGAGAAAATCGGAAATTTATCGCATAAATCTTTATAAAATTCTACCATTTGTGCAGAAGTATAAGATTTACCCTCACCCTTCATTTCATATTTACCATTTTCATAAAATTCAGAAGAAGCAGCATCAATAGCTAACACAACATCTTCCCCTGGAACAAAACCGGCATCTTTAATAGATTGAACAATAAAGCCCAATGCTTCCTCAGCAGACTGCAAATTCGGAGCAAAACCACCTTCATCACCAACGTTGGTATTATGTCCAGCAGCTTTCAAATTCTTCTTTAATGTATGGAAAATTTCAGCCCCCATACGAATAGCTTCTTTAATAGAACCAGCAGAAACAGGCATAATCATAAATTCTTGGATATCTATTGGATTATCCGCATGCTTACCGCCATTTAAGATATTCATCATAGGAACAGGTAAAGTGCGAGCCATAGTACCGCCAAGATAACGATACAAAGGCATGCCCAATTCATCCGCCTGAGCTTTTGCAACAGCCATTGAAACTGCTAAAATAGCATTTGCACCAAGTTTTCCTTTATTTTCTGTACCATCCAAATCAATCATGGCAGTGTCAACATCAATCTGATTTTCAGAATCAAATCCTATCAAAGCATCACTAATAGCGTCATTTACATTGTTGACAGCCTTTTCAACACCTTTCCCCATATAACGATTTTTATCACCATCACGTAATTCAACCGCCTCATGGACACCTGTCGAAGCACCAGATGGAACAGCCGCACGCCCAAAGGCACCAGATTGCAACAAAACATCTGCCTCAACAGTAGGATTTCCTCTAGAATCTAAAATTTCTCTAGCAAAAATATCAACAATTGTACTCATTTCATACTCCTAAGTTAAATTCAATTTTCATCCAATATACATTTTGTTTACCTAAAGTCAAGAAACATCTAACAGCATAAACAAATTCCTTGTAAATTTTTACAAAGATGATAATCTACACTTATCTTTTAAATAAAAGGAGGTCCACAATGTTCACTATGAAATGGCACTATCGCTTTATGGAACTTGCAAAGTTAATTTCGACATGGTCTAAAGACACATCAACCAAAACCGGTGCTGTTATCGTTGGACCAGATAAAGAAATTCGAGCAACAGGATATAATGGATTTGTTCGAGGTGTTGATGACGAAGTAATGGAACGCTTTGAAAGACCTACGAAATATGATTTTTTTGAGCACGCAGAACGAAATGCTGTTTATAACGCCTGTCTCTGCGGAACACAAGTAAAAGGATGTATTTTATATGCAACACATTTCCCTTGCACTGATTGCACAAGAGCCATTATCCAATCAGGTATAAAACTTGTGGTAACCAATCCATTAGTTACCGACAAAAACACCCCTCAAAATACTTGGAGAGATCGGATTTCTTATTCAGAACAAATGCTCAAAGAGGCTGGCGTCGAATTGCTTATTCTGCCACCACAAAAATAAACTTACTTGACCGTCTTTAAAATTAACAATCTGAACTTATATTGCAACTACTTGTGACTATTGTTTTGCAAAAAAAGAGGAGATGCAAATGAAAGTTTTAATAACGGACGAACAATCATTGTTTAGAGATGGATTATCTTTACGCCTACAACAAATAACCCCTGATACAGCTATAGTCCAATCTTCAAATTTAACAGAAATGTACAAAATATTAGCAAAAGAAAAAGATTTCGATATTTTGATTCTAGACATAGATCTTGCAGAACTGAGTGCAGCAGAAGCAATTAGCAAAATAAAAACTCTAACACCAAACACCAAAATAGTCGCTATATCTTCATCAGAAGATACTAGAAACATCAAAAAAATACTCTCTTTCGGTGTAAAAGGATATATACCCAAGCGTTTAGATAGCAATATTTTAGGCGGTGCCCTAAAACTAATTTTAGATGGAGGAACATATATTCCTTCTGCCATGCTAAATCAAAATATTTCTTCAGACACAGCAAATAGCTCTTTTTCCCCGTTAAAGAAAAATTTAACAAACCGCCAGTCACAAGTTCTAGACTTAATTGCACAAGGAAAATCAAACAAACAAATCGCATATGATATGGGAGTTTCTGAAGCAACCGTAAAATTGCACATAAACGCCTTATTACGCTCACTAAAAGTAAATAACCGCACTCAAGCTGTAATAACAGCGCAAAAAATGGGATTAATCTAAACCTTATTTTTACCATTTTCATCAGATAATACCCTAAAATAACTAACCGGAGAAAATACATGTTATATATATTGATAGGTTTTATTTTAGGGTTTATAATCCCCTATTTAGCCAGACGCTTTGCAAAAATAATGCAAGAAACCCCTACTCTTGCTTATGCCTTATATCGTATTATAACTCCGACAAAACATGTTACCAAACAAAAATACCAAAAAAATCATACCTATAGAACACTAAAAAATAAGTATATAATGCGCTCTCTAGGATGGGGAATAATCACAGCTTCAATTCTTTTTTTATTATCAATAGCTTTACCCCAAAATGAACTGCCTTGGATTTCATTTTTTGTTATCATTCTTTTAATGCTAACAGAAATAGATAAAAAGATACAATTTTTACCAGATATCTTAACCTCTCCATTACTAATTGGAGGTTTTACATACGCAACATTTTCAGGTATGCTTTTAGGAAACACCCCTATAGAAGCTACACAAAATAGCGCTTTAGGGGCCATTTTTGGCTATCTAATCCCTGTTATTGCTTCTCTTCTAATGATAAAAAAACACCCCGATAACCTTGGTGGAGGTGATATAAAACTTCTAGCCGCTATTGGTGCTTGGCTCGGTCTAGCAAATATTCCTTTTATTATCCTACTTGCCTGTATTATTTTTGGAATATCATACTTCATTACCAAAAAAAGAACAGCAGCTTTTGGTCCTTCAATCGTTTTAGCAACTTTATTAATTCTATTCTTATTAATTTACTAAAAAAAGCCCTAAAAATAGGGCTTTTCTTTTACAATAAAATTAATAAATTTTACTTAACAACAGGGCCATAATTATTCACTTTTTTATCACCTTGAAATGCTAACAATATCAACAACAAAAATCCAACATAAGGTGCAAAAGCAATAATACACCACCAACCAGAAAAATTAATATCATGTAACCGACGAACAGCTAAACTAATGTTCGGAATAAGTGTAATTAGAGCCAAAACAAAATACAATAAAATAAATAATTTCGCCATAAATGGTAAAATCAGAACACAAATTTTAATAGCTAAAACCAACAAACAAGCAAATAGCTGAAACATCCAATATTGCTTGCGTGAAACACGACCATCAAATTTGAAATAATTTAATTTTTCTTGATTAATTTTTTTATATTCTGCTTTTAAAAACTCAAAAAAATACTCCTTAAAAGCACTCAAAAAATTATCTTTGTTAACATCTTTTAGTTTTTTAACTTCCGCACTCAAACTACTCCAAATATCAACAAACAAACTTTTAATTGTACCAACATCTTTTAATGATTGCAAATCCATAACTTTAACTCCTAAAACTTTTGCATAAAGTAAAGTTCCTCTCCTTCACTTATATAGTATAATGAAACGAAAAAAACACCTTTTCAAACAAAAAAGAAAACTATATACAACAAAAGGCACCAGCATAAAAACTGATGCCTTCTGCTTTTGCTATAAAGAATTAGCAAGCTTTCTTACAGCAGCAACCTTCTTTAGCTGCATCAACAGCCTTCGGTTGCCCCTTTTGCTTAACAGCAGCCTGAGCCGCAGCTAAACGAGCTACAGGTACGCGGAAAGGTGAGCAAGAAACATAATCTAATCCGCAATGATTGAAAAATTCAATAGATGCGGGGTCATCGCCATGTTCACCGCAAACACCTAAGTGAATATCCGGATTAGTTCTGCGCCCGCATACGCAAGCACGTTCAACTAATTTACCAACACCTTCTACATCGATAGATGCAAACGGATCAGCAACATATACACCTTTTGCTCTGTAACAATCTAAGATTGCACCAGTATCATCACGGCTCATACCCAATGTTGTTTGTGTTAAGTCATTTGTACCAAAACCAAAGAATCCTGCAGATTCTGCAATATATTCAGCTTGCAAGGCAGCCCTTGGTAATTCAATCATTGTACCAACCAAATAGTTAATCTTTTTGCCTTTTTCAGCAAAAATCTTTTCAGCTGTTGTATCAATAATATTTTTACAAATATCCAATTCTTTCTTAGAACCAATCAATGGAACCTCAATTTCAGGAATAACTTTTATTCCTTTATCTTGGCATTCTAAAGCTGCTTCCAAAATAGCCCTTGTCTGCATTTCGCACATTTCCGGATATGTAACAGCTAAACGACAACCACGATGACCTAACATTGGATTCAATTCGTGTAATTTTTCAGCACGGTTTTTAACTTGAGCCAAAGTCATACCCATTTTATCTGCTAATTCTTGCATTTCAGCATCTGTGTGTGGTAAAAACTCATGCAACGGCGGATCAAGCAAACGAACAGTCACTGGCAGACCATCCATAATTGTAAACAAGTCAATAAAATCTTGTTTCTGATAAGGCAACAAACGAGCTAATGCCTTGCGACGTCCTTCTTCATTGTCTGATAAAATCATTGCACGCATATCAGCAATACGATTTGCATCAAAGAACATATGTTCTGTACGAGCTAAACCAATACCTTCTGCACCAAAATCACGAGCTTGTTTAGCATCTTTTGGTGTTTCTGCGTTAGCACGAACTTTCATAGTTTTAATTTCATCAACCCAAGTCATCAATTTACCGAAATTACCAGTCATTTCAACTTGAACAGTAGGAATTT
Organism: Alphaproteobacteria bacterium; assembly: GCA_017475705.1. GTDB lineage: Bacteria > Pseudomonadota > Alphaproteobacteria > RF32 > CAG-239 > CAG-267. The sequence goes on from JAFVFB010000012.1 coordinate 19,970, forward strand.
TACCTTCGATTATTTGACCTTTACCACCATCCAAAGAGACCCAATCTCCTTCTTTGATAATTACACCAGATTTTGTGGTCATTGTCTTAGCTTTATAATCGATAACAATATCGTTAGATCCTGAAACGCAAGGTGTACCCATACCACGAGCAACAACAGCAGCATGAGAAGTCATACCGCCACGTGCAGTAATAACACCCTGAGAAGCATGCATACCACCAATATCTTCTGGAGAGGTTTCATTACGAATAAGAATAACTTTTTCACCTCTAGCAGCCCATTCTTCTGCATCTTCAGCACAAAATACTGCACGGCCAACAGCTGCACCAGGAGATGCAGGAAGACCTGTTGCAATAACGTTTTTAGGAGCCTTAGGATCTAACATCGGATGCAACAATTGGTCAAGCTGATCTGCTCCAACACGCATAATAGCTTCTTCTTTTGTTAACATTCCTTCTTCATACATTTCAACAGCCATACGAACTGCTGCCGCAGCAGTTCTCTTACCATTACGACATTGCAACATCCAAAGTTTACCATGTTCAATTGTAAATTCCATATCTTGCATATCTTTATAGTGGGCTTCAAGTTTATTACGAACATCAACAAGTTCTTGATATAAATGAGGCCATGTCTCTTCCAAAGAATTACCTTTGCCTTGAGATCCCATTGGTTGTGGTGTACGAATACCTGCAACAACATCTTCACCTTGAGCATTAACCAGATATTCACCGTAATAAACGTTTTCACCTGTAGCAGGGTCACGCGAGAAGCAAACACCAGTAGCACAATCATCACCAGCGTTACCAAATACCATGGTTTGAACATTAACTGCTGTACCCCAATCACCAGGAATATTATTTAATTTACGATAAGTAATAGCACGATCAACCATCCAAGAACCAAACACAGCACCTATACCAGCCCATAATTGATCCCATGGATCCTGAGGAACAACTTTACCAATTTTTTGACCAATTTCTTTATATTGATTAACTAATTCTTTCAGGTCATCAGCTGTTAAATCTGTATCAGATGTATAGCCTTTAGATTTTTTCATATTCTCTAAAGCTTCTTCATACAATTCCAAATCTGCTCCTAAAACAACATCTGAAAACATTTGCAAGAAACGACGATAGGCATCATATGCAAATCTTTCGCTGCCAGAAGCTCTAGCCAAAGCTTTAACAGTAACATCATTTAGACCAAGGTTCAATACGGTATCCATCATACCTGGCATAGAAACTCTTGCACCAGAACGAACAGAAACCAACAAAGGATTATTTTCATCAGCAAATTTCTTGCCCATAATACCTTCAACATAAGACAAAGCCTGACGAACTTGATCTTTTAAATCTGCTGGATAAGTTTTATTATTATTGTAATAATATGTACAAACTTCTGTCGTTACTGTAAATCCTGGAGGAACAGGCAAGCCAACCTTGTTCATTTCTGCCAAGTTAGCACCTTTACCGCCAAGGAGATTTCTCATAGAGGCATCGCCTTCCGCTTTGCCATCACCAAATGTATATACCCATTTACTCATGGTCTATCAGCTCCTATTAGCTTAAATATGTTAAAACAGCTATAAACAAAGCAATAAATTATCTCTTTGCCATAGCAGAACGAAAATTCTGCGAAGAATTTATAACACTAATTTACAATATTCAAGCAAAAAGTTTTCTTTTCTTATTTTAAATTCAGAGAGATAGATAATCTATATCATATTTTAACTACAGCACTATGTCTATACCCTGTTTTATTTTCATACCTATAAGAATAAAACAATTTTTCACTACAAGCCGTACAATATGGACACACATCAATTTTATCAATACCACATTCCACAAGTTGCTGTTTATTTATACCTTTTAAATCCGCAAAAATTTTTCCATCTTTTATATCAAACAGTCCTTGAGTGCTTTCCACAGTCTCATAAAGTTTGTTATAAACATCTTTGCCAACATCATAACAGTTTCCACAAATTGTCGGTCCAATTAATACTTTAATGTCTTTAGGCTTAAAACCATATTCATCAACTAGTTTTTTTACTGAAACTTGAGCCATTTTTTGTACCGTACCGCGCCATCCAGCATGAGATATCATTGCTACTTTATCACAATAGAAAACCAGTGGTGTACAATCACCAAAATTCATAAAAGCACTTCCATGTCCTTCTATCAATAAACCATCTGTTCTTTCATAAAATCTTTTCTCATCATATATTTTTTCTATATTAATACCATGAACTGGTTGGTTATTGGCCGGTTTTTCACCAATATATTTTTCCAAAACCTCTCTATTAGCTGTCATGTCTTCTGTCTTAGAATATAAACAAAACTCTCTGGTAGTAAAAAAACAATCAATTTCTTTTATTAGATTAGACCGAACAACTTTTTTACCGTCTACATTATCAAAATAAAACACTATTTAGCCTCTTCTGCATTTATTTCATCAGATAACCATAAAGCATTTTTAATATTTTTCTCCAAAAATCCTCTATGCAATGCAATTTCATCCTCAGAAATAATAAAATTACGAGGTTCATGATAAACTTTTTTTACATTTTCCACTATTTGACTATCTTTAATTTTATGCACATCTGCAGCCAAATCCATTGTTGGTTCAGCGCCACCCAAAAGTTCCAAATAAACTTCTGCCAAAAGTTGCGCATCCAGCAATGCTCCGTGGAAAGTACGCGCAGAATTATCAATATTAAATCTTTTGCAAAGGGCATCTAAGTTATTTCTCTGTCCGGGAAATTTACTTTTTGCAATTTCCAGTGTATCAATAACCCTATCCCACTTATATTCTTCATACCCTAAATGTTGTAGTTCATAATTAATAAATTTCATATCAAACGGTGCATTATGTGCAACCAAAATACCGTCATCGCCCACAAAATCTATCCAATCCTGTGCTACCTCTGCGAAAATAGGAAAATCTTTTAAATATTCTGTTGTTAAACCATGAACTTTAACCACTTCTTCTGGTACATCTCTTTCTGGGTTAATATACTGATGATATGTTTTACCTGTTGGTATATGATTAATTAATTCGACAGCCCCTATTTCCACCAATTTATCACCAGTTGCAGGGTCAAAACCTGTCGTTTCTGTATCAAAAACTATTTCTCTTAGATTACTCATATCTTTCAAGGAACTCCACTATATCAATAACATGTTTTTTTAGTTTATTTATATGTACCCCTGTGTCAACAATAAAATCAGCTCTTTCTCTTTTTTGCTCCATAGACATTTGTATTCCATTTATTTTATCAAATTCCTCTGCTGAAATATTATCTCTTTTCATTACCCTACTTTTTTGAATATTTTTTTCAACATCTGCTAATATAACATAATCAAAATATCTATTCCAATCCTTTTCGTACAACAACGCTATATCCATAAAAACAAGACCTTTATTTTGACGATATCTAATAATTCTTTTCAATTTTCTTATAAGGTATGGATAAATAAGTCTTTCTAAAAGATTTAATTTATCTAAATCATTAAAAACTAACGTCCTTAATTTAGATTTTATAAAACAACCATTTTGAAAAGTTTCAGGGAAATATAATCTGATAATATCTAAAAATTTTTTATCATAATATAAATATTTAACCCATTTATCAGCATCATAAACAACAAATCCTAAACTTCTAAGTATGTTAGCAATTGTTGTTTTGCCACACCCTATAGAACCTGTTATAGCTGTAAAAATCATCCTGACCTCAATATTTTTTATACACACCTTGAATTGTTCTTGTGCATAACTATATCATTTAAAAACAATCTATTAACTAATCACCATAAACACAAAATTTAAACAACATTTATTCACATTTTATTTTCATTTATCAACCTATGTGAAAAATGTTAATAACTTATTCTTTTCCACAAAGAGGTATCAGTAATTAAAAAATTGTTTTAAAAACAAATTTTTGGAGTCGCCCACAGCCTTTTAAACATCTTAGATAAAAATGTTCATAAATATGTTTACAACTTTTTATCCACACAACTAACAACCATTAACAAATAACAACAAAAAATTATTTAAATATAATAGATTGGAAAAATCACTGTGCATAAATTTTATCAAAAAAAATAATCTACTTCTTTGCTGAAAAACAATTTTTCTAAGCAATGAAATATTTGACATCTTAAAAAATCATCTATATACATATAGGCAAATAAATTTCAATTTCTCTAACCGAATAGGTTTTTTCCCATGCATTTAAAAGAATTAAAAGATAAATCACCCAAAGAATTGCTTAATAGAGCAGAAGAATTAGGTGTAGAAGACGCATCATCCATGCGTGTACAAGATTTAGTTTTTGCTATTATGAAAAAAGTAGCAGAAGATGATAACATTATCTATGGAGATGGTGTTATTGAAGTCATGCAAGATGGTTTTGGTTTCTTACGCTCTGCTCAATCAAACTATTTAGCATCTGCTGATGATATTTATGTATCCCCTCAACAAGTTAAAAAATACGGACTACGTACAGGTGATACAGTTGAAGGTGAAATTCGCGCACCTAAAGAAAATGAGCGTTATTTTGCTTTAACAAAAATAAATACAATAAACTATGATGACCCTGAAAAATCAAAGTTACGAGTAAATTTTGATAATCTAACTCCTTTATATCCAACAGAAAAATTAAATTTTGATATTATTTGCGGTGAAAAAGATTATACCACACGGGTGATAGATTTAATTTCTCCGCAAGGAAAAGGCCAACGTGGTTTAATTGTGGCACCGCCGCGCACTGGTAAAACAGTTATGTTGCAAAATATAGCTCATGCTATAGCTACTAATCATCCGGAAGTTTTTTTAATTGTTTTGCTAATAGATGAACGACCGGAAGAAGTGACGGATATGACACGTTCAGTTAAGGGTGAAGTTATATCATCAACCTTTGATGAACCGGCAACACGTCATGTACAAGTCGCGGAAATGGTAATAGAAAAAGCCAAACGCTTAGTAGAAACAAAAAAAGATGTTGTTATTTTGCTTGATTCTATTACGCGTCTTGGCCGCGCATATAATACTGTTGTTCCTTCATCTGGTAAGGTTTTAACTGGTGGTGTTGATGCAAATGCTTTACAGCGCCCAAAACGTTTACTTGGTGCAGCAAGAAATGTTGAAGAAGGTGGTTCTTTAACAATTATTGCTACAGCTTTGATAGATACCGGTTCTCGTATGGATGAAGTTATTTTTGAAGAGTTTAAAGGAACAGGTAATTCTGAAATCATTTTGGATAGAAAATTAACTGATAAGCGTTTATTCCCAACCATAGATATAACCCGTTCAGGCACACGTAAAGAAGAACTTTTGGTTGATAAAGCAACTTTAACAAAAATGTGGGTTCTCCGTCGTGTCTTAATGCAAATGGGAATGACAGACGGTATGGAATTTTTACTTGAAAAACTCCGTAATACCAAAGATAATCAAGACTTTTTTGATACGATGAATAGTTAAATGTAACAATGTATTTAAATGCAAAAAAACGCTTTAGATTATTTATCTAAGGCGTTTTTATTTGGCTCTAGTATTTTTCATAATTAATATACATACTATAAAATTTTAATAATGAATTATTAATTAAGGACGCAATGACTATGGAAAAAGTAGTAAAAAAAGTAAGACAAGAAGTTTTGTACAACAAAAAAGCTAGAAACCATAGGATTTTTTATAAAAATAAAATATTTTCTACTTCTTTCATATTAAAACAAATATAATTCGGATCGATTTTTTTTACTCTTTCAATATACTCATCATTTTGATACATCTTGCATCCTAAAAAAGCGATAACATCAATCCCTGCTCTTTTTGCAGCAGTAATACCCGCGATAGAATCTTCTATAATAATACAATCATTTATATTTTCGCCCATTTTATTTGCAGCTAAAAGAAATAAGTCAGGTTCTGGTTTGCCGTTTTTTACCATATCTGCAGTAAAAACATTATTTTCATTAAAGTATTTATTCCAAAATCCGATGACTTCTAATTTTACTTTTGTTTTAGTTAAAACGCCGCCTGTTGCAATACATTGTTTAGGAAGTTTTTTTATTAATTCTTCAATATAGGGAGTAATATCTAATCCATGTTGCCGCATAGTTGTCATATCTAATTTGATTTGTTCATTCCAAAAATCATCATCGGTATGATAACCCATATTATCTAAAACTTGTTTTTTTGTTTTATCACTCATTCCACCAAGATATTTGTTGGCTGTCTTAAAATCCCAGTTAAGATTAAATTTTATATTCAAGCTCTCTTGTCTATTTTTAATCCATACTTTTTCACTGTCAGCAATAACACCATCAAAATCCCAAATAACTAAATTTTTTTTCATTTTAACCTCTCTAGTTTTACTTTTACTCTATTTAATATAATTTAATAAAAAGTTTAATTAATTAATTTGACTCTTTTAAACGTGTTTGTTAGACAGTAAAAAAAGAGGTGTAAAATGGATAACCAAACAATATATGCTTTATCGACTGTATATGGAAAATCAGGTGTTGCTGTTATACGTATTTCAGGTTCTGAAGTTATTAAAATTATTTCAGAAATAACTTCTCTTGATGTTAATAATATAAAGCCGCGATATGCTTATTTTACAGACCTTAAAGATAATGTTACACGTGAAACAATTGATAAGTGTTTGATATTATATTTTAAATCCCCCTACTCTTTTACTGGTGAAGATGTCTTAGAAATACAATGTCATGGTTCAAAAGCTGTTTTAAACAGTGTATTTAAAACGCTTAGTTCTTTTGATAATGTTCGTTTAGCTGAGCCTGGAGAGTTTTCTAAACGAGCTTTTTATAATGGTAAAATGGATTTAACCGAAGCTGAAGGTTTAGCTGACTTAATAGATGCAGAAACATCAGAACAACAAAAATATGCTATCCGTCAGATGGAAGGTAATCTTAAAAATCTATATACTTCTTGGCGGGAAAATTTGGTAAAAGTTTTATCTTATTTAGAGGCTTATATTGATTTTCCAGAAGAAGAAATACCTGAAAATTTATATAATGATATTTTAAACACTGTATTTAAAACTAAAGAGGAAATAAAAAAACATTTACAAAATAATAATGTAAGCGAACGCTTAAAAAATGGTTTTAGAGTTGTTATTGCTGGCGCCGCAAATGCCGGTAAATCCAGTTTAATTAATGCGCTAACACAAAAAAACACGATGATTGTATCAGATATAGCCGGCACAACTCGTGATGCTGTTGATATTAACTTAGATATAAAAGGTTATCCAGTAATTATAACCGATACCGCAGGCATAAGAATAACAGATAATCCAATTGAAAAAATTGGAATAGACATGGCTTTAGAAAAAATTAATAACGCTGATATAGTTATAGCTTTATATGATGCAACAACAGGCTCATTTGATAACAAACTTTTACCGAACACACCTATAAATACCATTTATGTAGCTAATAAAATAGATAAATTAACAAAGGAAAATATCTACTATTTAACAAAGCAAAATCATATTCTTATTTCTGCAAAGTACGGCAAAGGGATTAATTTATTGATAGAAAAAATTATTGAAATTATAAAATCGAATTTTAACTCATCATCAAATGCACTAATTACAAGAGAAAGATACCGAGCAGCACTCATAAATTGTCTTGAGAATTTAGATAGATTTAATCTAAATAAAGAAATAGAACTTTCAACAGAAGACATAAGAATGGCTTGCCGTGCTATTGGTCAAATCACAGGAAAAGTAAAAGTTGATGAAATTTTAGATAATATATTTGGTAGTTTTTGTATTGGTAAATAAACCTAAAACATCCTTAAATTACTTTTTTTAGTATATTGTTAAAACGATAAGCAACTCTATCTTTTTTATAAATATTATTTTTGACAAATTGTGCTACTTCAGGATATTTTATCTCAGGATTATCCATCAAAATTTGGTTAATCAAGTCATAATATTTATAAAGCCTAGTATAAGAAATTTTATCTTTACATTTACTCAAATCTATTAAAAGATCAATAATCTTATGAATAATAATTTCTTTATGATGTAAAGCTATTTGATTTGAAAATACCATAAAAAATAACAATTGTAATTCTCGCTCTTTTATAATTAAAGAATCGGTATTTTTTATAATAAGTATAATTTTTTTCATAAAGTTTTCTCTAATAAATCTATTATCAAAAATATGGCATTTACTATCTAAATAAATTACATAAAAACACATATCCAATGCAAAATGCTTATCATCTTCTGTTCTATTTGAAATTAAATAAAAAAGATCAGAAATATGATAAAAATCTTCTTTACTTATAAATTCTTTAGCCAGTATATCAAATATTGTATTAAAAACGATTTCTCTATCAATTTTTTGTTGTATACTGAAAACTGATATTTGCTTTAAAACCTCATTTTTATAATTTCTCAATGCATTTGTATCACTGTAATTTCCTTGAAAAATTAAGTTATTTAGAATGCCAATATTTTTCCACATCAAATTTATATCATAGGGTAATATTTTTAAAATTTTTTTATTGATTTTTATAAATTCACTTTGAATAATATCTCTATCAATTGCTGCCTGATAAATTCTATTGAGCATAAAAATATTTACTAAGCTGTTGACGTTGTTTTCAGCCTCATAGGGGAAAATTATTATTTTTTTAAATATAGATTGTTTAAAAATTTTGTATTTGTTTTTTAATAATAAATCTTTTGTTTTTAATATCAAATTATCAACACATCGCATTACAAGAAAATCCAAACTAATAGATTTTGTTTCACGTGAAACGTGTTGTAGTTTTTTTAATATCCGTAAGAGAATGCTATGAGACAATATTTTTTCAGTACGTAAATGCGGAATATTTGTTATTTTTACAATACTATACAAATAGTCTTCATTCTTGATAATATCTAAAATACTTTGTTCTAGAAAATCATTTATAATAGCTATAATTTCAGCGTGTTGCATATTTAATGATTGAATATTAGTAATACTTTGTATCTCAGATAATTCAAAAATATTGTGAAAATGCCTTTTCAGAAGAATTTCATTATAATTCATAAAATTTTTTTGTAATTCTTTCATATTTATGACGTTTCTTAAAGGTGAACGGTTGTAATAATCAAAGATATTTAAGATTTGATTCATTTTTTACTCTCTATTTAGTTGTTTATATATATAATAATATACTTAAAGTATAAATTGTCAAATAATTTTTAAAAAATAGAATGATATACTACTTGCAAAAAAATAAAATTATCAGTAATATCCTAACGTTTGATTTTATAAGGAAAAAAATATGTTTGATGTTATCGTTGTTGGAGGTGGTCATGCCGGCTGCGAAGCAGCAGCAGCAGCAGCACGTACCGGTGCAAATACACTTCTTTTAACACATAGAATAAATTCAATCGGAGAGATGTCTTGCAATCCAGCCATTGGAGGTTTAGGTAAAGGGCACCTGGTCAGAGAAATAGATGCATTAGACGGTTTAATGGCTAAAGTAATAGACAAGGCTGGCATACAGTTTCGTATGTTAAATGCTTCTAAGGGACCTGCTGTGCAAGGACCACGCGCTCAAGCTGATAGAGATCTTTATAAAAAAGAGATGTTAGGACAGCTGAAAAAATATAAAAATTTAACCATTAAAGAAGCAGCTGTTGAAGGATTGATTATCGAAAACGAAGAAATCAAAGGTGTTACAAATTCTGAAAATGAAAAATTTTTTGCAAAATCTGTTGTCTTGACAGTAGGCACTTTTTTGAATGGAATAATGTTTGTTGGACATAAAACAAGTATTGGTGGTAGAATTGGCGATGTTTCTTGTACTGGTATAACATCGTATTTAAAGCAAGCTGGTCTAAAAGTTGGTCGTCTTAAAACCGGGACTCCTGCGCGCTTAAATGGTGATACAATAAATTGGAGTATATTAGATGCACAAGAAGGTGATATTAACCCTGTTCCTTTTTCTTTTTTAACAGAAAAAATAAATCAGCCCCAAATTAAGTGCTACATAACAAATACAAATGAAAAAACTCATAAAATCATAAGAGATAATTTTTCAAAATGTGCTCTTTTTTCAGGGTTAATTAAAGGAATTGGGCCAAGGTATTGTCCAAGTATTGAAGATAAATTAGTTAAATTTGCAGATAGAACAAGTCATCAAATTTTTTTAGAGCCAGAGGGATATAATACAAATGTTGTTTACCCAAATGGCATATCAACATCCTTACCTCAAGAGATTCAAGATGAATTTATACATACTATCAAAGGGTTAGAAAATGTCGAAATTTTAAGATACGCATATGCAATAGAATATGATTATGTTGACCCAACAGAATTAAATCATTACTTAGGCGTCAAAAAAATTAAAGGTTTATATTTAGCTGGTCAAATTAATGGCACAACAGGATATGAAGAAGCGGCAGCCCAAGGTTTGGTTGCTGGTGTTAATGCTGCATTATTTACCCAAAGTAAAGAGCAGTTATATATAGATAGAAGTGAAGCCTATATCGGCGTCATGGTTGATGATTTAATAACAAAAGGCGTTGATGAACCCTATAGAATGTTTACCTCTCGTTCAGAATACCGGCTGCATTTAAGGGCAGATAATGCTGATTTACGACTAACAGAAAAAGGCTATAAAATAGGATGTGTATCAAATGAAAGATACGCTGTATTTAAAGAGAAAAAAACAGCGTTGGAAAAGTATGAAAATCTTGCCAAATCAATGTACATAACAAATAAAATTAATACAGAAATAATTTCAAAAAATAATGCAAAAAAATCAATTTTTACATGGCTCGGTTTAGAAAATGTTTCACGTGAAACGTTGATAAATAATTTTCCTGAATTTTCAGGAATAACACAAGCTGTTTTTGATTTGATTTCTGTTGATTCAAAATATTCTGGATATATGAAACGTCAAATACTTGACATAGAAATTTTCAAAAAAGATGAGATGATAAAAATAATACCAGATATTGACTATTCAAAGGTTGGTGGTTTATCAAGAGAAGTTGTAACAAAATTAGAAAAAATAAGGCCATCAACTCTTGGTGAAGCATCTCGTGTACCCGGTATTACTCCCGCAGCTATAATAGCAATACTTGGATATATGAAAAACAACTAGAAGTAAAAATGTTTATAACTCTATTTTTTTATACCAAAAATTTTTTGATAAAATAATATCTCTTATATTATGAATACCGATTATTTAAAAAATGTTTCACGTGAAACAATTCAAGATTTGAAAACATTCCAGCAAATGGTGTTGGAATGGAACAGTAAATTTAACCTAATAAGTAAATCCACAGAGACAGATATCTGGAAAAGACATATAGAAGATTCTTTGCAGCTAGATAAATTTATTAGCGAAAAAGATAAAACAATGTATGATTTTGGTACGGGGGCAGGGTTTCCAGGTTTGGTTATAGCAATCTTTGCCAAATATACATTTCCAAATTTAAAAATCAGTTTAATAGAGAGTACAACAAAAAAAACGATTTTCTTAAATGAAGTAAAAAACAAATTAAATCTGGATATAAATATTATAAATGAAAGGATTGAAAATCTAAAATTAAAAAAAGCCGATATTATATCATCCAGAGCAATGGCATCTTTAGAAAAGCTTTTTGAGTATGCTATCAATTTTACCAAAGAAAATACTAAGCTTTTATTTTTAAAGGGTGAATCTTGGCAAAAAGAAATAGAAACGGCTCAAAAAAATTGGATTTTTTCTTTTGAATCTATTCCTAGCATCACAAATGAAAAAGGAAGAGTGTTACAAATACAAAAATTAAGGAGAAAAATTCATGGCTAAGATTATATCTGTTGCTAATAGAAAAGGCGGTGTTGGTAAAACAACAACAGCAATAAATATTGCAACAGCAATGGCTGCAATAGGTAAAAGAGTTCTTATTCTAGACATGGACCCTCAAGGAAATGCAACAACTTCATTAGGCGTAAATAAAAATAAATGTCTTTTTTCAACATACGATTTGATGATAAATAACTGCAGTGCAGAAGATGTAATTGTTAAAACAGATATTAAAAAATTTGATTTATTGCCCTCAGCTCCAGCTCTTGCTGCCGCAGAAATAGAATTGATAGATGTTAATAAAAGAGAATATGTATTAAAAAATGCACTGGCACCAATTAGCGCAAAATATGACTATATTTTAATTGATTGTCCACCCTCATTAAATCTAATTACAATTAATGCTCTCGTATCATCAGATTCTGTTATTGTGCCGCTTCAAAGTGAATTCTTAGCCTTAGAAGGATTGACAGATTTAATAAAAAATATCAATATTATAAAAAAGAATTTTAATCCAAAATTAGATTTACAAGGGATTGTATTGACCATGTTTGATAAAAGAAATAATCTGAGTCAAATGGTGGAAAATGATGTACGTAAATATTTCGGGCAAAAAGTATATAAGACTGTTATTCCAAGGAGTGTTCGTGTTTCTGAAGCGCCATCGCACGGACAACCTGTTTTGATTTATGATTTTAAAAGTTCTGGCGCAAAAGCTTATTTAAATTTAGCAAAAGAAGTATTAAAACGAGAGAAGGAGTTATAAAATGAGTATGAACAAAAAGCATGGCTTAGGTAGAGGATTAGAAGCTTTATTAGGCGAAGATGATTTAAGTTTTAATTTAGACAGCATTAACACAGAAGAATTAGTTGAACGGGGCATAACGAAAATTAATGTCAATAACTTATATCCAAGTCCTTTCCAACCGAGAAAAGATTTTAATAAAGAGGCTCTAAGTGCTCTAGTGGAATCTATTAAGGAAAAAGGAATACTACAACCTCTGTTGGTCAGAAAAGTCGGTAACAGATATGAAATTATAGCTGGTGAAAGGCGTTGGCGTGCTGCAAAAATGGCTGGTATAGAAGAAGTTCCTGTTATTGAAAAAGACATGGACAACCAAGAGGTCTTAGAAGTTGCTCTGGTTGAAAACCTTTTGCGTGAAAACCTTTCAATAATAGAAGAAGCAGAAGGCTTTAATCGTTTGATAAATGAGTTTCATCATACGCATGATGCTTTGTCTCAAATTGTTGGAAAATCAAGAAGTTATATTACTAATGTATTAAGATTATTAACTTTACCTATGGCCGTAAAAGAGTTAGTAAAAGAAAACAAATTAAGTGCTGGCCATGCCCGTTGTTTGGTTGGTTTGGATAAGGCAGAAGAAATTGCTCAGAAAATTATCTCTAGAGGACTAACCGTTCGTCAAACAGAAGACCTTGTAAATAGGATAAAAAATAATTCATTAAACCAAATTGCACACAGCTTAAAAAAAGATCCGAGCATAAAAGAATTAGAAAAAAGTATTACACAAAGTATCGGAATGAAAGTTAAGATAAATTCAGGAAAAGATAATAAGGGAAAAATTACAATTGAATATAAGACTCCTGCAGAGCTAAATTCAATATTAGAGATTTTAGATAGAAATCGTTAAATAAAAAATACAATTTTGCTAAAATCAAAATAAAAGAGGATTTTTTTCTTCTGAAGAGGCTTTTTGTGTTTTTATAAGTAACGTATCAAAAAAAACAAAACCCTTTGTTCAAACATTAAAAAAATGACAGTAATGTAAATTATTGTTTTATTATGATTTTAAACATTGTATTTAAAATTTTTAGAATATTTTTGTAATATTTCATCTTTTGATAGCAAACAGCCATTTTCAAACCATATGTTTTTTAATATTTCTAAATGCAAACCGATATGCTCTTTAGAAACGCCAAGCTTTATTAAATCACTACCTTTTAAAGGAAAGTCATTAATTTTTATAGAAAGCAGTGTATTTAAAGTTGAAGAAACAGAGTACGTATCTTCATTATCAATGTTAAGCAAAAGAAACAAATCCACACAAATATTTCTACCATATCTATAAATAACTTTTCTGATTGAAACGATGTCTTTAAAATCTTTAGCAGACACATGTGCAAGGCAAAGTTTACATAAATGTTCTTTCTGTTCTTTATTTAGCTTAAAAATCGCTGCCAATCTGCTTGCGCGTTTTGCTGTTGGTTCAAACAATACATAAATTCTTCTTATAATATCTTTTTCAATTTTTAGTAGATTAACCAATTTATCAAGTTTCTCTAGCTTTTCAAAACCCTTTGGTGCAGATAGAATAAAATCTAAAACGCCGTATTTAAAAATCAGTTCCAGAGCGCGAACAGAGTAGGGGGCGACAATTATTTTAAACAGCTCCTCTTTTATCTTTTCTAAAGAAACTGAGTGGAGAAGTATCTTATTCTCTATACAACATTTAAGAGATTTTTTATCAATTTTTTTACCGTACATAGCACAAAATCTAAAAAATCGCATAATGCGCAAAGGGTCTGCCTGTATAGCCTTAAGAGGTTTACCAATAAATTTAATACTTCCAGTTTTTAAGTCCTCAATACCATTATAATAATCAAAAACATTGCCTTTATCATCGGCATAAACAGCATTAATTGTTAAATCTCGGCAAGAAGCATCTCTTTTCCATTCGTCCTGAGATGAATCATTGTCAGAGCTGAGACACGTAACCTTAAAAAAATGATCATGAATAATTACACCAAGAGAAAAAAACTGAATACCGATAGGAACACATCGCACCTCTTCGTCATTGCACATTTCTGAAAATTCAGAAGGAGACATATCCGTTACGAGGTCAATATCTGCATGCGGAAAGCCCATAATAGCATCACGTACAGCTCCTCCAACAAATCTAAGTATACCACCATGCCTTTCAACCATTTGAAAAAGTTGAGCAATGCAAGAATTAGTTATAAGTTTATTAGGCTCAATATAATTAGGGTGAAACATAGCGACCTCATTTTTCTGTGGTTAAATCACTTTAATTAATATTTTATTATAAATGTCTTAATTAATATGAAAGAAAGTAAAATTTATAGGGAAAAAGATTATGAAAAAATATGCGGCACTATTTATAGCAATGACACTTTCTTTACCAGCATTTGCAGATACTTTACCAACAGAGCTAGGGGAATACAAAGACTGGACAGCTTATTACTATCAAGAGGGAAAAAATTTAGTATGTTATATGGCCTCTACTCCTAAAAAGGATGAAGGAAATTATAAGACCCGAGGTGATATATATGCAATCATCACCCACAGGCCAGCAGACAGAAGTTACAACGTTGTTAATTTTGTTGCAGGATATCCGTTTAAGAAAAGTTCGAATGTTACAGTGAAAATAGGAACAACAACTTTTAATAACTTGTTTACAAATGGTGACAATGCTTGGGCTCCAGACAACGCAACGGATAAGAAGTTAGTGGAAGCAATGAAGAGAGGGGAAAGAATGATTGTTGAAGGGACCTCAGCTCGCGGAACAAAAACCAAAGATACATACTCTTTAGCCGGTTTTTCTGGTGCATATAAAGCCATAAGTTCAAAGTGCAGATAAAAAATGGATACAAAAATAGAATTAACAAACTTAAGTAAAGAAGAGTTAAACACGGAAATAACAAAAATAGGAGAGAAGTCTTTTCGTGCCAAACAGTTATGGCAGTGGATATACTACCGTGGAGAAACAGATTTCAATCGTATGAGTAATTTATCTTTGAATCTGAGGAAAACTCTTTCTGAAAAATATAAAATAACACGTCCTAAAATAATAACAGAACAAATATCAATAGATAAAACACATAAATGGTTACTCGAATTTGAAGATGGTGAACGTGTAGAGATGGTTTACATTCCAGAAAAGGATAGGGGGGCAGTATGTATTTCAACGCAAGTTGGTTGCGCAATGGGGTGTCGTTTTTGCCATACAGGTAGCCAAAAATTTACACGTAATTTAACTACGAGCGAAATAGTGGGACAATTTATGGTTGCACGAGATGCGTATCAAGAATGGCCTAGTCCAACCGATGAAGTTCGCTATCTATCAAACATTGTTGTCATGGGTATGGGGGAGCCTCTCAATAATTTAGAAAATGTGGTAAAGGCATTAAATATAATTACAGATAGCGAAGGAATATCTATTTCACGTCGACGCATTACCATGTCAACATCAGGCATCGCTCCGCGTATTGTTGAAGCGTTACAACGCACAGGCGTTCGATTAGCTGTTTCTTTGCATGCACCAAATAATACCATCCGCTCACGAATTATGCCGATAAACGATAAATTTAAGATAGAAGAATTGCTAAAAGCCTGTGCCGAGTATCAGCAAGGAGATCATAGTCGATATATCACCTTCGAATATTTACTATTGAAAGGTATAAATGATAGTATCGAAAATGCACAAGAATTAATTCATTTAATGAAGAAATATAAACTTAGAGCATTATTTAATTTGATACCATTTAATCCATGGCCCGGATGTAGTTTTGAAACAAGTGAAAGAAAAACGGTAGAAGCCTTTTCTCAAGAGCTAGAAAAAGCCGGTTTTGCAGCACCAATCAGAGTTGCCAGAGGGCAAGATATATTAGCAGCATGTGGTCAATTAAAATCTAAAATGCCCAAAGGCTAAAAATTTTTTAATCAATTTTACAAACACCATCAATTTCATGGTCTAAGCGATTTTCTTTAATGCCGTAAGGGTCTTCATGGATAATAATCTGGCTATTAGGATAAAGCCGGAGAATATCTTTTTCTACAGTTTCTGCCAAATCATGAGCCTGATAAAGAGTCAAATTTCCATCAATTTCCAGATGTAACTCAAAATAATAAACATCACCTAAATTTCTGGATCTAAAATCATGCATGCCTCGGATATTTTTATTTTTTCTAACAATATGCTCAATATTATTTCTGATTTCCGGATTAAGCTCTCTATCCGTAATTAAATCAATAGCACCCTTTGCCAATAAATAGGCATTAAAAATCAGATACACGGAAATAAACAAGGCTGCGATCACATCAAAATAAATAAACCCTAAATAATGGACAAATATAAGCGAGAGAATAACAGCAGAGTTAGTTAAAAAATCAACAGTGTAATGAGCACAATCAGCTTTTATCGCCAATGAATTAGTCTTTTTTGCAACATAGGTTTGAAAAACCACTAATAATATCGTCAAAAACAGACTAAATAGCATAATGTAAATACCAAATTTTGCTTCTGCAATATCAATAGGAAAGAATAGACGCTTAATGCCATCAATAATAACAAAAAGACCAGATATACCAACAAAGGCTGCCTGAACCAAGGCACTTAAAGCTTCTGCTTTTCCAAAACCATAACGATGGGTAGAGTTAGCCGGTTTTGTGGAGAAATAGATAGCGGCAAAAGAAATAATCGACGCAAATAAATCTGTAATGCTATCAATAAAAGAAGAAAATATAGCTAAAGAATCAGTCACAAAAAAGGCAAAAAACTTCACCCCAGCTAATAAGATAGCTACCAAGACACTAGCAAAAATAGCTAATTTTTTTAATTTATTATAAGAATATAATGTCATTTTTAATTCTATCCCATTCTTGTGGAGAAATTTCAAAATATTTATTTTGTATTTGTGAGGCAAAAAATTCTAAAAATTGACCCTGTGGTTTTGCAACAAAATCATAAGCCACATAATATTTGTTATCAAGTGTATGATAGAAAATGAGATTAATGAAATTATTGTTTTCAATATCTAACTTAATAATGCCGATTTTTTCAGCGTCAATAGCATCAACAATATTAATGGCATAGATATTAAGCAATTTTTTTGCAAAAAGCATAATTTTAGAAGTATCCGTAATTCCATTATACCCAATAAATCTTCCAAATTTCAAATTCCACAAGGAACTATATGTCCATGCATTTTTATCTAAAGATAAGTTGTAAAAATCTGCTTCTGCCAACCAAACTTGGAATTGATTATCAAACTTTATATAAGCAGCTTTAGAGCCCCTTCCCAAGTCAAGATTATATTGACCAATATCAAAAGAAATCATCTTATTATCTTGTTCATCAAAAAGACAAACAACTATCATTGGTGATTTTTTATCTCGTAGAGATGAAAATCCAAAATATTTTAAATCTTCAATTCTATCAGATTTTTTTTCAGAAAAAGTCATATTATTAATGGTAAATAAAAATTTCCGGATTCGGTCTTGATAAACAGGAAAAGACGGATACTCACTTAAAGTCCAGATATTATTTTTTTTCTTAAAAGTAAGTACGTTGTTAGCATTTTTTAGTTGAATCTTAGTAATTTTATTAAGAGAATTTGCAAAATTTTTAAACACAGGAACATCTTCATATTTTGAGATATTATTTTGGTTATTTACAATGGTTGTAAAAAAAGCAAAACCCACTAATAGCATAACAATAAAAAGTAGCTTTAATACTTTTTTATCCCAGAATATCCAATCTCCTAAAGATGAAAGTTTCAAATGAATCTTAGGTAGTTGCTTAAGTAAAAGGAAAATTAAAATAAGGATAGAAATAAAATAAATATCAAAAAATTTAACCTTCAACTCTATATTTGAGATATTTTTATTCATCTCAAGACGTAGCACACTAAGCTGTTGTCGTAAATCTGTCAGTTCTTTACGAATTTTTCCGATAATTTCTAGTTCATCGGCATTAAAAGTTTCTCTATCTTCAAAATTTTTTTTGGCTGTCAATTGCGTAAGCCTTTGCCGCACATCATCAATAGCTCTAAATATTTCGTTTTCTTTTAGCTTATATTGATAGGTATTGTCCTTGCGAAGTTTATCTATTTTAAATAAAAATCGTTGATGTAAGCTTTTTCCTCGCAAATTAACCAAATCACTATTGTTAGTTAGGTAATCCAAAGCATTGAGGATAAAATTTGCACCATCAAAAAAAGGAACATGATACGTTGTATCTAAAAATTTTCGTTCTTTGCTCCAAAAAGAATCATAAATAAAATCGGTATCACCCACAGCAATAACATCAAAAGGATGAGCCGGGTTGTTACTTAAAAATTCTGCAGCAAGGATAAGAGTATAATCTTGCGGTGAAAACTGCTCAAGAACCTCTTTAGGCGACTTGTTTTGTTGAGCCAATAGAGCAGGAAGCAGAGCGGAATTATGGCTTGATTTTACCAGCGGAAAGAACGAAACCTTTCTAGCATCTTTAGGGTAAACCATCGAGGCAGAAGAAAACATCAAATTATTAAGTTTATACGTAATCTGATGCCGCGGATTAAAGTCCTCTTTTGTAACAATAAATTGCAATAAATCTTGAGTAAATGATGGATTTGTTTTGTAATTAATTGTCTCATCGACCGTAATGGAATTATCAAAGTCTGCAACAACCCCGGCATTATAAAATTTAATTTGCCAATAGTCAGCTAATTCACGCAAATCAGAAGCAATAAAAGCTCCATTTTCAGGGGAATAAAGTCGAGAAGCATCATTGGCAATATCTAAAAGAAGCAAAACTTTTGGTTGCTGTTTTATTTTTTCTAAAAAATCTTTAGAAAGATTATAAGGATGCACAATCATTAAGACATCAAGAGGACTATCTAAATCCTGCGGAGAGACAATTTCCTTTATCTGATAAATTTCATTAATTTTATTAATAATTTCCCATTTATTTATTAGGACATTTCCTTGCCGAACATTTCCCATTATTGGTAAAGAGCTAAGGATGCCAACAGTCTTTTTCTGGTGAAAAAGACTATAAATACCTGTGGTAAAATCTTGCTCCAGAAAGGCATTACGCTCAGGAGAAAAGAAGGGAATAACAGTCTTGTTTGTAAGGTTATCTGAAAAGACAATACCAAAGAGAGCATTTTGGTTAATATCAATCAAAGGGATGGGCTGCAAACCATCAGCCAAAGCCCTGTCTTCAATTTTATCCAAAAATTGAGGTGCATAAATCTTATAATCAAACTTTCCATGGCTGAAAGATTTATATTGTTGGAGCATAAGTTTTATTTGATTGAAAAGCACTCTCGTTTGTGGGTTTCTTTGTCCAAGTATAGGAGAATAATATAATCGCGCGACAATCGGACGTGGTATATTTTTCAAAATATTTTTAGTATTTTGCGTAAGACTAAGATACTTTTCATCAGTAAAATCATAGCTAATCTGCCGAAAGACATTATTTGCAATAACATTTAAACTAAAAAAACCTATAAACAATAAAATCAATGCAAAAATTGCTTTTTTGAGATTATTTATAGAAATAAAATTAGTACTTCCTTTGGTTCGTAAAGATATAATTGCGATTGTTAGTAAATTAAAAAATAAAATAAGAGAAGAGAAAAATACAATATCACGTAATTCAACTAACCCTCGATTTAATGACACAAAATGAGCTAAAAAACTAAAAGACATAATGGTATCAACCACCGTGTCGCTAAAAATTTCTCTAACCCAAAATAAAACAAAATCAAAACCGCTCCAGAAGAAAATTAAATTAACAAAAACAGATAAAACCAAGGCAACAACAGAATTTTTAGTTAAAGCAGACATTGTTTGTGAAATTGCAAGCATTGCACCGGCTAATATAATACAGCTTAAATAACCGACAAAAACAACCAAGTTATCAGGATTACCAAAAATATTAATTGTTATCCAAAAAGGAAAAGTTAACATAATTGCAAAAGCTGCAAATATCCAAGCCGCAAAAAATTTTCCCCACACCAAGCAAGAAATAGCAACAGGTGTCGTCAGCAAGGGTATAACAGTTTTAGATTTGAATTCATCAGCCCACGTGCGCATGGAGATAGCCGGAATAAATAACAGATAAATCCATGGTTGGTAATCAAATAAATCCCATAAGTGGGCGTTTCCGTCGGAGAAAAAATGCCCAAAATATATTGCACAAGAACCACTCAATAAAAGAAAACTAATAAGATATACATATGCCAAAGGAGATAGAAAAAACCTCAGCAGTTCAAATTTTATAACTGTTTTAATATTGTTCATTTTCGTTGCTCCCAGCACATGTTAATATCTTAAATGCCACATCTAGACTTTTTGCCTTTGCTTGAACTAAAATATCTTTAACAGAACCTTTTGCTACAATTTTACCTTTGTTTATTAAAATAATTTTAGAAGCTAACCCTTGAGCCTCATCTAATAAATGGGTAGAAATAACAATAGTTTTATCAGTGCTCATTTCTTTTATAAGTCCGCACATATGTCTCTTTTGGTTTGGGTCTAATCCATCAGTTGGCTCATCAAGTAATAAAATAGGGGGCTGACCAATAAGGCTTGCAGCAAAGCCGACGCGTCGTATATATCCTTTAGATAATGTTTCTATTTTTTTATCAGCAACATCAATAATATTAGCTGCTTGCATAATACGATCAAGTTCATTTGCATAAATAAGATTTATTTGTTTTTTTGATAAATTATTTTTTTCACTAAGATTAATCTTCAATTCAATGAAATACCGTAAATAATTTCGTACAATCATATCAGCATATAAGGGAGCTCCTTCAGGTAAAAAGCCAATATCTTTTTTTGTTACCAAATCCTCATTTTCAACAGAGTGACTGTTAACTAGGATAGTACCATTAGAAGGAGTGATATAGCCAGAAATCATATTCATTAAGGTTGATTTTCCTGCCCCATTAGGTCCAAGCAATGCCACTATTTCTCCCTGATATGTCTCAAAAGAAATATCATCAACAGCCACGCATTTATCATAGTTTTTTGATACATGTGATAGTTTCAATGTCGGATATTGTTTATTTTTTTGTAGCTTCATAAATTTCGCCTCCTGGCATTGGTTCAATGACACCGGTTGTAGATGGAAAAGTAATAGGTAGAGAATAGATAGTTCTCGCACTTAAAAAAGCACAAATCTCCGCATTAATTGTTTCAGTAGGCAAGTTTTCTTCTTTACAAGATATGACGTCGATACTAGGCAATCGCTGTCGAATAAAACGCACCAAGGTAGGATTTATAGCACCCTTACCGCAAATAATAACCTTTTTAGGAAGTTCAGGTAGATACAAGCAAATAGAATAACAAATAGCCTCAGCAACGAATGCTGTAGCTGTAGCTGCTCCATCTTCTAACGACAGCCCTTCTAAATGCTCTGCTTTATCTGCAAAAATACCTGTATATGCGGACTTAGGTGGAAATTTAGCAAAAAATTCGTGATGCATCAAAGAATTGACAATTTTTTCATGTACTTGTCCTAGAGCTGCCAACCGACCGTTATAGTCATTATCCATGTGGGCGTGTTTTGCTGTCCAGTGATTAATAAAATTATCGCCCGGTCCACAATCAAAACCAATAATTTCACCAAAAGAACCAATCCATGTAAGGCTTGATTTACCACTAATGTTAACAAACGTAATAGGCTTATCTTTATTGCCAGATAATGCATTAAAATAAATAGGAGAAAGAGGGGTTCCTTGACCGCCACAACAAATATCAGCATTGCCAAAATGTGTAACAGTTTTAATACCAATCTGATTAGCAATATATCGTCCATTACCAAGTTGATAAGTATACTGCATATGCGGATTATGCAACACAGTGATACCCTCTATACCAACAACATCTATAGGCTCATCTGTTTCAGAAACAAATTCTTTTATAAGCTGAATATAAAAGTCTGAAACAATTTTATCAACAATTTGCAGTTTTTCTTCATTATCGCTAATATCTCTTTTTAAGCCTAATATAGAACGAATACGATCTTTCATATCATCTGGGTAGGGAACAGTTCGAGATTTTATTCTATCCAAGATATCCAAACCATCTGTTCGAATAAGTGCCAACTCTACACCACCAAATGTAGAAGTTCCCATTAATCCCAGACAGTTCAGCCCTTTTATAAGCATATAAAAACACTCCTCCATACTTGCAATATTAAATTATTATGATAATATGCCTTAAAATTTAGTTATGAGGAACAAAAAATGACAACTTTTAAATCAGAATTTCTAAATATTATGCAAGAAAGAGGTTTTTATAACCAATGCACAAACGAACAAGGTTTTGATGAATACCTTGCCGAATGCGAAAAAAAAGGCATCCCAGCAGTTGGTTATTTAGGCTCAGATCCAACAGGAGATAGCCTACACGTTGGTCATATTGTTCCCTTAATGATGTTGCATTGGTTCCAGAAGTGTGGCCATAAACCTCTAACATTGGTAGGTGGCGCAACAGCACGGATAGGAGATCCCTCTGGCAAAGATAAATTACGTCCTTTTTTAGATGAAAAAACTTTGCAACAAAATATTCAAGGGCTAAAAAAATCTTTTATGAAATTTCTAAAGTTTGGAGATGGTAAAACAGATGCCATTATGGTTGATAATTGGGATTGGTTTAAAGATATAAATTATTTAGCTTTTTTAAGAGATATTGGAACCTGTTATTCTGTGAACAGAATGTTAACAATGGATAGCGTAAAAAGCCGATTAGAGCGGGAACAACCCATGTCTTTCTTAGAGTTTAATTACATGCTATTACAGGGATATGATTTCTGCTATTTATCACAAAAATATGGTTGTCGTGCACAAATTGCCGGTGCCGACCAGTGGGGAAATATTGTTTCCGGAACAGAGCTGGGGCGTCGTCGCTACGATATAGAATTATTTGGTTTTACAAGCCCTATAATTACTGATTCTTCTGGTAAAAAAATGGGTAAATCTGAAGGAAATGCCGTATGGATAAATGATGAAAAACTTTCTTCCTATAATTATTTTCAATATTTCAGAAATATAGGTGATGCAGAAGTCGGAAAGTGCTTGCGAATTTATACAGATTTACCAATAGATGAAATTCACAGATTAGAGGTACTAAAAGATAAAGAAATAAATGAGGCAAAGAAGATTCTTGCGTATGAAGCAACAAAATTATGTCGCGGTGAGGCCGATGCAAAAGCCGCACTTGAAACAGCAACAAAAACTTTTGAACAAGGCGCGGTAGATAATAATCTTCCATCAGTTGATGTAAAAAAAGATGAGATAAACGTTTTAGAGGCCTTTATCGCTTTAGGTTTTGTTGCCAGTAAAGGTGAAGCACGCCGTCTAATTAAGCAGTCCGGCCTTAAATTAAATGATAAAATAATAACGGATGAGAATTATACAATCACCACAAAAGATGCTGTAAATGGCAATATCAAGCTATCACAGGGTAAAAAGAAACACGGATTAATTATTCTAAAGTAGACCTTGAAATTTATTTCTTTGAGGTCACATCAACTAATCTATCAAGATTATGAATATCCTTATTATCATAGCCTATAGTTTCATTTTTGGATGATTTCTCTGCATTCTTTGATGTTTTTTTATCAGATTTTACCTCTGGTTTAATAAGCTGTTCAAACATCTTATTCATTTGCTCTTGGTCAAGATTAGAAGGCAGTGGCTGGTTTTTATCTTCGGCTTCTATTGGTTTATCTTTTTTATCATCAGCCTTTTCTTCTTTTTTCTTCTCAACTTTGTTCATACCTTCAAAAGATTTTATGGATTCTTCAATAAATTTATCAGGCAGCATCTTTTCAATAGTGTTAGAAGTTGCTTGGGCAATATTGAAAAATTTAGATTCTTTGAGCACCCCTTTTTTAAGTTCCTCAGGCAGTATAATTTTAATAATTAAAAAGCAGAAACCTAAAATAATTAAAGCTCTGAGCAAGCCAAAAATGAGTCCAAATAAGCGGTCCATAAAGCTTAAAGTGCTTTTTCTTATTTTTGTAACCAGTTTGTCAGAACAAATTATCCACAAGGCGTAAAAAACAGCCATAATTAATAGGAATATAACAATCTGCGCCATTATTTTGCTGGCAATATATTTGCTCATCCAAGGTAAAATAAGTGGTGAAACATAAATAACCAAAATAACAAATAAGGTTAGTCCTAAAATAGAAAGAACTTCCGTAACAAAACCGCGTATAAATGCGACAAACATAGAAATAGCAAAACCGATTAGAATAACAATATCTGCATTATTTAGGGGTTCCATCAAAAATCTCCTTTAATTAAATCTAGAAATCAAGCGTTGAACATTGCCGATTTCATGGTAAGACATACCTGAAACGAGTTTTGTTTTTTTATCTTTGCTAAAGCTATTTGGAATTATAGCATTGGCAAAACCTAACTTCTGTGCCTCTTTAAGGCGAAGGGCTGGTTGGCTCACCGCACGAATTTCACCCGATAATCCTATCTCACCAAAAACAACCATATCAGCTGGTAAGGGTTTATTTGTCAATGAAGATATAACAGCCATTGCAACAGCCAGGTCTGCAGCAGGCTCAGAAATTTTTAATCCACCGGCAATGTTTAGGTAAACATCGTGAGTGCTGAAATTCATACCACATCGAGCTTCAAGCACTGCAAGAATCATAGCCAATCGATTAGAGTCCCAACCAACTACCGCACGTTTTGCACCGGCATAGCCGCTGTTACCAACTAATGCCTGTATTTCAACCAATAAAGGTCTAGAACCTTCTATACCAGCAAATACACAGGAGCCGGAAACACAGCCTTGCCGTTCAGCCAAAAAAAGAGCTGAAGGGTTTTCCACCTCAACCAGGCCATTATCTTGCATCTCAAATACGCCAATTTCATCTGTCGCTCCATATCGATTCTTAACAGCGCGCAGAATACGAAAATGATGACCTCTATCACCTTCAAAATAAAGAACAGTATCAACCATATGTTCTAATACTCTTGGACCAGCAATAGCACCTTGCTTTGTAACGTGTCCTACAAGAAATAAAATAAATCCTTTTTTCTTGGCGATTTTAATTAATTCGTAAGCTGCAGCACGTACTTGAGCCACACTGCCTGGTGTCGATTCAACCTCATCAAGATACATTGTTTGGATAGAATCTATAATAACCAGAGAAGGGTTTTCCTTTTCTAACGTCGCAATAATATCTTTTACACTAGTTGTGCTGGCAAGCTTAACAGGAGAATCAGCCAATCCCAGTCTTTTGGCACGGATTCGTACTTGATCAATAGCTTCTTCACCAGAGATATAAAAACAGCTGTTATCTTGTAACTTATTGGCTATACCGGCACAAATTTGCAACAATAACGTAGATTTACCAATTCCAGGATCTCCACCAACCAAAATAACAGAGCCAGGGACCAGTCCCCCTCCAGACACTCTGTTAATCTCCGAAAGATTTGTTATAAGTCTTTGATAAGTTTGCCCTTCGCCATTAAGAGAAACAAAATCAATCTGACGTCCTTTCTTTTTTGCAGAAATGTTAGAAAATTCACCAGTAGGTTTTCTTTCTTCTACAATAGTATTCCATTCACCGCAAGCATCGCATTTTCCTTGCCATTTAGGGTAAACACAGCCACAAGATTGGCAAACATAATCAACTGTAGCTTTCTTGACCATATCAAACCTCCACGCTTATAGGCCCCTTAGAAGATCCTTGAATAAATTGACGTACAAAAGGATTGTCCGTTTTATCTAAGTCTCTAACTGTACCAGACCAAATAATTTTTCCTTGATAAAGCATAGCAATTTTATCGGCAATTTTGCGAGCAGAGGTCATATCATGAGTAATGGTTAAAGTTGTCGCGCCCAAGTCTTTAGCAGATTCAATAATCAAATCATTAATGACATCAGCCATAATAGGGTCCAAACCGGTTGTTGGCTCATCAAAAAAGATAATTTCAGGCTTAGTTATAACAGCACGAGCCAAACCAACACGTTTTTGCATGCCACCTGAAAGTTCGGACGGATACAAATCGGCAATATCTGCCCCCAAGCCGACTTGTCTTAAAACTTTTACAGCAACTATTTTTGCTTCTTTTTTATTAACACCTCTGTTTTGAATTAAATCAAAAGCAACATTTTCCCATACCGTTAAACTATCAAATAGTGCACCACCTTGAAAAAGCATGCCCATTTTGCTATGCATATTTTCAATAATTTCACTATTTTGGCCGACCATTTCTTGATTATCAATTTTTATAGAACCTCCATCAGGGGTGAGTAATCCCTGTATACATTTTATGAGCACAGATTTACCGGTACCAGATCCCCCAATAACAACCAAAGATTCTCCTTGATATAAATCCAAATTTACACCATTTAAAACCTGCTTTTTGCCAAAACTTTTATAAAGGTCTCTAATACTTATTTTAATTTTCTTATCCATGTCATTCCCCTTTTATCTTGAAAAGAACATTTCTGTGATGAGGTAATTAAAGATTAAGATAAGAATAGAGGAAGATACAACAGCATTTGTCGTAGCATTACCAACACCCTGAGCTCCGCCTTTAGACTTATACCCATGGTAGCAACCCATCATAGATATAATAAAACCAAAAACAGCAGCTTTAACCAAACCAGAAACAATACCAATAATTTGTAAATCTTCAAAAGTAGCATTAATATAATTAGCTGGGTTAAAGCCTAATTTATAAACACCAACGACATATCCACCAAAAATACCTATAATATCGCCGATAAATACCAATAAAGGCAAAACAATTAAACCAGCCCATAAACGAGGAGAAACAAGATATTTAAAAGGATTGGTTGAAAGCGTAACTAAAGCATCTATTTGTTCTGTAACTCTCATTGTCCCTATTTCGGCAGCCATCGCAGCACCGATTCTTCCTGCAACCATAAGTGCTGATAAAACGGGAGCAAGCTCACGAGTAACGGAAATAAGGACCACCGACGCAATAACGCTTTCTGCCTTAAATCCAGAAAAACCGGAATACGTCTGCAACGCAATAACCATACCTGCAAATAAAGTTGTCAATCCAACAACAGGCAAAGAGTAAAAGCCAATATCCAACACCTGTTTAAAAAATAATTTAAAATAAAAAGGTGGAACAAAACAATGATAAATTGCTCGTACCACAAAAGCAGTTAAATCTCCCAAAGAAGATAAAAATTTAACCAAAGGTTTTCCAAGTGCCCGTAAAAAAGTTTCTATAAAATTTATAATCATAAAACAACCTCTTCTTCGCTTTTTTACATCTATAACACAATTAACTTATAATACCACAAATTTTTGCAATAATTTTACAAATAGTAGAACAATCAAAAGGGTAAAGTTTTATTTTATCAATAGAAACACCCAAAAAATTAATTGTCTCATTAACGGGCATTCTTTCAAGCTCTTGTCGATTATTGCAAAGTTCTACGCAGAGAGAAATTTTTTCTTCTTTTTTAGCATCAAGCTGGGCAATCCCTAAATGCCTAATCTCCATTTTTCCAAAGAGTTCTTGAGGGGCATGGCCATATAACTGATTATCTACAGCCCTAATAATAACTCGATCATCTGCAACCAAAAAGGCATTTTTTTCTAAAATCATGCGTAACGCCAAATCAGACTTACCACTAGCAGATTTACCCATAAAAAGAATACCATTATTTTTATAACTGATAAGAGTAGCATGAATATTAATCAAATTAGAGCACCTCCAATTTTCTAGCTTTATCTGCATCTTCTGTTTCTATAGAAAATATGCGTGAATCTTTTTCAACATGAATAGTGATTTTCCATATGTTTTTTGGTAACAAAGGTAATATTTTCTCTGGCCACTCAATTAAACAAACATTATTATAGAAAGCCTCTTCAATATCAAGTTCATAAGCTTCTTCCGGATTTTTCAAACGGTACATATCATAGTGATAGATATCAAAATCAGGGGCTTCATAAATTTGAACAAGAGTAAAAGTTGGGCTAGGAACATCAAGAGCATGTGTTAAGGCTTTAATAAAATATCTTGAAAAAGTACTCTTTCCTGCTCCGAGGGTACCAAAAAGCGCAAAGACATCGCCACGACAAGCAAGCTTAGCAAATCTTTCAGCTAATTTGAGAGTATCATTTTCATTAACACATATAATCTTTTTTTTATAAATCATTATTTAAACCACGAGCCAAAATTTAAGAAACCTTTGCCAGTAGAAATCGTCTGGTGTTTAATTGTAAAATCATTACGACGACTTTTGATATCACGCCAGTCTTCTGGGGTATAAAAAGTTCCCTGCCACAGACCGGAAGATTCAAGCTGTGCCTTTGCCTCATAGGGTTTATAAATAGATGTTTCTCGTGTATTTGCTAGCCCCCATCCAGCACCAACAAGACCAGCCCCGATATCATATTCTCCCCATAAACAAGTAGCCAAATCTCGTCCTTTAGGGTCAACTTTCAATATATAGCAATCAATACGATTTTGGTCTATCCAATTTCTTACCCAAGAAGCAGCCATTTCGCCACAATTATAGGAACTGCCATTAGCATCAGAACAGAGTTGGTCATTATCAGGTGCATCAACACCATAAAGTTTGATATATCGATTGCCAATGTAAAATACATGGGCATGAATTACTTCAGCACTTCCACTAATCTTAGGGTAAGAAGATAAATCAATTCGTTTTGTTTTCTTTTTCGCTCTTTTCTTTTTTATCTGAACTGCATGTGATAAAGTTTCTGCCTGAGCCGTAACTCTTTCGCCATCTAAAGTATTTTTATAAGAAAAGAAAGAGCTATTTTGGGCAAAAAGAGCAAAAGCAAGTGCAAGAGCGATAATAGTCATCCAAAAGCTATAAGAAGGGAGGGATCGTTTAACGGTTATATGAGCTAAAATAATACCGCTAATGATAATAGCACCGCCAACAAACCACCAAACCAAGTGGTTATCATTGGCAATTAACACACCAAGGGTAATAAGAAATAAGGCAATACTACCACAAAATATTCTCTTAATCCACAGCATATACTCTCCATAAAGAACCATTATGCAATCATAGAATGCCGTTTAATCGTAAAGATTTGGTAAAACATCATTGTTTTTACTTTCTTTTTTTCTCATCTTATTAACTCTTTTAAAAATAGTAATAAACTTATTAGAATCAAAAAACTCAGCATTATTAGAGTACAAAAACCTATTTAAGGCCGATAATTGTTCACTAAAAGCATCATCATTTACCAAATGCATAATATCGTTAAAATTATTAATATCAGCAGGATAATATTTCTTCTTAGCCCACAGTAATAAATCATCTTTAGCTTTCTGATAGTGATGTCTTTTCATGGCAGAAATAACACTTTTGCTAGATTTATCCATTTTTTTTCTCTTTAAGAAAAATAAGCCGACAATAAAAACAATCAACAAAGAAAATAAAATGGCAAATAAGTAAACATGAGATTTATTATCTTGTTTAGATGGTTTATTAAAAGTTTTTTCAGTAACATCTTCCAACGTATTATTATTCTGCTGCTGAAAAACATTCGTTTCAACAGTTTTTGCATCTTCTTTGTCTTGTGAAGATTCTATATCTGGATTCGGTAATACAAAAATTTTTTCTTCGGGAATTGTTGCAATCTGCTGTTTATTATTCTGGACATCAAACCAGCGGATACTAATAGCTGGCACAACCAAATCACCAGATTTTGTAGGAATATAAACATTATTAATTTGTGCGCTTGTAACAACCTGACCATTAATAACCTCTTCGGAAGCCACTGGTTTTTCAGGATATTGTTTAATATCTGGTGTATCAACAAAATCAATAGCAGGAAGCATGCTTTCATTCATCCCGACAGCTTTAATATTAATAGTTCTTGTAACAGCTTCGCCAACCTTAAATCCATTTCTAGCAGACCATGTTGCAGAAAGCTGTAAATCACTTAAAGGCAACCATTCTTTCACAGAATATCCTGCGGGAATAGGTAAAACATTTACTTTTTCTTTTTTAGTTTTCATGCGTACAGGGATTCTTTGCCCAAAGACGTGATTAAAATCAATTCCTAGAGCCATAAGGTCATCACCAAAGCTCGGGGCATTAAAGCGAGCATTTTTTATATAATAACCATCAAAAGAAACTTGTGGTAATTCTATCTCACCGCTTTTTTGGGCAAAAATAGCAAAAACATATGTTGCAACATTAACATGACGCTGATTAATAACATCTTGTTTAATAATAGGATGGTTCGTAAGAGGGATGATAATCCAATTACTTTTAGACTCTTCATCAATTGTCGGCAAACCGTCCTGCAAGCCCACACTATCGTAGATATGTACAAAAAGCAAAGCCTGCTGTTGCACATAAAAAGACGAAGCATTTACCTGTTGCTCAATCTTAAAAAAAGGAGAGTTTGCATTTTCTTTATAGTCTGGGGCAAAAGCGACATCAGATACTTCAGTCACCTCAATTTCTGCAGAGTTAGAAATAAGCTTATCCAGTCGCACAGGAGCAATATTGATTTTGCCTAATCTAAGAGGTTGTAGGCCAATAGTCCACTGCTTTAATTGGGTAGCTTTTCCGTTAATAAAATTAAACTGCTTTGACGTCGAATTAGAAACAACATGGAAATCTTTTTCCAGCTCAGAAAAATCTGGAGCATTGTCACTATCCCCTGTATAAGTAATCGTCAGATATAATGTATCAGCCTCAGAAATACTTTTTTTATCTACTGTAAGAGATAATTCTGCAGCAAAAGCATTAACAATCACAAAAATAAAAAATAGTAAAAATTTAATCTTTCTCATCACGATACCTGTCTTTCATATATTCTTTTTTGATAAATTCTCTAATTAAACCGCCAACATCTTCAGGAATTTCCCGATAACGACGTTGCAAGGCTAAAGCTTCTTCATCATAATCCGCGTTGTCATCACCTTTTTGAGCATTAACAGGTTGCACCGCCGTGTCTTTATTTTGCGGTTCAGAGCCACTGTCATCAGAGCTATTTTTATTTTGATTTTTTTGCTGTTCTCCTTCAGTTTTAGCAGATTCGTTTGGAGAATGCTGCTGTTCATTATTGTTGCTTTCTTCATAATCTTTAGAGGATTGCGTATGTTGCGCATTACTTTGGTGATTGTCCGGAGTTTGACTTGCATCTTTAGAATTTTTTTTATTATTTTGCTGCTGAGAATTATTATCCTGTGAAGAAGCCGTACTATCCGAATTTTCATTATTATCTTGGGCGTTATTTTCATCATTTTCTGAAGAATTATTCTGATGTTGCTCGTTTTGGTTTTCTTTATTTTGCTGCTTTTGGTTCTGTTTTTGGTTTTGCTGGTCATCACAGTTTAAAACAGAAGGATCCGATTTAGCCTTTTCAAATAAATCTAATAATATTTTTTTATTATATAAAGCATTTGCATGTTGGGGGTTTATTTTAATCGCTTCATCAAAAGCCGACAGAGCTTTTTCATATTGGCACATTTTTGTTAAAACGACACCTTTATTATAAAGAGAGGCATCATTTTTTATCTTAGAAAATTCCATTAAGGCTTCTTCTTTTTTATCAAGTTTATACAAGCAAATACCTTTCCACAGTGCATTATTAAATTTTTGTAATGCCTGTTCATATAAACCTTTTTGAAAAAGAGAAAAACCATCCTGATCGTTATTTGTGAAAAAGCCGGCATAAGCAGGTGTTATAAACATAAAACACAAAAGGATAGACAGTATTCCACGGCGGAAAAATGGTAAAAAGCACAACAAAGAAATAAAAATCAAGTAATACCCATAGTCAAGATAATCAGAACGTAAATTTTTACTTAGAGTTATTTTCTCTTGTTTTATCTGTTGCAATTTCTGAATAATTTTTTGGGGAGTTTCTTTTTTTGCATGCAAGTAAAGACCATTTCCTTTTTCTGCTAACATTTTCATTTTTTCATTTTCAGAATAAGACATATCAATCACGTTAACAGAAAAATGTTGTTTTGTAGCTTGTTCAGCTTTTTCTAACGCATAGTCAAAGCGCTGACCAACATCAGAGGCTAGAAGAATAATATTTCCACTAACATATTCTGCTGCCTTAAATTTATTTATAGCCATATCCAAAGCTCTGTCCAATCTATCTCCTTTGTCAGGAACAATACTTGGCACGATCTGCGGCAACAGGTTTTTAATAATTTTAATATCATTTGTAAGAGGTGTAATAATATATGGCTCCCGAGAATAAACAGCCAACCCAAATTGTCCCTCGTGCAATTCATCTGCAATATCAGAAATAAAAAATTTTGCACGCTCTAATCGTGAAGGCGTAACATCTTTTAATTGCATATCCTGGGATAAACTAAGCACAAACAATGAGGGATTTTCGACCTCGATTGTTGGAACTTCTGTCTTTTTCCAAGCAGGTCCCGCAGCAGCGATAATAGCCGATAAAAGACCTACATAAACGAAGTGCATATAAGATATTTTTTTCTGTTTATCTGTTTTAATCAACAAATACTCAAGTAAATTGGGGTCGCAAACATCTTCCCAAGAGGATACATTTTTCCCTCCTCCAATCTTTCTCCAAAATAAACCGATAGGAAGCAGAAGAAACAGGAGCACCCATGGCCTTAGAAAATGAAAATTTTGTATAAATTCAATCATTGGATATAGCCTTTAGGAAGAAATAACAACAAGCACAGCAGACAAAGAGCTGCCAACAATGGAATATAAAAGTACTCACGAATTTCTTGCACCACAGAACTTTCTTCATTTTGCGGTTCAAGCGCATCGATTCGCTGATATATTTCAGCCAAAGAATTTAGATCTGTTGCTCTAAAATAATTCCCTTGTGTTTTTTTAGATAGTTCTTTTAGGCTTTTTTCATCTAACTCACTATGCCGCAAATTAAACAAAGCATTCATAAAATTTCCCTTTCCACCAACACCAATAGTATATATTTTGATACCTTCTTTTTCAGCTAAATCTATAGCTTGAGCCATACTTAAAGAACCATCATTATTTTCTCCATCTGTAAGCAGTATAATGACTTTATTTTCTTTTTGTTTTTCATCTTTAAGATTTTTTAAAGCCAATCCTAAGGCATCACCGATAGAGGTTGAATTTCCAGCCATGCCAGCATCGGCATTTAACAATATTTCACGGACGGATTGTTTATCAAAAGTGAGAGGAGACTGCAAATAAGCCAAAGTACCAAACAAAATAAGTCCAACTCTATCTTCTGTTCTTTTATCAATAAAGGCGCTTACTACAGCCTTAACCGCAGACATTCTATCGATTCGGCTTGAATTTGCAGAAAAATCCGGTTGCAACATGGATGTTGATATATCAACAACAAGCATAATATCTCTGTTTTGGGATTTAAAATGAAAAGGCTGACCAACATATTGAGGGCGCGCAGCTGCTGTAACAAACAGACCCCATAGGATAAATAAATATAAAAACTTGAGAGAAAATACTATCTTGGAACTCAGCAAAGCAGGAACTTGCAAATGTTCAGATTTATATTTGATAGCCTTAATGTCTTCTAAAAAAGGTATTTTTAACGCAGCACCATGTAGTCCTTTTATCTTTGGAAAAAGCACAAAAACAACAAAAGGGACTAAGAGTAACCAAAAAGCCTGAATATACAAAAAATGGGTCATAGGTTAGCTCCAATCCAGTGTTGGCAAAAATCTTTCAAATCTTGAGCTGTTTTTTTATCGTAAGTAGATTTTTGTTTATCCATAAAAGGCGCATAGGTTAATAATTTTGCAGCATCTTTATCCAATTTTTTATTTGAATGTTCATTTAAAAACTTAATCCACTCATCACCATATAGAGCACTAGCTGTTTTGTATTTAACATTACAGATTCTCCTCAAAAGCTCAGACATTTGTATTGCCGCTTCAACTGGTGACAAAATATCAATTTTTTTAAGTTTTGTGAGAGAATAATATTTTTTGCTCGTACGTATGCTCCACCGCAAAATTCTTATAGCAAATAATAACCCCAAAATAATGCATAAGACAACCCACCAGCCATAAGCCAGAGGGAAGAATGATACATCATCTGGTATAAAAATATCGCGTATTTCAGGCAATTCACTCATATCTATCTTTCAAAAAATAAAACTCATAAATAAACTTATGATGATTTATCAAAAATATCAAGGGAGCCGATTAATATATTGCGTTATTATGGGCATAAAATAATTTTTTGCCGCTAAATAAACATCTCTCTTAAAACCAATAACATTGTTAACTGCAAAATCAAAACTTGCCCAGCAATAATCCTTAAACTCCGGATGCTCTGTCTGAACATTGATTTCACTATCGTCTCCTAAAAAATAAAATAAGGTGAACCCAATAGATTGTCCATCAGAAATAATGCCGCGCCGCAAAAAAATATTTTTAACATTTTCCGGAAATTCATAGCAAAGAGAATGTTGCGAAGATGAGACTATCTGAACAGATTTTATACTCGTTTCTTCAAAAAGTTCGCGTTGCGCAGCACTTTCTAGAGTCTCATCTTCTTCAATTCCCCCCTGAGGAAATTGCCAAGCATTAACCGAACAATCGATTCTATTTCCTAAAAGAATCAAACCACAACGGTTAAAAACTATAGCTCCGGCACATGGCCTAAATACTTTAGGCATTTAAACCTCACTACTTTTCAGATTTGGAATACAAAGCCAATGCTTTTACCAAATCCAAAGCACGTGTTAGCTGATAATCGGCCAAATCTTCCTTACTTTTTTTGCTTTTTTTCTCAGCAAATTTCCCCTCATCGCTATCATTCTTCAAAGCATTTTTAAGCTCAGCTTCACTGATATTTAAGGCAAAAGATTCAAGCTCTTCGACTTTTGCAGGCTTAACCTCAATATCCGGTTCAATTCCCTTTGCTTGAATAGACCTTCCAGAAGGGGTGTAATACCTAGCAGTTGTGATTCTCATTGCACCATAATCTCTAAGAGGGATAACAGTCTGAACAGAACCTTTACCAAAAGATTTTTCACCAAGTATAATAGCACGATGGTGGTCTTGCAGTGCGCCTGCCAATATTTCAGAAGCAGAGGCAGAGCCTTCATTGATCATAACGACAATAGGTAGATCTTTAGCAATATCACCTTCATTCGCCATAAACTTGACGGTATCAGCCTCATTACGCGACCTTGTAGAAACAATTTCACCTTGTTCTAAAAACAAATCAGAAACAGCAACAGCTTGATCCAATAAACCGCCTGGGTTATTTCTTACATCAATAACTATACCAAGAAAGTTATTTTTGAGCTGCTTTTTAGCCCTATTAATAGCATCAGTAATGGCCTTATCAATATCCTCAGTAAATGAAGATATTCTGATATAGCATACAGCATCTTCTTTAATTTCGCTCTTTACAGACTGAATTTTGATTTCTTTACGAACAATTGTCATATCAATAGGCTTAGAATTAACACGGCGAATAGACAATTTAACCTTTGTTCCAATCTTACCTCTCAACTTGCTTACAGCTTCATTTAGTGTCAAGCCGACAACTGTTTCATCATCGATATTCGTAATATAATCGCCAGCTTTAATGCCTGCCTTTGCTGCTGGTGTATCATCAATCGGCGAAACAACTTTGACCAAACCATTTTCCATTGTTATTTCGATTCCAAGTCCTCCAAACTTACCTTTAGTCTGTTCACTCATATAATTGAAACTTTCAGCATCAAGATAGCCAGAATGAGGGTCAAGAGAAGACAACATTCCGTTAATTGCAGATTCTATGAGTTTCTTATCTGTAACATCTTCGACATAAGAAATCTTTGTGCGTTCTAAAACTTCGCCAAAGAGATTTAGAAGTTCATATGTATTCGCATCATCATCAGATTTTTTAGCGGCATAAACATCTGTTGCGCTCAAAAACAAACCTACAAATAAAGAAACAATCAACAACTTATTTTTTTTCATATCAATTCCTATCAAATAAAAATTAACCGGCTATCCATGGACTTGGATTAATAGGGTGTCTATTTTTTCTAATTTCCACATAAAGTTTAGCATTTTTATCATTAGGCATAGTCCCAACAGGCTCCCCTGTAAGAATTTTCTGCCCGACATCACAATCAATGCGCCCTAATCCAGCAAGCAAAGATAGATATCCATCTCCATGTTCTACAATAATAATATTACCATATCCTTTAAATGGACCAGAAAAAATAACAGTCCCATCAAAAAGAGATGTGACTTGAGCTTCTGCTCTAGTCTTATAAGTAATGCCCTTAGCTGTAACACCTTTAGAAATAAGCTGCCCATATTCAATAGTTTTAGCTCCGCTAACAGGACGATGCAAAGTTCCTTTTGCTTGGGCAAATTTTGTACCACTTACTTGTTTTTTTATCGAAGCATGCGTTTGTTTATCAACGACATGTGCCGTAGATACAGTACTATTTTTTTGCAGTTCCTGCTGTCTTCTTAAAGCGGCTAATCTTTCAGCTTCTTCTTTTTTCTTTCTAGCTATTTCTTTTTGTCTTTCTAATTCATCTAAAAGTTCTCTAAGGCTTTTTGCCTGAGAAATAAGGTTGTCAGCAACTTTTTGTGTCTCTGCACCTTTGGTTTCAACTTCTTTACGTAGATTAGATTTTTTAGTCATTAATTGACGCATTTCGGCTTGTTGTTTTTCAAGAACCTTTTTTTGTTCTTTAGCTTCACTGAGTGTGGATTCGATTTTTTTCTTTTGCTCGTAGATACTATCAAGGTCAACTTTAAGTTTAGAAGATTTATTATTTAAAAAAGGCACAGTTTCTCTTAATAAAATAGCACTACGAATAATATCAATAGGGGAAATAGGCTGTAAAATAACAGATTCGGAAGGGTTCAAAGACATATTTTGCAAAGCCGCCAGAGTTTGAACCAAAAAATCGTTTTCTTTTACAAATTCAGCTTCTTTTATTTTAAGTACATTTTTAAGCTTTTCAAGCTCTCCTTCAACATCAGAAAGTCTTTTTTCATTATTCTGTATTTTTTGTGCCAATGTAATAACTGTTTTATCTATTTTAGATAATTCAAGATTGAGTTGAATAGCCTGAGCTTGCAGTTGCCTAGATTCCAAAACTTTTTGCTTTGCTTCTGCTTCTATTTTTTTTACATCGTTTTCAGAAATATCTTTAGCATAGCACACATCCATCGAGCTTAATAAAAGTCCCGAAACAGTGAAAGCTATGCTAAAAGATACGATTTTATTCATAGAAAAACTATCCTTTTATAATCATAGAGTGGCCTGTCATTTCTTGTGGTTTATCTATATTCATTAAATCAAGAAGTGTCGGCGCGACATCAGCCAGTCTTCCATTCTCTAACGCTTTAACTTTAATATGAGCATTATAAAGAACAGCTTGAACTTTACCAACAGTGTGCGCCGTATAAGGTTCTCCTGTTTTTTCATCAACCATTTTTTCAACATTTCCATGATCTGCTGTAACCAAGAGAACACCACCAACATCTTTAATGGCTTTCATAACCTTGCCCAGACAATCATCAACAGCCGCTACCGCTTTAAGTGCTGCATCCATAATGCCGGTATGTCCTACCATATCGCCGTTAGCAAAATTACAAATGATAACATCATATTTTTGCTTTTCTATAGCATCAGTAAGTTTATCTGTCACTTCATAAACGCTCATTTCTGGTTTAAGATCATAGGTCGCAACTTTAGGACTACTAATTAAGATTCTTTCTTCACCATTAAATTCCTTTTCTTCACCGCCATTAAAGAAAAATGTAACATGAGCGTATTTTTCAGTTTCAGCGATTCGCAATTGTGTTAATCCATGGTTTGCAACAACTTCTCCAAAGATATTTTTCAAAGCTTCTGGAGCAAAAATCGTTTTCATAAAGCGATTATGATCAACAGAATATTCGACCATACCAACAAGTTCAACGAAGTTAACAATTTTCTTTCGCTCAAATCCCGTAAACTCTTTATCACCAAGGGCATAAAGAATTTCTCTTGCTCTATCTGCTCTAAAATTAATCATCAAAACAGCGTCACCATCTTGCGCACCGCTATAATCTCCAATAACAGCAGGAATAACAAATTCATCGTTGACACCATCAGCATAAGAAGCTGAAATAGCCTCTTCGGCAGAACTAAAGTGTTTTCCATCAGCCAAAACAATATTATTATAGGCTTTTTCAACGCGATCCCACCTTTTGTCTCTATCCATAGCATAAAAACGGCCGGAAATTGTTGCTATTTTAACCTGACTTAAATTCTTAATGTTATTTTCAAAATCCCCTAAAAACCCTTTAGCAGACTGAGGAGGAGTATCTCTGCCATCTAAGAAGGCATGAACACACACCTTAATTCCTCTATCGTTTAATATTTTGCACATGGCTTCAATATGTTTTTGATGAGAATGAACCCCTCCAGGAGACATTAATCCCATCAAATGACAAGTTCCACCTGTCTTTTTTAAATTATGAATCATTTCATTCAAAATAGAGTTTTGCTCAAGTGAACCATCTTTTATAGCTAAATCTATTTTAGGTAAATCTTGCATAACCACACGACCGGCCCCAAGGTTAGTGTGTCCAACTTCAGAATTTCCCATTTGCCCATCGGGTAAGCCAACATCATAGCCAGATGTCTCAACAAAACAATGGGGATAGTTTTGCAATAGATAATGCCAATTTGGAGTCTGTCCCTGTTCAATCGCATTGTCTTTAGTTATATTTTCTCTGTATCCCCAGCCGTCCAAAATCAGTAACATTACAGGTTTTTGCATTAGTTATTCTCCATATCTTAAAAACTACCATCAATTACAAATACTTTAAAACAGAATGCTTTATATTTATCCATATTTTTTTAGGTTATAAACAATATAAGTCTTGTTTACAGAAAAAGATAGCTGTATATTATAGCAAAAGTGTAAAATTTTTAGGGAAGACTAATGAAAATATTACCAGCTGTTACAATATTAGCAATGGTGCCAACGATTGCCACTGCAAGCTCCTTAGAAACAGAATATTCTGCAACATTAAATAACTATTATGGCTACACAGATTACGCCAAACCTTATAACAAATTACAAAAACAGAATAATTTAAATTCATCGCTTAATTTGTTTGGACGAGCAACATATCATTATAACGAAAATTATTCCTCGTCGCTAATAGGCTATTTTATGGTAGATTCGGCAAAAGAAATTGAAAATTATAATCAAGGAACATGGGGTGAAGAAGTCTATTTTCTAACAGAAACCCCATATGGAGACATCTCTGTTGGACAAGATTCAAATGTAGCTTATAAATTTGCAGTTGGAGCACCAAGCATAGGGTCTTATCAGTTAAATAATACTGATTTAGCAAATTTTTTAGCTAGCCCTAATTGGTACCAAAAAGGCCACAAAGTTTCTTATAAAACACTAGATTCAACATATATAAATACAGACGGCGCATCGTTAAAAGCAAACTACATAACGCCGGAGTTCGCAGGGATAAAACTAGGAATAACCTATATTCCGGAAATATATAGCCAGTCTGGTCTTGTTTCTAAAAAAGCAAGGTATAAAGATAAAAGTGCTTATGTTTTAGGCGCCTACGGTGCATGGGATATCTTAGATTATGAACTAGAGGCATCATTAGGCTTTGCTGATTATCATAAAAATGATAAGGAGTATTCTGCTGGAATCAGTATATATCGCAAAGGATGGACATTCGGTGCATCTTATCGTAAAACAGAAGTAAATAAAAGCGATTATGCTCTAAACAAAGAAAATTTATATGATGCCTACCGTGAAGGAAGGTCCTACAATATTGGGTTAAGTTATGCATTTGGTCCTTTTTCTACCGGAATTTCTTATTTCGATTCCAAGGCAGAAAATACGCATAATCATGATGAGATAATAAGCTGGTCTAATGGCTACCAATATAATAAATATACCACATTTTCTTTCACTGCCGCACATTTGCTTTCTCGGGGAGAAAATTATGAAGCAAAGAACAATGCCAAAGGATATGCTTTTATAATAGGAATGGAGCTAAGTCTATAAATGGTGATAAATATTTTTTCAGATAATATTCTTTTTTTAGAAGACTTATCGCAACAAATAAGAATTAATGTTCCAGATAGCATAGTAGAAACAGAAAAATTATCAGAAAAAGCAGATGTCTTGATGCTAGATGAGCATTACAGCAATATGCCGCAGATTCTGAAACAAAGCAAAGATATTCCGATTGTTCTATTTTCAGCAAAAGGAGAAATCTCTGATATTGCAGATTTAGTTATAAAGAAGCCTTTTAGCTTAAATTCTTTTATAGACGCCTTAAAAAATAATAAATTATTACCCAAAGTTCGCCACAAAGAATGTTTGCTTTTCAAGGAATACTGTGTCTATCCGGTAAAAAAAGAAATTTTTTCTTCTATAACACAAAAAAACACAAAATTAACAGAAAAAGAAATCAATATTATCAAATATCTATATCAAATGGCTCCACAAATTGTAAGCAAAGAACAACTGTTAGAAAATGTTTGGGGCTATAGTGCGGAAGCAACCACCCACACAGTAGAAACACATATTTATCGATTACGCCAGAAAGTTGAAATGGGTGGAGCCTCACAGCTTATCATTACAGAGAATAATGGATACAGATTAAATATATAGCTACTTTGCTAAACCAAGCGGAGTAAATGTAAATCTAATTTCTTTCCATTTATCATAGCTGGAGCCACTTTGTTTGGCTAAAACATTAAATACGCCATGAACATCTTGAGCAATGTGAATAGCCCGTTCTGCACTATCTGCTAAAGCTTGGAAATAAGTATCAGAACGATAACGCTTCATATCTTCAATTTCAACAGCTTGAATTACCCCTTCTTTTGTAAGCTTAACATTAATTACAACTTCTATATTGCGGTCGTCTTTCCCTCCGGCAATCGTTTTCCAACTCTCTTGAATTTTTGACTTAACAAAGTCAATACCGGATACAGACAATTCACTAAAATAAGATCCTTTGCTATTACCACCCTCAATACCTAAATTATTAACCGGCTCATCATAACGAACTTGTGCCGGCGCATCTTCTGCCCCAATTTGCTTTTGCAAATCGTCAACGGAATTCATTAGGCTTTCTAACGGATTGACTTTTTTAATTGGGGCATCTTTTTTCTTAGTTGGTTGAGCCGTATTAGCTTTATCCGAAGGCGTTGGTTTCTTTTTAGTCTCTGGTTTTTGAGCAGGTTTAATCTGAGGCTTCTTTTGGGGGATTGGTGC
Organism: Alphaproteobacteria bacterium; assembly: GCA_017475705.1. Lineage (GTDB taxonomy): Bacteria > Pseudomonadota > Alphaproteobacteria > RF32 > CAG-239 > CAG-267. The sequence continues at coordinate 61,798 of JAFVFB010000012.1, forward strand.
AGGCTTTTTCTTTTCTACTGGTTTTTTTTCTTCTTTACGAGGCTCCTCAACAGAATCTTCCATTTTGGGTGCATCTTCAATCAGCGATGGAGCCTTTATATCAGGTTCTTTAATGATTTCTGGTTCAGGTTCTTCTTTAACAACAGGTTCTGGTTCAGACTTTGATTGTTTAGGTGCTGCCATTTCTTCAACAGGCTTTTCTTTTCTTGTTGCGGGTTTTCTTTCTTCTCCGCGGATAGCTTTCTCCGGTATATTGGTTGTATCCGAGATAACGACATCATCAAGATTAACCAAGATGGGTGGCTGGTCTTCAAAATCATGTGTGCTTTTAAAATAAGGTAAGTCAAATACACATAGAATGAGAACAACTATGTGCAAAGCAACTGATTTATAGACGTACCTTTTTTGCATAGATCAACCTTTTATTTCTGCTTCTGACGGGCTTCTGTTTTTAATCCAACTTTGCTAAAACCAGCCTCTTTTAATAAAGCCATAAGACCTATAACACGCCCATAAGCCGAAGAGGCATCACCAGAGATTGTAATGGTAACATCATTATTTTCACCTTTAATTGCCATTATTTTATCAATAATTGTCTCTGGCTCAATAGCACTCTGGCCAATATAGTAGATACCATCTTTATCAACGCTAATGTTGATAGATGTTTCTTTACCATTTAAGGTTCCACCACCAACTTTAGGCAAGTCCAAAGGAATACCGGAGGTCATAAGTGGCGCAGCAACCATAAAAACAACCAGTAGAACCATCATGACATCCATAAGGTTAGTCATATTTATATTAGCATTACGGCGGCTATTTTTTCTGATGCTTTTTCCGTTAATAATCATAGTTATTCTCCAGCCATTTCCGCACGAATTGTCGTATCGTCAATCTCACGAGATAAAATACTAGAAAATTCAGCCATAAAGTTATCAAGAGTTTTGGCGTAGCGTTCGATGTCAGAAGTAATAATGTTATATGCTACATAAGCTGGAATTGCCGCAATCAGCCCAAAGGCAGTGGTAAATAAAGCTTCAGCAATACCTGGAGCAATAGATGTTAGTGAATTGCTCTGTGTTTGAGCAATAGCATTAAAGCAAGAAATAATCCCCCAAACTGTACCAAAAAGTCCAACCAATGGAGCCACAGAACCTGTAGAAGCCAAAAAGCCGAGATGATTATCAAGTTCATCTAACTCTTTATCCATAGAAACCATCATCGCTTTTTCGATTCGTTGTTGTAAAGAAACACCTCTCAAGCCTCTATCTGTTTTGGATTTCATAATATTCGTACGACGCCATTCCTTCATTGCTGCAACAAACATAGCAGACATAGGGTCTTGGGGATTGCCGATAGAATCATATAATTTATCTAAAGAACCGCCAGACCAAAAGCGCTCTTCAAAAAGTTTAGAAAGTTTTTTAACTTGGCGTAAGGTATTAAATTTTTCAAAGATGATAGCCCAAGACCAAATAGATGCAGCAATTAATCCAATCATAACTGCTTTTGTAATAAGGTCAGAAGACCACACCATGCTCCACATAGAAATTTGGTTTGCGACTTCATTAGCTGCTTGTGTATCCATTTTTTTCCTCGTTGTTTATTAAATGCAAATTCTCTGAACATACCCTTTATCATATAATTGTAAAAAAACAACTAATTAAAACAAAAAATCGTCTCCAAGCAAAGCTTGAAAACGATTTTTTTTATAAGCTACCTGCCATCAACCTCAAGAAATTATATCCAACATAGATAATAACAAATCCCACAAACAGAAAGGAAATGACACCAATAGCAATCAGAATCCAATGTCCGAAAATTTTATTGATTCCTGTCAACCAATAAAGAAAAAACAAGACCCAAAATAAAATTTTTCTCATGGACCATCCGTGGCTATGCACAAAACTCAGCAAACCGCTAAATATATTTTCCAGAAAGCCACATTTCATTAGCAACCAAACACTCACCCAAGCACATATAGCGGCCCAGATGAAAGCAAAGATAGACTCTTTCATAATACACACAATAACTATTATTTGAGCAGAAAAATAGCACTGTCCAAACAAAAATCAAGAAAAATATTAAAATGCAGAAGCCGAAGGTGATTTTTCATCAACAATAGCATCTTGCCAACGAATTCTTTCTGCACACTCTTTATCATTTGCCCCAACAATTTTGCATTTATGTATATCGATATCTGGAGCGCCGGTTAAATTATAACAAATATCACCAATGGTACGAATAGAATGCGTATCTGTCCCTAGAGGTTTTACGTCTCTAAAAATAAAAGCAAAAGTACGCTGTGAATATATTAGATTTAAAGCTAAAATCCGAAGATGATGATTAAGTTTCGATTTTAACGTAACAGTAAAAGAACAAGAAGGCTGCTGAAAAGCATTTTGAGCAAAATGAAAGCTTCCTTTTGTAACCCCAACCAAAAGCTCACCTTCAAGCGGTGGAAGAGGTTCATTGCGCCGTTCTATAGAATTCATCGCTCCTGTTCTTTTTATACTATCTGCCACAACATCCATAGCATCATCAAACGTCTTTACTTTTGTGACATCTCTATCTTCTTCGGAGTAATCACTGAACAATTCGTTAAATAAAGCTTCGTCTTGGTCCGTCGCGTCAGGACGAATCTCTTGCTCAGCAAGAGCCGCATCTTCATCAAGAACTTGCGCCAAACTATTGCGAAAAAGACCGACACAACAGATTAAGACCAAAAGAAGAAACGCGAACCTATTCATGCGCAAGCCCTAATTAATTGATATTGTGCAAAGTTTTATCAGAAGTACCTAAGTTTTCAACAATTTTGTTAATAACAGTATCAATATCTGACAGCTCATTAAGCTCTATAGCTTTATCTTGAGCAGCTAAATCTGTTGCCGAAAGTTTTTTGAATTGTCCAAAATACTCAGGGTTAGAAATACTGACAAATTGGAACATCTGCGAGCATTCTTTGTTATTAAGAGCTTTGCCTGCGTTATTATCAATGTTACGAGCAATGTCACAAGGAGATATAGTGTAAGATGCATCGCTAAGCATCAGATAGCATTTTTCAGTATCAACATGAGAATGAATAGAAATTTGCTTATCAGCACCAAATGCATTAACTGTTATTGCTGTCTTTAACGGTTCAGCAGGGGCATCTTCGCCAATAAGGTCCTTCTGGTTAGCAAATTCATCAGCACTCATAATTGATGCCATATAGCGATCAAATTTAAATCGCTCATCAACCACATCATTCCACTGCATATTAATCGTAAAAGAACGGAAATTAACAGCGGTTCTATTGTAAAGGGTAACAGTATAATCACAACCGGTGACTACGCCATCTTGTGTGACCGGCGTAATGTCATGAACCTTAAAAATAACAGCATCATTACGCGTTGTTTGTTCTGGTTCAGGAGCTTTCTCTACCGCATAAGCAGGCATAGACGCCAATGCCAAGCAACCAAAAGTTAAAGAGACTAGAGACTTAAAAGATTTTTCCATGTCGAAACCTCATATTTCGTAATTTATGAGGTCATAATAAACAAAGAGTGTTTAATTTTTATTAATTCCTAAATTATTTTAATTCATCAATTTTTCTTTTAAGGCGTAACAAATCTGTCCAGGCCTTAGCTTTTTGTGCAGAACTACGAAGCAAATAGGAAGGATGATACGTTGCAAGAACCTGTATATTCTTATTTTCTACAGAATATTCTAACCATTTTCCACGTGTTCTTGAAATAGAGTCACTACAATCCATAACAGCCTTTAGGGCTATTCCACCAAGTAGCAATATAATATCTGGATGAATAAGCTCTATTTGTCTTTTCAAGAAAGGTAAACAAACAGCAATTTCATCGTCCGTAGGAGTTCGATTCCCTGGCGGTCTCCAAGGCAAAACATTAGTAATATAACATTCTTTACGGTTAAATCCTATAGCTGCCAGCATTTTATCTAAAAGTCTACCGCACCTTCCTACAAAAGGTAAACCGATTCGATCTTCATCTGCACCTGGTGCTTCTCCTATCAGCATAATTTTTGCTGTAGCTGAACCATCACCAAACACAGTTGAAGCAGCTGTATCTTTAAGATTACAGCCGTCAAACGCAAGCATAACAGACTTAAGCTCATCAAGAGTTTCAACCTTAGCACAAATATCTCGAGCATTTTTCAATGCCGTCAAATTAGTGGAATTTGAATGCACTGGCCGGGATAAAGTATTTTGCACAGTTACTTTGGATATTGAATTATAGCTTATAGCTGGCTTTTTTTCTAAATTTTCAGACAGGCACACTTTATCCGCGCAGATTTCATCAACCCCCGCCCATAAATACCAATCAAGTGTTTCCACAATGTTAATTTGCTTATCCATTAGAACTATTTTTAACATATTACACTTTTTATTGCAATATAAAGCAATTATTTACACAAATATAATAAATTTAGTTTAAAGTTAAGAGAAAAGTGATAATCTACATCAATAAATATAGGATTGTGACAACAAATGTTAAAAGCAAGCTACATTATAACCTTACTAGGCGGAATAGGGATATTTAATTCTTGTACGGGGAATTTTATTAATTTGCCCAAACATCAAGAGTATACAATATCAAAAGCAGAAGAGTCATTATATGGAAATTATTTAGCCGGGAGAGTTGCTCATATCCGTCAAGAGTATGATGTTGCCTCAAAATACTACGTAAAAACCATAGAAAGAGGGTTTGTTAATGATGATATATTAAACAAAACCTATATTATTTTAGCCTCACAAGGCAATATCGATGAAGCTGTAAAATATGCCAATATGTCACGAGATAAAGGGGATAAAAACAATTTTATTGATGTCATCAATGCCGTCCATTTATTTAAACAAAATAATTACAAAGATGCACGCAAACAGCTAGAGAGAATTAATGAAAAGACATACAAAAATTTAATATCTCCACTATTTAATGCATGGAGTTATGTTGGCGAAAATAATTATAACAAAGCTACAAATGAGCTGCAAAAAATATCTTCCGCAGAAGAAATGAAAACCGTATACAATTTGCATCGAGGATTGGTGGCAGAAATTTTTGGCTATGAGCAGGAGGCAGAAGGTTTTTATAACAAAATTATAAATGATAAGACAACAGATATGTCTTTTCGAGCGTTGCAAATTATTTCTAACTTTTTGGTACGCCAAGGGCAAAAAGAAAAAGCTCTTTCTCTAATAACCAAATACTATGGTTCAAGTAACATGAAAGAGATGCTGTCAAGCTTGAGTGATAAGATAAAATCAGGTGATGAAAGGACTTCTGCAATAGTAAAAACAGCGGATATTGGCGTTAGCGAAGTCTTTCTTGAGGTTGCTCTTTTGTTCAAAGCTGTTCCTGTTGGGTACGACTATGCACAAATGTATATGGCAATTTCACAATATTTTAATCCAAACAATGATATTGCCAAAATAGCAATGGCGGATATTTGTGAAGAAAGGCAGATGTATAATCAGGCCAATAAATATTACGATTCTATCAGCAAAAAATCAGAAATGTATTATCCGGCACAAATCAAAAAAGCAAATAATCTCTCAAATGAGAAGAAATATGATGCAGCTGTTAAGGTGCTGAAAAAGTTATTACGAAACAACCCAAATAACTTTCAGATACTATCAAATTTAGGAGATATTTTGCGTATGAGCAATAATCAGCCAGACGCAATAAAATATTATAAAGAGGCTTTAAAATCTATTTTTTATGAAAGTGAAAAACATTGGCCTTTATATTATGCACTAGCTGTCTCGTATGACCGCAATAACGAATGGAACAAGGCTGAAGAAAATCTCAAAAAAGCCTTAGATCTAAGTAATCGCCACCCGCAAGTCTTGAATTATTTGGGATATTCGTGGTTAAAAAACAATATAAATGTAGATAAGGCGGCCTCACTAATCCTAGAAGCCTATGAAAAAGAACCAAATGATGGGATAATAATGGATAGCCTTGGATGGGTGTATTTTAAAACAGGTGACTATAAAAATGCAATTTCTTACTTGGAAAAAGCATCAGAACTTAATCCACAAAATGCAATTATCAGTGACCACTTAGGAGATGCTTATTGGCTCGGTGGCCGCAAAAATGAAGCTATTTTCTTATGGAAGCAGTCATTGCATCAAAAAGAAAATCAAGAAGAACTAAATCCTAGAGTAATCAAACATAAAATACAAAATGGGTTAAAAAACATTGAAGCCTTGCAAATCAAAGACGAAAAACTGAAACAAAGCCTTCATAGTCTAAATGATATTGCAGACTAAATCTCCTATTTTTGATATTTTGAGATAAGAGACTTTAGATCTTGAGCTAACTTTTCAACCAAATGAACATCAGTTCCTTCAACCCGAAGCTTGATAACCGGTTCTGTCCCAGACTTTCTTGCAATAAGATTACTATCATTGCCTAATGCCGCCTTTGCTTTATTTAATGCCTGCTTAACATCTTCATGCTCAACGCTTTCCATCATGTATTCTTTAGAAGAAAAACGAATGTTTTCAATTTTGCAGGGATAAGGTTTAAAGATAGGGAATATTTCACTCATCTTTCTCCCATCTTCTAAATAAGCTAATGATAAAACAACCGCGACAGCAAGGGCATCACCACTTCTTGCATAATCTGCCAAGACAATATGTCCAACCAATTCTCCGCCCAAAACTGCATCTTTTTCGCGCATCAAATCTATAACATAGCGTTCTCCAACTTTGCTTTTATAGTGCGCAAAGCCATGGGCTGCCAGAAATTTTCCAAGTCCTAAATTAGACCATTCAGTGCTAATAACAATATCATTCTTTAGTTTATTATGCTTTTTCAAATACTGCGCCAAAAAACATAGCAACTGATCGCCGTCAATAATTTGCCCACAATCATCAATCAAAATTATTCTATCTCCGTCACCATCAACGGCCAAACCAAAATGTGCGTGTGAATCTTTAACAACTTGTGAAAGCTGCTCTGTGTGCTGCGATCCGCAGTCTTTATTAATATTATAGCCATCTGGAGCATTATTAATTGCAATAATACCAGCGCCCAAATCCTTAAGTACTTGAGGAAAAATTTGATAATAGGCCCCATTTGCACAATCGAGAACGATTCGCAGCCCTCTTAGTGCCGCATAACTAGGAGCAATTTGGCGTATTCTCTCACAGTATGCTTCAACTATATTAACGGACTTTTCAACACGTCCAAGGGGGGAAGGGCTTTTATTTTTGTTATCGTTTCTATTATTGGTTGAGTTATTTTTTTGCTTATTATCTAAAAGCCCTTCAACTCTGGCATAAAACTTATCTGGAAACTTATCACCATTCTTATCAATGAGCTTTATGCCGTTATCTTGATATGGATTATGCGATGCTGTAATCATTATCGCCATATCAACATCTAAATGCGGAACAGAATTTGTAATCAAAGGTGTTGGTACGATTCCAAGAGAAATTACGGAAACACCATTGGCTGTAAAGCCAGCTGTTAATGATGCTTCAAGCATATCACCAGAAATTCTAGTATCCTTGCCAATAGCAACTTTCTTTTTTTCATGGCAGACTTCAAGACTCAGAATTTCAGCTAAATCAAAAGCAAATTCCGCAATCATCGGGTATTGATTCGCAATACCACGAACTCCATCCGTTCCAAATAATTTGTTAACCATTAGTCGCAGCTCCTATCTTGTTTGAATATCTAAAAGCTAAAGCCTTCCAAACAAGATTGCAAGCTTTTATATAAGGGTTGTTGCCAATTTTAAAAAACGTATCTAACACCCATATATACTTCATGGTCGGTAATATCTGTACGACCATTATGCATGGATAGATCACCCATATCATAATAGCGATAACCAACATCAAGATTCCAATGATTTGTCAATTTTGCAGATAGTCCTGCACCTAATGACCAAGTAAAGCTATTATCTTTTATAGAATACTTCGTGTCGGCAGTTATATTACGAAAACGCAATTTATTGCGAGTATAACCTACACCAGCATCAATAAATGGCGTAAACCAGTAATTAGGAAAGAAGTCATAATAGACAACAAACATATAAGAATGAGATTTAAATTCAGCTTTATTCAAACCTATAATTGTCTCTTTGTTTTTTCTTCTCCATACATATTCAATTTCTGCACGGAAGTGGCTGTACCGATAACCTAGAGCACCACTTGCCATAAATCTGTCTTTGTCAATAACGTAGTCTGTAGCATCATCACGAACATTACTCCGATTATCATCAACTTCATAATTAGCAACACCACCTCGGCCAGCGAGGTAGAAGCCATCACAGCCGGCATAAGCTGGCATTGCCGCACAAATAGAAGTTGTGGCTAAAAGAGCTACAGCAAAATTAGATCTTTTTATCATAAAAAAACTCCATAGTTAAGTTCAAAGTAACTATAGACAAAATATCACAAATTTTAAACAAAACAAGTAAAAAATTAAAAAACTGTAAAAAAAATAAAAAAAGAACGTCAAAATATAAATTTAGAACTTAATGGTATTGATTTTTAAGATATAAAATGATAGAAAATCCCCAAGGTGGTCGGATAGCTGCGTTGATTTTTTTTCAATGAGGAAAGTCCGAGCGTCGTGGAAACATGATACCGGATAACGTCCGGCTGGAGAAATCCAAGGGAAAGTGCCACAGAAAATTACCGCCAAATTTATTTGGTAAGGTTGAAAAGGCGAGGTAAGAGCTCACCGCGCACATAGTAATATGTGTGGCAAGGTAAACCCTATCTGACGCAAGACCAAATTAGGAGAGCGGCTTCGCCGTTTCATAGAGCGTTTCCACTCTACTCCAGAGGTAGGTCGCACGAGCAGGCTGGCAACAGTTTGCCTAGATGAATAGCTATCGCTTAGAATCTTCACTATTTTAGCGAAGCAAATGATAAGTACAAAACTCGGCTTATAGACCACCTAATTTTTTTAATGGAGATATTGATGCAATATACAATAAAAGAAACAACAGAAATAAAAGGAATCGGCTTACATTCTGGTTGCGATTCAACATTAGTAATAGAACCAGCCGAAGAAAATTTTGGAATACAATTCTTTCGTAGTGATTTACCTTTAGAACAGCCGATTCGTGCCTTGTATTCCAATGTGGTTGATGTCAGAAATTGTACCTGCATCGGTTCGTCTCCTCAAAATATCATTAGCACAATAGAACATTTAATGGCAGCACTATATATTCAGGGTATCGATAACGCTAAAATCTCTATAAACAACCCAGAAATACCGATTCTTGATGGTAGTGCTAAGGTAATTTTAGATAAAATACAGCAAGTTGGCAAAAAACAGCAAAATGCTCCCCGTCATTACCTCAAAATAATAAAAGAAATATTCTTTGATGATGGTAAAGGAGGGTCGATAACGCTGCTGCCTGCGGAAAGTTTACATATTTGTTTTGATATAGAATTTCCATCAAAAATTGTTGGACATCAACAGTTTGATGAAGATATTACAGTAGAAAATTTTACCAAAGAGATTGCACCTAGCCGCACTTTTTGTGAAAAATACCAAGTAGATTACTTAAAATCTATTGGTCTAATAAAGGGTGGTTCTTTAGAAAATGCCGTTGTCTTAGATGGTGAAACAATACTTAATCCAGAAGGATTTCGTGTGCAAAATGAATGTGTTAAGCACAAGGTTCTGGATGTGATAGGGGATATGTACACTTCTGGGTATCATATTTTAGCAAAAATAGTTGCTAATAAAAGTGGACACTATCATAATAACGAAGTATTAAAAAAATTATTTAGTTCAAAAGATAATTATAGAATTATAGAATAAAGGGGGATTTATCGTGAAAAAATATATTTACATATTGCCAATACTTGCGATGTTTTTATTGCCATCATGTGCTAGTCATAGCGAAGATGAAATGTTGGACGAAGATAAAAGTGCCGAAACATTGTACAATGAAGCATACAATTATCTGGAAAAAACTGCATATCAAAAAGCAGCAGAGGGGTTTGATAAAGTAGAAATGGAGCACCCCTATTCTAAGTGGGCCACAAAATCAAAACTAATGGCCGCTTACTCTTATTACAAAGATGAAAAGTATGATGATGCTATAGCTGCATTAGACCGTTATATTCGTTTACACCCTGGTAATAAAGATGTTGCATATGCCTATTACATGAGGGGTATATGTTTTTATGACCAAATAGCCCCCTCACAAAAAGAACAATCCGCAACCAAAGACGCTAAAGAGAGCTTTATGCAAGTGATAAGTATGTTTCCAAATAGTGAATATGCTGCAGATGCCAAATCAAAGATAGCTTTAATAGAAGACCACTTGGCTGGACATGAAATGAGTGTCGGTCGCTACTACTTAAAAAATAAAGAATACATTTCTGCCCTAAATCGTTTTTCTATGGTAACAGATAATTACCAAGATACGGCACAATTAGAGGAAGCAATTTACAGAGAAATTGAGGTCTATAAAATTCTTGGCTTAGCCACAGAGGCTCAACGCAAAGAAGAAATTTTACGCCAAAATTATCCTGATGGGAAATGGACCAAGCGTGCTTCTAAGTTGATAAGAAAGGACTAATCAACTCTCATGCTAAAATCTCTATCTGTTAAAAATGTTGTTCTCATAGACAGTCTGGATATAGATTTTGGACGTGGGCTTATCGTATTAAGCGGAGAAACCGGCGCCGGTAAATCTATTTTATTGGATTCGCTTGGCTTGTTACTTGGCAATAAAACAGATACCGGCTTAATTAGAAATGGAGAGGAAAAACTTTCTGTAACAGGAGTCTTTGATGTTTCTCCTCAAAATAAAATATTTGAATTAGCAGAAAAGTATGAGTTAGATATTGATGGAGATATTATCATAAAACGCACTATTTCTGCAGATGGAAAAAGTAAAATACTGTTTAATGACCAAATAATAACCCTAAAGTTGCTTAAAGAACTAGCGCAATACTTGATAGAAATTCATGGTCAGCATGATAATCAGGGTTTACTAAACCCCTCTACCCACCTAAATATTTTAGATGCATATGGCGGTTATACCAAAGAACTGGATACAGTAAAAAACACTTATTTAGCATATAAAACAGCACAAAAAGAGTTTAACGAAAAATCTGCAAAGTTGCAAAAAGCAGCTGAAGATGAAGAAAACATTCGTCACTGGGTACAAGAGTTAGAAAAGGTTGCACCTCAAAAAGGAGAAGAAGAAGAACTGCGCCAGCGTCGCAGTGAAATGATGAATGCTGAAAAAATCATCGAAAAACTAAATACAGCTTATACAGCATTAAATGCAAACACCTCGGTGATAGATAATATTTCAAAAGCTCGTAATGCTATAGCTAGAGCCAATGAGATAGTAAACAATAAATATTCAGAGATAGAGCAAATTCTTGAAAACGCATTATACACATTAAGTGAGGCAATAAATCAAATAGAAGCAAGTTCAACAGAAATCACCATAAACCAAAATGAAATAGATAATATAGAAACACGCCTGTTTTTACTAAAAGACCTTGCTAAAAAACACCAAACGGAAATCAATCTGTTACCGGAAAAATTACAAGAATTATCAGTAACGCTGAATAATTTAGAACTAGGAGCTGATGATTTAGAAGAGCTAAAAAGAAAAGTAAATTCACTGCGTGAAAATTACATATTATCAGCACAAAAACTAAGTCAATCTCGCCAATCAGCTGCAAAAAAGTTAGATAAATCAATTGCAAAAGAGCTCCCTCCACTTAAAATGGATAAAGCTCATTTTCAAACCACAATAACGCAAAAAAAAGAGGAACATTGGACAGAAGAAGGGTGCGATAACGTTTGTTTTGAGGTATCCACAAATCCTAACACGCCTCTGGGGCCATTGAATAAAATAGCCTCAGGAGGAGAGTTATCTCGTTTCATGCTTGCACTAAAAGTTAATTTAGCAGAACAAAGTCACGAAGAAACATTGATTTTTGATGAAATAGATACAGGAATTGGTGGTGCGACGGCTGAAGCTGTAGGAGAACGGTTATCACGCTTAAGCCAAAAGGAACAAATATTTGTTGTTACGCACTCTCCGCAAGTGGCTGCATTTAGTAATGAGCATTTTAAGGTTGAAAAGTATACAACCGGCAACATAACAACAACCACCTTAACAAAATTGAATAATAAAGGGAAAGTGGAAGAAATTGCCAGAATGTTAGCCGGAGAGAAAATAAGCGAAGAAGCACGAGCCGCAGCATATGTATTACTAAACAAAGATTCCAAACAAACCCCTGACCCCAAAAGCAAAGGAGCATAATGATGATTGAATCAATAAAAAACAGTGATTTTGATGTTGAGGATATAGTGACGCAAAAATGGAGAAATATATCGGTCCTGTCCAAAAAGTCGTTTCTTTGGATATTTATAATTACTAATATTGTCTTTTTATTTCATACAGTAACATTTTTTTGGGGAAATCATGATTGGACACTAATAAAAAACGGCTTTGGTATAACAAATGATATGTTAAAATTAGGACGATTTACCAGTGGGGCACTCCAACAACTTATGGGCGGAGATATCTTACCGATAGCGAATAATTTATTCTGTTTTGCAGGTTTTACTTTGGCCGCTATATATCTTGCAAAATATTGGAAAATACCACAGACCCCAATTACTTATATAATGTTTGGTCTTTTTGTAATAATAACGCCATATACTCTGCCATGGTTATGGTATACCAAACAGACAACTTTATTCTGGAATATATTATTTTGTGTTTTAGCTTTAATTTTATCTGAAAAATATAGTCTGATAAAATCAATTATTGCCATAAGTCTCATTACTTTTAACCTAGGGACATATGCTTCTTTAATTTCAACACTTTTAATAATGCTTTTAGGACGCATTTTGATAGATATAATGTATGAAGAAAAAAGTCTCAAAATGCTTATAAATAGCTATACTAATTCAATAATAAATATAGTCATTGGTAGTGTGCTTTTTCTTATCGTCCTTTTATGGTTAAAATACACAGGAAAAATGGGACAAGGGCAAGCGAATACAGATTTTATCTCAATAACAGACTTGAAGCAAAAAATAAGTTATTTGATACATATCAAAAGTATTTTTTACACAGCGACACCATACATTAGCAGCAAATTAATGTTTTTAATGACGTTACCTGTATTTGGCGTTTTTTATATTGCAATAAAAAAGCACGTTTTTCTCAAAACGCTTATAGGAATATTGCTTTTATTTATATGCAGTCAAATGACAAATTTATTAGCAAAAGAGAATTTTAATCATTACACAAGAGTCGAGTTCTTTTCATATCCATTTTTATTTGCAGCATTTATTGCTGGTTGCTTAAAGTATACCAAGAGCGTAAAGTCATTAACAATTATCCTCCTCACAGTCATAATCTATTCTTGTGCCCTGTCAGATTTTCGTTTTCAGAGAGTTAATTATCTGGGAAAAATGGCAGAAATGGAACAATACCAAGATATAAAAGCAAGAATAAAATCAAACAAGGCTTTTCGTAATAAAGAATATATATTAATCAGTGTCGGCGCAAATACAAAACGTCCACTTTTTTATCATTACAATAAATCTAAAGGCTATGCAGGAGATATATTAAAACACGGTACGATTCGCAATTGGAATGAAACAGAATATTATAATTTTTCAGAAGAAAAACCTTTTATAAAAAAGTCGTTTTTATTAAGTAGCAAGAGGTTTATGCCCAAAGATATCAAAACTTTAACAGAAATTTCAAACTTTATTTTTCAAAAAGCAAAGCCTTATCCGTATGAAAATTCTGTGTATATTGATAACAAATACATATACATAATATATAATGAACAGGGGTTAAAGCAAGCAAAAGAAAATTTACGCGAAATGTTAAAAAAGAAAGGAGTACAATATGAATAACATACCTGATATATCATTTGTTGTTCCAATGTACAATGAAGAAGATGTCATCGCAACATTCTTCTCGACCATGGATAAGACACTGAAAAAAATACCTCAATACACTTATGAATTTATATGCGTTAATGATGGTAGCAAAGATAAAACCCTACCAATATTAAAAGAATATGCCACTAAAGATAGGCGTATAAAAATTATCAGTTTCTCACGTAATTTTTATAAAGAGCAAGCTCTTTTTGCCGGTCTAGAGGCTTCATCAGGTCGCTGTGTTATTCCGATGGATGCAGATTTACAGGACCCTCCGGCACTAATTCTTAAATTTATAAAGAAATGGCAAGAAGGTTATGAGGTCGTTTATGGTGTAAGAACAGAAAGAACTAAAGATACACTAATCAAGCGTATAACAGCTAACCTTTTTTATAAGATATTTAATTTTATAGCGGATAGACCCATTCCAGCCAATACTGGAGATTACCGCTTGATGGATAGAAAAGTTGTTGATGCAATTTTACAAATTAAAGAAAATAAGCTATTTATGAAAGGAATTTTCAGTTGGGTCGGGTTCAAATCTTGTGGTGTCGAATACCAAAGGCCCAAAAGAGCCGCTGGCAAAACGAAATTTAACTATTGGAAATTATGGAATTTTGCCCTTGATGGCATTACTGCTTCAACAACATTGCCTTTAAGAATATGGACTTATATAGGAAGCTTTATTGCTGCAATTTCTGGTCTATATGCACTTTATATTATTGGTAGAACACTTTTTATGGGGGTATCCGTTCCTGGCTATGCCTCATTACTCGTTTGTATTTTATTTTTCGGCTCTGTACAACTAATTGTTCTAGGTATCTTCGGAGAATACATTGGTCGAATATTTATGGAGGTCAAACGCCGTCCACGTTATATCATAGATGAAAAAATCAATTTAATAGAACATGACAAAATTTAAAGAGCTCTTTTTCTTCTTTTTAACCGTGCGAGTTTATAGCTGACAACAGAAGTATCACGACCTGCTTTTGCCAATCTATCATACATCCTCTCAATTTCTTTTTCTAAGTAGGCTGTTTCCATATCGCTTTCCAAGGTTGCTTTTTCATCTTCAGAGCCAAAACCTCTGATAGCGCTAACTTCTCTAATGATATCAATAACATCTTTTCGAGAGTTCTGCCTACGTTTGATGAAATAAGGTAATTCGTAAACAAGCTCACGAGAGCTATCATAGACGCTTTTAACGTCTTTATGTGCACTAAATTTAGATTTCAGCAGATTAAAGGCAACTTCAAGTTCGAAGTCATTATCAACCACAATAAAAGGCACAGGGTCGGAGAAGCCTTTATTGGAAATAGATTTTAAGAATTCCAACAAATGATGAAAGAATCCTCCAATATTATACAAAATAAAGGGTTTCTTTTCAAGCAGCCCATCTTGCATCGCAACACAATCATAAGCGAGTTCATCAAGTGTGCCCACGCCACCGGGAGCAAAAACAACAAAATCAGCATCAAGTAATTTCTGTTTTCTTTCTTCCAGAGTTTTAGCAAAAATAACATTTATATGCTTCAACAAATCGTCATTTGAATCATAAAGCTTAAAATATTCCTGAGTTGTAATCCCCTGAATTGGAAAATCTGGATTTTCAAAATTACGTTTAGCATTCCAAGCATCCATGACGCCACGAGCAACCGCCCCCATAATGCCCGTATTAGAAAGGCCAAAATCCAATTTAAATCCCATCTCAACAATTTTTCTGCCCAAATTATAAGTTTCCCTTATATATAATGGGTTGTTACCCTCACGAGACCCACCAGCAACAAAAACACGAATACCATTTTTATTGTTTTCTTTAATAAAAGCTGAAAGAAGATCTTCATTGCTTGTAGAATTTAAATTTTTCTTAGTCATACTAAATCTCCTCAATATCACCCTGTTGCTGTTTTTGGTAGAATTCTTTAACAAACTCATCAAAAGTACCTTCACCTAATGCCTTACGGATACCCTGCATGAGGCGTTCATAATAACGTATATTATGCCAACTTAAAAGCATAACAGCTAGAATCTCATTACATTTCTGCAAGTGATGAATATAAGCGCGAGAATAATTACGACACAAGGGGCAATCACAGGCAGCTTCAACAGGTCTTGGATCTTCTTTATGCCTTGAATTACGAATGTTAATAGGACCATATTCAGTGAAAGCTTGCGCAGTCCTACCAGAACGTGTCGGCATAACGCAGTCAAACATATCGACACCTCGAGTGACAGCCCCCACAATATCATCAGGCTTGCCAACGCCCATAAGATAACGCGGTTTATCAACAGGTAAAACCTCTGGTGCATAATCTAGCACCTCAAACATTTTTTCTTGCCCTTCTCCAACAGCCAAGCCGCCAATGGCATAGCCATCGAATCCTATATCAGAAAGCAGTTTTGCTGATTCTAAACGTAAATCACGGAAGGTACTGCCCTGCTGAATCCCAAAAATACCATAGCCATCACGGTTAATGAAAGCATCTTTGCTGCGTTTAGCCCAACGCATAGAACGCTGCATAGATTTTTTTGCATCATCATATGTTGCAGGGAATGGAGTACATTCATCAAGACACATTGTAATATTAGAATCAAGCTGATATTGAATGTGAATAGATTCTTCTGGTGATAAAAAGAATGACCGTCCATCAACATGGGATTTGAAGCGGACACCTTCTTCGCTTATTTTTCTTAGACCTTTAAGGCTCATAACTTGGAAACCGCCAGAATCTGTTAAAATCGGTTTGTGCCAATTCATAAACTGGTGCAATCCTCCCATTTTTTCAACCAAATCAGCACCAGGGCGAAGCATAAGGTGGTAAGTATTACCTAAAATAATCTCAGCACCGGTAGATTCGACAGATTCTGGTAACATGGCTTTGACCGTACCACAAGTACCAACCGGCATAAAAGCTGGCGTATTAATAACACCATGATGAGTATAAAGCTTACCCAAGCGAGATTTCTTATAAGTCTTAACTATTTCATATTTTAAAGTCATTTTTTATCCTATTATTCTTTATAAATTTTACTCCACAGAGGGATATTATTGCCGATTCCCGGAGCCAATTTTTTTGTTTCAATAAAAGCCATTTCCCCATTGTCAAACATAACGCGCATCCATGCTTTATCTGTTGTATAACCAGTAATTCTTACAGTGGTACCTACTTCAACTTCCCTATATGCATCAAATCCTTTATCAGCGCCATGCATAGCTGTTGTTTTGGTAATAACATGATATAGCTTATCTTTATCATAAATGTCTACAGGAATATCAAAAATTTTAGCAACAGCAACATCGCTAAAGGTCTTTTTCCCATCATTAAAGACAACAACTTGCTTAACTTGAGCTTTATCTTCGTTATCTGCACGCAAATAATCTAAATGCCAAATTCCCAAAATTAAGCACAAAAGACAAGCAAAGCCCCCAAAATAAAAAAGTTGCACCTGACGTAATTTTGCAAAATTCCATTTTCTTATAACAGGTAATTCAAAATTCCCAAGTTCGTTAATAAACTGATTAATATAAGCAAGTTGTTCTCGGTTGGCATACTGTTTCGCTTGCATAGCAGAAGATGCTGCCTCATTAATCTTTCCCTCTGCTTGATAAACCAACGCATTGTGCATAAGCAACGTAAGATTATCTTTATCACAATTGAATGCAAAGAGGTTTTGTAAAATAGCTTTAATATTAAGTCCAAAAGCGGTAATACCCCAAAATCCATAAAGCCAATTATGTTTAGTAATATTACGCACTACATTAATGGCTTCAGCCGGATTACAATAGTATATTTTGTTAATAGATTGATGTCCCAAACCTTTTCCGGTAACCTCAATCATATGTATGGCGCGCAGGTTAATATCTTGTTGCCCATGCATATTATAGAGTAGAGCCAATGCCCCCATGTCTGGAAAATTTGCTTTATCGTAAATCATGGAAAGAATGGTATATTTTAACCTACTTTGTTTATCTTTCAGAGTTTCATATGCTACAGAAAGGGCTTGAAACATATCCAATGCATTAGGGGATTTATTATGGTCAGGATGCCAAAATTTAGCAAGCCGACGATAGTTTTGCCTTATGTTTTCTTCAGATGCATCAGGGGTGACCTCTAAAATCTTAAAATATCCTAATTGATCAAATAAAACCTTATCCATATTAGTTATCTGCCTCCATTAGTTTTTGCGCAATATGTCTAATATCTGTTGCCGCTTCCGAAGATGGATAGCGAGATAATAATAATTCTTTGTTTCTTATAGTATCCCTAATACGAGTATCAAAGCGAACAATACCTAATAAATTAGGCATTTCCATGTTATGGCGTTCCACAGCTTTATACAACTCTTTATAAATTTTATAACCATCTTCAAACGAATTAACACGGTTAATAATCAAAAAACAGCGTGAATGAATATTCAGTTGGTAAAATAAGCGTAAAGTATCAAACGTTTTAACGAGATCACTGCTTTTTTCAGAACACATGAGCAAAATTTTCTCTGCAATATGGCACAATCCCAACGTTTGTTCATTAATATTAGCGCCGACATCAATGATAGT
Organism: Alphaproteobacteria bacterium; assembly: GCA_017475705.1. GTDB lineage: Bacteria > Pseudomonadota > Alphaproteobacteria > RF32 > CAG-239 > CAG-267. Next base: position 80,278 of record JAFVFB010000012.1, read on the forward strand.
ATGCTGATAATCCTGCGCAAGGATAGCAAGGTCTTCTGCAAAAATATGAATCCTTCCCAAAGGCATATTCTCAAGGAAATTATTTCCAGGAGATGCCGTCAAAATGTTAAAATCCTTATTTTTGTAGGCAGTCAAAAGTTGATTAACTGTTTTTTGATGAGCGGCATATTCTTCAAGATACAAAGGGTTATTTAATAGAATATATGAGCTGATATTAGCAAGTCCACCATTTCCATCAACCAATAAGACACGCTCTTTTTCGAGGTTAAGTGCATGCGCCAAAGTAAGAGCGCACCAGGATGTGCCAATATGCTCTGTTCCTGAAACAAAAGCTGAAATATGTTTAGGATTGCCGCTTTTTAAGAACAACCTTTTATATACTAAATCTAAATCTTCACTCACGTTAAAACCTCAAAACAATTTCAGCAAAACAATATTATCAAAAAGATAATAGATAAATCTTTTTTTAACATAATACCAATTATATTTAAAATGCAAAGATTCTTTTTAGGAGAGCCAAAATGAGACGCAGTATTTTATCAATTTTAATCACTTTATGCGGGGTTATAACTTCCAGAGCAGAAACAATACAAATGATAGGTCATGATGAATATGGCTATAATCTCCCGAAATATATCAGCACTGCTCCCAAAGCCGGTGGTCGCATTAAATTAAGACTAAAAGCACTGGCAGATGATAAAAATTTTCCAATCTCATCACTTGAGCAAGGTTCTGTCTTTAGCAAAATTTTTGATGAAATGTTGATAAAAAATTCAATCCAATTTTCAATTATATATCGGCCAGAGACCTATCAAAAGGCTGTAAGAGATTTTGAAAGAAATGAATCAAGAGAAATAAATGCCCACTTTGGCGTATACTACAAAGATGCGCCGTATTCCAAAAATCAATACATTTATCCAGCGTTCTTTACCAACGATGTTCACATCATAACATCTTTACACAATAAGCTTGAACTAGCAACCAAAAATGATTTGAAAAAATATAAAGGTATACATGTGCAAACAGATAAAATATCAGACTTTGTTGCCAAGGATTTTACTTCCTTTAATATAAAAGAAGTAGAAAGTTTTTCTAAAGCCTTTGAATTGCTATTAACCGGAGAAATAGATTATATAGCCGCAAGTTATTATCCAAGCTTAATAGAACTCTATAAAACAGGTATAAGAGATTACGTTGCATACAGCCAAGAGCCAGTATGGAAAATACCAATGTTTATAAGAGTTCACCCCCAATTAATGAAATCCCCTAAGATAAAAGAGCTAGAAAATATATTAAAAAGCGATGAATATAAAAAACAAAGAGATGAGCTTTTAACAGAACTTATTGAAATATATCAAGAAAATACCAGAGGGATAGTTCCACCAAAATATGTAAAAGAAACACCGGATAATACAGCAGAAAGCGAACCACTAAAAGTAAAAGATAATTTTTAACAGAAACAAAAGCTTGAAAAAAATAATTTAACGATATAGCATACAAAAGATGTTTTTGGAGAGGAATAATGGTTTTATTGGGTCATCATAGTATATCGCCGCAGTCGCGTAAAGTGCGGTTGATTATGGCTGAGAAAAAGATGTTGTTTGTCTTAAAAGAAGAAGATCCATGGAATATCTCCCCAGAAATAAAAAAAATTAATCCAGCAGGGGATTTACCTATATTAATTTTTGATGGCAATGTCATATCTGGTAATTACGCAATTACAGAATATTTGGAAGAAAGCAATCCACAATACAAATTACTGCCAGAAGGCGCAAAAGAACGCGCGGAGATTCGTAGAATAATAGATTGGTTTGATACAAAGTTTTATAATGAAGTTTACAAATATATTGTAACAGAAAAAATTATTAAGCGTTTTCAGCTAAGACAGGCTCCTAATTCAAAAGTTTTGAAGGCCGGCCTAAATAACCTCAAATTTCATATGCAATATATTGATTATCTAGCAGATAGAAACAACTATATTGCAGGAAGGACATTGAGTTTGGCAGATTTAACCGTCGCAGCTCATTTATCTATCATAGATTATTTAGGGGATATTTCTTGGAATGAATACAAAAATGCCAAATTATGGTATGCAAAAGTGAAATCAAGGCCGAGTTTTAAAGATATATTAAAAGATAATATTCGTGGTATTCCCCCCTCTGCTAATTATGCAAATTTGGATTTTTAAGATGAAAAAGGTTCTTTGGATATGTGTTTTGCTATTAATGAGTTCTTGCTCCAGTACTCATCGGGGGCAAGTTGTTTTTCACTGGGATAGGCAAAATACAGGCGGAATAAAATTTGCTAGAGATCATTCAGAATGCATGAGAGCGTCAGAAGCTTTTAAGTTTTGGCCAAGTTTCAAAAGCTGGTTTTATACCGAAGAGCAAAGATATAACATTGTTGTCAAATGGCACAAAGAGCATGGCGTCTGGGCCAGTTTTGTTCCTTATCCAGGAGCTGTACCAATCATGGTTAATTCTGTAAGGGATGATACAGACGTAAGTCCAAGTAAATATAGAAGGTGTATGATAAATAAAGGATATTTTGAGCGGAGCACAAATATACCAGAAACAACTAATCTCTTTATCTATAAGCCTCAAAGCGTTAACCAAGATGTGCCGTTGGATAGTACGTATCCATAATGTCTAGATCTATTTTAAATTATAGCCACCTCCCGTCGCTTTATAAAAAGCAATGATAGACTGTAAAATTTGCGCATTACTATCAGCTAAAGAAAGTTGTGCCTCTAAAAGGTTTTGTTCCGCAGCAGCAACATCTGTAAAATTGACAAGTCCATGTATATATTTTTCATTAGTGAGTGCCATAATTTTTTTCATTTTATAAAAAGAATTATGTTGGTGAATGTTTGTATTATATGCTTTTTCTACAGCATAAATAGCATTTTTTAATTCGACAAGAGCGGTTAGCAATACATTATTGTAATTAAGCAGATATTCTTCACGAATATGCTTTTGCAAATCAATATTATTTTGCAACTGTTTCCAGTGCCAAATAGGCAAAGATAAAGTAGGCGCATAGCCATATAATTGCTTTTGTGGGCTAATCAAGGATTTTCCACTAACTGACACATAACCAAAAGAGGCAGATAAATCAACATCAGGATAAAGTTCAGTAATAGCTTTATTTACAGCAGCATTTTGCGCACGAATTTCTGCTTCAGCTGCTAAAATGTCTGGTCTGGTTCTTAAGATATTAAGAGGTAATTTATATAAATCTTTAACAGTGTATTTAAAAGTACTGGCAGTGATATTCTTTGAAGGTTTATCTAAATTGATAGGGAGCCGATTAGGGGTTACACCAAGCAAAACAGCTAAGGAATTTTTATTATTTTCGACATCTAATTCAAGCGGTGGAATAGTTGATTTTGTTTGCTCAACACTAAACTGAGCTTGGTTTAAGGCTAAATCATCAGTAATTCCTGCTGCATGCTTATCAGAAATAGAATTTAAAATATCATTTTGCAGGCTTAGATTGTGCTTGGCAATTTTCAATTGCTCCTGGGCCTTTCTTAAATTAATATAATTAGACGCAATTTCTGCCGTTATAATCGCCCTTAAATGCAATAAATTATATTTAGAATTTTTCATTAATTCAAAATATTGTTCGCTAAGGTATTGTCCTTTTCCCCAAATATCAACTTCCCATACAGAATCAAAGCCGATTTTGAAGGTGTTAATATCTGTAGCATATGAACTCTGAGTATGCGCTTTTTGGTATGTATAGCCACCCTTAGCATCAATCATAGGAAAACTCTGTTTAGATTGAATAGCAAATTGTAAACGCGATTGTTTCAGTCTTTCAATAGCCTGCTTTATGGTTAAATTAGAGTGATTTAAATGGCTGAGCAGTGTATTTAAATCTTTGTCCTTAAACATTTTATACCAATCTGTCGTGATATTTTTTTCAGAAGGCGTAAGTGTTAATTCTTTTAACACATCTTGATCTGAAATAAATAGTGGCTGCTGATAATCATGCCCGACATGACAAGCAGTTAGAAGAAAAAATAACAACAAATTTAATGGTTTAAACATTTTTTTCCTCCAACGATAAATTATCTGACAATTTTATAGGGTAAAAATGCTCTTTAATGCCCTCAAATAGCGCAAAGAGAGCTGGTATAAATATAATGCCGACAAGTGTTGCCGCGATCATACCGCAAAATACTGTGACCCCAATAGAAATTTGAGAATTTGCTCCTGGTCCAGAGGCAATAACCATAGGAAACACACCCAAAATAAAAGTCATAGCAGTCATAAGTACCGCTCTAAACCTTTCTTCAGCACCTTTTTCAGAGGCTTCCAAAATACTAAATCCTTGTTCACGATAATCTTTAGTAAATTCAACAATAAGAATAGCATTTTTAGCTGCCAAACCAATTAGTAAAACTAAGCCAAGCTGCGCATAAATACTGAGCGATAAGCCAAATAAATGCAATCCGATAAAAGCACCTAACACCGCAAAAACAGTAGAAAACATCACCGCAAAAGCCAACATCCAACTCTCATATTGCGCCACAAGAAATAAATAGCAAAACACAATGGCAAGAGAAATAAGAGCTCCAACTAGCCCTTTTGTTTGAGCTTCTTGCAAAGAAAGCCCTGTCCATCTGATGCCAAACCCCTTTGGCAATTCATGAGCTAGCTGTTCCAACGTCTCCATAGCCTGCCCGCTACTTATATCATCCGCTGCTTGTGCCGTAATTCCAGCTGAGGTATACAAATTATAACGGTATATAATTTTAGGGGATATTTGGGTGGCAATATCGGCAAAGCTACCAATTTTAATGAGATCATTATTATTCGTTTTAACATAAAGATTTTTTATATCGGAAAGGCTTTGTCTATAATTAAAGTCAGCTTGCAGTATAACCCGATTAATTTGTCCGTTTAAGGTAATATTATTAATATAACTGGCTCCTAAGTTACTTTGTAATGTAGCAAACATCTCAGCAACGGATATGCCATAAGAGAGCAATTTTACACGATCAATATTCAAAAATACATGTGGCGTATCAGCTCTAAAAGTGCTAAAAGCATAAGCAATCTTCTTGTTTTGATTAGCATCATAAAGATATTTTTTGAGCGTATTATCTAAATCCATTGGAGTAAGGGCCGTATCGATGGCCACCAGTTCAAGAGAGAGGCCATTGCTTTGTCCAATCCCAGGTACAGATGGCGGCGCAAAAAAATTATATTCAATACCATTATGGCTAATAAATTTTTTTGCGAGCAGCTGTGTGATGGCAGATAGAGATTGCTCTTTAGATTTTCGTTGAGCCCAATCTTCCAAACCGATAACTCCCAAAGCCGCATTTTCCCCACCACCGCCAAGCATACTATAACCTGCTACGGTAACCACATATTTAACTCCGTTCATTTTTAGGGCTTCTTTGCTAACATTTTCTAAAATGTGATTAGTTTGATTGACACTTGCCGTATTATCAAGCTGGACATTGGCGAAAATGATTCCTTGATCTTCCTCAGGGATAAATGAAGTTGGTGTAATCTTAAAATAGAGAGCAATAAACAAAAAAGCAAAAACAATCAAAGTGATAGTGGCATGCATATGAATAACAAAAAATCGCACAACTCTAACATATAAATCACGAGATTTATCCAAAAAGCTATTAAAGTAATTAAAAAAGGCAAAAGTTTTTTTATTTTTGTTTTCACTTTTCAAAAAAATAGCACATAACGAGGGGCTAAGAGTCAAGGCATTAAAAGCAGAAAAAACAATAGATGTCGCTATAGCTACAGCAAATTGTTGGTATATTCGACCGGTAATACCAGCCATCAGTCCGACCGGAACAAAAATAGCTAACAAAACAAAAGTTGTTGCCACAATAGCACTTCCAATTTGTTGCATAGACTTAACAGCAGCATTATAAGCTGATAGAGCTTCATATTGCATTAGATATTGCACGCGCTCAACAACAATAATAGCATCATCAACCACTAAACCTATAACTAAAATCATTGCAAATAACGTCAAAATATTAATGTCAAATCCAAGCAAATAGATAACAATAAAAGTAGCAATCAGTGAAACCGGAATAGTAATCAGTGGAATAAGAGTTGTTTTAATTTTCTGTAAAAATACATATGTTACCAAAACAACCAATAAAAAGGTAATAAACAATGTCTCAATAATAGCGTCAAGAGATGAGCGAACGTAATCGGTTGAATCATAAACCACCCCAATATTCATATCTTCAGGAAAACTTTTCTCTAGTTCATTTAGTGCTTCGTGAACATTTTCCATTGTTTGCAAAGCATTGGTATTTGGTGTTTGATTAAGAGCTATAATAACAGCCGGCTCATTATTATATTTTGAACTAATGTTATAAGAATCTCTTCCGAGCTCAATACGTGCAACATCTTTTAAATACACGACACCTCCAGCCTCATCAGTAGCGATAATGATTTCAGAAAAATCTTTAACGCTGTTAAGCAGTCCTTTAGCTGTAAGGCTAAGGACTAGATTTGTATTTACATGACTAGGTGCAGAGCCAATAGTTCCTACGGCTGCTTGAACATTTTGATTTTTCACCGCATTAATTACATCAGTGCTATTAAGCCCCAAAGCAGCAAGTTTATCCACATCAAGCCAAATCCGCATACTATACTGAGGACCAAATATTTGCACTTCTCCAATACCATACAATCTGGAGAGAGGATTCTTAATATTTGTGTATGCAAAATTACTTAAAAACAAATCGTCATAGCTATGGTTAGGTGAACGCAACACAATTAATCCAAGGATATCCGCATTTTCTGTAGAAACGTCGATACCATTTTGTACGACTTCATCTGGAAGCTCACTATTAACTTGCTGCAATCGATTTTGAATTTTCACTTGGTCTATATCTGGATTGGAACCAATATCAAACGTTACCGTTAGCGTATAAGATCCATTATCATCAGAAACAGAAGACATATAAAGCATATCCTCAACACCATTCATTTGATTTTCAATTGGTACTGCAATCGTATCTGCAATAACTTCGGCATTAGCACCCAGATATTTTGTTTTAACACTAACTTGAGGCGGTGTAATATTTGGAAATTGTGAAATTGGTAAAACCTTAATAGCAAGTAGACCCAAAATAACCAAAACTATAGAAAGAACCATCGCAAAACGTGGTCTATCAATAAAAAATTTAGAAAACATTTTTCCTCCACTTAAGACTGAACAATATTAAAATTTACATGAGTCCCTGGTTTTATGTTTTCTACCGTGTCTAAGATAAGTAAATCTCCCGCATAAAATATATTTTTAATAACAAACTGATTATCTTTTTCTGAAAGGATATCAACGCGAACATTTTCAATATGCTGGTTCCGCCCGATACTTAAAAAATACCCATTATCAGCAAATTTAACAAGGTTTTTATCTAGGATAACAGCGTTTTTAAATGTCTTATAAACATCAACCGTCACAAAAGCTTCTGGCATTAAGTCCTCATTTTCATTTTGAAAATAAGCATATATGGCCAATGAATTTGTACCTTTATTAAGTCTATTATCTGTGTATTTAAATTGCCCTTCATGTGCAAAAGTCTTCCCGTTAGCTAGAGTAAGTTTGATAACACTGTCTTTAAAAAGTTGCTGACCATCTTTCATAGTTAAGTACTCATTATCAGATAGAGAAAAAACCACTCTGATGGGATCTGTTTGCACAATACGCAGTAATGGGCTATCGACTGGTGCAACATAGTCCCCCACGCTCAAATTAAAATTTCCTATTATTCCGGATATAGGCGCTTTTATTTGTGTATAATTAAGATTTACGTCAGCAAATTTTTTATTAGCAAGAGCACTTTTGTAAGCGGCTTGTGCCTGCAGAAAATTATTTTTGGCATTGTCAATATCTATTTCCGAAAAGGCTCTCCGACCGGATTTCTGCACGCGATTATAAAAATTTTGAGCATAGTCAAGTGCTGCAGAGCTTTGCATAACGGCGGCTTCTGCAGCATCAGCTTTTGCTTTATACTCAGCATCATCAATAGTAATAAGCAATTCACCCTGTGAAACCTTTTGTCCTGGTTGCACAGCAATATTATCCAAATAACCGCTTATATACGGCACGATTAATACCTGATTAATGGCCTCAACATGTCCAACATAATGGTAAACAACGACAACATCTTCGCCATAAATGGGTATTGCTTTAAGAGTAACATCATCAGAGTTTTGGATGTTTTGTGCAGGATAGACCAAAGATTTGTAAAAATAAATACAACTTAAGCCCAAAACACAAAGACATAAAATAACAAGCAGTATTTTGTAAATTCGGCGTTTATTTTCCATTACTAATCCTTTATTCTAATCAAATTTTTAGAATAAATAATAAGTAATATCCGCAATTCAACCTCTACTGCATAAGTTCTATGGCTTTTGTAATCTTTTTAATAGAATTAAGTTCTATTTGCCTCACTCTTTCTTTTGATATATTATAAAGTTTGCTTAGGTCGTCTAAAGTAATAGTTTTTTCATAGAGACGCCTTTTAAACAAAATATCTTTTTCACGAGGGTTAAGGACATACAAAGCCTGATTAAACATCTTGCGCCGATATTTAACAGTTTCAGCATGAGCTAAAGTTTCTTCTTGGTTAGGTTTATTATCAGAGATAAAGTCCATCCATTCGCTTGTTCCGTCAGAATCAGCATCAACAACAGCGTTTAATGAACCATCATGAGCTTTGAGGCGCATATTCATATCTGTAACGTCTTGCACGCTGACATCTAATGATTTTGCAATATCAGATAAAACGTATTGAGACATATCTCTATCATCAAGCAGGTTCAGCCTATTTTTGATTTTACGTAAATTAAAAAAAAGTTTTTTCTGAGCGGCAGTTGTACCTAATTTAACCAAAGACCAAGAGTTTAAAATATATTTTTGCACTGAAGCCTTAATCCACCATAAAGCATAGGTGGAAAAACGAAAACCTTTTTCAGGTACAAACTTATCAATAGCATACATTAAACCAATATTACCCTCAGAAATCATTTCTCCCACAGGTAAACCATATCCACGATATTTTGAAACGACTTTAACAACTAATCTTAAATGAGAAGTGATAAGTTTATAAGCCAATTCTTTATCTTTTGTCTTTTGGTATTCCGAAGCCATTTGAAATTCTTCATCGGGTGTTAAAATTGGAAATTTTTTAATAGATTGAAGATAGCGCGAAAGATTTTCTTCTGGTGAAAAGTCAAGTCCGGGTAGAGTATTAAGTTGTTCTTTCATACTTTTTCTCCTAAAATTTGACTAAAATCAATCATAGGAAAAAAATTTTTTTCCACAACCTAGACAATGGTTTTATAAATCAATTTGACATTTTCAAATAATATCAAGGTCAATTAGAACTAAAGTATAATTTTTTGCAATGAAGAAACTAGTTCTTGCATATCATCTGGCAAAGGAACCTTAAATTGTAAAAATTCTTTAGATCTTGGGTGAACAAAACCGAGAGAAGAAGCATGCAGTGCTTGTCTAGGAAATCTATTGACAAAGGCTTTAAGTGGCTCAGGTAGATTAATTTGCGATTTCTTAGCCTTTGTATACAACTCATCGCCGATTAAATTACAACCGATACTAGAAAGGTGTACACGAATTTGGTGAGTTCGCCCCGTTTCTAGTTGGCAGCGAATTAGAGCAGCTGCATTTCTATAGTTTTCACAAACTTCATAATGAGTAATAGCTACTTTTCCACCATTTGCGACAAGAGCCATTTTCTTTCTATCAAAGGAGCTACGGGCGATATTTCCTTCAATAGTCCCTTTGGCTGGTGAAGGGACCCCATACACAACAGCCAAATAAGTACGCTCAATGGAGTGCACAAAAAACTGTTCAGCCAAAAATCGATGGGCAATATCATTTTTTGCTACAACCAAAATACCGCTAGTATTCTTATCAATCCGATGGACAATTCCAGGTCTGACGACACCTCCAATACCAGAAAGGCTCTCCCTACAATGGTAAAGTAATGCATTAACCAATGTATTCTGATAGTTTCCGGCAGCGGGATGAACCGTCATACCAGCAGGTTTATTAACAACAATAAGATCATCATCTTCAAAAAGAATGTCTAAAGCAATATTTTGCGGAACAGGCGTGGCTTCTTGTGGTTCAGGCATAATAACTTGATACACATCACCTAACCGAGTTTTGAAGCTCTTATCATTAATAATTTCATCGTCAGCAAAGACATAACCTTCCTCAATTAATCTCTGAGCTTGTGCCCGAGAAAAATTGGAAAGATTATCCGCAATAAACTTATCAATTCTAATCTTAACATTATCAAGAGAAACCGGCGGTGTATAAAAAATATGATTATTTTCTTCAGTCATAGCACTTACATTAAGTATATTTTCACCAATAATAAGCTAAGATACATATAAAACAAATATAAATCAAGCGGATAATAAGCCAATAGACTAAAATAAAGCAACAGGAGGAACAATGGCAGATACAGAATTAGATAATTTCTTTTCAGCAGATTCGCAAACAAAAAAATCAACCACAGCAAAAAGTACTAAGCAAGAAGAAACCAATGATGACGATGGCTTTGATTTAGAAGATGAATTTTCCAAATTATTAAACGACTTTATTAACCAAGAAAATACCGCTCCTGTGCTACAAGATAAGTCAGATTCGGTATCAAATAGCCTGGATTCTCTGCAAACACCACAATGCCCTTTGGAATCAATGGTCACAGCTACACCAGTAGAAGAAACCTCAGCTTTAGATGATTTTGCCCAAACAGCACCAAACAATCAACAAGAAACGATGCTGGATGGTTTTGTTACAGAAAATACCGCTGTTCAGACTGGAGCAGAACTAGATACTTTTATAACCAATGAACCTGCATCCTCAGAAATCAACGAAACAGATGGGCATTCAGGTCTAAAGCCGGAAGAACAAGAATTGGCACGTTCTTTGACCAACTTTCAAGATAGTATTTCCGCAATGGCAAACAAAAAGAACCTTAAATTGCCTAAAACAGACTATGAAGAAACGATGTTAATGCCAAACTACAAACCGAGCGTAGGTAAAAAAATTGCTCAATATCTTTTAGACTGCTGGCCAATTATAAACAAATATGACCCTGATAATATGAAGCGTCTAGCCCCCACGGCAACAGATGAGGAATATCTTTCTTTTGCAGAAAGCTTAAACGATACCTACATGCAGTTAGCCATAATTTCTTATGTGGAAATCTTGATAAACATGGAAATATGCGAAGTTAGCTATGAACAGAAAAAAGCGGAAGTGCTAAAAAATCGTGCTAAAAGAGAGCTTTATGAAGAATATATGGAACTTCAAGAACGCAAAAAATTGTTTATAGAAAAACTTAAAGAAAAGAATTTTCCCATTGATGCAGAACGGCTGATTAGTAATTATTTTCGAGTCGCTCAAAAAGATCCAGATGGTTCTTTTGAGGCTCTAACCAAAAATCCTGCAACATTTTCGCCGATTCAAGTTGAAAAAATTCACCCAAAATTCTTTGGCTTAATAAAAGTAACACCTGAAGACGGAATAAAAGCAAACCAAAAAATAGGAAAGTTTATTAAAAATCTAAAAGTATAAAATTTTTCATCGATTCGCATGTTTAAAGTGGACAAACATTTGTTTGTATGCTAATATAACAGATATAAGACGACTCAAGGAGGCAAAAAATGGCATGGTATGATGAAGATGCCCTCAAAAAAAGAAAAGATTTATATGAGGTACTAGAGATAGATATCAAAAATTGTGCTCGTGAAGAATATGCTAAAGAGGAAATAGAAAAACAATACCAAAAATTAAAAGTAAAACATAAACAAGACAGTGATGATTTGAAAGAACTTGAAGGTGCCTACAAGATATTAAGTGATGATGTTAAGCGTTCAGTTTATAATCAGATGCATAATATTAAATTCGGCTTAGATGCTGTAAATCAAGAATTAAAAAATGATATAAATGATTTTCTTGGTAAGCCTGTTTATGATACAGGCACTCAAAAAAAACAAACAACAGATTCAAATAGTGCAGAAAATACACCGCCAAAAACTTCTCAACAAGATGAACAGGGTGCGAATAAACAACAAAAAACCCAAAGAGAGAATACCTCTCCCAATATTGAAGAGTTCACACAGTCTTTTGACGGAGAATCAAAGGCTTATAAAGATATAGAGCTGGATATCTATGGTAATGTAAAAGAAAAAAAGAAAAAAAGTCAAAGTGCCGGTGGTAAAATTAAAGCACCGGAGCGCAAGCCTTCTAAAGGTGGCGGTGGTGGTGGTAAAACCATTATGGAAGTTTTCTGGAACGAAATTATCGTTGCCGCTTATGAAAAGAGCTTAGATTTAGCTGTAGACTTCACATTAGATTTTGCAGATTGGGTTTTATTTAATGCTTATGACCCGCAAACTGTGCAAAAAGAAGAAGCCCAAAAGGAAAAGAAAAGTATTTGGGACTATGCGCGTGACGTTTACAAAAAATATAGCAAAGATGCAGACGGTAGCATGGAAATATTCCAAAAAGCTCATACTGAATTAATGAAAAACATAGAACTGGCAAAAAATGGCATAGCCCCGAAATGGAAAGTTTGGCCGAACGAGAAAGAGCCATCGTTCTTTAAACAAGTCGTAGAAATTGCTAAAAAAGCAGAGGAAGATCCCCATTCCCCGGAAGCGAAAAAATGGGAACGTTTTTGTTCAATGCCGGAAATTATGGAAAATTTATATGAAAAAGAGCTGCAATTAAGGAAAATGTCTATTTTCTTAGCTACAGAAGAAACACAGCTAAAAATTGCCGCATATAAACATCCATCAGAAATAACGTACAGGCTAAAAGAAATGAAAGAATTAAAGTTAGGTCCTGAAAAGAACTATGAACTGTACCAAAAAAATATGCAGCGTTTAATCACGGAATTAAGAGATAAAATCAAAGAGGATACTTCTGTAAATCGCCAGATTGGTGCCCAATTAGATGAGATGGAAAAATTAGTAAATAACAAGGATATTAAGAAAGAGTTCAATAATATCACATCTGGATTGTCCGCACACATTAAAGCAATCGGCAACATTACACCTGAGTTTACTCTATCACCCTCCATTCTAAAAAATTTAAAAGAAATAGATAAAATAGGAGGCTCAACCTCTAATATCGATAAATATAAAAAAGCAGTGAGTGCTAAGGTGATTGAAATTCAAAGCTTAGCTAAGGGTAATCAGCCTATAGATAAAGAAATAAACAAACAATTAGCAGAGATAGAAAAAGCCCTCAAAAATCCTAAAGCAACAGTAGAAGATTTAGTAAAAATAGTTGGCAAAACAACAGCTTCAATGCGTGAAATTACGCCTCTTCGCCAAGAAATAGATGAATCAAGCCAAGCTTATTATGATCGCATGCGCAAAAATATCGATAAAATTAAAGTTATCTATGGTAGAGACCCGGAACAATGCCGTGAAAACATTAAGCAATATCTTAAAAATATTACCGAGAATATTAAGCAAGCTCAACCAGAAATAGATAATTTTGCTCATGCCAGCCATTTAAAACGTGCGTTGATAAATACAGGGCATGCTGCATATAATTCTGTTAAAGGGCTAATGGGTAAAAAAGATCCAATAGCTGCAGATGCTATTATGGATAGGATGGAACAAAAGGCCTCAGATGGTTTCAAAAAAGCAAATTCTATAATCGATGATTTTGAAATAAATGGACGGAGATTAAGAGACTATGCTGTTGCGACCGAGACACCAAATCCATTTAAGAATAAGCAAAGCGTATTTAATGCATATAAAGATTATTCAGGGGGCCGTTAAAATATGAAAAAACTTAAAAACTTTTTCCGCTTTTGCACAATAAGCACCATAACATTGGTGCTTTTAACCATTGTAGCCAGATTTATTTTTCGCATGATATGGCATTTTGATATCTTAGATAAACACTCATATCAGCTAATGGCAGAATACTGGAATAGTGGCGGCATCTTTAATTCCTTACAAGATTATAGTCTCGGTTTAATGTTTCTGTCTTTGCCGATTATCTGGCTCTGGATAAGTTATAAAACATATAGATTTGGTTTGATGAGATTATTATCTCTTCCAATTACAAAGATATATCGGTATTTAACGCGGCCGGAAACCTATGATGTGGAACACGTGAAAATAAAAAATCTGCGCGGCAAAGAAAAAAATATAGAGGAACTCATCGCTGAAAAGATAAAAGAAGAAAACCCTAATAGTGGCGCGGCTCATACCGTAAAAAATTTGCGAGCACAAATTTCTGCAAGAATAGGAGAAAATAAAAAACAATAATCACTTTTTAACCAATCATTATCTACAATAGATAATAAGAAAGTCGGAGAATAACTTGAAACCATTGCTAATTATATTAAAAACTCTGATAATAGGCTATCTCTGGAGCATCGTCTTCATAGATGGTATCAGGGTTTTGTTGTTAGTAAATTGGCATTTTGATATTTTTTTAAGAGAGCATTGGCGTTTATTAAGTGATAAATGGAATAGCGGAGCTCCGATTAGCCGCTCAGAGTTTGCATTTTTTCTAATCCTTGTTAGTTCAATACCATTATGGGTAGCCGGCTGGATAGGCTTGTGTTTAATAAAATGGGATAGATTTTTCAAAAAGCTATTTATGTGGCCAGTGTATTTATACAAGAAATTAACATTGAAGAAAAAGCCGCCGATCGTAATAAAGAAAAAATCTGTCACAGAAGAAACAAAAACAACCTCCAAAGCCAGTGTGGCTAAAAAAGTGCCTGTCAAAAAGGTGGGTTTACCTTCAGCAACCTTAATGCAATCAAATGTTAACAACAATATGTCATCATCAATGCGGCCAACCTCAAATTATATAGCAGCAAGCAAGAAGAATCCAGAAGCACCAACGACGCATGCTTTATTTAATTTTGATGACGATGATTTTGATTTGGATTTTGACTTAGATAAAAAAACACCTGAAAAAGAAGATTATGGCATTCCCTCTGCGCTAAAAGTAGACGAACCACAACCCAAAGAAAAAGCTAAAGATTCAGCAGATAGTATCATTTCAAATTTTGACACCAATTTCTTAGAGAACAAGCCTAAAAACAATAATCACAAAGACAACCAGTCAAAGCCGAAATCCACACCGGCTCCAGCAAGAGAATCTCACACGCCGATTTTAGATATCCTAAAACAAAAAGGGTATGACATCATTCCATCTGCAGTTATTAAAAATACTACCATTGACTATATCGCTGTGTCCAAGCAACAACTGATCCTATGTCTGGTAGATAAAGAAATTGGCGACTGGTTAGCAGACGAGGAGAAATTTAATGATGAAGAGCCACTATGGTTTTCAGAAAGTAGCCATAGAATATCTCCAGTACGCAAAATAGATGTTGCAAGAGATATTTTACGTACTAAGCTTATTGCTGCAGATATGAATTTTGAAATTGTTTCTTATGTCATCATACAATCAGGCAACATCATTAACGCTGAAGATATGTTTGAAATATGGAGTGAGATGAATATTAATGTAACCAGAATTAATCGCGGCAGCCCTAAAGAAATTCGCTTATTTTCTAAATCATTAGAAAATTGTGAAGATAAAATAGATAAAAACATATTTGAAAAACTTAAAAAACTAATTCGTAGTTTGGCGTAATTATTTAATAGAGGAATAAATGGTAAGAGAAAGAGGGAAAGAGTGGGAAGAATATGATAAAGCCGTCCGGTGGATGGCTACCACGTTTATCATATCTGTCGTGGTCGCAATGGTGCTGGTTTATTTGTCTCAGCCTATAGCCTATCTGGTGCAAAAAGGTGTATCCAAAGAAAACGTTGATGTTGCAGTAAGATTTCTGAAAAAATCACTGGCAGATCCCGGATTTTTATATGATAGATATATAAGATGGTTCAAGCAAGCAATGCGTTACAGTGGAGCTTTTAAGCCCAGCTTATGGATACCGATATTGCCATTTATAATGTTTCCACTGATATTAATTATTGGAGGCATTAAGTGTCCATATAAATTCCAGTCCAATATTCATGGTTCTGCACATATCGCTACTTTAAGAGATATCGAAAAGATGGAACTGCTTGGCTTCGATGGATTTTGCATGGTTGTTGGCAAGTTCCAAGGTAAGATGTTGAAATTAAAAGAAACATTATCAACACTATGCTGTGCACCTCCTGGTACAGGTAAAACAGTAGGTATTGTTATTCCAACAATTTTTAATTCTGAAGGTCTGAGTATCATTGTAAACGACCCAAAACCCGAGTTATGCTACAAAACTACGGGAGCAAGAAATAAAGTTGGTCCGGTATTTGTTATAAACTGGGGGAAAGAAGATAATCCAGAAACTGGTGAATACTATCCAAGCTGGAACCCACTTTCACCAGGGGCCTTGCCAATGCCTGGTCCAGCGCGAGATTTGTACGTAGATTCAATGTGTAATACGCTGGTAGAAGATCCCAAGGGTAATGCTGACCCGCACTGGTCAAAAACAGGTCGTAGTGCGTTGTGCGGTTTCATACATTTTATATCTTCAAAATGCGAGAGAGCTCTTGCTAATGAAAAGTTTATCCAAAAAATTTATGAAGGTTCACTAACAGCAGAAGACAAAGCAGAATTAATTAATTACTATAGTGACATGAGCATGGGTGGCCTGCGTACAAATGCCGCTCAAGCTATTTCAGATATACAAAATGATAATCTGACTATAGAAAATTATTTACCGATAGGGACATGGAATCTTCTACCGGAAAAATGGATAAATCATGAACCGTGTATGGCTATGATATTGGAATGGATAACCAGTTCACAAATAGAGCAGGCTAATGATATTCGCCGCCGACTGGAAGAAGGTGACCAAATGGCTGCAATGGCAGACCCAATGCGAGATTTGCTAGATGCAGCAGTAGAAGAGGCGAACAATTATGGTTATTCCCGCCGCTGTGTAACGGAGCTAAGTGCCTTAAGTGCAATGCCGGATAAAGAGCGCGGTTCTGTTTTATCAACAGGTTTAACCGGTATTGGTATATTTAAGAACTCAGCCGTCGTTGCCCGAACAAGCTTTTCTGATATCCAATTTAAAGATTTGCGAGGGATGAAAGACCCTGTCACTGGTGAATGGCGGCCAATTTCCGTATATCTTTCTGTAAATCAAACAGATGCGCAAGCCTTAAATCCTATCAGCGCAACATTCGTAGACTTGATGAGTGCTTATTTAATTTCTAATCCACCTAATGCGGTTAATAAATCAGATGGCAAAATGGGGCCATTTCCAGTACTATTTGTGCTCGACGAGTTTCCGCAAATGCCAAAATTAAAAGCGGTTATAGACGGTCCTGCTGTTGGTCGTGGTCAAAAGGTTGCATATTTATTGATAGGACAAGATTTAGGGCAAATTTCTGGGAAATACGGTAAGGATGACCTCGAAACAGTTATCTCAACCACGGCCTGCAAAGTTATCTTATCACAAAACAATGAACAAACCGCACAGCGTTTTTCAAAGATGATTGGTAATAAAACAGTACAAACCACATCTTTTTCACGCAGTGAAGGAGGTATAAGCAACAAAGACTTTAATCCATTTTCTAAAAATGTAAGTTACCAATTGCAAGGTGTCTCAGCCATTAGTACCAATGACCTATTGAGTCTACCGATGCTTAAGCAAGTTGTTTTAATGCAAGGCTACATTGATACACCGATTATGGCAGATTCACCTCGTTGGTATCTTGATAAAAAGATGAGAGAGCTGGCATCATTACCTCCATCGCCAAATGTTCCGGACTGGATTGTTGCTCAAAGAACAGATGAAAATGAAGATATACTGTCCAAACTTGGAATAGATTATGATCCTAATGCAGAAGAAGAGGAAGATTTTGAGGAAGAAGAAAGCTAAATCACTAACATCAGAAATACATGATTTTTCGCTATCCACAGTACTAAAGAGTAGTGTAAAATTTGTACTACTCTATAAGCGAACATTTCTGTTTTGGTGTCTGATAAATTTTTCTTTTATCTATATTTTTTCTTTAATCCCCAATGGCTGGACAAATTCTTTAAGCATTTTATGGTTAATAGGGTATTACATATACTGGTGCATATTTATTCGATATATACAGCAGCACACACCCTACTTTTCACTCATTCGTATCTTTAATGGGCTGATTCCAACAAGCAAAATAATGTTTATTAATATCAGCATATACTTAGTGATAACCATTACACCATATATACCATTTTTCATGGGATTTAGAGATAAATACCTCGAATTTTTTGAAAAATATATGGAATTGATGCAAAGTCATGATTCGTTGCTTGGTACAAGCTTGTTTTATCTTTTTATGATTTTGATATCTCCTTACACCATAAGCCGTCCATATTTAGCATGGATATCATCACAAGTAGGTCGAAGCCGTTCGATAATGGATTCATACAAACGCAGTCGGTTTAATTATTGGAATTTTGTTTGCTGTGCTTTTGTAACAAGTGGTTTGTTTATTTTATCTTATTATATAGACACCCTATATAAGCTCAATACAATGATGTACTTGCTGGCGATTCTTCCAGTATATTTCAACATAGTCTTTGTAAACATATATAAGGTGTTTTATCAGCATAAAGCAAAAACTAAGGCAACAGCTGCAGAAATTCTTCTTCAGAGATAATTTTAACCCCTAGTTCCTGAGCCTTAGAAAGTTTAGAACCGGCATTTTCCCCTGCAACAACTATATCTGTGTGGGTAGAAACAGAACCAGCAACTTTCGCCCCCAGTGACAAAGCTTTACTTTTTGCTTCACTGCGAGTTAAAGATGTTAGCGTACCGGTAAAGACGATGGTTTTATTTGAAATAGCTGAATCTACAGAAGAAATATCATCAAAATCATCAATTTGAACAACAGAAAGCAATTGGCTGATAATATTTAAGTTATGGTCTTCCTTAAAAAATTCAACAATATCTTTTGCCATTGCAGCACCAATTCCATCAATGCTGATGAGCAATTGTATATCCAAATTTACCATAGCCTCCATAAAAGCTGTAAAGGTATGATAGTGTTTAGCTATCAGGTAAGCAGTAGCCGTACCAACCTGCCTAATACCTAGGGCATAAATAAATTTTGGTAAAGAAATTTTTTTACTTTGACGAATAGCCTCAAATAGATTTTTAACAGACTTATCGCCCCATCCATCACGCTTTTCTAGTTCAAGAGAAGGATAAGGAGAAAATAAATCAACCGGTTTATTTCTTTCTTCAAGTGTGAAAATATCATAAGGTGTTTTAATGATATTTTCCTGATAAAAAGCTTCTAAAACCTTGTCACCCAGTCCCTCAATATTAAAAGCTTCCCGAGAAACAAAATGTTTAAGTCTTTCAACAGCCTGAGCCGGACAAGAAAGACCACCAGTACAACGGCGCACCGCTTCATCATCTTCTCTGATGGCATGAGCACCGCACTCTGGACATATCGTTGGAAATTGAAATTCAACGCTATCAATAGGCCGCTTATCATGTAAAACATCAATAATTTGCGGAATGACATCGCCGGCACGTTGCACAACAACCATATCTCCAATTCGTATGTCTTTACGCTTAATCTCATCTTCATTATGCAATGTCGCATGTGATACCAAAACACCGCCAACATTGATAGGCTCTAAATCAGCAACAGGGGTCATGGCACCTGTACGCCCGACTTGGATGCGAATATTATTAAGCCGCGTAATAGCTTTTTCTGCCGGAAATTTATGAGCGATAGCCCATCGCGGTGTACGCGTTAAAAAGCCGAGCCGCTTTTGCAAATCCAAATCGTTTACTTTATATACAATTCCATCAATATCATATGGCAGGTTAGCGCGATTTTCCATCAATGCACGATAGCTAGCAATCAATTCTTGCTCAGTATAACAAATTTTATTATACGGGTTAACAGGGAATCCCAATTCTTTCACATAGTCCAAAAATTCAACCTGGCTTTTCCAAAAAATATCAGAGACCTCGCCCCAAGTGTAGACAATAAAGCTCAAGTTGCGTTGTCCTGTAATTTTTGCATCAAGTTGGCGCAAAGAGCCAGCTGCGGCATTGCGCGGATTTGCAAAAGTTTTTTTATGCTCAGCAACATTTTTATCATTAAGCGCAATAAAATCAGCCTTAGACATAAAGACTTCTCCACGCACTTCAAAACGAGCAGGAACATTTTTATCCAAAAACAAAGGAAAACCTTTTATTTCCTGTAGGTTAGCTGTAATGTCCTCGCCGATTTTTCCGTCACCACGCGTAGCACCTCGCACAAACACACCATTTTCATACAAGGCAGAAAAAGATAGTCCATCCATTTTAGGTTCAGATGTAAATACAACATCATCGCTACTGTTCAAAAAGCGTTTAATGCTCATAATAAAGTCAGACACGTCATTATCATTAAATATATCAGCCAAAGAAAGCATGGGAACAGAGAGTTCCACTTTTTTAAATTCGCTTTTAATTTTGGCCCCGATTCGCAAAGAAGGGCTATCCTTGCGAATAAGGTGAGGAAATTTAGCCTCTAATGCAGAATTTAGGTGGCGTAACTTATCATATTGTGCATCATCAAGGTAAGGTTCATCATTCTGATAATATGCGATATCAGCTTTTTCTATTTCTCGAGCAAGATATTCCAGCTGCTTTTTTGCTTCTTGTTCTGTAATATTTTTGATGTCAAAATTAAATTCCAGCACAACACAAACCTCCCAATGCTCAATCAACATAAAATATATAAAAAGAGTTTGTAAGTTACCATAAAAATTTTAAAATAATGCAGTGTTTCAATAAAAAATAAGTACAGCCCAATAAAGATTTTTGTTGCAAGTTGAATTAAGATAGGTATCATATTATATGTAACTAAAATTTTTATTGGAGGCAACAATAGCTACAGAAAACACAAATGCGCCAGTACGAGAAGCAGACGGACCACGCATAAATCAAGAGATAAAAGTAAAAGAAGTACGTTTAATAAATTATAATGGGGAAAATTTGGGTGTTGTGCCAATTGCAGAAGCGCTGCACATAGCCTCAGAAGTCGGGCTAGATTTGATAGAAATTTCCCCTCAAGTAACTCCCCCGGTTTGCAAAGTGCTAGACTATGGTAAATATAAATATGAGTTACAGAAAAAGAAAAATGAAGCCAAGAAAAATCAAAAGGTTGTTAATATCAAAGAGCTTAAGTTACGCCCGATGATAGAAGCGCATGATTATGAAGTCAAATTAAAGCAAGCAAAGAAGTTTTTATCGCAAGGTGATAAGGTAAAGTTTACGATGCGCTACAAGGGTCGTGAGCTAAGTGCTAATGATATGGGCAAAGAAGTCCTAAATAAGTTGATAGAAGATTTAGAAGGTCTATGCAAGGTTGATGCTGCTCCTAAGTTAGAGGGTAAGCAAATGTTTGTTGTGGTGTCGCCAGCGTAGCAAAATATATATTTTATCAGGTTAAGGCAGTTTAATCAAGGATGATTAGCTGCCTTATTTTTTATACTTTACTTTTCTTATTTTTATTTATAGAGTAAAAGCGGACAGGGTGTTCTTGTCTGGGGTGTGGAAACCTCTTCAAGGAAATAGAAGGAACGTATGATTGTCCGTCTCACAGTTGTGTTTATTTAAATACATGACTGGAAGGCGACAAAATACGCCGCTTTGAGACTCATATATAACTGCAGATGTATATGCCGTTTAGGCTAATATGTCGCACAATCCTTGAATTGTTTCCAACTTCCAGTCGCTTTATAGCGACTTTTTCTTTGACTTAGGAGCTAAAAAAGGAAGTTGATTATGAAGAAACAAAAGAACAAGCAAGCTAAAAAAGCATCAAAATTGGCAAAGGCCGAGAACTTAAAGAAAAAACCAGCACAATTTATTACGGTTAAAAATGCCGAGGGTGATCCCGATACAACCGCCGAAATCCTCATTCAAAACCAAATCGATTATACGCCGAAAGTATCGGTGATTATTCCAGTTTATAATGTGGAACAATACCTGCGCGAATGCTTGGATAGTGTTGTTAACCAAACATTGAAAGAGATAGAAATCATCTGCGTGGACGATGGCTCAACCGATTCTTCATTGGAAATCCTCAAAGAATACGCCGCAAAAGACAAGCGTATGACAGTTATCCGCCAGCAAAATCTCCATGCCGGTGTCGCCCGCAATGCCGGTCTATCACAAGCAAAAGGAGAATACCTCAGCTTCCTCGATTCCGACGACTTCTTCGAACTCAATATGCTAGAGGAGATTTATGACAAATCTAAGCAAAATGATGACGATATTTTTATTTATAATTATGATTTTTATGACAATGACAAGAACTTATACAAAGAATCATATAAATATAATTCAAGGTATTTGCAACAAGAGGGGTTTTCTGCAAAAGATTATCCGAAAAATATCTATTTTTTAGCGACACCAAATGCATGGACAAAGCTCTTCAAAAGAACCTTAATTGTAACCAACAGTATTTACTTTGAAAATTGCCCAAGTTGCAACGATATTACTTTTGTAGATACGGCTCTTTCTGTTGCGGAAAGGATAAACGTATCAAACAATGTATATGTACATTACAGAATAAATTCAGGTATAAATATATCAAACAACAGAGAAGTAAAAGCTTTTTCAATCATTCATGCGATGAAAAAACTAAAGTCAAATCTTGAAAGACTAAAAGTGTATAAAATATTTCGAGATAATTTTGAAAAGCAGTTAGTTGTTCGTGCAAAATCGGAGATTTTAAAAGCTGATACAGTTTTTAAAACAAAATTCTTAGCAGAATTTAAAAATATTTTTGCTGATGATTTATACAATGAACTTCTGAAAGAATTAGAGGTAAAAGTCTCAATCATTATTCCAATTTATAATGCTGAAAAATATTTACGTGAATGCTTGGATAGTGTTGTCAATCAAACTTTAAAAAATATTGAAATTATTTGTGTCAATGATTGTTCTACTGATGGTTCATTAGAAATTATAAAAGAATATGCCAGTAAAGATGGGCGTATCATAATTGTCAATAATGATAAAAATACCGGAGCTCCAGGTGCGGTAAAAAATATTGGTATGCAGCATGCCTCAGGTGTATATATTGGTATTGTCGACTCTGATGATTATATTGATTTAAACTATTTTGAAGAGTTGTATAATGTTGCAGTAAAAAACAATGCTGATATTTCATCTATATCTAGTATTATTAAATTTTCAGGAAAAAAACAAACACCTATTATACTTGATACAAAAGGGAAAACAATACTTAGCAACCCAAAAGACAAAACCCCACTAATGAGAATATCTAGCACAAATTCTGCACGAATATACAGAAGGGAACTACTGGAAAAATACCATCTTAGATGCTATGATAAATTTTCAACAGCAGAAGACAACTTATTTTCGATGGAAGTTATGAGTGTGGCTAATAAAATAGCGATGGTGCCAAATATAACTTACCATTATAGGCAACGTGAAGGGAGTGTCACCGGACGAAAGAGAACCAAAGAACATTTTAATATTTTTGATATTTACCTAATGATAGATAAATTCATATCTAAAACCTTTAGCGGAGAAGAAAAAAACTTATATTTAACAGCTGTTAACGAACGGAAAAAGTTAGATTTTAAATGGTTTTTAAATTCTTTAGATATCAACTATTTACAAGAATTTAAGGAAAAACTATTAAATGTATTTCCTTTGGTATACAAACACTTGTTCTTAAATGAAATACCTATAATTTTAGCATCTGATGATAACTATGCGCCATTTATGTACACAACAATGGTATCAATTTTAGAAAATGCAAAAGAAACAACTTATTATGACTTTTATCTTATGGTTCCATCTGCATTTTCTAAAAACAACGAAAAAACAATTTTGACCCTAAAAGATAAATACAATTGCGATATTCAATTTTTGGATATGAAAGATGCTTTCTCGGACTTGACTATGCAAATATCGCATATTACATCGCCAACTTATTACCGTTTGCTTGCAGGAGATTTATTGCCTAAAGAATATGATAAATGTATTTATCTGGATGTTGATATCTGTGTTTGCCAAGATTTGAGCGAACTTTATAATATTGACATGGGTAATAATTATATTGCCGGAGTTGTTGCAGCAGGTTATTATTTTTCTGAAGCGGCAAACTGTAAACGATTAAATCTGCCATCAATGCGAACATATGTTAATGCCGGTGTTTTGCTGATGAATTTAAAACAAATTCGTCAAGACAGGATGACAGAGAAGTTTGTTGAATTATCTAAGAAAAATTACTCATCTCAAGACCAAGATGTTGTAAATATTGCGTGTTATGGCAAAATTATAACATTGCCACCTAAATACAATGCGATGACTACGAGGCTACAGCAAAATGACGCGCGTTTAAGAGATTTATATTCAGAAGAAGATATTTGGAAAGCAAATAAACATCCATATATTATTCACTATGCAGATAAAAATAAACCATGGAATAGTAGCTTTGTCTATATGGAACAATACTGGTGGAATATTGCAAGAAAAACTCCATATATTGATTTATTTAAAATAGATGCATCATTTTATAAAACTCAGCTAGAGCAATGGTGGTATAGAGCGAAGAAAACTTCATTAAACCTAGATAATCCTAAAACTTTTAATGAAAAAATTCAATGGATGAAACTATATGATTCGACACCGCTTAAAACGCGTTTAGCAGATAAATATCTGGTGCGTGACTGGGTAAAGGAAAAAATCGGTGAGGAATTTTTGATTCCGCTGTTAGGTGTTTATGATAGGTTTGAAGATATTGATTTTGACAAGCTTCCAAATCAGTTTGTCATCAAATGCAATCATGGTAGTGCTTACAATATTATTGTTAAGGATAAATCAAAGCTGGATTTAGTAGATGCAAAAGCAAAACTTGATAAGTGGATGAATGAAGACTTTGCTTTTAAGTCGGTAGAACTTCATTATCGTGACATAGAACATAAAATCATTATTGAAAAGTATATGGATGATGGAACTGGGGATTTAAGAGATTACAAATATACTTGCTTTAATGGAAAACCAGAGTTTATTTGGATAGACAGCGATAGACATACTAAACACAAACGTAATTTATATGACTTAAACTGGAAACAATTACCATATAAAGTTAATTCGCATTATGACACATTTCCATCACCAGATAAACCAGAACGCTTAGATGAAATGACACAACTTGCTAAGATATTAAGCGAAGGATTTTCTTATGTTCGTGTTGATTTCTACATAATAAATGGGAAAATTTATTTCGGAGAAATGACATTTACATCGTCTAGTGGAACTGAAGATATTGTTCCTGAAAGTTTTGATAGGTATTTAGCTAAAAAGATTAAACTTCCCAAACTCGCCTACAATATTGATACCGGTGAGTATTATAAATTGCCGAAACCAAGTAAACTCGCCCCATATCTCTTCTTCCCGTATTATCTGTTCAAGGTGGCGCAGATGCGTAAGAAGGTGTTTGCGTTAACAACAGATAAAATATTATCTGAATTTACCAAGATGCGGATAGATATTAAAAATAGCGGCACTGCTAAAAATGCTTTGTCTATCACGGCACCAAAAGCAAATATTGATACCCCAGCTTGGTTTACAAATGCAAGGGGTATCGGACAGATGGTGCAAGGCAATAACCTCAAACAAACCATAAAAATCAAAGCAATTAATGATGGAAAATTAATCTTTGATTTCCGCGGGCAAGATAAAAGAGATAAAGAAAATCAACGCATTCCGCTATGGTGCGACTATCAGTCTATTAAAATTGATGGCAAAAAGATTAATGATAAAAAAGAGCAAACATGGCACGATAAACCTTATCACTATGAAATGCCCGTAAAAGATGGGCAAGAGGTTAAAGTTGAAATCGAACAAACCTATCATCGCTATATGGAAGGTGATCTTCGCGATACAATATTAGAGCTGTTTCCTAGTGACAAATACATTACCGAAAATATTGATAAATTAACCGCGAAAATCTTTCATTTTATAGAATCTAAAGCATCTGCTAAAACATTAAAGCAAAAACTTACAAAAAAAGAGGCGAGCCTAAAGCTATTTAAGGTTTTGCCGATTGCCAGTTTTCGGCATAGCGGTGGCAAAAAAGTTTGGAAGATTTTTGGCCTGCCAGTGTTCAAAAAGCGCATGACAAATAATGGAAACACCACAAAATACTACATACTAGGCATAAATTTGCTGCAATTAAATAAAAAGACAACCGATGTCTTGCGTTAGAAACAAAAAAATCCGCCGATGTTTAATCGGCGGATTCCTTTTCTAAATAAAATCTTAAGCGCTATATCTTTTAGCCATCACAGACAAAGGAACAGGCTTAATCTTATCGGCATGTCCTGCAGCCCCAAAAGCAACATAACGGCTGATGCATACTTTCTTCATTTCTTCGATTGCTGGTTTCAAATATTTACGAGGATCAAATTCTTTCGGATTCTCGGTAAACACTTTGCGGATAGCACCAGTAATTGCCATACGGCAGTCAGTATCAACATTAACCTTGCGTACGCCGGCTTTAATACCGCGAACAATATCTTCCACTGGCACACCGAATGTTTGCGGAATAGCTCCGCCATAAGCATTAATTAAATCTTGTAATTCTTGCGGCACAGAAGAAGATCCATGCATAACCATATGTGTATTAGGCAGTTTTGCATGGATTTTTTCAATCACATCAATCGCTAGGATATCACCTGTTGGCTTGCGTGTAAATTTGTAAGCACCATGAGAAGTTCCCACAGCAACAGCTAAGGCATCAATATTTGTTTCTGCCACAAACCTAGCGGCCTCATCAGGGTCTGTAACCAAACGTTTTTTATCAATGACACCCTCTGCACCGTGTCCGTCTTCTTTATCACCTTTACCTGTTTCTAAAGAACCGATAACCCCGAGTTCCGCTTCAACAGATGCGCCGACAGCATGAGCACGAGCCACAACCTCTTTTGTCACCCGGACATTATACTCAAAAGAAGAAGGTGTTTTACCATCAGCTTCCAAAGAACCGTCCATCATTACAGAGGAATAGCCATTAACCAGTGCAGATTGGCAAATATCAACGGTCGCACCGTGGTCTTGATGCAAACAGATTGGCAATTCCGGATACATCTCAATAGCCGCCGCAATCATATGGCGAATCATCGGATCGCCGGCAAATTTTCGTGCACCGGTAGATGTTTGTATAATTACAGGGGCATTAACCTCTTTAGCAGCTTCACAAACAGCGATAACCTGCTCCATATCATTAATATTAAACGCCGGCACACCATAATTATTTTCTGCGGCATGGTCCAAAATTTGGCGCATAGAAACTAAAGGCATATTTTTCTCCTTATAACTGTTTTTATTAAATCTCCTTCTGAATATATAAAGTTGAGGCAGATTTGCAAGTAAATTTTCAATAATTATAAGCGATGTGCGTTATTTTATAAAAAAAAGACTCGCGTTTGCGAGTCTTCATCGAGGTTTATTTAAGTAAAAACTTAAGCAACTTCTTTTTGTTTAGTAAAAAGAAAAACATTATTACGCTTTTGTTCAATAGACATTTCCGAGCAGGTGCCACTGCCAATAACTTTATAGCGGTCGAGCACAATACCATTAACAATTGGTCTGGATTGGCAAATAGACCCAGCAATTTTGTGACCATTAGCTTTCGCAAACGCATTTCTTTTAGTTTGATTTCTAATTGTTGCCTTAATCATACTTTATTCCTTTCTTATTATTGACATAATAAATGGCAGGTATTTTTGTTTTTGTCAATAAATATTTTCAAGATTTACAAAATAATTTCCATTACCTATGAAAATAATGAAATAAGATTAAAATAAAGTAAAGAAGAATAAAATTTTGTCCATCATAAAATTTTTATGCAAAAAAAAGAACCGCCAACGCGATTCCCAACAAGTGGCGGAGTGTACAGGACTCGAACCTGTGCATCCCTATTCAGGATGACGGATTAGCAATCCGCTGCATTACCACTCTGCCAACACTCCGCAACAGAAACCTATTTACATTAAGTTTTTTTTGCCGTCAATCTTTTTTTGAAATTTTATTGCATTTTGTTATTTATTGATTGTTTTTTTATTTACTACATTTTAAATATATTGATATAAATTAAGCACAACACAGATTAATTGGAGAAAAAAAATGGATAAAGAATATGACTACATCTCAACATTAAGTGCTGAAGAGAAGAGAATATTCGTTGAAAGCTTTTGCTGTATGGTTTATACAGATGGTAATGTAGCCAAAGAAGAAATAGAATTCCTCAAAGGGATTGGTAAGTTATATGGCATCACAGAACAAGAAATTGTTAGTATCCTGAAAAATATGAAAAGAGAAGTTGTAATGGAAAATATAGCCAAGATAACGGATCGTCCAAAAGCATTACAATTAGTCAAGGAATTATGCTATTTAGCCAATTCAGATACCGGTCTAGATGACAGAGAGATTGATTTTATTATTGATGTAGCAGAAACAGTTAATATTGATAGTGAAAAATTAAAGCAAATCAATAAATGGGTACTGGATAAGATAGTTCTTCAAAAAACGGGAGAAATTATTTTAGAAACAGAAGGCAAATAAAAATCTAAGCGGCGTAAGCCGCTTTTTTATTGCTTGCAAGTAATATTTTTTTGTGATATAATGCCCCGTAAGAGGTTACCAATGGCAGAAGATATTAGTCGCAAAGAATTACACAATATTATAAACCGTGCAATTGCAAAATGCGGTTCCTATGGCTCATATTCATTAACGAGTGAGATAAATATCTATTGCGAAAGATATAAATACCGCCAAACAGCAAATCCCCAATTGAATATTTTTGAAGAAACAGTTGCTCAGCCACAAGAAATGTTGGAGGCAAAAAGTTTTTGTGAAGACTTAGATGAATACAAAAAATCAATTGACTTAGATGCAAAAGAAGAAACGTTACCAGAAAGTTTTTGTCGCCGGATATACCAAAGATTAGCAGCTTATGAACCCTATATATTTCCAGAAAATCAAGAGGTTTATAATCGGTTGCGAAAAAATATAGAGGGTGAACTTCCTGAAAATAAAGAAAAAATGATGATAGAAGCCTATTTGTTAGACATCGAAAAAATAGAACGAGTACAAAAGGAATATGCTAAAGAAAAGAGAAAGAACAAAAAAGCATCAAAAGAATATTTAGAAAAATTGACCTTAAAATTTTTCAAAGATATACAGCAAGATGAAATGTTAAAAGAATGCAAGGCCAGCCCAGAAAAGATGTCTTTATTTGAAAAAAGTGTTAATTTAGTAAAAGATTTACCTTTATGGAGTTTGGGACGAATAGCAAGATATGAACTAAAAGTCAATATTTATAACCAAATACAGCAAATAGCAGAAGCTTTGGGGGATAAATATAAACCAAACGCCATAACAGCACAAAATGAAGCAATACGCTTTCAAAATGCAATACAAAAAACAATAAATATTATTAGCAACCCGATTCCTCGAGAAACAAAACATACCACAATTTCAACAGAAGCCATAAATAAAATAGCACAAGAAGAATGGTTATATAAATAAATCCCAAGCAGATACTTGGGATTTTCTATAACTGATTTAAGCAGATTGTCGTTCTTCTAATTCTTCATATGACAACTCATCACCCGGCACATCGACATGCCAAATCTTGGTTGCATACTCACGTACAGCGCGGTCACTGGAGAAATATCCCATTTTTGCTACATTTTTAATGGCCATCTTGATCCATTTATTTTGATCAAGATATGTTTTTTCCGCTTTCTTTATAGCTTTATCAAAGGCCTCTAAATCAGCAAGCACAAAGAAATAATCCCGATTGAGTAGCTCATCAAAAATAGGCTTGAATAATGTGGGGTTTTCCCCTTCACAAAACATATTAGAGTTAACAGCATTCAAAATACGTTTTACATATTCTGAGGTCTCATAAATGTGCCGTGGATTATATGTCGGCCGCATTTTTTTAATTTCTTCTTCTTTTAGACCGAATAAGAAGAAGTTCTCTTTACCAACAGCCTCACGCAATTCAATATTTGCACCATCATATGTACCAGCAGTTAAAGCCCCGTTAAGCGCAAATTTCATATTGCCAGTGCCAGAGGCCTCAAAGCCAGCAGTTGATATCTGCAGACTCAAATCAGCCGCAGGAATCAGTACCTCAGCCACAGAAACTTTATAGTCAGGGATAAATGCCACTTTTAGGGTATCTCCAACCAGAGGGTCATTGTTAACGATATTAGCAACATTATTAATAAGCTTAATGACAAGTTTCGCAAAAGTATAAGACGGAGCAGCCTTTCCTGCAAAAATATAAGTTTTAGGGCAAATTGGACGAGCATGGTCGCGCACAATAGCCAAATAGTCGCCAATAACCTGTAAAATAGCCATTAACTGACGCTTATATTCATGAATACGCTTTGCTTGAACAATAAACATGCTTTTTGTAGAAAGTGCCACATTGCTACGTTTATAAATTTCTTGCCGTAGGATTTCCTTATTAATTTTTTTGATTTTACTAAATTTATGTACAAATTCCTCGTCATCAGCAAAATCAGCTAATTTTTCTAAAAGCTCTAAATGGGCAACCCAATCTTTACCGATTTTATCAGAAATCAATGATGCAAGATATGTATTAGCATGTAATAACCAGCGTCTTGGTGTAATGCCATTGGTGATGTTTGTAAACTTCTCTGGCCATAATTCATAAAATTCAGGCACCAGAGAAGATTTAATTAATTCAGAGTGGATTTTTGCCACACCATTAACAGAGAATGAGCCAACAATAGAAAGGTTTGCCATACGCAAGATTTGTGAATCACCTTCACCAGAAACAATAGAGACCTTTGCCAGCTTTTCGGAATTATCACCAAATTTCTCACGCGCGAATTCCATAAAGCGACGATTAATTTCATAAATAATTTGCAAATGCCTTGGCAACATGATAGAAAAATATTTAGCCGGCCATGTTTCCAACGCTTCTGGCAACAATGTATGATTTGTGTATGCAAAAACTTTGGTAACAATATCCCATGCATCGTCCCATTCCTGTCCATAAGTATCAATGAGAAGTCTCATCATTTCTGCAATTGCTAAAGCCGGATGAGTATCATTCAGCTGAATACACACACTGGTCGGTAATTTTTTGAAATCATTATTTTTCTCAAGGAATCTTCTTAAAATATCTTGGATAGCGCAAGAAACAAAGAAATACTGCTGTGATAACCGTAAAGCTTTTCCCGCCTCAATAGCATCAGAGGGATACAACACTTTAGAGATAGATTCAGTCTTTATTTTATCTTCAACAGCCTCAATATATCCCCCATTGTTAAAGATATCTATATCAAATTCATCGTCTGTTTTTGCAGAAAAGAGTCGCAAATAATTAACAGATTTACCATTATATCCAACAATAGGAAAATCATATGGCACACCATACAAAATATGGGTGTTCGTCCATACATAAGTGTCTTTACCGGACGCATCTCTGTATGTTTCAACATGTCCATAGAGAGGAATAGTAATTTTTCGATCCGGCCTTGCCAGTTCCCAAGGTGAAAAATCAGAAACCCAATCATCGGCCTGTTCAACTTGCCAACCATTTTCAAACTTTTGCTTAAATACACCGAATTGATAATTAATACCATAGCCAAATCCAGCGATTCCTAAAGATGCCATAGAGTCCAAATAACAAGCAGCTAATCGCCCGAGACCACCATTGCCCAAAGCCGGATCATATTCAGTATCAAAAATTTCTTCCAAAGAAAAATCAGGGAAGTCTTTAATTTTAATTTCTTTAAGAATTTTATATAATCCTAAATTATGAAGGTTGTTCTCTAAAGAGCGACCAATAAGATATTCAATAGAAAGATAATACACGCGTTTCGAAGATTTTTTGTTATAGCGCGCCATCGTATTATACAATTCATCCATAGCAAACTCACGCACTGCCAAAGATATAGCATAAAGTGCTTCTTCTTTAGTAAGTTCACAGGCACGCTTGCCAATAAAATACTTTATATAGTGTTCAATGGAAAGTTGCAAACGAGCTTTTTTCATCTCGTCACTAATTTCTAATTTACTTTTTCTCAAAACAAATCTCCCAAATTAAACATACTTTGCTATCAACAAAGCTAGTGTGAAATAGTTTGAATTTTCGTTAATAATATAAGATATTTTCCCCAAAATAAAAATAATGTTTGGTTTTTTTTTAGAAATGTTATAATAAATAAGCGAATAATAGATAAGATACTAGTAATTTGAGAGGATTTAAAATATGAAAAAACAAGGTGTTATGGTTGCTCTGGGTCTGATGTTTGCGGCAACCATTTCATATGCAGGTACACTAGAAACAGCATTAGCAAAGGCCTATGATTACAATCCCGCACTAAAGGCAGCACGTGCCGGTACACAAGCAACAGATGAGAATGTCGCATTAGCCAAATCTGGCTACCGCCCTACTTTAACAGTAGAAGGAGGGTATTCAGATACCAAAATAAATACCAATGCACCGGTTAAGCCAATAGATGGGTATAATCGTTCTTTAACAGCGACCATTTCACAACCGGTATTTCGTGGCTTTAAAACAATGAATTCAATAAAATCAGCCAAAAGTTACGCTAAAGCATCTCAGGCAAACCTAATGGCAATAGAGCAAGATGTCATGTTGCAAGCTGCAATTGCATATCTTGATGTATTGCAGGATGAGGCAATAGTCAAATTGCAAAAAAACAATGAAAAATTGCTCAAAAAAGAATTGGAAGAGACAAAAGAACGTTTCAATGTAGGAGAAGTCACCACAACAGACTTGTCACAAGCTCGTGCAAGCTATGCCTCAGCTCAGTCGCAGCGGATTTCTGCAGAAGGTAATTTAGAAGCATCTCGCGCAGTATATAAGCAAATTATCGGCGACAATCCAAAAAATATTAGCATTCCCAAACAAATAGAAAAAATGTTTCCCAAAAGCTTGGAAGAGGCGATTAGCTATGCAAAGGAGCATAACTATGCACTGGAGGCCGCACGTCATAATCTAAAAGCAAAAAAATATGATGTAAACACCAGTACCGGTGATTTATTACCATCCGTGAATGCATATGCAATGGCAGGAAGGCTAAAGAGCCAAAATTATATGTACCACAAAAATCCCACTAATGACGAGGTGGAATTAGGGGTAAACTTTTCAATGCCGATATATAATGCAGGGGCTAGCAGAGCCAAAATTCGCCAGAGCAAGTATTATCGCTGGCAAGCTCAAGAAAATCTGCTGAATGCAGAAGATGCCTTGTACTCAAATATTACCAGCGCATGGGAGTATCTAAATGCAAACAAAGCTCGCATTAATTCAGTAAGAGCGCAAACCAAAGCATATCAAGTCGCATTAAACGGCGTTCGTGAAGAAGAATCCCTTGGCAATCGAACAGTCTTAGATGTTTTAAATCAATATCAATATCTGCTGAATTCAGAAGTAGAAGAAGTAACCGTTCGGCATGATTACTATGTTTCTGGTTTGACTTTACTTCAAGCAATGGGCAAACTAACCGCCCGTGACATGAAATTAAAGGTTGATTTATATGATATAGATGCTAATTATAAGAAGACGAGTGGAAAATGGCTTTCTACCGGAATCAAACAATAAAGAGAGGTCTTATGGCTCAGGCAGCACAAATAGATGAAGCAACAGCTCAAATCCGCCAAAGTATCATTAAGAGCAAAAGCGGAAAGCACTGCATCAGAGATTTTAGTGGGGATATCTTTGAACTAACAGCAGATATGTTAGTAAAGGATCGCTTATTTAATATTAAGCAGGCAAAAGAACTGTCAGGAATAGCAGAAAATATACTACAAAAATATGCGCGCCTATTGTCAGTAAAATAAAATTAATCAATAACTTTTGCCACAGTCAAAATATCAACAGATTTTGCACCAAACTTCAAAAGAGTTTTGGTGCATTCTTTTGTCGTAGAACCCGTCGTATAAACATCATCAATCAAAACGATTCTCTTTCCTTTTATCCGTTCAGGGTGAGTAATTGTAAAAGCACCTTTAATATTTTTATGTCTTTGTTTCCCATCACACTGTGTTTGTGGTAGAGTGTATTTAATTTTCTTGAGAACATCATAGTCGACAATAATATTAGTCATTTTTGCCAGTTCACCAGCTAACACTGCAGATTGATTATATTTACGCTTAAGCAGTCTGGTATAGTGCAATGGCACAGGAACAATCAAATCAGCACCAGCCTCAAAGATATCCTTTCCAGCCAGATAGAGCCACCGCGCCAGCAATTTTTTATTTTCGATGTGCGCTGCAAATTTAAAGTCAAGCACTAGCCGTTTAGAAAAATTATCATATCGAATGGCTGCACGAGAATAGCGGAAGTTGGGTCTTTTATTAAGGCAAGAAACACAATATAAATCATCTGCCTCAGTGCTGCCAGTATACAAAGGTCGTCCACAACATTTGCAGTATGGTTTAGAAATAAATGTAATATTATTAAAGCAGTCAGCGCACAGGCTGTCATGAGAAGCTAAAACTACACCACAGCACAAACACCGATGTGGCAACAAAAAGTTAATGAGAGTTCGAAAGATATTTATCATAACCTTGAGAGTTCTTCTATCAAAGAGAGTAAATTATCGACCACAATGATTCCGGCACTTTCTAACAGTTGCTTTTTTTCAGCAGCAGTTGTAATTCCTCGGCATATAATATCAGAAGCTAAGCCGACATTATTATCCATATAGGCTTGATCATCAACCATTAAAGCAATAACCGGCTTTTTTTTCGACATATTTTTATAAGCATGAGCCATTTCTATTTCATAATTACCACCGTAGCCCCCAATGGTCACAATAGCCTTTGTCTGCTTATCATTATTAAATTCTTTAATGATATCAATAAATCCTGTCCCGATAATAAAGTCATCACCAAGGCCAACAATTGTCGATTCGCCAAAACCGGCACGATTAATTTCTAACACAGTTTCATATGTAAGAGTAGAAGAACGTGAAATGATGCCAATATTGCCTGAACGATGGATGTTATCAGGAAATGTTCCCATATAAGCCACCTGCGGTGTGATAATTCCTGGTGTATTAGGCCCGATAAGCAAAGTTTGAGAATTTTCTAACTCATGACGAATTTCCATCATGTCATTAACGGGAATGCCTGAAGTAATAGCAACAACAAGTTTAAGTTTTGCTCTTATTGCCTCAATAATAGCGTCTTTAGCAAATTTTGCCGGTACAAAAATAACAGAAGCTGTAGCACCAGTTTTATCCTTTGCCTCCTGCACCGTATTAAATAAAGGAATTCCCAAATGTTCCTTTTCTTTTTTATTTGGCACAACACCAGCAACGACATTCGTTCCATATTTAATAGCGCGCGGCGTATGGAAAGATGCTTGCGTTCCAGTAAGACCTTGTACAATAACTTTAGTATGTTCGTCAACCAGCACAGCCATCTACAAGTCCTCCTCAATAGCCTCTTTGAGCAAGGCTAAACCAATCTGAGTATCATTTGCGATCTTAACAGATAAATTAGATGTTTGTAAGATATTTATCGCTTCTTCTTTATTTGTCCCCTCAAACCGCGCAACAAGAGGAATATTCAGACCAAGGTCGTTAGCCACACTAATAATTCCATCAGCAATAAGGTTACAGCGAGTAAATCCACCTAAAATATTGATAAAGATACCATCAACTTTCGGGTTGAGCATAATCAATTTAATACCGGCGGTAATTTTATCTCTGTCAACACCACCTTTAATATTTAAAAAACACGCCGTACACAGGCCTTGTTTTTCAGCTTCGCTCATAGTATTGAAAGCCAAACCATTACCATTAGAAATTAAGCCGATTCCGTGGTCCAGTTATTTATATTGAAAGCCGTATTTAGCAGCAATGACTTCTCTTTCATCAATTCCTGCATTATCCGTTAGTTTTAGTATATCCTGATGTCGGTATAGTGCATTTTGGTCAAAAACAATTTTAGCATCTAAAGCCCAAATTTTTCCATATCTATCAATTCCAAAAGGGTTAATTTCAAGCATTGTTGCATCGTAGTGATAAAATATCTTAAGAGCTTTGTTAAGAAAACTTTTGAGTGAAAGATGATTACCTCTAAATCCCATAAAATCAATAACTTGAGATAGCTGATTTGCAGATATTTCTTTTTGCAAGCCCAAATTAAGTTTTAAGATATTTTCTGGGTGTTGTTGTGATAAAATAACAATATCATCATTAGTCCTACCATTAACTGCTGTTAGTAGCAACATAACAGAAGCAGATATACGGTCGATAATAAATCCGAGATAATACTTTTTGACGACCTTGATATACTCTTCGACATAAACACGGCTAACAAGGCGTCCTTTTGCTCCAGTCTGGTTCGTAATAAGCATGTTTTCAAGCATTTTGTCAGCGTTTTCATAAACATCATTTAAAGTTTTAGAAAGCCGAATTCCGCCTTTTCTTCCAGCCCGTTTATCTAAAAATTTACCGATATTACGCGAACCGGCTAAAATTTGTGCTTTAACCATCCACGGTCCGGTAGATGAAATTTTTTGCGCAGCCTTTTGTGCCTCTAGAGGAGTATAGGCAACCAAACCTGTGGGGATAGGAATTCCAAAATCCTTAAATATTTTTTTTGCCTGATACTCATAAATATTCATACTAGTTTCCTATAGATTGAGCAGCATAATACTTAATTTTATCAACCATTGAAAGCATACCGCTGCGTCGATTAGGGGTAATATGTTCCCTTAATCCCATTTTATCAAAAATTTCTTCAACATCAACATCTAAAATTTCTTGTGCAGGTTTATCTTTAAATATAACTAAAACAATAGCAATAATACCTCGTACTATAATTGCATCACTATCTCCTTCAAACCAAATACTGGTATTTTCGAAATGTGGCACAATCCAAACCTGAGATTGGCAACCAGGAACCCTCCATTCATCAGTTTTCTTTTCATCAGGCAGATGAGGCAACTGGTTACCTAATTCAATAAGATATTTATATCTATCTTCCCAAGAGTCGATAAAAGAAAAATTATCAATTAATTCATCAGCTGTCATAATCTAACCTCTAAATCATTTCAAGCATCATTCGAGCTTCATCACTCAAGCGTTCAATTGACCAAGCTGGCTCCCAAACTACTTCAACTTCAACTCTGCCCACTCCGTCAACAGCAGCGGCCGCATCAGCAACTTGTTGTGGTAGTATTCCTGCAACAGGACAACCTGGAGCTGTTAAAGACATATCTATGTGTAATTGCCCATCGTCTTGCTGATTTATTTTATAGATTAGTCCTAAATCATAGATATTTATAGGAATTTCCGGGTCAAAAACCGTTTTAAGTGCCTCAACAATATCATACATTTTTGCGGGCTTTTCACCCTTTTTTAGATTTTTGCCAGCATGGGCTTTATATGAGGGTAGCTCACCAACATCATCTATACTCATAGCTGTCAGCAATTGAGCCTCATTTTCATCGATTTGAAATTGTTGTTCAGTATCAGTCATCGTTTAATATCTTTTATCTAAAAAATTCTTTCGCTTTATACAATGCTTTAACAAAAACATCAATATCTTCTTTAACAGAATATATACCAAGCGAGGCGCGTGTAAGGGAGGTATAACCCAGTTTACGCACTATCGGTTCAGCGCAAAAATGCCCAGTTCGCACGGCAACACCTTCTTTTCCCAATACAAAGGCCAAGTCTTGAGGGTGAATATTTTTTACGGCAAAAGAAAATACCCCACCTTTATTTTGAGCCGTACCGACAATTTTAAGTTCAGGAATCTGAGCGAGTATTTGAGTAGTATAGTCAATTAAAGCTTGTTCATATTTTTCTATATCTTCAAAATCAAACTGCATCAAATAGCGAAGAGCCTCTCCTAAGCCAATAGCTTGTACAATAGCAGGTGTTCCTGCCTCAAACTTAGCAGGAGGCAACGCAAATGATGTTTTATCATAATAAACATGTTCAATCATATCGCCGCCAAATTGATAAGGGGGCATATCTTTAAGCAAATCATATTTAGCGTATAGTACACCGATACCTGTCGGCCCATAAAGTTTATGACCGGAAAAGGCCAAAAAATCACAATCAAATTCTGTAACATCAATTTTTTTATGAACAGCAAATTGACAAGCATCAATAAGAACTTTTGCGCCAATAGCATGAGCCGCCTGGCAAATTTTTTTTACAGGGAAAATTGTTCCTAAAACATTAGACATAGCAGTAACAGCAACAATTTTAGTTTTGGAATTAAGGGCATTAGCAAAATTTTCCCAATTAAAGCTACCGTCTTCATCTAAATCAAAATATTTTAAGGTAGCACCTGTTCTAAGGCACCACTGCTGCCAAGTGACAAGATTAGCATGATGCTCTGCAACAGAGAGCAACACTTCATCACCAGGTTTTAGGTTTTGCCAGCCAAATGTAGCTGCGACCAAGTTAATGCCCTCAGTAGCATTACGAGTAAAAATAACTTCATTTTTATTAGTTGCATGAATAAATTTTGCAACAATTTCCCGTGAACTTTCATAGTTTTCTGTGGCAAGTTCAGAAAGTCGATAGCTACCACGATGAACATTTGCATATTCATCTTTATAGGCTTTTTCGATTCGTTTCAATACAGTCAAAGGTTTTTGCGCTGATGCTGCCGTATCCAAATAGGTATTACGTTTACCATCAATCAATTGCCCCAAACTAGGGAAGTCTTTTCTAATTTCATAAGCATCAAACATTTTAAACACCTCAAATTGGAGATAAGATAAAACCTCTCACAGATTTTTTCAACATTTAAAAATATTCTCTTTGAGTTTATAAAAAAAAGTCGCACGAAGCGACTCTTTTAATACAAATCAAAGGTCTTAATCAATAATCATGGCCGTAAATTCTGCTTCAGAAACAACATGGTCATCAACCATTGCCACTCCTCTAAACACGAAGATATTGCGTCTAGCTTTTACCTTTTCAACGTGCATCCGCAGCTGATCACCAGGTTTTACCTGTTTTCTAAACTTAACCCCATCGATTCCCATAAATAAAACGTTACGTTTTGCATTTGCATAATCAGGATTTTGAGAGATAACAACAGCACCAGCAGTTTGTGCCATAGCCTCAATTTGCAATACACCAGGCATAACGG
Organism: Alphaproteobacteria bacterium; assembly: GCA_017475705.1. Taxonomy (GTDB): domain Bacteria; phylum Pseudomonadota; class Alphaproteobacteria; order RF32; family CAG-239; genus CAG-267. Next base: position 119,510 of record JAFVFB010000012.1, read on the forward strand.
GGTTATTCGGAAAATGTCCTTGGAAAAATTCCTCATTCATCGTTACATTTTTAATACCAACCCCTTTTTCACCGGGAACCTCTACCTCTAATCTGTCTACTAACAAAAAAGGATAGCGATGAGGCAACATTTTCATTATTTCTTCAATAGTGTAAACTTTAACTTCTTCCGACATACCAAACTCCTATAAACTATTTTTTACTATTTTTCTGCAAAAAGGCAACCTGCCGCATAAAATCTTTAAATGGGACTGTTGGTGTACCCATAACAATTGCACCGGCATCAATATCCCTCATCACACCAGATTGGGCACCAATCTGCACCCCACTACCAATATTTAAGTGGTCAGCCAATCCAACCTGTCCGCCACAAACCACATAATCACCGAGCGTACAGCTACCGGCAATACCTGTTTGAGAAACTAAAATACAGCAACGTCCAATTTTATTATTATGAGCAACTTGAACCAGATTATCAATACGCGTACCATCACCGATAATTGTATCGTCTAATGCTCCACGGTCAATACATGTATTAGCACCAACCTCAACATCATTGCCAATAATAACCCTGCCAATTTGAGGAATACGCTTGTGTCTCCCATCTACAACAGAGAAACCAAATCCATCCTGACCGATTCTGGCACCGGTATAGACGTAACAATCATTGCCCATCAAGCAATAAGCAATACTGGCATTATTGGCTATACGACAATTGTTTCCAATCTGACAGCCACGAGAAATAACCACATTGGCCTCTATAACGCAATTATCGCCAATAACAACCTCTTCTTCAATAACGACATTGTGACCGATATAACAGTCTTTACCTACTTTTGCAGATGCTGCTATATGCGCGCTAGCCTCAATTTTCGACTTTGGCCGATACTCTTGATAAAAAGCGTCAACCAAATTAATAAAGGCAAGCTTGGGATTTTCGCAAACAAGTATAATCACACCGTCCGGTACAATATGCTGCAATTCTTTTGTAGTTATGCAGGCTTTCGCCTTAATTTTTTCAGCCAACGCCTTATTCTTTTTATCATAAAAGAAACAGATATCTGTTGCACCGGCCGTTTCAATAGAGCAGACATTTTCAATCTGCTCTTTTTCTTTACCGGAAGTGATAATTTCTGCATGAGCAATTTCTGCAATCTCTGCAATCGTTTTTGCTGGAGCTTGTTTATAGAAAACTGTATCAGCCATAATCACCTCTCACACTACAAACTTGTGCCAAAGTTCAAACGAAATACCTCTGTTTCGTCATATTTTTCTTTAACAATTGGGAACCCAAAGTCGATATCAATTTTGCCCATTGGTGAAGTCCACTCAAAACCAAAACCAACAGCGACACGAGGTTTAGAACTATAATCTATATCATTGTTATCAACCTTATCTGGTTTACCTGTTGTACCAATATCAACAAAGGTTCTTCCACGGATACCAAGTTCGTCCAATCCCAGAGGGAATGCCAATTCAGCACCACCCCAAACCATCCAGTTGCCGCCGAGGGCATCATTGGTATATTTATCACGGGCACTGATGCCGCCAGATTCAAATCCGCGCATTGTGTTTCCACCTAAGAAATATCTTTGGGCTAAGCGTGCATCTCTATCACCATAACCTGTAACATAACCCCCATTAACATAAAATTTGAAGGTATAATAATCAGATAGAGTATAGAAAGTGTAAGCTTTAGCGTCAAATTTCAAATATTTATCATCACCGCCTAAGCCGGAAATATCATTACCAAAAGACAGATAATATCCCTCACGTGGTTTCATCGTGTTATCACGTTTATCATAAACAATTGTTTGGCCGACAACAGAGTCAGTAGATTTCCCTTGTTCTCTTTGGATATATTTAGAAGCAGAGCTAACATTCTTAATTTTATCTTGCTTCAATGTATAGCGGATATAATGACTCAAATCATCTGTATAATTCCATCCAAACCGAACACGTCCACCATAAGTATCCATATCATAGTTACTTTCATCTTGGTAGTCTTCTGTTTGGTAGAAGAGGTCAAAACCAGCACTCAATCTTCTATTTAAGAAATAAGGCTCTGTGAAACTAAAGTTATAATCTGTCGTTCTTTGGGATTTCCCTGCACTTAAGCTAACTTGTTGCCCTTTTCCTAAGAAGTTATTTTCAGTAATGCCAGCCCTAATCAAAGCGCCATTAACAGTAGAATATCCAACACCAACATTAAAGTAACCTGTAGATTTTTCTTCAACATTAACATTAATGTCTGCTTTGTCGTAGTCAACGCGTTCAGAGTCAATATCAACTTTACTAAAATAATTCAGCCGTTCAACATTCCTTCTGGATTCTCTAATTTTGGAAGCATTAAATACACTGCCTTCAGAAATACGGAATTCTCTTCTGATTACTTCATCTAAAGTTCTCGTATTGCCGGTAATATTAATTCGATTAACATAAACTTTTGCATTTTCTTTAATATCAAAAATAGCAATTAACTTCCCTGTTTCTCTATCCTTTTGGATATTAGGAACAACCTCAACAAAGACAAAACCCTTCTTAGAAAGTTCTTCTGTTAACTCATTAACTGTTTTTTCAACTTCATCAGAATTATACCAGTCACCTGTCTTAAAGGTAACATATTTATACCACTGGTCAACATCAACATCAGGCACAGAGGAACGAATTTGGATATCATCAACTTTGTAGCGGCGTCCTTCGTCAATAGTAAATGTCAAAACAAAAGAGGTCTTGTCTCTGGAAAGTTCTGCAATGGCAGATACAACAGCAAAATCAGCATATCCATGCCGGTTATAAAAACGACGGAGCAACTCTTGATCATAGTTCATTTTTTCGCGGTCAAAGTTTTCAGCACTTGAAAATAGTCGATACCAACGGCTCTCTTTGCTCATTATTTCGCCTTGCAAATCACTACTGGTATAGTGCTTATTACCAATAAAGTTAATCGTATCAATTTTAGCTTCCGGACCTTCCTCAATTTCAAAGATTAAGTCCACGCGGTTTTCAGACTTCTTGATAATTTTTGGTTCAACCGAAACACCATAACGTCCGGCTCTTTTATAAACATCAAGGATTCTCTGGACATCTTGCTGCACTTTTGCTTTGCTAAAAACAGAACGCGGCGCAGATTGTACTTCTGCCTCTAAAATTTTATCGTCAATCTTATCATTGCCATCAAAAGCACGTACACCAATCACCGGATTCTCTGTCACATTAATAACAAGCTCAGAACCCTTCGTATCAAAATTAATATCACTAAACAGCCCTGTGTCATAAAGTCTCTTAAGAGCTGCATTCAGGTCTTCAGAAGAAACCGGTTTGTTTGTATCGATTCCCGCATAAGAAAGAGCAGTTTCTCTTTCCACACGTTGTAAACCTTGAATATTTATATTTTTAATAGTCTCTTGGGCTAATGCCTGTGAGCAGATAGCCAAACTTAATAACGAAATTCCCGCGAATTTAAACTTCATTTTCATATCCTTATAAGCTATTCAAACCATCTTGTAAATAAATGCTTTATGTCATTCCAAGTAGCAAAAATCATTAAAAACAAGATGAAACCAAAACCGAGCTTAAACAAATAATCCTTAAACTTTGCATTAAGCTCACGTTTTGAAATTATTTCTAACAGATAAATTATTACATGTCCACCATCTAATAAGGGGATTGGGAATAAGTTTATCAAACCCAAGTTAACAGAGAGCAAAGCCATAAAAGAGAGGAAATTCCAAAAATCTCTATTTTTAGAAATATCCCCTGACATTTCTGCAATGCGAATAATACCGCCGACATCCTCTCCAGAGCGTTCGCCAACCAACATCTGTCCAACACCGCGTAAAGTAATGTCTGTCAAATTATAGACTTCTTCAGCTGCTTTAATGAGGGATGGTATAAAGTGAAAATTATCCTTAACAATATGAAATTGTTTAGCTTCACCTTTAATTCCAATCATGCGCCGTTTAATAGGCTTTTCATTTTCATCAAAAGCATACTCAATTTCTTCTAACGGTATTGTTAAAATTTGTGTTGTGCCATTTCTTTCAATTTTGATTTTTACATCATTAATAGAAACGCTAACTTCTTAGGTGATGTCATTCCAATCTTTTATCTCTTTGCCATTAATTTCAAGAATCTTATCATTCTCTATAACGCCAGCTCTTGCTGCCGGACTGCCTTCAATAACACCAGAAACAACCGGCGGTATATCATAACTTCCCAAAAAGAAAAATAAACCGAAAAAGACAACAAATGCAAATAAATAGTTAAACAAAGGCCCCGCCACCGCAATGGCAAGTTTTTTATAGGGGGTTTGCGTAGAAAATAGATGTTTCTTTTCTTCTTCAGAATACTTGCTTAGATCAACTTCTGCAGTAGAGGAAGACTCATCTGCATCACCTAAAAACTGGCAATATCCCCCCAGCGGAATAGCAGAAATTTTCCAAACGGTTCCTTTCTTATCAGTCGTGCTCCACAAGGTCTTTCCAAATCCTATAGAAAAAGCACTCACTGCAACACCAAGTTTTCGAGCCACAATAAAATGTCCAAACTCATGCACAAAAACAAGTATTCCTAACAAAATAAGAAAGGGAATAACATAATAAACAATATTGAATAACCATTCCATAACTTTATCTTCCTTTTTTAATATTATTATTCAAATGAAACCAAAGTGAAGTAACAGTAAGCAATTGGTGCGGCAAATATAAGCCCGTCAATTCGATCAAAAACACCGCCATGTCCAGGAATAATTGAACTGCTGTCTTTAATTTGTAAAAATCTCTTGATGGCAGATTCAATCAAGTCGCCAACTTGTGCAACCAAAGCAATAATGGCTCCGAGTTGCGCAAATCTTATCTGTTCACGCAAAGGTAATGGCAAGCTATAGATGTTCTTTACCAGATACATATAAATAAAGCTGACAGCAATAGCTAGTATAACACCGCCAATAAGACCTGACCAAGTTTTGTTTGGGCTAATTTTGGGGGCTAATTTGGGCCCATGTAGAGAGGTGCCAATGATATATCCTCCTATGTCAACACTCCATACCATCAAAATAAACCAAAGAGTCATCACATAACTTCCTTTTTCGCCTGGAATACTGCCAAAAGCATCAAAAAGATAATACATCCAGTAGAGCGCGCCCACGCCGATAGCTATATAAGGTACCCCGAGCGTCAGCAAATAGCGATAGTGTTCTTCTTTGGCTTTATAGTAAACAAAAGCACTAATAGCCCCTAGCAAGAGCAGCAGAAACAGCCGATTAAAAACAATAAGAGAGCACCCTAACGCAAAAGCATAACACACAGCATAGAGGTTCGCCTTTTTATTGGGCACCATGACAGACCATTCCCAGGCGAGAGTGATTCCTACTAGATAAACTAAAATATCAACATAGGGATGCCCAAACCGCAAAGCCCCAATAACCAAGGGTATCATTATCAACGAGGTAAGGACCCTCTTTTGTAGTGATGTAAAATTAGTTTTTTCCATAACGTCTCTCCCTGGAATTGAATTTATCGATTATCTGACATAGTTCTTCTGTGCCAAAATCAGGCCACAGTGTATCACTAAAAAACAGTTCAGTATAAGCAATTTGCCAAAGTAAATAATTGCTTATCCTCTGTTCTCCGCTGGTGCGAATAAGAATATCTGGATCAGGAATATTCGCCGTATATAGGCAAGAGGACAACATCTCTGGGGTAATTTGAGAAACATTTATTTTTTTATCTTCTACCATTTGCGCAATTTTCTTTGTGGCAGAAACAATTTCCTGTCTAGAGCCATAAGAAAGGGCAATGCACAGTGTTAAATCACTATTATGAGCGGATTCTTCTTCGAGACTATGCATCTTATCTCGAATATCGGCAGCAAGCATTTCTCTTTCTCCGATAAACAGAATGCGCACATTATTGCTCATTATTTCTTTAAGCTCTTTATTTAGATATTCTCTAAGCAATTGCATAAGTTCTGAAACCTCTTCATCAGAGCGTTGCCAATTTTCTGTAGAAAAAGCATATAGAGTTAGATATTTAACACCAGAATCTTTCATGGCGCGAGTAATTTTGATAACATTCTCGGCTCCTTTTTTATGTCCCATAATCTTAGGTAGCCCCTTTTTCTGAGCCCAACGCCTGTTACCATCCATGATAATAGCAATATGATTACATGTATTTATAGTCATGGCTTTATTTATACTTGCAAAATATCTTTTTCTTTTTGGGCAAGAGCGTCATCAATTTTCTTGATAAAATCATCAGTTAGTTTTTGAATGTCATTGCCATATCTTTTTTCTTCATCTTCAGAGATGAGGTTATCTTTTTTTAGTTTTTTAATATCATCTAAAGCGTCTCTTCTGATATTGCGGATAGCCACTTTATTTTGTTCAGCATATTTTCCGGCAATTTTTACCAATTCTTTTCTTCTTTCTTCAGACAATGGTGGAATAGGAATACGAATAAGTTGACCATCAGATACTGGGTTCAATCCAAGGTCCGATTCTCTCAAAGCTTTTTCCACGGATTTTGCCAACCCTTTATCCCATACACTGATAGAAAGCGTTCTCGCATCAGGAACACTTACCGTACCAACCTGAGCAATTGGTGATAAATTACCATAAGCCTCAACCATAATATTATCTAAAAGACTGGCATGAGCGCGTCCTGCTCTTAAACCGCCAAAATCACTTTTCAATGTCTCTAAAGTTTTTTCCATACGGGTTAAGGTGTTTTGTTTTATTTCATTAAAATCAGTCATCTTTCCTCACTTTATAAGAGTAAAATTCCCTTTGCCATTTAAGGCATTGGAGAGAGAGTTTTCATTTTCTTGTTCAAAAACAATAATAGGAAGTTTGTTTTCTCGAGCCATAGAAATAGCAGTCATATCCATTACTTTTAGCTCTTTAGCAATCACGTCATTATAAGATATTTCAGTAAATCTTTTAGCATTCGGATTCTTTTTAGGGTCACTATCATACACCCCATCGACTTGAGTAGCTTTAAACAAAGCATCGCAGTCAGCTTCAAGTGCGCGTAATGTTGCTCCAGTATCTGTCGTAAAATAAGGGTTTCCTGTGCCACCGGCAAAAATGATAACGGTATTGTCTTTACAAAGTTTTTGTACTTGCTGGTAGGAGTATGTCAAAACCGCTTGAGGAACAGCTAAGCCGGAGAGCACCTCTGCAGGAACACCGCTTTCTAAAAGAGCACTTTTTAAAAATAAAGCATTGATGACCGTAGCGAGCATACCTGCTTGGTCTGCAACAGATCTTGGTATTGCCTTATTTTTATTGTTAACACCGCGATAGAAATTCCCGCCACCGATAACAATACACAAAGATATTCCGCTTTGGTAAACTTTTTTGATGCTTTTAACAAATATATCCAACACTTTTTCGTCAATGCCAAAAGGTTGGTCGCCCATCAGTCCTTCGCCGGACAGCTTTAATAAAATGCGTTTATATTTTTTGGCCATGGTTTCCTCTCTACCCACATATTTGAATGTATATTAAATAAATAAATCGTTAATGCAAGATAAAATACACATTGAACGTAAAATAAGTTGAAATTTTTATGCAGTAATTTATTATGGCAAAAAAAATAAGGAGAATAGCGATGTCTACAAATTTAGTATATGGCCTTAGTGCATTAATGGGGTACCTAATTGGTTCCATACCGTTTGGCTTGCTTCTAACCAAAATGGCCGGGTATGGTGATATCAGAAAAATCGGCTCTGGCAATATTGGTGCCACCAATGTACTGCGCACAGGCAATAAAACTCTTGCCCTCCTAACAGTGTTGTGCGATGCGTCAAAAGCTGGTATAGCTGCAATTCTTGCTTATTATTTTTTAGCAAAGACGGAGTCGACGGCAATCACAGCATCGTTGGTGGCTGGTGCCTTTGGTGTTTTAGGACATAATTTTCCTGTGTGGCTTAAGTTTAAAGGGGGAAAAGGCGTCGCATCATCTTTTGGGTTTATTTTAGCCACATGCTGGCCAGTTGCGCTAATAGCTTTGGCAGTTTGGTTAATCATGGCTTTTATATTCAAATATTCATCATTATCAGCTCTAACAGCTGCATTGTTTGTTCCATTGACATCGTACTTTTTGGCACCGAGTGCTGAATACACATGGGTATATTCAGCCATAGTCGCATTAGTCATCATTCGTCATCATGCAAATATACGTAGGTTGCTAAAAGGTGAAGAGAGTAAGATAAAACTAAAAAAATAAGAGAAGAGATATAGGGTGAATACCAATAAATTAATATCATATATCCAATTAATAAATACGACGGGTGTTGGGCCGGTGCTTTTTAAGAAAATTTTGGCTCGATACGGGGATGTAGACGATGCTTTATCTGTTTTATCACAAAAGCGTACAATCTTTCCGCGTGCTAAAGCAGAAGAAGAGCTGATGACAGCTGAAATAAAACATGTCAAAATAATAACAATAGAGGATGATTTGTATCCCTATAATTTAAAACAGATAGAAGATTATCCGCCGATTCTCTATGCCTTAGGTGATATAAACTTACTAAAGAATAATAACTTGTTGGCAATTGTTGGGTCACGCAATGCTTCTCTGAGTGCGCAGAAATTAGCTCGCCAAGTTGCATATGATTTAGCAAAACAGAATATAGTTATTGTTTCAGGAATGGCACGAGGGATTGATGCAGCAGCGCATGCCGGCGCTTTATCTGCAAATGGTAACACTATCGCTGTCTTAGGCACAGGCATAGATATTGTTTATCCTAAAGAGAATCAGACATTATACAACCAGTTGTCAAAGGAAGGTCTTATCCTTTCAGAATATCCAATGCACACTGGTCCGCAAGCGCAGAATTTTCCTCGCCGCAACCGTATTGTATCAGGCCTAAGTAAAGGGACATTAGTCGTAGAGGCGGATATAAGATCTGGATCGCTGATTACCGCTCATCAAGCATTAGAACAGGGCAGAGATGTCTACGCGGCACCTGGTGCGCCTTATGATAGCCGAAGTGCTGGGTGTAATAAATTAATAAAAGAAGGTGCGATACTGGTGGAAACAGCCGAAGATGTTATGGAAAATTTCAATTTTACACAAGTGGATTTTGAACCGCGCAAAATAAAAAAGTTGGAAACGCCGGACTTGTTTGAATATTCGCTTGACAATCACAAAAATAATAATGATAGTTCAGAAAATTATGACTCTCATGCAAAATTGTTATCGCTAATTTCAGATAGTGGAGAGGATATAGATGAGCTGATACGTGTAAGCGGTCTATCCACAGAAGAAGTATTAACGATGATAGTAGAGATGGAGTTGGATGATAAAATTATTCGCCTACCGGGCAACAGGGTAGCTAAAGCACAAAGAGGTTAATATGAAATTAGTTGTTGTTGAATCTCCGGCAAAAGCCAAAACAATTAACAAATATCTAGGTAATGACTACAAAGTTTTAGCAAGCTACGGTCACATACGGGATTTACCGAGCAAAGATGGTTCTGTTAATCCAGATGAAGATTTTAAGATGGTTTGGGAGTTAAGCAGCGGTGGCAAAAAGCGACTAAATGATATTATATCAGCGCTAAAAGATTGTGATACGTTAGTACTCGCCTCCGACCCGGATAGAGAAGGAGAGGCCATTGCTTGGCATATATTAGAAGAATTGTCTTCAAAAAAGAAGCTCAAGGGCAAAAAGATAGAGCGTGTTGTCTTTCATGAGATTACCAAACGTGCAGTAACAGAAGCCATTCAAAATCCACGGCAGATAGATAATAATTTGGTATCAGCATATATGGCTCGTCGCGCTTTAGATTATTTAGTTGGTTTTACGCTATCTCCAGTTTTATGGCGAAAGTTACCGGGCTCAAAGTCTGCAGGTCGGGTTCAATCGGTTGCATTGCGCTTAATCTGCGAACGCGAGATGGAAATTGAAAAGTTTAAGCCCGAGGAATATTGGACCATTGATGTCGATTTAGCTACTCAAGCAGATGCGCTAATTCCATCTCACCTCATCAATTTGGATGGTAAAAAACTAGAAAAGTTCGATATTAATACCAAGGAAAAGGCAGAAGCTGCAAAGGCCAAAATAGAGGCACAGGATTTTGCTATATCTAAGATAGAGCGAAAGAAGGCCAATCGTTTTCCAGCACCACCATTTACCACTTCAACCTTGCAACAAGAAGCTGCCCGTAAATTGCGTTTTCCCGCCAAAAAGACCATGCAAGTTGCCCAAAAACTTTATGAGGCAGGGTTCATTACTTATATGAGAACGGATGCGGTTAACTTGTCAGAAGAAGCAATTGCCGCTTGCCGAGATGCTATATTGAAATATTTTGGTGAGCAATATTTGCCCAAGAAAGCTAAAGAATATAAAACAAAGTCTAAAAATGCCCAAGAAGCGCATGAGGCAATTCGTCCAGCTTATGTAATGAACACACCTAAAAAGATGGAAACCAAGCTGGATGCCGATTCTTATAAGCTTTATGAACTTATCTGGAAACGCACAGTCGCATGCCAGATGGAGCCAGCTGTTTTAGATAGAGTTGTCATTGATTCTTTATCAAAAGATAAGCAGATATTATTGCGTGCCAATGGTCAGGTCGTTGCTTTTGATGGTTTCTTAAAGCTTTATCAAGAGGGCAAAGATGATAGTGATGAAGATGATGAAAATCGTCTTTTACCAAATGTCAAAGAAGGTGAAGATGTTAGCAAAAAAGCAATTAAGCCAGAGCAGCATATGACTACACCGCCGCCAAGGTTTACCGAGGCGAGCTTAGTGAAAAAACTGGAAGAGTTAGGGATTGGACGTCCGTCAACATATGCCTCGATTATTGCAGTTTTACAAGAGCGCAAATATGTAAAGGTTGAAAAACTTCGCTTTATTCCGGAAGATCGTGGTCGCATTGTCACCATCTTTTTAGAGAACTTTTTCAAAAAATACGTAGAGTATGATTTTACTGCACAGATGGAAGAATATTTAGATGATGTTTCAGCAGGTTCTATGGAATGGAAAAAACTGCTAACAGGTTTTTGGACCAAATTTTATAACAACATACAGTCAGTTCAGCCGCTGCAAGTAACAGATGTAATAAATAAGATAGATGAAGTTTTGTCTTATCACCTCTTTCCGCCGCGTGCTGATGGTTCTGATCCTCGCGAGTGTCCGGAGTGCCACAAGGGGCATTTAAGTATTAAGCTAGGTAAGTTTGGAGCTTTTTTAGGCTGTTCAAATTATCCAGAATGCAAATATACAAAACCTTTGATGGATGTTAAAGACGAAGAACAGCAAGATACCGAAAAAGCTCCTGCGCCGGAAGATAAGCTTTTAGGTAAACATAATGGTCTGAATTTATACCTTAAAAAAGGCCCATATGGTTTTTACATTCAATTAGGTGAGGATGCTACAGCAACCACAGAAAAACCCAAACGCATTGCGTTGCCGCGTTTTTTAAGTCCAGAAGAGGTGACTTTTGAACAAGCGGATAGGCTTGCAAGTTTACCATTTGACTTAGGGGAAGATATTACAGTTAACATTGGCAAGTTTGGTCCGTACATCAAGCAAGGCAATAAATCCTGTTCACTTAAGGGAACAGATAATATTTTCAACATTACTAAAGAACGTGCAGAAGAGTTATTAAAGGGAGCTACGCCAAAAGCTGAAGCCAAAGTATTAGGCAAACACCCACGGCTAAAGGAGGATATATTGTTAGCAGTTGGCCGTTACGGACAATATATCAAGTGCGGTAAGAGTAATTATCGGATTCCCGCGGGGCTTCGTGGTGCTGAAATCACTCTTGATGATGCCATAAAAGTCATTGATAACGGCAAATAAAAAAATCCGCGAGAGTTCTGGTTCGTGCAGATTTAAAAATTGCTAATACACCTTTATTTCCTTTATCCCACACTTCCTTCGAGTGATATGTCAATTAATTTTGCCGCCTCAATCGCAAATTCCATTGGTAGCTTTTGCATTACTTCTTTGCAAAAGCCATTCACAATCAAGCTGATAGCATCCTCTTCAGAAATTCCCCTTTGTTTGCAATAAAACAGTTGTTCATCACTAATTTTTGAAGTTGTAGCTTCGTGCTCTAAAATAGCAGATTGGCAACTATTTTCGATATATGGCACGGTATGAGAACCGCATGTTTTCCCGATCAGTAAACTATCACACTGTGAATAGTTGCGTGCACCTTCCGCATTCTTGCCTACTTTTACTAAGCCCCGATAAGTCTGATCTGAAAATCCTGCTGAAATACCTTTAGAAATAATTCTGGAGGTTGTATTTTTACCGAGATGAATCATTTTTGTACCAGTATCAGCCTGTTGATGATTATTTGTCAGAGCAACAGAATAAAATTCCCCTTTAGAATTATCACCTTTTAGTATGCAAGATGGATATTTCCATGTCACGGCAGAACCAGTTTCCACCTGTGTCCAAGAAATTTTAGCATTATCGCCATCACAAAGGGCGCGTTTCGTTACGAAGTTATAGACACCGCCTTTCCCATCTTTATCACCGGGATACCAATTTTGCACAGTAGAATACTTCACTTCAGCATCTTTATGCACTACAATTTCTACAATTGCTGCGTGCAGCTGATTTTCATCTCGTTGTGGAGCTGTACACCCTTCCAGATAAGAAACATAACTGTCCTCATCTGCCACAATTAACGTTCGCTCAAATTGACCGGTATTTTTTGCATTAATACGGAAATAAGTAGAAAGTTCCATCGGGCATTTTACCCCTTTGGGAATATAAACAAAAGAACCATCTGTAAACACTGCCGAATTAAGAGCCGCAAAAAAATTATCCGTATAAGGAACGACTGAACCGAGATACTTTTTTACCAATTCCGGATACTCTTGAACAGCCTCGGAAATAGAGCAGAAAATAATACCTTGTTTTTTCAGTTGCGCTTTATATGTTGTTGCCACTGAAACGCTGTCAAATACAGCATCAACAGCAACCACCCCAGCTAAAACTTCTTGTTCTTTTAGAGGAATACCGAGTTTATTATATGTTTCTAGAAGTTTTGGGTCCACTTCATCAAGGCTTTTAGGTTTTGCTGTTTGTTTCGGAGCAGAGTAGTAATATAAATCCTGATAATCAATTTTATCATAAGTAACTTTTGCCCATTTAGGCTCAACTATAGTCAGCCAATGTCGATAAGCTTTAAGCCGTGTTTCCAAAAGCCACACAGGTTCATGCTTTTTTTCTGAAATTAGGCGAATAATATCTTCATTTAAGCCTTTTGGTGCAGCATCAGCTGCAATATCAGTTACAAAGCCGAATTTATATTTATCACCGCTTTCATCAACAATTTCCGGTTTTTTATTCATTATTTTTTTCATACCTCTATATAGAACACCCCATCTTTATAGGTCACTACTTCATAAAAATCAAGATGATAAAATTTCTTTCCATAAAGTCATATTCTCTCCATTCCTATGGCCATGTTAGAGGTAGTATATTGCGAGTTCAGCATTGTCTTTAATCATCAGGTACCATAAGCTATAGCAGACTTTTTCATAAAACAATTATTTATTTAACGAATATTTAGGTATTTTGCCTCTATACATAAGCTAATAAGCAGAGGTCATAATGAAAAAACTAATAGCGACATTATTAATATTACCCATACTTTCTGGCTGTTATGCTCGAAAGACCGGTGTGCCGTTATTTAATAGCCATGGCTATCATTATACTCCTAGTAGTGTTGAGGTGCAAAAAGGAGATACATTATACAGTTTATCCAAAAAATATGAAGTGCCTTTGCGTAGCATTATAGATGCAAATAATTTGCAAGCGCCGTATACTCTAAACATAGGGCAGGTGTTGTCTTTGCCAACACGCCAAACCTATACGGTAGAAAAAGGAGATACATTATACAGCATTTCTAGAAGATATGATATTGATATAACAACATTAAGTAAATTAAATGGTCTTAAAGAACCCTATGCAATAAATGTTGGGCAGAAGCTTGCACTGCCGGAGAGCGTCTCCAACGTGAGTGTAGCGCAACATAATGAAGATGCACATGGGGTTGTCAGCAGTTATTCATACACAGAAGGAAAAGTTTCAACACAAAATACATCAAAAAAGGAGCAATCAAAACCACCGGTACAATCAAAAGCCACAGCAAAAAAAGCCATTTCATCTAACGCAACCACGGCGGAAAAATCTAAAACAGCCAAAGTTGCTGTTGCCAACAAAACAATAGCCAAAAAATCATCGCGCAAAACCGTTTCGGCTTATAGAAAAAGCAAATTTATTTGGCCGGTAAATGGTTCTGTCGTATCAAATTTTGGGATGGTCGGCAAAGGTCGTCGCAATGATGGTATCAATATCAAAGCTGCGATGGGTACAAATGTTAAAGCAGCTGACAAAGGTGTTGTCGCCTATGCAGGAAATGAGCTTAAAGGGTTTGGCAATTTGGTATTAATAAAGCATGCTGATGGTTACATTACGGCGTATGCTCATAATGACCGCTTATACGTAAAAAAAGGCCAAAGAGTCCTTCGTGGTGAGAAAATTGCAACAGTAGGCCGCACTGGTAGTGTTAATACGCCACAGTTACATTTTGAAGTTCGTGCAGGGAAAAAAGCGGTTAATCCGCGCACCTATTTGCCATAATTTATTTTAACCCAAGCCTTTTTGATAATTTTTCGTGGTACATCTTAGAGTTTTAGGTTGTGTTAACATTTTTTTTGCTTAAAATCAACTCAGCAAAAATTAATTTTAATGGAGAAAAATATGTTTATAACAGAAGCTATGGCAGCGACTGAAGCAGCAGCGGCAGCGGAAACCAGCCCAATGGCCGGGTTTATTGTCCAGCTGATACTGGTATTTGCAATTTTTTATTTTTTGCTAATTCGTCCTCAACAAAAGAAGATGAAAGAGCATGAAAATATGCTGAATGCTATTCAGCCCAAAGATGAAATTATAACTGGCGGTGGCATTTATGGCCGTGTAACTAAGGCAGATGAAGATAGTCTAACGGTTGAAATTGCAAAGGGTGTGGAAATTAAAGTTTCTCGTGCAACAGTTCGAGAAGTAGTTTCTGAAACAAAAAAATAACGAGATAAGAGAGATATAAATGTATAAGTTATCATTACAAAGAGTTCTTTTAATTTTGGCAATTTGCATTGTTGGTATATTCTATGCTGTGCCAAATTTTATTAAAGACGCAAAAACGACTTTACCGTCATGGTGGCAGCCAGTAAATCTTGGGTTGGATTTACAGGGTGGCTCTAGCTTGTTGCTTGAGGTAGATTTGAATTCTGCCCTAAAAGATAGAATGCAAAGCCTTGAAGACTCTGCTCGGTCAGCCTTAAAAGATGCTCGTATTCGCTATCAAGGGATTAGCTCCGCATCTGATGGGTTGAAAATTCGTATAGAAGATGCCAATGCTCGTAGTAAGGCAATTATGCCACTTAGAAAAATGGATGAAGGGCTGACAGTTTCAGAATCAAATAGTACATTAGTTGTTACATATGACGAACAAGCTCTAAATCAGATAAAAAGCAAATTAGTAGAGCAATCAATCGAAATTGTTCGTAAGCGTATTGATGAATACGGCACGAATGAACCGATTATTCAAAGTCAAGGATATGGTCGTATATTAGTACAACTCCCTGGTATCCAAAATCCGGAAGAAGTTAAAGTTCTTTTAGGTAAAACAGCTAAAATGACCTTCCATTTGGTTGATAGTTCTACCACTGCAACCGAAGCAAAACGCGGTAAGCTCAAAAGCTCATCTCGCATCATCAGAGGTGTCGGTGGAGAACAATATGTTATTGTTAGAAAACCTGCTGTCGGTGGTGAA
Source organism: Alphaproteobacteria bacterium (assembly GCA_017475705.1). Taxonomy (GTDB): domain Bacteria; phylum Pseudomonadota; class Alphaproteobacteria; order RF32; family CAG-239; genus CAG-267. The sequence goes on from JAFVFB010000012.1 coordinate 135,320, forward strand.
ACATTAACAGATGCCGGAGTGTCTTTCCAAGATGGTGCCGCCGCTGTTAGTTTTAAATTTAATAACTTAGGTGCAAAAAAGTTTGGTGAAGTAACCAAAAATAACGTTGGTGAGCAGTTAGCAATAGTCTTAGATGATGAAGTGATTTCTGCTCCAACTATTCAATCAGCAATTACCGGTGGTTCTGGTGTTATTACCGGTAATTACACTTCCGAGAGTGCACAAGAACTGGCATTGCTGTTGCGTTCCGGTGCTTTACCTGCACCATTAAATATCCTTGAAGAGCGGACAGTCGGTGCAGGCCTAGGGGTAGATAGCATCAAAGCAGGTGTCTTTGCTTCTGTTATTGGTTTTATCGGCGTTATAGTCTTTTTGATTTTATCGTATGGTTTATTTGGCTTATTTACCTCTATTACAGTTTTCCTCAATCTGTTTATGTTATTAGGCATACTAAGCTTATTTGGTGCAACTCTGACGTTACCAGGCATCGCCGGTATAATTCTAACAATTGGCATGGCAGTGGATGCGAATATTTTGATTTTTGAACGCATGCGTGAAGAAGTTAAAAATGGTCGGTCAATAAAAGATGCTATGGAAACAGGTTTTTCTTTTGCTTGGGGTACAATTTTTGACTCCAACTTAACAACCTTAATCGCCGCAGCAGTACTGTTTTATTTCGGCAGTGGTCCGGTCAGAGGTTTTGCGGTAACCTTGGCTTTTGGTATTTTAACCTCGCTTTTCACATCAGTAACAGTCACTCGGTTGATTATTACGGCATGGTATAATCGTTTCAAACCAAAAGCATTACCGATTTAATAGGATAAGGAATTAAAAAGATGACAATGTTAAAATGGATTACAAAAGATACAAATATCAATTTTATGGCCGCACGCAAGTTTACATATTTGCTGTCTGCAATTTTGATAGTTTTATCCTGCTTAAGCATATATTTTAAGAGTTTCAATTTTGGTATAGATTTCTCCGGTGGTGTTTTGATGGAGATTAAGTCCGAACAGCCGATAAATGTCGAAGATATTCGTTCCCAATTGAGTGTATTAAAGTTAGATGAGCTTAATTTGCAAACAATAGGCGATACAGGTAATGAGCTGATGATTCGTGCGCAAGCAGAAAATGCAAATGAAGAAGCTCAGCGCAAAGCTGTTGTCGATATTAAAAAAATATTAGGTAATACATATGAATATCGTCGCGTAGAAAACGTTGGTCCTCAAGTTGGGGACGAGCTCAAGACAGCTGGTATTGTAGCCTCTGTTTTAGCAATGCTCGCTATCGCTATATATATATGGATCCGCTTTGAATGGCAGTTTGCTTTAGGAGCTTTGGTTGGGCTGTTTCATGATATAATTATCACCGTTGGTTTATTATCCTTTTTCCGTTATGATTTTAGCTTAACAACAGTAGCAGCAATATTAACATTAGTTGGTTATTCAATTAATGATACGGTTGTAACCTATGATCGTATTCGGGAGAATTTGAAAAAATATCGTAAAATGCCGCAACTAGATTTGCTGAACAAGAGTATCAATGACATCTTTTCTCGTACAATATTAACAGGGTTAACAACTTTAATTGCTGTTATCCCGTTATATTTCTGGGGAGGAGATGCACTAAAGAGCTTTTCCTTTACAATTTTAGTTGGTTTAATCATTGGTACTTATTCATCAATCTTTATCTGTACAGCATTTCTAAATCTGTTTGATTTACGTTCTGTTGAACACAAAGATGAAGAAAATTACTTTGGCACAATTGGCTAAGAGTATTAATGACTAAATTCCGCTATAGGGAATATAGAAAGGGCACCGTTTGGTGCCTTTTCATTTTAATTATAAAATTTTGTAGATGATTGAGATGGTATTTTTTGTGGAATAAACCGGCAAGATTTAATCTTGTCATCAGCACGCTTAAATACTTCTTCTGCAAAAGCCATTTTAGCAACATGAGTGATAAACAAAGGCCGCTCAAGTTTTAATTTACCCAGAGTTTCTTCTAAGGCTTCAAAACTATCATAAATCGTCCCAACAAAAATCATATTTTCCTTTAATCTGTCTTTGCTTTGCTTAATCATCTTTATACCTCACAAAAATAAAACCGAACAGCCTAAGAGGTATGAAGTAAAAAATTTTTTTAAACCACAAAATAAAGCTATATTGACAATACTAATTTAAACGATTCGGCTATATAATAAATTTATGGTCAATGCGTTCACTATGGTGGTGTGAAATTCCATGTGAGGAAGAGACAAAATGTTTTTTATGCCATGTTTCTGCCACCAAATCCACAATTTCGTTATTTAGGGTTGTTACATCTGCATTATTAAAACGGTTAGCCAAGTCATAGATAACATAATTAGCAATATTGACCTTTTTCATCACAAAACTCCTTATAAACAACAGTAATTATATAACTCATTGTTTTTGTGTGATAAAGGTTTATAAAACTAATGTCTATGTTTATAAAGCAAAAAACACTCTAGACACCCTTATTTTAAATCTAAAGTTCTAAAATAACTTAATTTTGTGTAAAATTTTCGTTACATAACTTAATTCGTACAAAAAAAGGGACACCATATGGTGTCCCTTTTTTATACCTTTGTGGGTCTAAGCCAAACATAAAACCCGAAAAATGGGGCTGTCGTTGCCGCCTCTGCACAACCGAACTGGTGTAATGTTCCATAAAATCCTTGTGCAAAGTATAGTTCACACGGTGGCATAATTTCCCCATAGCAACAAGCCGTCAGCAATATTCCTGAAACGATAAAAACAACCCAATCGACCCTCTGAACTCGGGTTTGCATAAGGGGCCGTATGCGCAAAATATAGCCAACAAAGCCGGTACAGGCAAAAGCCCACACAGAGAGCAGTAATGATAGTTCGGAATGCTGTTCTGCCAGAGCGAACCGGTCCAAGCCCAGAAGGACGTCCTCTTTCGGAAGTAAGAAGAAAAGCCCCCAATACAAGCACGCCAAAAGCAGACAAGTAGTCACCCAATACATGGCGATGTTAAACGACTTGGAAAAGATTCCGTTGTACTCACACTCGTAATTTCTTGTAATTTCCATAATACTATTTTTTTGGGTTTAACATAATTATTTCTATTCAAGAGAGCTAATTACGATATTTTTTATATTTGTCAAGTATTTTTTGTACAAAAACAAAATTCAAGAGAACTAAAAACTATCCTAATTTTTTCTTCAGCAACGCATTCACCACTTGCGGATTAGCTTTGCCTTGAGATTGTTTCATAATCTGCCCAACAAACCAGCCGAACAAGCCAACCTTACCGCCGCGATATGCCGCCACATTATCTGCCGCAGAGGCTAACAAATCATCTATCAACTTTTCAATGGCGCCGGTATCAGTCACTTGCTTTAGGCCTCTCTCTTCCACAATCTTTTCCGGATTCTCACCTGTTTCAGCCATAAGAGCAAAAACATCTTTTGCGGTCTTTCCGTTGATGACATTTGATGTAATCAGTTCAACCAAAGAGCCTAAATTTTCAGCAGAAACAGGGGAATCTTTTAATTCTAATTTCTTTTCATTGAGCATTGCGAAGAAATCACCCATCAACCAGTTTGCAACTTTTTTCGCATCATGTCCTTTAGCTGCTTTTTCAAAAAAGTCAGCTGTTTCTTTATTTTCACAAATCACGGCCGCATCATAAGCTGTCAGTCCCAGTTCTTTAATAAAGCGTGCCTTTTTCGCATCTGGCAATTCGACCAGTTCATTTCTGATTTTATTAATAAACTCATCGCTTAAAATCAGCGGTGGCAAATCCGGTTCCGGAAAATAGCGATAATCATGTGCAAATTCTTTTTTGCGCATAACCTTAGTCGTTTGTGTGGCAGGGTCAAATTGTCTTGTTTCTTGTGTAATGGTTCCACCATTTTCATAGACATCAATATGTCGTTTTGCTTCAGATTCGATGGCTTGCATAACAAATTTAACACTGTTTACATTTTTCATTTCGCATCGTGTTCTTAATTCATCAGAACCATATGGGCGCACAGAAACATTAACATCGCAGCGCATAGAACCCTCATCCATATTTCCGTCACAAGTCCCTAAATAGCGCAAGATTGAGCGTAATTTTTTTAAGAATGCTCCCGCTTCATCTGGTGAGCGAAAATCTGGTCTGGTTACGATTTCCATCAAGCCAACACCAGCGCGATTAAGGTCAATAAAACTCTTAGTCGGAGACATATCATGAATAGATTTACCCGCATCTTGTTCGATATGCATTCTTTCTATGCGGATAGTTTTTGATGTTCCATCAGCTAAGTCAATATCGATAGCCCCTTCTCCCACAATAGGATATTGAAATTGTGTAATTTGATATCCTTGTGGTAAATCAGCATAGAAGTAATTTTTGCGGGAGAATTCCGAATATTTGTTAATAACAGCATTCAATCCTAAACCGGTTTTAACAGCTTGGTGCACACATTCTTTATTAAGTGTAGGCAACATTCCAGGCATACCGGCATCAACAAAAGAAACATTTTCATTGACATCGTCACCAAATTCGGTAGATGCGCCGGAGAATATTTTTGATTGAGAGATAATCTGGCAGTGTATTTCCAAGCCACAGATAATTTCCCATTTTCCTTTTTCTGTTGTAATAACATATTCCGTCATCTTATTTATATCCTTACAAAGTTGGCACCGCGTTCAAGCTGGTATGCTGTTTTAAACACTGTTTCTTCGTCAAAAGCCTTGCCGATAAGTTGCATACCTAGAGGCAAGCCATTTTTAGACAAGCCGATAGGTAAGCTCATGGCGGGCAAACCAGCCAAATTAACAGATACAGTAAACACATCATTAAGATACATGTTTATTGGGTTTTCGAGCATCTTCTTATCACCAATAGCAAAAGGTTCAATAGGGCTTGTCGGTGTCAAGATAACATCACATTTTTGAAAGGCCGAATCAAAATCATTTTTAATCAATCTACGTACTTTTTGTGCTTTTAAATAATACGCATCATAATACCCAGCAGATAGCACATAGGTACCGATAAGAATACGTCGCTTAACTTCTCTACCAAATCCATCTGTACGAGAACTGATATACAGCTCATCCAAGCCATTGCCTTCAACACGATGTCCATAGCGAACACCATCATACCTGGCCAAATTAGATGAAGCCTCAGCCGGAGCAATAACATAATATGTCGGGAGCGCATATTTTGTATGAGGCAAGCTAATAGAAACGACCTCTGCGCCAGCAGCTTTCAAAATTTCTGCAGCTTTATCCCAATAATCTGCTACTTCGGGGTTAAGACCATCGACACGATATTCCATTGGTACGCCAATTTTAAGGCCTTTAATATCTTTACCTAGGAAAGATGCAAAATCTGGCACAGCAATTTTTGAAGAGGTAGAATCTTTTTCGTCATATCCGGCCATACTATTAAGGACTAAAGCACAGTCTGTAACATCTTTACAGATTGGTCCAGCTTGGTCCAAAGAAGATGCAAAAGCGATAGTGCCATAACGAGAGCAGCGTCCATAAGTTGGTTTAATCCCCGTAACTCCGCAAAAAGCTGCTGGCTCGCGGATAGAGCCACCAGTGTCTGTGCCAGTAGCTGCTGCGCACATTTTAGCAGCAACAGCAGCAGCGGAACCACCAGAAGAACCACCTGCTACAAGCTTTATTTCTTTGCTCCAAGGGTTAACAACAGGACCAAAATAACTTGTTTCGTTACTTCCCCCCATCGCAAATTCGTCAAGATTAAGTTTGCCCAAGAATAATGCGCCATCATTAAGTAGATTTTGAGTAACTGTAGATTCATAAGGTGGTATAAAATTATCCAAAATATGAGAACAAGCCGTTGTACGTACGCCCTTTGTGCAAAACAGATCTTTAATTCCCAATGCAATTCCCTCTAGCGGTCGGTTAGTTCCATTCATATAGTTTTGTTCAGCGGTTTTAGCCTGTTCCAAAGCCTGCTCAATGGTAGTTGTAACATAGGCATTGTATTGTTTGTTACATGCATTTATATTTTCAGCATATGCCTTTGTGATTTCCACCGGAGATATCTCTTTAGCCTTAAATTTACGAAGCGTTTCGCTGATAGTTAGATCTGTCAAATTACTCATAGTCTTACTCCACGACTTTAGGGACAACGAAATAGCCAAATTCCTGAGCTGGTGCATTAGCTAAGATTTCTTTAGCATTATGTCCTGCTGTGATAGCGTCATCTCTTAGTGCTAGAGATTCGTTATTGACCGAGACCAGTGGTGCAACATTATCTGTATTAACCTCACTAAGTTCTTCGACCCAATTTAGTATTTTATTAAATTCTTCCTTTGTATCTTCCAGTTTATCGGTATCGACCTTTAGTCTGGATAAAAAGGCGATTCGTCTAACGGTATCATTATCAACAGGCATATTTCGCTCTCCTAAAAAATTATTGGAAATTTGTAGCACTTATCGCATTTTTTGCAAGCATAAATTTATAAAACAGATGCATTTTATAACTTTTCATGCTAAAAAACATAAAACGAGGCAAAGATGAGAATAGTTGAAGCATATAAAAAACTAGAAAATTTATGGTTTAAGCAAAATGAAAAATTGCGCTTTCTACTGATAGGTGGTTTTAACACAGCTACATCATTTATAATTTATTACATTTTTTTATATTTGACTTCTGGTCGCGAGCAACTATCTCTCTTTTTGATGAATTTGATCAACATAAACATTTCGATAGCAACCATGCGGTATTATGTTTTTAAGAGTACCGGTAATTTTTGGAAGGAATATAGCAAAGCCTTTTCCTCATATATTGTTTTATATTTTATCAACACTGGGCTGTTGGCCTTTTTTGTTCAGACAATACATATTTCGAAGTCCTTACCTCAAGGGAGTTTTTTACTGCAAATACCAAACTTAGACAAGGCCCTCGCACAGATTTGCTGCATAGTATTAATTACAGTGATAACTTTCTTTGTTCACAAATATTTTTCATTTAGAAAATAACTAACTCAAACCTTTTCTAAATAGCTACCTAAAATATTCTTCCGCCCAAATTTATCAAAATTGACCTCGCATTTATTACCATCAACGTCAACAATTCTGCCATAGCCAAAACTAGCATGATATACCCGCAATCCAACAAGGGGTGATGTTTTTTTCTTTTGGTAAAAATAGTCATTCTGCGGCTGTTGGCTGTATTCATCATAATCAGCATACTCATCATATGCTGCACTTTCATAGCTATCAAAATAGCCATGTTTATCAGTTTTCTTAAAGCGGTTATAATTTCCACCATAGCGATATCCACCCCGACTATTTTGATAACCATCGTCAGCGGATTTATAATAGTCGCGTCCGCCGCCATAACTTCCGTCATAATTAGCATGTTTTTTCGGCTTTGCATAACCGGTATTATTAACTAACTCAATACAGGCTGGGGGCAACTCATTCAAGAACCTCGAAGGAATATTGTTTTGCCACTGCCCATAAAGTTTACGGTTAAAAGCCATCGTGATATAGAGCAATTTCCGTGCACGTGTAATGGCAACGTAAGCCAATCTTCGTTCTTCTTCGATACTTCCATCATCCGCATCATCAAGACATTTCTGATGGGGAAATAATCCTTCCTCCCATCCAGGCAAAAACACAGCATCAAACTCTAAACCTTTTGCAGCATGCAATGTAGAAACGATAACTTTATTTGCCTTATCACTATATTCATTATCAATAACTAAGCTGACATGTTCCAAAAACTGCGTTAAGTTAGGGTAAGTTTCTGCATCACTCATCACGCTGATTAATTCTTTAATGTTTTCGATTCTACCAGGGGCTTCCACCGATTTATCTTGGTTAAGCATTTCCATATAGCCCGATTCGCTAACCACCTGTTCAGCCAATTCTCCCAAAGAAAGTGCGGGTAAAACTTTATTCCATTCTTTAACAAGGCTGATAAAATTCTCCAATGCATTTTTAGTCTTTCCAGAAAACGCACTTTCGTTAACCAAACACAGCATTGCTTGATAGAGTGAACTATGGTCGACTTTTGCCCGTTCTCGAAATTTTTCGACCGTTTTTTCGCCGATTCCCCGCGCCGGCTTATTGATAATGCGTTCAAAAGCCAAATCATCATTGGGTTGCAAGATTAAGCGAAAATAGGCCAACATATCACGAATTTCTGCACGCTCATAAAACTTTAATCCGCCTACTACTTTATAGGGAATCGCCTCTTTAATAAAAATTTCTTCAAATGCGCGCGTTTGTGATGCGGTACGAACCAACACCGCCATTTGTTCATAGTCTATGTTATGATATTTCAAATTCAAAATTTGCTGAGCTACATATTTAGCCTCATCATCACCGCTATAAGTACTGACAACTTTAATCTTTTCATTTTTGCAGTCAGAAACCGGGCTCTTTTCCGCAACTTTAAGAGTTTTCCCTAAACGCTTTGCATTATGGCTGATAACAGCCGATGCCGCCGTTAATATGTTAGCGGTGGAGCGATAATTGCGTTCCAGTCGGATAGTTGTCGCTTCTGGAAAATCCTCATTAAATTTTAAAATGTTTTCAATTTCAGCGCCACGCCAAGAGTAAATAGATTGGTCATCATCACCAACACAGCATATATTACGGTATTTCTGTGAGAGTAAGCGTAATAACAAATATTGAGTAACATTTGTATCTTGATACTCATCAACCATAATATATCTGAATCTTTCTTGATATTCATCTAAAATAGCTTTGTTATCAGTGTTCATCAGCATATTGAGTACATAGAGCAGAATATCTCCAAAATCGACACAGTTTAATTCCAATAATCTCTCTTGATAATCTTTATAGATGAGAACTGTAACATTATTTTTCAGTTCGGTTTCCAAAGCTTTTACAGAATACCCTTTATCTTTCCAGCGTGATATTTTTTCCAAGATAGCTTGAGGCGCATATTGTTTTTCATCAATATTCCGTTCTTGCAATATTTTTTTAATGACACGTTTTTGGTCATCTTCCCCTAGAATAGTAAAGTTAGGTTTAAGTCCAACAAGATGAGGATATTTCCTTAAAATTTTAACACAGATACTATGAAATGTGCCCAACCAAACAGAATTAACAGTATCACCGATAAACTGTCTAACACGTTCTTTCATTTCATTTGCCGCACGGTTCGTGAAGGTCACCACTAAACAATTCCACGGTCGTACATTATTGTTATTTAAAATATAGGCCAGTCTGGTTGTTAAAACCTTAGTTTTTCCCGTACCTGCACCAGCCAAAACCAACAAAGGCCCTTCTGTTTTTAATACGGCCTCTTTTTGCTCCGGATTCAAATCATCTAAAAATTCCGGAACCGGTTTTAACGCGCTAATATTATCATAAACGGGAGCGCTATTTACTTCATCGCTATCATCAAAATCAAAAATGTTATTCATCTTATAAATTTTCTTGTTTTTTTATCCCTAGAATCTTATATATAGCCTTATAGCGTATATTTTAATAATTAAAAGCTTTTTATTTATTTTTAGAACAGAATTAAAACATTTGGGGGAAATATGAGCGAAATAAGAGATAAAATCATTAGCTTACAAACATATTTAGATAGTCGTATCATCGGTCAAAAGGATTTAATTAAAAAGCTCATAATCACACTTTTAGCAGATGGACACGCCTTGTTGGAAGGTGCTCCGGGACTTGCTAAAACCAAAGCCATCAAAACATTATCAGAGTGCGTTCAGGCCAATTACAATCGTATCCAATTTACACCGGATTTACTGCCATCAGATATCACAGGTAGTGATATATACATAGCAGAACGTGGAGAGTTCGAGTTTCGTAAAGGTCCGATTTTTGCGAATATGGTATTAGCAGACGAGATAAATCGTGCTCCAGCAAAAGTTCAATCTGCATTGCTGGAAGCTATGGCAGAGCGACAAGTAAGTGTCGGCGGCAAACAGTATCGTCTGCCAGATTTATTTATGGTCTTAGCTACCCAAAATCCAATAGAACAAGAAGGAACATATAATCTTCCTGAAGCACAATTAGACCGCTTTCTTATGTATATAAAAATAGACCAACCGGGAGCCGATGTCGAACGCAAGATTCTCAAGCTCGTTCGTTCTGAGCAATTGGGTGTCAAAGAGCAGGATACAGCGTGGCAAGAATTTTCTAAAACCGTTGGTAAAATAAAGATAGAAGACGTACTAGCGGCTCGCCGAGAAGTTTTATCCATGCATGTTAGTGAAGCGTTGGAAGAATATTTGGTGCAACTAATTATAGCTACAAGACAGCCAGCAAAATACGATATATCCCTAAAAGACAGCATTTTATACGGTGCCAGCCCTCGTGCGACGATAGCATTGGATAAGTGTGCCAAGATTAATGCCTGGCTGGATGGCCGTGATTTTGTCATACCGGATGATATACATGCTGTTATATATGATGTCTTGCGCCATCGTATAATTTTAAGCTTTGAGGCTCAGGCCGAAGGCATAACAGCAGATAACATTATTACTTCATTGTTGAAGTTAGTGCCATTACCATAGTTTAAGGGTGGTTTCATGTTTTTTAAGAAGAAAAGCATAAAAACAACCAAAGCCGACGGGCTATCCGTAGGGCTAGATGAGCTCATTGAGCAAAAAAAATATCTGCCATATATAAAGCGCCGTCATAATAACATTACCTCAGATCAAGCTGGAGATATCCGTTCAGCATTCAAAGGGCGTGGAATGGAATTGGACGAGGTACGCACATATGGCTATGGTGATGATGTTCGCGATATAGATTGGCGAGTGACAGCTCGTAAAAATGAAACTTATACCAGAGTTTTTTCCGAGGAAAAAGACCGCGAAGTTTATGTTATTTTAGATTTGTCGCCCTATATGTTGTTTGGTACAAAAAAAGAATTAAAGTCAGTATCTGCCGCAAAATTAGCAGCATTATTAGGTTGGCAGAGTGTTGTGAACAAAGATAGGTTCGGCCTAATACTATATGATGGCCAAACGACCAGAGTTTTTAAACCGCAAAGCAATTATAAAAATCTAATGTCTATCTTAAGTGCGATTTCCGAAACGACCAAAAACATCTTAACCCCATCGCAGCAATCTTTACCTGCAGATATCAATATTCCATTACAGTTTTTGCGTTACGGCATAAAGAGTCGTGCGATGGTTTTTATTTTGACAGATTTTAAGAACATCAGTAATGAAGCTCAAAAATCAATTGTTGCTTTAACCAAAAGATGTCGGGTATATTGTATAAATATCTATGACTATATAGAAGAAGTTCCTCCAAAATCTGGAGAATACAAGGCCTCATATAGTGGGGATAATTTAATATTTGACACGTCATCAGATTCATTTAAAAGCACTTATTATCATTATTTTCAAGATAAGCGCAGGACAATGGAAAATTTCTGCAAACGTTTCAGCTGTCAATATGTCAACATACGTACAGACAAACCACTATATAAGCAGTTAAAGATACTATAGCATATAGTTAATTATTAAAGAGCTGTTTAATCAGCCTCTTTAATACGCTCAATATTTGCTCCGACAGCTTTTAATTTTTCCTCTAATTTCTCGTAGCCTCTATCCAGATGGTAGACGCGATTAACAATAGTTTCCCCTTCTGCGGCTAATCCGGCGAGAATAAGAGCAAAAGATGCGCGTAGATCGGTAGCCATGACGGGGGCACCAGAAAGTTTTTTGACGCCTCGCACAATTGCAGAGGCATGCCCATGAATATTTATATTTGCGCCCATACGGCATAATTCTGGAACATGCATAAAGCGGTTTTCCCAAATACTTTCAGTAACCAGCGAAGCTCCTTCTGCAATTGTCATTAAAGCCATAAATTGGGCCTGCAAATCTGTTGGAAATCCTGGATAGTAATCGGTATAGATATCCTCACCGATAATAGTTTTATCTCTTGCATCAATCACAACCGAATTTTCTTTTTCCTCCACTAAAACGCCCATTTTTTCAAGTGTACGGAGTGGTTGTTGCAGGTGTTCAGCCTCTACATTCACCAACTCTATTCGTCCCTTGGTGATAGCTGCTGCAATAGCATAAGAGCCGGCCTCGATTCTATCAGCAATAACGGCGTGAGTAGCACCATGTAATTCTTTAACCCCCTCGATGGTAAGAATAGATGTGTCACGACCAAAGATTTTTGCGCCCATAGCCGTCAGCAAATCAATTAAATTTCCGATTTCAGGCTCTTTTGCCGCATTTTCGATTCGGGTAATGCCATCGGCCAAGGTTGCTGCCATGAGGATATTGCAGGTTGCGCCGACCGATGCTTTACTAAAAATAATGTGAGCACCTTTAAGCCCGTTAGGCGCATCAGCAATCACATACCCGTTTTTGATTTCAACCTGTGCTCCCATTTGTTCCAAAGAAGAAAGGTGAATATCCATTGGCCGTGCACCAATAGCGCAACCACCAGGTAATGAAAATTCAACATGGTGAAAACGTGCCAAGAGAGGTCCTAAAACATAATACGAAGCGCGCATTTTTCGTACAAAGTCATAGGGTGCGATAAGTTCTTTAATATCATCTGCTTGATATGTATAAGTTTTAGAAAGATGTCCATCAAACATTTCGTCTTTTTCGCTGATTTTTAAACCCATATAAGCGAGCAAACTATTAAGGAACGTGATATCGGAGAGTTGTGGTACATTTTTTAAAACAATTTGATTAGGGCTTAATAATGAAGCGCACACCAAGGGGAGGGCAGCATTTTTTGCGCCGCTAATATAAATTTTGCCATTTAAAATATTTCCCCCAACAATTTTAATTTTATCCATATTAAACTCTCCTTTATGAATCTATTTTTTGTAATTTTCATAATAATTTATTTTTCTTTTTGTATCATATGGCGTTCATCTAAAATCCGCTTTCACTTATCTTTATTTTATTTCAAATAACTTCAGCCACCCAAATCAAAGGATAAAAAAGCACTTACATTTCTTTCTTTTCTTTAATTTTCTTTAGCTCTTGCTCTTGTTTTTTACGTTTTTCCAAATTTTTTTTCAAAGCTTTAGCCTCTTTTTCAATGCGCACATCTTGTCTTTTTTTTACATTTTTCATTGTAAACTCCTTTAGTTTTTGCTAATCCAATATTACAAAACAATTGTATACAAATTATTAAAACATTTGAAATGGGGGATAAAATTTATATATTAAAAACAATATGTTATTAACAAAATCCCAAATGAAACAAATTTTTTCTTGCAATAATAAAAAAGTATGTTATAAAACACAGTCGTTACGATGCGAGTATAGCTCAGGGGTAGAGCGCAACCTTGCCAAGGTTGATGTCGTGGGTTCAAATCCCATTGCTCGCTCCAATTTTAAGCCTCCCTCAGATGGGAGGTTTTTTTTGTAAGAATTCAGTGATTACGTTTTTCTCTTTCACCACAGTATTTTTTATTTTTACTGCCAATTCAGCTAACGAAATTTTAAAGAATAGCCAAATATAATTGCAGAAGAGCTAACTAATTGAGGAATAGACGATGAGCTTTTTTGGAAAGAAAGAAGATTCAGAAAACAACAAGATGCAGCGCCCTCGCGTAGTACAAAGCAGTGCTGCTTTATTATATAAAGAAGGAAGAGCTCAGTCAAAACGGGTAGACACAGCTGCCGGCGATCAGCCCCAGACTGTAAATGAAGCGACGTTTTCAGATCTGTATATTACGCCTGATAAAACGTGTTACGTTTGGAGCGGAAAAAGCAATAATGGCTTAAAGGTTGTTAAATATATAGATTTGAACGAATTTATAGATGCGGTTGTTGCCAAATATGAGGGCATAAGCAGCTATTCTTTACGTTACAAGGGAACGGACTATCGTATAGAACGTAGTGTGGCCATAGAAGGAGAACAATATTGTGCGCGTAAGATGCCAAAATCGATTCCAGAATTGGAGACTCTAGGTTTGCCGCGAGGTGTTTATTATCAGCTAATGAAATTAGCAGATAAAAGTGGTTTGATTTTGCTCTCTGGTGCCACGGGTGCTGGTAAGAGTACCACAATATCTTCATTGCTTAAAAAATACCTAGAAACAGAGGGAGGGTATGCTTATACAATTGAAGATCCGGCGGAAATGCCGCTAGATGGAATCTATTATACGCCTAATGGGGATATTGGTCTTTGCAAACAAACAGTTCCACCGAAAGGTATCTGGGAAGATGGCATAAAATCGGCTTTACGTTCTATGCCGAGATACATATATTTAGGAGAAGTACGTTCTGCGGAGTCTGCGGAGGAGCTGTTAAGAGCAGCCACCTCTGGTCACCTAGTTTTTTCCACCATCCACGCAAATAATGTGAATGATGCAATAAATGCGATGGTAAAATATGCCGCATCAGGGGGTATGAGTGAAGCGATGGCGTATGAGCTAATGGCAAACGGTCTGTTGGCTTGCTTGCATCAAAACCTATCAGGCACAAATCGTGAATTGGAGGTTGAGGCACTCTTCGCTAATCCTAATGTTAATGGGGGCTGTGCTGTACGCTCAATGATACGGAGTGGCAATTTAAATGTCGCAACTCTGCTAGAAATCCAGCGCACTAAGCTTGAAAAGGGGTTGCCGTTATTTGATTAAAAAACCGCCAAAACGAGGAATAATGGCGGCTGGCTTGTTAAAATCTTATAAAATACACTTCTTTTACTATATATAATATAGTATAACATATTTTTTTTATTGCTGCAAGCAAAAAATCGATTCCAGACTCCATATATTAAGAATCATAAATATAAACCAAAATAGAGGTTCTCAAAATAATATTTTTATGCTAAATTTACAAATGTGCGCAAAATTGTGATACTTTTTAAAATACTAAACTTGCTTAAAAACAAGGGTTTAAAAAAATTTTACGGAGAAGAGTAATAAAAAGCGAAATTTTTTTAAAAAAAGTATTGACTTTAAGAAAAGAGTATCATATAAAGCGTTTCACCGGCAGGGAAGACGATATTGAAGAATATCTGAGGGTTTTTCACGGTCGGGTGCTAAGAAGCAG
>JAFVFB010000013.1 GCA_017475705.1 Alphaproteobacteria bacterium
CGGGGTACTTAGCGCTTCTGCCGGTTATAAAGGCACAGAAAATGTTGCCGGTTGGGGAGATGTCAATGTTTCTCTGATTTCAGAGATTGCTCAGGCTGATGAAACAGGCGTAGCAGAATTTACCGGCACAAAAGACCTGAAAATCGGCATTATTCAAGCAACCAACAATGTAACGATTAACTCTGAAAAAGGTGTTAAGAATGCTGTTAACACATCTTCAGTTTCTGGCGAAAGAATAATTGTTAATGCGGTTGGCGATGTCGGAGAGCAAAATTCGGCTATTAATGTGACTGCGAACAGAGAAATTACGGTTCTTTCAAAAGGCGGCAGCAATGTATACTTGAGGACCGATGATGCCGGAAAAGGTTTGAAAATCAGCCGAATTGATACAACAAACGGCGAAGGTTCATTAGGTAATGTTGAACTGACTTCTGCCGGTAATATTACTCAGAAGACGATAGAATACGCTAACACGGAAGATACCGTTGATGAAAATATCACCAATATTAAGGCAGAAAGTATCAAGCTGACGGCTACAGGCAATAACATAGGTGCTGCCAACAGATATTTTGTGGTTGAAACAACTTCCGCAGATGCCGATAAAGGTTTGAAATATAAGGCTGATAAAGCTTATATTAAAGGTGTTGGTGATGTTTTGAATGTTGTACAGGGAAATACAACCGGTGCATCAGATATCCGGACCGAGGACACTGATATTATAGCCAATAACATTACAGCCGAAGGTGATATTCAACTTGTCAGCAAAGCAAATATTACGGCGAATAATATTAAATCTGATAATGATACACATTCAACATATATTGCCATAGGTAGTGATGCAGATGTTAAAATGAGTAATGTAACCGCAGGTTCTATTTTTGCAGGCGGTCGCGATGTAACAATTTCAGATAATATTACAACAGACTTCTCTGTTATTCACTCGTTGGGCAAAACTACACTTGAAAATGCCGATGTGAAGCACCTGACAGATGAAGAAGCGTATCTAGCATTGGTAAATGTAACCTCCGATGATGATGTTATTGTAAAAGATACGGTTATCGGTGGTGACACTAGACTTGAAAGTCAGAAAGACACAAATATCTTCTCGTTAACGGTAGACGGTAACTTAACCAATACTTCTGATAATACCACTGTCAGCGGTAAATTAGATGTAAGCGGTGATGTCAATATTGATGCTAACAAAAATATTGTAATTGCCGATGCAAATATTGGTAAAGATTTGAATGCGAATGCCAAGAATATTAAAATTTCCGAAGTGAATTTGGGCGGAAATTTGAATGCCAAAGTTGATGATATAGATGTCAGTACTTCTAATGACCTGCACATTGGTACAATTAGCGGTAATACGTCAGATTATACCAATACGGCAGATATTACGTCATTAAAGAACATTACAAATGGATTGGATAATGCTGATACGAATATATCGGTTAAAAATGCTGATTTAACCGCCGGTAATTCTATTGGGAAAGATAAAGCTCTGAATATGGAACTTGCCGAAGGTAATAAAGTAAATATTACAGCCGGAAATGTTGCTAACCTTAATAACACCGGAGCTGCGGCGAATTACGGAAATGTTACTGCCGATGATACAAAAATTACGGCAACTAACGATGTAAATATTGCTAACCTGAAGACGGATAAATTAGCCTTAACAACAAAATCTGAAAATGTTAATATTACGGGTGATATTAAGACTAAAGGGACGATTGGTACGGCAAGCAAGAATATTGTTGTCGACAATACAAGCTTGGCACCTTATCCGTATGACACGGTTCAACTGTATTTAACCAAAAAACCGATGCATTTGTCTGTTGATAAGAGTAATAATATCAGAACGGAATCTCTAAATGTAACCAGACACAGTATGAACACTCTTGTTAACAAAGAAGCGTATGCAACGAGTATGGAGGGTGAGATAACATTAGCCTCAGAAGTTGGTTTGAAAAATTCATATCATGGGCAGTCTGCTATAAACGAAGCTGATAACATGTTGTATCGTTCATCTTCGGTTTCTGATTATATTGCAGATGTTGTTTCGGAAGATGATAATCATCTTATCAAAGGTTTTCATCACAGAATATTAGATGATTCGAATATTATGAGTATTATCAACCAGACAAAAGCAGATCAACTGCAAGGTGAAAAATATAGTAGTAATGAAAAGAAGAAAAAGGTGCTCTAAAAATTCCAAATACAGATAGATAATGTTAATTTAATAAGGACTAAGGACTATGCCAATAAAATCAAATAAATTGTTTATCCGAGCTTTAATTTGCAGCACAATTCTCTCTACAAATATGCTTGTGGCTGGAAGTGATGCATATGGACAAACGGATAGCAAAAACGAAGCAACTCAAGTTAACCAACAGCTTTTAGCGCCAAATGAGTCGGTTAATATGTTTACTGATATGGAAAAGGCGAGAAGGTATTATCAGTCAAGAGAAAGTCGGGGCAATGTGCAAACCAAGGAAGATACAGATGTTTCGACAGATATGACCGAAGATGAGATAAAACTTCCGCCAAGGGCAAATAAATATGCTTTATCTGTTCATATTTATCGTGTGGATATTTCGAAATCGGAAGTTTTTTCAAAGTCTGAAATTGATAAATTCAAATCTTTAGCAGAAGGCAAAGATGTTACGATTGAAGATATTAATAACTTGGTTCAGCTTATTAATGCTCAATATTTGAAAAAAGGCATTATCACCGCTCGTGCCTTTATTGCAGAAGGAAAACTTGAAGGTGTTTTGAAAATTGAGTTAATGGAAGCGCATATAGGTGAATTGACTATTGATGGCAATAAGTATAACAGAGAATGGTATTTACGCTCTCAAATTGGTCGCAAAGATGGTGAACTTTTCAGTTTGAAAGATTTGCAAAATGATTTGAAAACATTTAACAGAAATGCTCGTAGCATTAAATTGCGTGCGGAATTGAAACCAGGAAAAAAATACGGTACTACCGATGTTAAGCTGAAAGCAGAAGAAACAATGCCTTACCATTTATCAGCTTCGTTTGATAACTTTGGGCGCGATACAACCGGTGAACATCGTGGCGGAATAGTTGCTTCAACCGACTCGCTTATCGGTTTTCAAGACAGATTATCTATAGCATTCAATGTAGCAAAATCTTCATTTAATCCTTATATCGATTATAATGTGCCGGTAAACAGATACGGAACTCGTGCCGGTGTGTCGTATATGTTCGGTAAAAGCAAAGTAACCAGCGGAGAGTATAAAGATTTTGACTTAAATGCCAAAACTAATACATACAGCGGATATATCTCTCATCCTTTGATTGATACGACAAAAGGAAAATTAAATGTTAATACGTCGTTGAATTACAAAACCTCAACAGCTAAAATTTCCGGATTCAAATATTCCGATTTTAAGGATACCAACGTAGCAATCGGTTTAGGCGGAAATTATAATTTTGAAAAGAGTATTTTTTATGGTTCTTTATATGCAACTCGAGGCGTGATTAAAGACCAAATCAGACACGAGAGCGAGCATTTCACAAAGTTTAATGCTGATGCTTACTATATCCACTATTTGCCGTGGGGTATTGTTGGGACAATTAAAGCCGGCGGGCAATATTCACCTGATAATATTGCTTATGTTGAGCAATATCAAATTGGCGGTATTTCAAGTGTGAGAGGTTATTCAGAGAGTCTTTTGATGGCGCCTTCTGCATATTATACCAGTTTGGAAATGTTGTTCCCGATACCGTTTTTACCGGAAACGATTAATGTGCCATTTAGCACAAGTGGTAGCACGTTCCGTTTGAGAGATGCTGTTAAATTTGCAGCTTTCTTGGATCATGGCGGTATATTTTATCATGAGGGTAAGGCTCATAAAGAAAATTTCCTTTTAAGTGACGGTGTTGGTTTGCGTATAGCTATCAATAAGTACTTATCAGCCAGAGCTTATGTCGGTTTTCCTTTGATGAACAAAGGAACATATCATGAAGATGATATGAATTTCCACTTTGATTTAATTGCAGCGCCGTTTTAATATTGGCATAATGATATTGAAAATTTATTTAAGAAAGGTATTAAAATGAAAAAACAGACTAATGCAAAAACTGAAATAAACATGCAGCCAAATACAAATAATATTGCGGTGGTTGATGTGCAAGCAATTGTAAATTCTTCCGCGCAAGTAAAGGCGTTAAAAGAGGCGCAGGCAAATAAAATTAAAGAGCTTAATTTGTGGTTGCAAAATGCTCAAAATGAAGAAAATGCGGAACATGATAAGGAAAGACAACAAGCCTTATTGCAAAAATATAATGCAGAATTTGCTTTGAAAAGAAGAGATATTGCGTTGCAGTATCAACAAGAATTACAGGCAGTAAGTAGCAATATATCACAAACAGTGGCGGCAGAAGCTGAGAAAAAAGGATATTCAATGGTTATAGCTAAAAATATTGTCATTTGCGGTGGTGTGGATATTACCGAGCATGTTGCTAAAATAATTAAATAATTTTTCGAGAGTTATACATATGAAAAAAAACTTTTTTCAGTTCCATTATAGCTTTATTGATAGGATTTGGTTTAGGTGCCGGTTATATGTATTGTAGCGGTAAGGTAAAAATTGTTTCCGTTGCAGATTTGGAAAAAACAGACGGGTTAGTCCAGTCCTTTTATTCTGAGCTTGCCCAAACCGCTACAGATTTAGAAAAAATAAATGAATTAGTCCTATCCTTTTCTAGATTGAATCTACATTCATGATTTTCTCCATAAAAAAAGCCGGGCTTTCAAACTCGGCTTTAGGTTAAAAAATATTGCTATTTTCCTCGTTTTTTACCCCACCAAAGGTGACATACAAAAGAAAACAATAAGACACGTGATATCGGCATAGCTAGCCAAACCCCGTCTAATCCGAACCAAATCGGCAACAAAAATAAACATAGCGGTAATGCAAAGAAAGCATCTCCGTATATCAGTAATGATGAGGCTCTGATTTTTCCGGTTGCTTGGTAATAATATCCGGCAACCCGAATAACTCCAAGAAAAAGAAATGCCGTAGAACTGATTACCAATCCATGTGATGCCAATTTTGCCACGTTGCCGTGCAAATTAAACCACGCAGGGAAAATATTGCACCCGACAAATGAAATGAGCATCAGCACAA
>JAFVFB010000014.1 GCA_017475705.1 Alphaproteobacteria bacterium
AAAAAGACAATCGGTATCCCAGCATCTATTCGCGAATGGTTTGCCATTAAAGGTGAATATACTGATGCTGATTTTAAGAAAGCTATGGAAGATTTACCAACATTGGCATTTGATGATCAGTGCACGGGTGCAAATCCGCGGTATCCGCTGATTAAAGAAATTAAAAAGCTATATGAGTTGGCATATGAGGGTATTACAGATTTTGAATTGTAATGCTTTGTACTAAAAATTTTAATGGTTATAGCTTATTAGGCTTTATAAATAAAATCCCCCCAGTTTTCTGGGGGGATTTTATTATTCTACGTCACATAGTGATTTTGTATTTAAGAAGTTTAGAAAGTCGCCAACGGTTTTGGTGTAGGGACGTTCGGTGAGCGGCATGATAAGTGAAAACTCATCTAGCAGCCGAATTTCTAAATCGTAAATATCAAGACTATCCAATCCTAAATCTTCACGTAGAGATAGAGCGGATATCTTTTCATCACTCAGTTTTTTGAACTCTGCTTGGGGATACTTGAAATCCAAAGCGTTTTCATATAGTACAGAGCAAAAGTCTTGTACAGTTAAAATGTGTTTACTCATAAAAATAAATTTTTTTAATAATTTGACATATTTTTATCACAGATGTTTTGTTTTTAGAAGAAAATTCTTAAAAAGTCAATGACTGTTTGTCTGCCGATTTATTTTTAACTGGATGTTTACTTATTTATTGCTAGGCTGAGTACCGTTATGAACTTTGGGGAGCTAAGCGATGGGCGATGAAAATCAGCAATATTCAGATGAAAAACAAGAACCAATGAAGTCTGAAAAAGACCCTGGTATGAAATGGGTAATTTTTGCAGATATTTTAGGTGCGGTTATCATTGCTTTATTGGTTTGGGCTGCGATGATTAAAAAGACGACAGATGAATATGAAGTAGTCGAGGCAGCCACTCCGCTCTACAGTTATTCTTCACTTTCTAATGATGTTACCTTACCAGCAGTTGAAAGTACTAATTATGATTTTGATTTACCTTTACAGCCGCAGGAATGTAGCAATGTTAGCGGTACAGTTAATATGGTATTAATTACCGATGCTAATTATATGGATTTTACTCGTGTAGCGATTAATTCTGCCAAACAAAATAAGTGTCCGCAGAGTGTTTACCATGTTTATGTGATGACGGTAGATGTTTCAGACTCTGATATTGAGGCATTAAAAGCATTGGCTGCGGCAGATGTCTCAATAACGGTTTTACCACAACGCGAGACGGATTTATTTTATATTCGTGATACACATGTTTCAAAGGCGTCTTTGTTGAAGTATTATATTGCGGATGCATTACCAAATTTGGAAAAGGTGCTTTATTTAGATTCAGATATTTTGGTATTGCGGGATTTGAATGCTCTTTATCAGACAGATGTGCAAAATGTCTATTTGGCAGCGGTGAAAGACCCATCATGGTTTTTTGAAAATACACATGTTTTGGAACTAAATTTAGAAGAGCGCGGCTTCTATTTTAACAGTGGTGTTATGCTGATGAACTTAGCGAAGTTTCGGGCAGATGGGTTATTGCAGAAATTAGAAGATTTTACCAATAATAATTTTCGCACGTATATGGACCAAGATGCCTTGAATGTGGTGGTGGAAAAGGATGTTTTAGAACTTCCATTTGAGGCAAATGCGATGAATTTCTTTTTTGAGCATATTGATTTGCCGACATTAGGTCATTTTTATGGTCGAGAGTGGAAAAATTATGTTGATGTTTTTGCGCCAGTAACGGTTTTGCATTTTGCATCGTCTAAAAAGCCATTAGGGGCAGAAGTCTCACATGATCAATTCTTTCGTATGCTACAACGGCTATGGTATAAATATTATAGGCCTTTGCCGCCATTGGATTAAATAATTGACAAGCTGAATGATTTTTCTATAATTTAGTTGATGAACGATTCTGCAGAAATTAATGCCCTTAAATCTATTTCCAAATCTGTTAAAGATTTGGTGCAGCTGAATTTGACACAACGACGGCTGTTTGATCGGATTGAGCATACTCATCAAAACTTTTTTGTGCAGGGGCAGGCAGGAACAGGCAAATCGACTTTTATTAAATATCTTAAAAAGCATTCTAAAAAAAGAATTCGGTTGGTTGCACCAACGGCGATTGCTGCGCTTAATATAGAGGGAGCAACTATTCATTCTATGTTTACGTTGCCGCTGAGTGATTTTTTGATTATGAAAGAGGTGTTATCTTCCAAACGTCGTAAGCTTAAATCTATTTTGAAAAAAACAGATGTTTTGGTTATTGATGAAGTTTCTATGTTGCGTCCTGATGTTCTTGATGCGGTGGAAGCTTTGTGTTGTCAGGCTAGAGGGAATCTTGAGCTTTTTGGCGGTTTACAAATCATTCTTATTGGTGATTTATGCCAATTACCACCTATTATTAAACATGATGTTATGCCTATCTTTAGACAGGAATATGGTACAGATGAACCGTATTTTTTTGATGCAAAATCATATCAAAAAGGCGGCTTTGAAAAGGTAGAGCTATCAGAAGTTTATCGGCAAAGTGATCAGGAATTGTTGCGCTATTTGCAAAATTTGCGGCATTATGAAGCTCTAGGTGAGACTGTTTCGTATTTTAATCAGGCAGAAACTTATCCTGCAGATTTTATTGAAACGGCTATTACTATTACTCCCTATCGCCAAGTGGCAGATAATATTAATAAGTGCCGGCTAGCTGCATTGAGTAGTGTTGAACGAAGTTATGATGCACAGGTTGTTGGCAGTTTTGAAAAAATGCAGGATACACCATCTCCTAAAACACTTGTTCTCAAAGAAGGTGCATTGGTTATTTTTAATAAGAATAATTATCCTGATTATATTAACGGGACTTCAGGGGTGGTCGAAAAGCTTGATGAACGGGCTATAGTGGTTCGTTGTTTACAAGATCGTAGGTATATTACGGTTCATCGGGAAGAGTGGAAATCTTTTACCTATGATATAGATAGTGAAACAGGTGAAGTTAAGGAAAAAGAGACCGGTTCATTTGTTCAATTTCCTCTACAGTTGGGTTATGCTCTGACTATTCATAAAGCACAAGGGAAAACGCTAGATCGCGTTATTGTAGATATTGATAGGGGGGCTTTTGCGCATGGACAACTCTATGTCGCGCTTTCTCGTACACGGCGGAAAGCGGATATGCTACTCAGAAAAGGAATTACCGAAGATGATATCATTTTTTCTGCGCGGATAAAGAGCTTTCTCGGCGGTTTGTCGTGACAAGGTTTATTCTTGGTTTTTTAGGCGTAAATTAAGCTTTCCCCAACCAGTAATTGGTTTCTTATCTGGTTCAGATTCTGTTTGCTCTTGTTGTTGGGGGTGTTGCCAATTCATGATAGGTTGTTGTTCTTGTTGTTTCTTCTCCAGCAGTTCTTCTTCTGCAGTGGTTTTGGCAATGCCATTGGCAACGGTTTGCTTGAGTAGGGCTGGTGAATGGAAACTTTCATTTTTTGTTTCTAATTGGCTGATAATGTCATTTATAACGCCTTGTTTGATGTTGAAAGAGTTATATCTTCCGGCATAAAATACTGTAAAAGACGGACAAGGTGAAGAAAGCAATACATCGGTATAGTCTACTCCACGGACAAAGCGTAGCATGATGCGGGGTTCTATGCGGCAATCAGCTTTTTGTGTTAAGATGTTAATGCCTTTGGTAAATAGTGCTTCATAGGTGGTAACCATCTGGCTGTTATCTAATTCACCACAGTAGCCGGCGATGGCAAATTTATTTAGCGTATAGCCGGTGTAATTTTGTGGCTGGCGGGTGACATGGTAGCAAAAAACCTGTTCTGGGTTCATAATGTTGTAGGCTGCTTCAGCTTTAATTTGGGACTGAATAAAAGGGATAATATCTAGTTGGCGTAAGGAGCGTTTAGTTCCACGTGCTTCACCATATTCATCAAATGGTAAAATATCGGCATAAGCTTCAAAATTTTGAAGTTCAACTGGCGGCTCGTTTTCTTGTGCTAAAGTGGTTGTTGAGGCCATTAATGTTAATAATAGCAACAGGTATTTCAGCATCTTTATTCTCCCACAAATAGATATGCGGACAGTATAAGATATCTTTTTTTTAAAGACAATAGATTTGTTAAAAACGGTCAATAGTAATTACAGTGCAGTCAGAGCCTTTTTCGTATATTCAGCTAATGTTGCGGCACTTTTTTCAAGAGCTGTCTGTTCATCGCTGTCCATAGCCGGCGTTAAAATTTTTTCCACTCCATTTTTGCTTACGATAGAAGGCATAGAATAGCATATGTTTTGGTAATTGCCAATGGCTGTATTGTGATGTGCACTAATGGTTAAAATTGTATGGCTGTCGCCAATGATGGCGTTTATAATATGCTGGGTGGCACCGGCAATACCAAAATAGGTGGAACCCTTTCCTTTTATGATAGTATAAGCCGCATTGCGAACATCATTATCAATGATTGATTTTATTTTATGGTCAAGTTTTATATTGGTTTGAGCGGCTATTTTAGCGATAGGGGTGGTGCCGGCAATGGCACTGGAGAATAGTAATACTTCGCTATCACCGTGTTCGCCAATAACATTGGCGTGAATTGAGGTGGGAGATATTCCTAGATGAAAGCCTAGACTACTACGAAAGCGAGATGAATCTAGAACTGTTCCGGTGCCAAAGACACGGTTTGGTGGAAAATCAGAGAGCCTTAGCGTTATTTCTGTCATAATATCAACAGGGTTCGTTGCTATTAGCAAGATTGCATGTGGGGCATATTTTATGATTTGCGGGATAATGTTTTTGAATATTTCGATGTTTCTATTTAATAGATTAAGACGGGTTTCGCCAGGTTGTTGGTTGGCTCCAGCTGTTATAATGATAAGGTCTGCTTTCTTTAAGTCGTCATAGTCACCGGCGATAACTGAGGCACCAAAGGTAAAGGGGGTGGCGTGAGAAATATCCATGGCCTCAGCCTGGGCCCTCTCTTGATGCTTATCAATTAAAATTAATCTTTCAGCAGTTCCCGCAGTTGCTAGTGAAAAAGCGATGGCGCTGCCGACCATGCCAGTGCCGATAATTCCTATTTGCATTAAAATTCCTCCTTTTCTAGATTATTTTTTTACATATATATAAGTGGTGTTTTCTGAAAATGAAGTAAATTTTGATGACTATAATGGTTATTTTATTTATCTAAAGTTTTATTTTGGGGATAAATAAGGGAAAAAGATGCTTTTTTTTGTTCTTTCTATCTGTTTGAAAAACAATTAAAAGTCTGTGTATCCATGGGGGTGAAGTTGAAAAAATGAAAAAAATGCTTGTCAAATAAATATTTTCTGTGTAGCGTTCTTTTCAGACGTTAGTCTAAAATTTGTTTTAATAATTTTTAGAGGTTAAATTTATGACTGATACCGCTAGTCGCGTTAAGAAAATTGTTGCTGAACATTTAGGTGTTGAAGAAACAAAAGTAACAGATAATGCAAACTTTATTGATGATTTGGGTGCTGACAGCTTGGATACTGTTGAGTTGGTTATGGCATTTGAAGAAGAATTTGGTTGCGAAATTCCTGATGAAGCAGCAGAAAAAATTCTTACTGTAAAAGATGCTATTGACTATCTTTCAAAAGCAGCGTAAGCCTTTGAATTATCATAAATAGAAACTCGCTCCGATTTTGACAAGCGAGTTTTTTCATATTAATTTTATCCGCGGGGAGAGCGTTGCTCAATCCGCTGGATAAGGAAAAATGAGGTTTTTTATGAGAAGAGTTGTCGTAACGGGTATGGGCGTTGTTTCTCCGCTAGGGCGTGGTGTGCAGCATAACTGGGATGCTTTGATGGCTGGTGAATCCGGCGTTCGGGTTATAGATGATATTGATTTGAAAGATATTCCAGTTAAAATCGCGGGGCGCGTTCCTTTTGGTGAACAGGCACCTTTGTTTAATCCGGATACTGTTATCGCCCCAAAAGACCAAAAGAAAAATGATAAATTTATTTTGTTTGGAATGGCTGCAGCAGGTGATGCTTTGGCTGATGCTGGCTGGGATGCTGAAAATGCTAGCGAAGATGAAAAATATCGCGCTGGCGTGATGATGGGGGCTGGTATTGGTGGTCTTCAGACTATTTATGAAAATGCAATTTCTTTTAATGAAGTTGGGATGAAGCGCATATCTCCATTTTTTATTCCTTCTGTTCTCATTAATTTAATTTCCGGTAATGTTTCAATTAAATTTGGCTTAAAAGGGCCTAATCATGCGTGTGTTACGGCGTGTTCAACAGGTACTCATGCTATTGGTGATGCAGCAGCGATGATTGCACGCGGTGATGCTGATTTGATGGTTGCCGGCGGTGCCGAATCTGCTGTTAATGTGTTAGGTTTGTGCGGTTTTGCTCGTATGAAGGCTATCACAGCAGAGTTTAATGATGCACCAGAAAAGGCTTCTCGTCCATGGGATAAGAATCGTAGTGGCTTTGTTATGGGAGAAGGTAGTGGTGCTTTGGTTTTAGAAGAGCTAGAGCATGCTAAAGCGCGTGGTGCTAAGATTTATGCCGAAGTTGTCGGCTATGGTATGAGCGGTGATGCTTATCATATTACAGCTCCATCTGGCGATGGTGCATATCGGGCAATGAAGATGGCAGCAGACCATGCCAAAGAAAATGGTGTTGAACTTTCTGATATTGGTTACATTAATGCCCATGGTACATCTACACCAGCCGGTGATGTTGGTGAGGCAATGGCTGTTAAGCGGTTATTTGGTGATGAAGGGATTAAGCATGTCTCTATGTCTTCTACCAAATCGGCGATTGGCCACTTACTTGGTGCTGCCGGTGCCGTTGAGGCTGTTTATACTATTAAGGCTATTTTAGAACAAACTTGTCCGCCAACCCTTAATTTGGAGAATCCGGCTGATGAAGTAGCTGATTTTGATTTAGTGCCTTTAAAGCCAAAGAAAAGAGAAATTAGAGCAGCAATGTCAAACTCCTTTGGTTTTGGCGGTACGAATTCTTCACTTATTTTTAAAAAATATAATGGTTAAGCTGAAAATATGCTGAAGAAATTGTTTAATTCACTCCTATCCTTGGCTTTTTTAGCTATTGTGGTGGGAGTGATTTTTTTTGTAGCAATGCAAAAAAAATATACTCATATATATCACTTATCTTCCTCTCAGGAAGTTATGATTGAACGCGGTGTCGGAGGAAATCGTGTTGCACAATTATTGGCCGAAAGAGGTATTATTGATTCCCCTTTGTGGTTTAGGTTGTTTACTTGGCGGTATCATATGCAGGATAGTTTAAAGGCCGGCGAGTATTCATTTGGTGGTTCGTTATCCTATCAGCAAGTGTTCGAAAAGTTAATCAGCGGTGATGTTATTATTCGAAGTTTGACTATACCAGAAGGTAAAGCTTTGGCGGAAATTCGCCAAATTGTTGCGGATAATCCTTATTTATCTGGAGATATCACTCTCGCCTTGAAGGAAGGAGAGGTGTTGCCGGAAACGTATCATTTTACACGCGGCGAATCTCGTAATTCTATTTTAGAAAAGGCACGTCAAGCTATGAAAAAAACGCTTGCAGAGGTGTATGGTGCACGACAGAATAATTTGCCACTGAAGTCTGCTGATGAGCTGTTAATTTTGGCGAGTATTGTTGAAAAAGAAACAGGTGTCGCCGCAGAACGCGCAAAAGTTGCTTCTGTTTTTATTAATCGTTTAAATTTGGGGATGAAATTACAGACGGATCCTACCGTTATTTATGCTGTTACACAGGGGAAAATGAATCTTAATAGACCTATTTATAAACGGGATTTGGCTTATGATTCGCCTTATAATACCTATGTCTATTCTGGTTTGCCTCCGGCGCCGATTTGCAGTCCCGGTAAAGCGGCTATTTTAGCGGCAGCACATCCAGAAAAAACGCCGTATCTTTATTTTGTGGCAGATGGTGTGACCGGCGGGCATCGGTTTGCTAAGACGCTTAAAGAGCATAATGCTAATGTTGCGCATTATCGAAAAGGGAAATAGAGAGTTTTTTGCAAACTAAAAAATCATTTTAAGCTTTATTTGGCACTGGGCGATGGCGTCACATACTGTGCGCACGGTAGCAGGGCTTGCCCTGCATCCTTAATGGGCTTCCCCCCAGTTATCCCCTATGCCGACTTCGGCAATCAACGGAACTTTCAAATCAATACCGATAACATCTTCCATCTCTTGTTTGATTATTCTGGATACTCTTTCAACTTCATCTAGCGGTGCTTCAAATACCAATTCATCATGCACCTGTAATAACATCTTGGTTTTTAGATTTTCTTTTGCCAATTTGGCGGCAATCTTTATCATTGCTAACTTGATAATATCTGCCGCGCCCCCTTGTATTGGCGCATTAATAGCAGCTCGCTCAGAAAATGAGGCCATGCGGCGATTGGTATCTTGAATGCCGAATATACTGATTTTGCGATTAAACGGTGTTAGAACATAACCATTCTTGCGGGCAAAATTAATCGTATTATCCATATACTGTTTTATTTCCGGCATGTTTTCAAAGTAGGCGTCAATGTATTGCTGCGCTTGAGCCGGAGATACATCTATTTCTTTGGATAATCCATAAGCTGACATGCCGTAAATAATGCCGAAATTAATGGCTTTAGCTCGGCGACGATGGTTGGCATCCACTTCCTCATAAGGAATATTGAATACTTGTGAAGCGGTTTTGCGATGAATATCCACTCCTTCTTTGAATGCCTCTTGCAAGAATTTAACATCAGCAATGGTTGCCAATAGTCTTAATTCTACTTGGGAATAATCTGCGGCAATTAGCTTGTGGTTCGGCTTGGCAATAAAGCATTTACGTATTTCTCTGCCAATTTCTGTACGGATTGGAATATTTTGTAAATTCGGATTGGATGAGGCTAAACGTCCGGTGTTAACAGAAGTTATGCTATAGGTGGTGTGGACGCGATATTCTCTATCCATCAAGGCAAGCAGGGCCGTGGTGTAAGTCGATTTGAGTTTTTGGTATTGACGCCAATCTAATATTTTTTGCGGCAATTCGTGCGTCTCGGCCATCTGTTCTAAAACTTCAGCACTGGTATTTAATGAGCCAGAAGTGTGTTTTTTGCCTTTCAGCCCGAGCTTATTATATAAAATTTCTCCGATTTGTTTGGGTGAGCTGATATTAAAGGTTTCTCCGGCTAATTTATAAATCTCTGCAGAAATTTTGCTCATTTCTGTATCAAACAGGGTGTCTAGTTCTTTCAATCTGATGGTGTCAAGCATGATGCCACTCTTTTCCATCTGGTAGAGAACTTCGACTAAAGGCCTATCAATCCGCTCATATACATATAATTTTTTCTCAGGTAGCAATTGTTGGCTTAATTTTTCATGTAGACGCTTGGTATAGTCAGCGGCCTCAGCAAAAAGGCTCAAGACTTCGGATAACGGAACGGTTTTGAAGTTTGTTTTTTTATATTCCGGTTCTGCAAGTTTGAACGGTTGATTGAGGATTTCTTGACTGAGGGTGGCGATGGTGTGCGGATGTGCTGAACTGTATAAATCATATGACATAATTGCTATGTCTTCATAAGGAAAGGGGAATAGCGGTATCTTCAAAGTACTTTCCAAATTATGGAGCTGTTCTTTGATATTTGCGGAAATTTTCATGATAGCCGGATTAACAAACAGCGGATTTAAGAAATCTTTGAGTTCTTGAGGTGATAATCCTTCTGTGGCTGTTGGCGCGGCAAATAAATCTGTGGCTGGTTGCGGTTGTCCTAATGGTATATAAAAGGCACGAGCATTTTTTAGACCGATAGAAATTCCCAGCAGAATATTATCTTGCTGATGAATTAGAAAGCTAAAAGCATTTTCTGATTTAATCAAGCTATAAAGCTGGCGCAAATCTGTCAGGTTTTTTATCAGCTGGTAGTTTGGTTTGAGGACTTTTTCTGCAATTGGTAAATCTGCACATTTTTTATTTAGCCAATTTAATGCCTTATTCTTTAGGCTTTTGACGGCATGTCTATCAATTAAGTTTAGCAGTATCTCTTGCTTGGGAGCGGTGCAACGAAAATCTTTTATTTCCAATTCTACAGGAACGTCTGCTTTTAGGGTAACCAGTTGTTGGGAAATTAAAGCATCTTGTTGGTGATTTAAAATAAGCTCGCGACGCTTATTTTGTTTGATTTCTGCAGCGTGATTAAGTACTTCTGCAAGCGAACCGAATTGATTTACTAACTCTGCAGCGGTTTTAATACCAATACCGGGAACACCGGGGATATTATCTGTGCTATCTCCGGCAAGTGCTTGTACATCCGTGACATGCTCGGGATAAACGCCGAATTTTTCTTTAACATCTTCAGGGCTGAAAAACTTGTTTTTCATGCTGTCATAAAAAGTCACCCCTGGGCGGATTAACTGCATTAAATCTTTATCTGCTGAAACGATGGTTACCTCTTTGCCTTCTGTTAATGCCTTTGCGGTATAGGTGGCAATCAAATCATCGGCTTCGTAGCCTTCCATTTGTAACCAATGCAGGTTTAATGCTTCCACCACCTCATGGATTAGGTCAAATTGTGGTTTTAATTCAGCCGGTAATTCCGGACGGGTGGCTTTATAATCTGCAAAAATTTCGTTACGGAAATTTTGCCTTTTGGCATCAAACAAAACCAGACAATAATCGCAAGGGATGTTTTGTGTCAGGCTGAGAAACATATTTAAGAAGCCATAGACGGCATTAACTGGCAGTCCCTCCGGATTGGTCATTGTTGGGCTGGCAAAAAAGGCTCTAAAGATGTAGCCGGAACCGTCGATTAAACAAACTTTTTCCATATTTTACTCCTTGGGGGCGTGCTAAACTGCGGTCAAATCGCCGTGAGGAAGCCACTCATCGGCACGTTGTGTAGGTCTGACTACACTCGTGTGCCTTGGTGGGCTCACGACGATAGCACCACAATTTATCCCACCCATTGAAAAATAGTCCTTTGAGTACGATTTTTGGGTTTTATTGTCTCTATTTTAATCATCTTATGCATGTTTGCAAAGTGTTTTTGAGAGTTTTAAGGCTGTTTTTTATTGTAATCACGGAAAATTTATGCTATACTTTTTAGTATATGGTTCGGGAGTATAAGATTATGTGGCAAGTGATGTTAAATGTTAGGGTAAATAGTATGGCGGCTTTGCAAAGCGCTAAGTCATTGATTTATACATACATACATATCTAAAGGGTGCTGAGAAAAAATTAATCAATATTTTAACCAATGCATTGTCACGTAAAGGGAATAGCTCTTTATGGGATTTTTGTACTATTTAAACTAAGGGAGATTGAGAGATGCCAGAGGAGATAATTGTTCCTGACTTTAAGACGCTAGAAGATTTTCATAGTTGGGCAGGAAGTTTGGCTTAAAGTTTTTGAAAAGATAGATGCATATGTGGATAGTCCTGAATTTGATAAAATTTATAGAGAAAGATTACCAAAATTAATAGAGGATAAAGTACTTGTAGGGACAGTAGAAGATTTTATGAATAATCCGGCAACGGAATTTTTTAATAAAAATCGTTCAAAATAGTCTTTTTAATCTTTTTTAAAAGAAATGGTCTTACACTCTCATAAATTGCTATGAGGTATGTGACGATGGTGCAAAAAACTGTTAAAAAGAAAAATACAGAAGAAAAAGAAAAAAAGAAAAAAACAACGGCAAAAACTAAGCGTAGGTCTAAAAGTAAAAAAGGAAAAAAACGCTCTTGGAAAATGACGGTGTTTTTGTTGTTGCTGTGGATGGCTTTGATTGTCGGTGGGGCAGTGTTTGGTTATATTTGGTATTGCAATACGACATTGCCGGCTTTTTCTAAGGCAATTTATGTAGAAAGACAACCTGGGGTCAAAATTTTAGCTGCGGATGGTCGAGAGCTGACAGCTTATGGTTCGTTATTTGCCGCGCCGGTTGATGTCGATGAATTACCTAAATACGTTGCTCAGGCGGTGGTCGATACGGAGGACCGGCGTTTCTATAAGCACAGTGGGTTTGATTTTATCGGTTTTGCTCGGGCTATGGGCATTAATTTGGTTAAAAGACGCTATGCGCAAGGGGCCTCAACCATTACTCAACAAGTAGCGAAAAATTTGTTTTTGACACAAGAAAAAAGCATTAAACGTAAAGTACAAGAATTTTTATTAGCGCGGTGGTTGGAAAAACATTTTTCGAAAAAACAAATCTTAGACATTTATCTTAATCGGGTCTTTTTTGGTAGCGGTGCTTATGGCATTAATACTGCGGCTAAACGATTTTTTAATAAACAGGCTAAAAATTTGAACCTCCATGAAGCCGCTATTTTGGCGGGGGCCCTCAAAGCGCCTAGCCGATATAATTATCTGCGTCATAAAAAATTAGCATTGGAACGGGGGGCAGTGGTATTGTCTTTGATGCAGCGAGCCGGAACAATTTCTGCCGCACAAAAAGAAGAGGCGTTAAAACAGCCTGTCGGCCAGGGGCAAGAAACGCCGTTATTAGGAGTGCGCTACTTCGGTGATTACATTATGGGTGAATTGCCTTCTATGCTTAAAGGCTATGATGGGGATATTTATGTTAAGACAACGTTGGACTATCAGTTGCAGCAGCGGGCGGAATATCTGCTGCGCAAAAATCTGCGTGAACATATGAAGGATAATGTCCATGAAGGTGCTGTTGTAATTTTAGATAGACAAGGTGCTATCAAAGCGATGGTGGGAGGATATGATTATAATAAAAGTCAGTTTAATCGAGCAACACAAGCTCTACGTCAGGCTGGTTCAAGTTTTAAATTATTTGTTTATCTGGCAGCTTTTGAAAAGGGCTTTTCAGAAAACGAACTGATTGCAGATGAGCCGCTTAAAATCGGAAAATGGGAGCCGCAAAATTATGATAAACGCTTTCATGGCGCTGTGAGCTTGAAGCAAGCTTTTGCCCAGTCACTTAATGTCGCAACAGTTGATTTGGCTACGTATCTTTCGTTAGAGGATATTATAAATATGGCACTTCGTTTGGGAATTACCAGTAGCTTAAAAGAAGAGCCAGCTATTATTCTTGGGGCATCTGAGGTGCGGGTTATCGATATGGCTGCAGCATATACAGCTACAGTTAATGGTGGGTACGCGGTGTTTCCTTATGCTGTTACAGAAATTACAGATGATCGTCATAATGTTTTATTTTCTCGTCATGCTGCAGCAAAAGAGAAGGTTCTAGCGGATAATGTGTTGGAGAAAATTAATTTGTTACAGCGTGAAGTTGTTCTTTCCGGTACAGGAAAGAAAGCACGCTATATTCCTTATGCACGTGGTAAAACGGGAACGTCGCAAAATTATCGTGATGCTTGGTTTATTGGTTCTACAGCAAAATATACAGCAGCCGTTTGGGTTGGTAATGATGACAATTCCCCGATGAAGGAAATTGGCGGAGGTACACTGCCCACAACTATTTGGGCTGAAATCATGAAATAATTATTGCGTTCAAACGCCTATGTCACGAACTAGTCTGGTGCCAGTAATCATCCCACGGTGCATTTTGCCACGTACTTCAATGATGTGGTTGGTAAATTTGCGCCATTGACCAACAACATTACGGTTTTTGGTACGGTTTAGGGCAAGGTTTATGTGACCGGTATTGGTTACTTTTTCATAATATTCATCAATGTTGCATTGGTTGCTTCCGGTAAATAAATCTGCTCTGGCAATTCGTAAAAAGCTTTGGTCGTTATCTTCAAAATATGTACCGCACCAATTTAGGGTTTCAGTATCGGCTAGTCCTGTGGGGCTAAAACTTAAACATAAAAATAGGACTATCAGCTGTAGCTTGCGCATGGTTTGATGCTCCTAAATATTAATGAATAGTTAAGATATAACTGCGATTTTAGACAATGTCAAGTTTTTTGTCATTAAAAGGAAAGAAATATTCTTATCAAATAATGATGGGGGTAATATTGTCGATTTATGCTTTATCTAAATACCATTTGATGGTTTTTATGATGCCACTGTCAAAGTTCTCATCTGGCTTATAACCAAGTTCAGAAGTAATTTTTTTAGGGTCTATTGCGTAGCGTAAGTCGTGCCCTGCGCGGTCAGCAACAAAGCTAATTAACTCAGCGTATTTTTTATGATCTGCTCGTGGTTTTAATTGGTCCATTAGGTGGCAGATGGTTTCTGCTATTTCCAGATTAGTTCTTTCGTTGTGGCCGCCGATATTGTATGTCTCTCCGGCTTTTCCTTGGTGGAAAATCAGATCAATGGCTTTTGCATGGTCTGTGACATAAAGCCAGTCGCGGATGTTTTGCCCTTTACCATAAATCGGAATCGGCGAAAGATCTAAGCAATGACGGATAATAGTTGGAATGAGTTTCTCTGCATGCTGTTTAGGGCCGTAGTTATTTGAACAGTTTGAGGTCGTAACGTTCATACCATAGGTGTGATGATAGGCACGCACCAAAAAATCTGATCCGGCTTTACTGGCAGAATAGGGTGAATTGGGGGCGTAAGGTGTTTGTTCGGTAAAATAGCCGCTATTGCCTAAGGTGCCAAAAACCTCGTCGGTTGAAATATGGTGAAAACGGTGATTCTCACAATTGGTTTTCGTCTTAAATGGGGCGTCAAGCCAATGTATACGTGCCGCTTCTAGAAGATTGAATGTTCCAAGCAAATTGGTGTTAATAAAGGCTCTAGGTCCTTTGATGGAATTATCAACATGGCTTTCTGCCGCAAAATGGATAACTCCAGTAAAATTGTATTCATCAAACAAGTGATTTATTAGTTCTTCATCGCAAATGTCGCCTTTAATAAAGCGGTAATTGGGGTTATCTGCAACTTCGGTTAAATTTTCAAGATTACCCGCATAGGTCAATTTATCTAAATTTATGACTTTATATGTCGGGTGTTGCGTCATAAAATAGGGGATGAAATTAGCACCGATAAAGCCGGCGCCACCGGTGATTAAAATTGTTTGAGACATCTGGTTAATCCTTCTTTCCAATGAGGAATGGTTAGAGCAAAGCGTTGTTTGATTTTGGTTTTATCTAAGACAGAATAGTAAGGGCGTTGTGCTGCTGTGGGGTAGTCTTTACTTGCAATAGGTAGTATTTTGCAAGGTAATTTTGATTGTTGCATAATTTCGGTAGCAAAGTCGTACCAAGAGCATACACCTTCGTTTGTATAGTGAAAAATCGCTTTCTCAGCGGTGGTTATTTGCGGCAGAATTTTTATGATAGCTGCGGATAAATCATAGGCGTTTGTCGGTGAACCGATTTGGTCTGCTACAACATTCAGACTTTGTCTGTCTGCGCCTAATTTTCGCATGGTTTTGACAAAGTTTCCGCCATGTGGTGAATATAACCAAGCGGTGCGAATAATAATTGCTGTATCCGCCTCTTGCAGAACATTTATTTCCCCTTCACGTTTGGTCTTCCCATATACTGAAATAGGGTTGGTTGGGTCTTCTTCGGTATAGGGTTTATGGTTTGTTCCATCAAAAACATAATCTGTACAGATGTGAATGATACGACGGCCGTATTTTGCTAAATAAAGCGGAGCTAAAGTGTTTACTTTGTGCGCATTGTCTATATCTTGCTCGGCACGATCAACTGCAGTGTATGCGGCACAATTAATAATCATATCAAAAGTGTTGGACGCCAAATATTTCTTTACGGCACTTTCATCAGTTAAGTCCAATTCATCGCGGTCTATATAAACCGCTTGGTCGTTTAACATTGTTTGGAGTGCTGTACCAAGTTGTCCTTTGTAGCCGGTCACTAAAAACATGGTGATAAATCCTTTAATAGTGGGTGGTTTAAATCTCTTTCTAAAATATTTGCTTTACTGGTATCAATTTGCCAGTCAATTTTTAAATCTGGGTCATTAACACACAATCCGCCTTCAGCTTCTTTGCAATAAAAATTATCACACTTGTAGGCAAAAATTGCTGTTTCTGACAGTACAGAGAAGCCATGGGCAAATCCACGGGGGATAAGGAGTTGCTGTTGGTTTTCACCTGAAAGTTCAACAGCTACATGTCGACCATAAGTTGGGGAGTTGCGACGAATATCTACGGCAACATCTAATACTGTTCCGGAAATGACGCGAACTAATTTAGCTTGCGCGTGTGTTCCAGTTTGAAAGTGTAATCCGCGAATGGTACCATAGCGCGAAAAGGACTGGTTGTCTTGCACAAAGTTATAGTTTAATCCGTGGTTAATAAACTCTTGTTGATTGTAGCTTTCAAAAAAGTAGCCACGCGTATCGGTAAAAATGTGAGGGGTAAGAATATAGATACCCTCAATGTCGGTTTTAGTAAAGATCATGTTTTTCCTCGTAAACTTTTTGCAGGTATTTTTTATAGGCACTTCCGTCTTTTAGATTTTTGATTAAGGTTTTCATTTGTTTTTCATTGATAAAACCTTGACGATAGGCAATCTCTTCTATACAAGCTAATTTTAGGCCTTGCCGTTGCTCTATGATTTGTACAAATTGTGATGATTCCATGAGGCTATCCGGTGTGCCCGCATCTAGCCAGGCTGTTCCCCTTTTTAACGGAATAACATTGAGCTTATTGGCGGCTAAATACATTTTGTTTAAATCTGTAATTTCTAATTCTCCGCGAGCAGATGGTAAAAGAGTAGCAGCTTTTGTGCAAACATCCGAGGGATAGAAATAAAGACCAGTGACCGCATAATTAGATTTGGGGTGCTTGGGTTTTTCTTCAATGGATATTACATGGTTAGACTTATCAAATTCAATAACACCGAAACGCTGTGGGTCAGATACATGATAACCAAAGACTGTCGCAAAATCAGTTTTCTCTTTAATTTTAGCACGATATTCTTGAATTTGGGATTGCATATAAAAGATATTATCGCCTAAAATTAAACAAACCGGAGAATCTTTGATAAAGTCTTTTCCTAAGATAAAAGCTTCAGCAATGCCATTAGGGTGTGATTGGACCTTATAGGTAATATTCAGCCCGAGATGCTCTCCGTTGGAAAATAATTTTTTGATGTTGGGGGTATCTTGTGGAGTGGAGATAATTAGAATTTCGGTTATGCCAAATAGCATTAAGGTGGAGAGAGGATAATAAATCATCGGTTTGTCATATACTGCCAGCAATTGTTTGGAAACACATTGGGTCAGAGGATATAGTCTGGTGCCAGAACCTCCGGCAAGAATAATACCTTTCATGTTATCACTCCTTTAGTGGATGGTTAGATAGTAGGTGGTTAAAGTTGGTGATGATTTCTAATGTTTCTATATTTTTATATTTATGTTCTATTTCAAAAGCATAAATATAGGGTAGGCGTAGCGTAAAATCTTTGGCAGTGACGGCCAATTCTGGGTTCTTTTGTAAATAGGATTTATATTCTTCTGTCTCTTTAATCTTATTGCGCAATAGGCCACTGCGTTTAGAAAATGCGCGAGCATAGAATATAATGACAGCCAAACTTACAAAAATGAGTGCAGCATAAGTGTAGGAGGTGTATATTGCCATCCAAGCGGCAATGCCCATGATAGAAATTACAGCCAATGTTTTGATGAGGAAGGTATTGATTTTTGTGCGGAAATGGAGGCTTAAAAGCCATACGTAGGGTAGCATAAATAAGGTGCATATAAAAATTACTATAAAGGTGTGCAAGGGATTTACGGCAATTACTGATGCAGCAATAATCCCGCAGATTAGCATGGCCGCACTAAAAAGGATGTACAAACTGTTTAATTTGAGTTTGTATAAATTATAGGTGTGTAAGGTCTGGCGTTGCAGATATTTTTGTGCACGCTGTAATCTTAACAGAGAAAGAGGTGTCGCTGGTAAGACTGTCTCCGTCGCAGGAAATAGCAATTTGACTAATTTTTTGGTGCTTGTAGAATATTTCTTTAAGTTATCTGTCTTCTTTATTGCAACGGCGGTGTTATTGATTTTTTGCAGGCTGATAATGTTTTTTGCTGTTAAATCTAACATTTCTGCTAGCAATGAACGATGATCCAATTTATTAGAATTAATTAATCTGAATAGAGCCGGTGTTCGTTTTAAATTTGCACGGGTTTTATCTTTATTGAGATGTATCTGGCGCAAAGAAATGCGGAACGCTATCCAAATAGCCAACAAAGATAGTAGTGCAAAGAAAACTGCTCCATAATCTTGAATGAACCATAAGTATTTTTGTAGCATGCTGGGCGGTAATAATGTTCCTTTATTTAAGGTTATGAATAGGTGAATATCATCTCCGACGGCTAAAGCTTCAGTGTCAGCAAAGGCAAGTACGTTCTTGCCTAGACTGGTGATAGTTACACGGTTGGGAAATAAATCTTGAGCGGTACTGACAATAGCATTTTGAGCTAGAAAATCTTTGTCAGCTGGTAAGATAATCAGAGCATTGGCAGAGCCAACAACGTTTCTTAGTGTCTTGGCCGTTATATCCCAAGATAATTCATCAAATTCGTCATAAAACCAAATTCCTCTATCAATGAGATAGTTAAAACGATAAGTGTATATTCCAGTTGGTAAATTGAGGTTTTTTTGTGGTTCTACATAGAGATGATTACCAACCTCGGTGATGTGATATGGATATGGTTTATCATTTATGGTTACAGATTGTAATGAAATGTCAAAGCGGCGTCGAGAACCGTTGTGAGTATATCCATATTTGGGCAAAATACGAAAGAATCCGGCAGGAAAAGCATCATTGTTTGAAACGAAGATAAATTCTTCGGTGACGTTCATCAGTCCGGTTGGTTCAATTTTGATGGTGGTCAGCATATAAGGAATATGCTCTTCTGCCGGAGCAATGATTTCTCGTTGGTCAGAAAGTTTGATGGTCACATATGGAAAGTCGGGTACATAAGCTGGAGTATCCGTATTTTTGATGTGTTCATAAAAGGTGCCGTCTATTTTTGTATCCGCATTTAATGGTGCATGGGTATCGGTTATACGTTTCAGACTTTCTTCATATATTTTTTCGTAGGCAGAAAGGGTTTTTTGTTGTTTTTTATTTAACGTTTCTAAATCAATGATGCTGGTAGCGTTGGGTGAAGAAATTTCTCCTGGTTTGACATTGGCTTTTTTAGCTACTTTCAGTCTTTGTTCCAGATATTGCCGCAGGGCTTCTTTATCTGCTAAATCAGGGATTTCTTGATAAAGCTTTTTAAGGCTCTTGTCATTTTCTCTTTGATTGGTTGAAAATGCCTGCGGTGGTTCTGAAGCACTACGTACCGCAGCAGAAGTATGATGGGGAGTCAATAAAAAGGTTATTAATAATATGGTTAAAAAAAACTTCTTCATATCTTTGCCTTATCGGTTGCGCTGTTGCGGTTTTTATTTTAAAACTATAACCGGGTTTCATACTAAAGAAAAGAACTTAATTTTTAAAGGGGATAACTCAATGAACCAGAACCATATCGCAGCAATTATTTTGGGGGCAGGTAAAGGCACACGGATGAAGTCAGATTTACCAAAGGTGATGATGCCGGTTGCTGGAAAGCCCATGATTAATCATATTTTGGATACACTAAAAAGTATGCAGGTGGAGAAAATTGTAACAGTTGTTTCTGAAGACGGTGCTTTGGTGAAAGAGGCCGTTGCTCCTTATCAAACAGCTGTACAAAAAGAGCAATTAGGTACTGGACATGCTGTTAAATGTGCCCAAGCAGAATTAGGGGCTTTTGCCGGTACAGTTTTGGTTATTTTTGGGGATACACCGCTTATTACGGCGCATACATTTTTGAAAGCAGTCCAAAAAGTAGAGGAAGGCTATGCCGTGGTTGTTTTAGGCTTTACTCCTGATGATCCGGCGCGTTACGGTCGGCTGAAAATGAAAGGAACAGAGTTGCTAGAAATCGTAGAATATAAAGACGCTGATGAGGCTGAGCGCGCTATTAGATTTTGTAACTCCGGCTGTATGGGGTTTGATGGTCGTTATTTGTTTGATATTTTGAGCAAAATAGGTAATGAAAATGCGGCTCACGAGTATTATCTTACTGATGCGGTTGCTATAGCGCGGCACATGGGGCTCAAGTGTACGGCTATTGAGGGTAATTCTAAAGAGGTCGCAAGTGCTAATACCAGAGAGGAATTGGCATTGTTGGAAACATTCTATAAGGAACGGGAAAATTGGTAAAATTTTTTAGGGAATATTGGTTTGGGCTGTTATTGTCGACAATAGTGGTTATATTTGCGCTCTTTACAGTTATTATTACAGTTGCGCCAGATTCTGATGCGCGGATGCGTGGGTTTACACCTTGCACTTATCAGATGGCTGCTCGTCTTAGTCAAGGGACGAAACTTAAGGTTGGCGAGGCATTTAAGGTTGTTTGGGAAAGTTATGGGTGCTATTTAAGGGTTATGCATGAAGGGTGGAAAGGCTATCTGCACAATCAACAACCAACCCCATGGGCGAACTATTTATTTGAACCGGAAACATGGTCAGATGATGAAGATAATGCAGAATCTGCGCTTGGTTCAGATTTGGAAAATGCTAGTTTGTTAAAAGATGGAGCGGATGAAAAATCCACTTTGTATGATGATGTAAAACAGGAGAATGATAATGGCTCAGAATAAGGAAAAAGATAATTTACCGGTTTGGGATTTAAGTGAATATTATGCCAGTGAAGATGATCCACAAATAGATAAAGATTTAGCGCAATATGCTAAAAAAGCTGAAAACTTTGCCCAAAAATATCGTGGCCGTGTGGCAAAACTTGATGCTGACGAGTTTTTAGAAGCACTTAAAGTCTTGGAGCAACTTAGCCAAATGGCTTCTCGTCTGGGCGGATTTGCGCATCTGAATTCTACTACAAAAATGAAAGAAACCAAAGCAACCGCTTTGTACCAAAAAGTTGTAGAACAACTTACTCATGCTGATAGAGAATTGGTATTTTTTACACTTGAATACAATAAAATGAGTGCTGCAGCAGAAAAAAAATTGCTTAGTGATAAACGTGTGCAGAAGTATACACCTTATATGGAGCGCATTCGGCGATTTAAGCCTTATGAACTCAAAGAAGATGTCGAAAAAACTTTGTTGGAAAAAGATGTAACTTCTGGTTCGGCTTGGGTACGCTATTATGAGGAATATATGGCGCGGCTGACTTATAAAGTACAGGGAAAGGTATATAACGATGCAGAAATCAGCAAGTTGAGTTTGAGTGCTGATGCCAAAATTCGTGCGGCCGCTGGGAAAGAGATTAATCGAGTTGCAAAAGATAACAGCTTTACGGTCAGCTATATCTATAATATGATTATCAAAGATAAGGCGACAGAAGATGAAAAGCGTGGCTTCAAGCGTCCAATGTCAGCGCGGAATCTTTCTGAAAATGTTAGCGATAAAACGGTTGATACTTTGGCAGAAACAGTGCGGAAAAATTATAAAAATATTGCGTGGCGTTTCTATAAAATTAAGGCCAAGCTGCTTGGGGTGAAAAAAATTAATTATTGGGATAGAAATGCTCCGTTACCGATTGAAGATGATGCTAATTATAGTTGGGACGATGCGGTTAAAATAGTTCTTAATGCTTATGATGAATTTTCGCCGAAACTCTATAATATAGCAAAAGATTTTTTTGAAAATCCATGGATTGATGCTGCTCCTAAGGCTGGAAAGCGCAGTGGAGCATTTTGTTCCGGTCCGCTGGTTACAGAACACCCGTTTTTGATGTTGAATTTTGTGGGAAAACGTAATGACGTTTTGACTCTTGCTCATGAGCTGGGGCATGGCTGCCATCATCAGTTGCGGCAAAAAAATGGTATTCTTAATGAAACGACGCGTATGACAACGGAAGAAGTGGCCTCTGTGTTTGGAGAGATGCTGGTTTTTCAGTCAATGCTTAATAATGCCAAAACAAAGCAAGAGCGAATTTCGTTGTTGGCGATGAAAGTTAATGATATGATAAATACAGCTATTCGGCAAATTGCGTTTCATTTTTTTGAAATGCGTGTGCACGAAGAGCGGCGTCATGGCGAGCTTTCGGCACAGCGCTTTAATGAAATATGGCTTGAAGAAATGAAAGCTAGTCTTGGTCCTGCAGTGGTGGTGGATAAAAATTCAGAAGCAATATGGGAGCAAGTTGGGCATTTCTTTTTCTTGCCATTTTATGTGTATGCTTATTCTTTTGCTGACTGTGTGGTTAATTCGCTCTATTGGTTGAAACTTACTAATAAAGTTGAAAATTTTGAAGATAAATATTTGCACCTTTTGTCGCAAACGGCGATTGGCGATTATAAAGAAATTTTCAAACCTTTCGGGCTTAATCCGGAAAAAGCTGATTTTTGGCAAGGCGGATTAAATCTGATTAGCTATTATTTAGATGAATTGGAAAGTCTGTTGAAATAATAGGAATAGTCCAGATAAAAGAAAGGAATCGTACCTGTCGGGGTGCGGTTCCTTTTTTGATGGCTGATTGTTGGTTTAAAATGCTGGTTTGCCTTTGCGGTTTAAATAGCTCATTAAGCCTTGCCGACAAAGCTTCTTATAAATCGGTCGGTTTAGTTTTAGATCAGCTATAATTTTTTTGGGGCTGCAATCAGGGCAGATGTTTGTTGTTTCTTCGCGACCGTTTTTTATGGTTTTAACAACAGCACTGGGCAATTGTGATTTACCGATACAAGAAGATAAATAGACAATGCATTTATCGTTATTCTGTAAGTATTGAAGAGCTAATTTACGGGCAAATAAGTTTAAGGTTAGGTCTGCTTTACTGGGGTCTTTGGTCCATGGAGAACCACCACCTATCGGGCAAGCCGTGGAGTAAAAATCACAGGCAAGTTTGCGTCCGGTAATACCGCAATCTGCAATTGAAGAGTGGCAGCTGTATCGTCCTGTACCGTTGATGATTAGTTGCTGTGGTTTTTGACCAAGAACTTCGATGATGAATGCGGAAATATCCTCCGGTTTCAGCATCGGAATGGCAGCAATTGCGGTTATAATATGATCGTTTTCATCTAAGGTAATTTGTGTTTTAATATCTAATCCGAGGTTATTTGAATTCAATGCTTTTTGGTAAAGGGCTTGGTTAAGCTTTTTAGCCATATATAGTTCATGGTTAATTTGGTACTCATTTTTTTCTGCATAGCCAACAAATACGCCTTGGTCTCCCCAACCATCTGCATCAATTCCTTGTCTTATCTCTGCTGATTGCGCACTGATTAAATTGGTTATTTTGAGGCTATTGATGTCAATCGCATTGTCTTGCCATTGTTGGTGATATTGTTCGTTATAGCCAATTTGGCGTAAGGCGCGTTTAACTATGGCACGGGTGTGGCGCAAAGATATGTTTCCAGTAATTTCTCCGCCTAAGATGATATGGTTGTTTTTTACCATAACTTCCACCGCATAGCGTACGTTTTGGTCTTGGCGCAAGCATTCATCCAGTAGTGCACATGAGATGTAATCGGCAATTTTATCAGGGTGTCCTAAAGAGACATATTCTGCAGTTCTATTCATTTTATTCTCCATTTTAGTCCTATTAAGTGTCGGACAATTAAGGTTAAATCCACACAAGAGAAGTTATCTCTTAATTATTAAACGAAAGGTTAAACTTGGGGTTAATGTTTTTTATGCGATAGTTTTTTCTGTTCATCTTCGGGCAAAACGATTCCGCAAGAAACAACATATTTTAGAGCATCTTCTACGCTCATGTCCAGTTTTATCGTGTCAGAGGCTGGTACAGTGATTAAAAATCCGGAAGTGGGGTTTGGAGTGGTTGGAATAAAGATGCTAAGCATTTTAGTGTGCGGCAGTTTTTCTTTTAGTTCTCCGGTGGTCTCGCCGGCAAGAAAACCAATTATCCAGATACCTTTGCGCGGGTATTCCAGCAATACAGCCTCTTTGAAAGATTGTGATTTAGGTGACAATACAGTTTCGAACAGCTGTTTTAATAAAGAATATAAGCTTGAGATTAGGGGAATCTTGGAAACAATGAAATCACCTAGGCGTACAAAAAAACGCCCGATAAAGCCAGTAGTGAACATACCGATGATAATTAGTGCGCCGATTAATATGGCTACTCCTACCCCCGGAATATAAGGTAAAAATTCTCGTGAAATTACTTT
This sequence comes from Alphaproteobacteria bacterium, assembly GCA_017475705.1. Classification (GTDB taxonomy): domain Bacteria; phylum Pseudomonadota; class Alphaproteobacteria; order RF32; family CAG-239; genus CAG-267. The sequence continues at coordinate 24,040 of JAFVFB010000014.1, forward strand.
GGGCGGTATCAATGAGCGGCTGAGTTTATCTATCCACATAAATAATTCATAAGCCATATAAAAGGTGATAGATACAGGGGTGGTTACTAATATACCTGTGAATAAATAAGTCTTAAGCTTTGAGATAACATAGCCAAAAAAGCTTGGTTTTCTTTTTTCTTCAATGGTCTGACGCAGTTTTTTTATTTTCGATTTTTTCATTGTGCCCTCTTAATATCTGTTAGAATAAATTGCAGCGAAGTTGTATTGTTCCACCGGTTAAAACGTAAGTTGCCCACAACATCATAGCAGTCTTGCTCTCTAGCTAAAATTTGATTACCCATTTCGGTATCGGCAGCTTTGAAGGCAATAGCCGTTAAGTGTTCTCCGGTGATGGTCGTTAATTCACATTTGATGTGTCCAGAGCCGATGATATAAGGTTTTTTGAAATAAACTTGGCGGATTAGTATCAGGGGTTCCGGGTTTCCAGTGCCAAAAGGTTTAAGCTGTTCGATGGTGTTGCAAAGTTCCGTATTGGCCGCGCAGAGATTTACGCTTAAATCGATATTTAATATAGGGTGAGGTGTGGTGTTATTTAAGCTTTTAGCGATGTATTCTCCGGCAAAGTCGCAAAAAGCAGGGATTTGTTGTTCGGTTAAAGAAAAACCCGCTGCCATTGTGTGTCCTCCCCCCTTGGTAATGACGCCTTTTTCTTTGGCGGCGATAATGAGCGCTCCTAAGTCTATACCGGCAATAGAACGGGCAGAGCCTTTAACTTCATCTGGCTCTATACTCATCACAAAGGCTGGAAGATTATAGCGTTCTTTTAATTTTCCGGCGACAATACCTATCACTCCTTGGTGCCAACCTTTACTTGCTACAAATGCCATCGGATAACGCTGCGGTGTACCTTCGAGCATTTCAATGGCTTGTTGTAAGACATAGGCTTCAATATCTTTGCGCTCCTGATTATAGTTATTCATTTCATCAGCAAGATATTGTGCTTCAATAGGGTTAGTGGCACAGAGCAATTTATTACCAATACTAGCTTTGCCAACTCGTCCGCAGGCGTTAATACGTGGTCCGAGAACAAATCCTAGATGATAAGCGTCTGGTCGTTCATTTATACCTGAGACGTCCATTAATGTTTTCAAGCCAAGGTTTTGCCGTGCTGCCATCACTTTTAATCCTTGGGTGACAAAGGCTCTGTTTAAGCCTATCAATGTTACGACATCGCATACTGTCCCTAGAGCAACCAAATCTAGCCAGTGCATGAGTTCCGGCTCAGTTAATTTTGAGGTATAAAAATGTTGGCTACGTAAAATACGGTTAACGGCAACGATGGTCATAAACACTACACCAACTGCCGCCATGTATCCTAAATCCGGCCGATCATCTGGTTGATCCAAACGTTTAGGGTTGACTACGGCATAAACTTTAGGCAGTTTTGCTTCCGCTTCATGGTGGTCCAAGATAATGATTTCAAACTTTTCTGCGGCATGGTCTAAGATTTCAAATGCTGAAGTCCCGCAATCAACCGTGATAACCAAATCAGCACCAAAGTCTGAAAATTCTTGAAAAGCCAGTTCGCTAGGGCCATAGCCTTCTTCGCGTTCCGGTATGTGAACGGCGGTTTCTATGCCCAGATAGTTTAGGAATAAGCGTAAAACAGAGGTAGAAGTTGCTCCGTCCACATCGTAGTCTCCAATAATGGCGATTTTTTGGTGCTTCATGACGGCTTCAGCAATTCGCTGTGCGGCTTTATCCATATCTTTTAAAAGGTTGGGATCTGGCATCAAAGTGGCTAATTTAGGAGCAAGAAAACCTTCTACTTGGTTTTCTTGGATGTGGCGTAACATTAATAGTTTTGCCAGATGTGGCGAAATACCGGTATGCAGGCAAAATAACTCTGTTTGCCGCTCGTCTGTTTGCGCCAAATTCCAGATGTTTCCATTTACGGAAAGATTTTGTATAGCCTCTTGTGTCATCTCTTTACTCTTGTTTTAGAGAGTGTAGGGTTAAATGCAAAGATTGACAAGCAAATTCTTTGTGATGAGGATAAAATCGCGTTGCATATATCATCGGGCTAATTTTTATGCAACCATTGTTGCGCCCAACCTTTTCCTTCTGGGGTTAGGGTTAAAATGAGAAGCTGGTTAGCACTATAAAGGGCTTGTTGATGAGGCCAGGCCATTGCATTATGGAGGAGGTATTCTGCTACTTCAGGGGTTAGGGGTAATTGTTGTTTTTGCGGCAGGTGCCAGTAAGTGTCAAAATCTTTTGAGATAAAGTTTTGAGGATAGTAGAAGGTATAGGCTTTGGATGGTAGATGCCAGGGAATATACGGAGCACTCAGCGTATAAGAATCGGTTTTGATGGGACGTTCGTGAGTATATCTGGCACGTAAATTGAGGTTCCCGCCTTGGATGAAAGTGTAGTGTTTGGTTTGAGGGGTAAAGTTTGGTAAATCTTCTAATCTTGATAAAAATCGTTGCATATAGTTGGTTTCTGCTATAAAGCCGTTTTTCCAGATTTTGGCAGCATGAGCGATGGTGTTGTAGTTGCTAAAGATTAGATAAAGTAATAAAGCACTGGTTAAATTGCGAATTAATAGGTGGCGCGAATGCCATAAAACAATTGCTGAAAATGCTGTAATATAAGGCAAAGTGTAAAATTTTATGCGCGGTTCATGAAGGATATATGCTGTATTTTGTGCCAGTAGCGTGGTGGTAACAGATGCCAGTAAAATGGCAATTACAAGGCTTGAAAATAAGATTATGGTTGAAGCTTTTTTGGGAAGCAATGCATACAAACGGACTAAGCCTAATAGGCAGATGAATAAGTTGATAAATTTGTATGGCCCATCTATAAAGTTGGTGGTTATTACAAATTGTTCTAGGCTTTCTTTTAAGCTTAAAAGGAGTTTTGCTGGGAGTTCGGATAAAGTTATTTCTGCGGTGTTATAAGTTGCAACTTGTAGGCCATATTTTTTTAGAAAATATTGGGTGATTAGTATAAGGATGATGGCTGATACAATTGCACATAGATGGGGCCAATATTTGCGCACTAATGATTTTGGAGTTAGTCTTTGTAAGCATAGATCATTAAGGATGAGGGTGAGGTATAGAATGCCCATCAAATTGATAACAGGGGGATATCCACCTAGGGCCAAAGTCAGTAAAATGATGCTTAGCAGCAGGCGTAATTTTAATTTTAAGTTATGGTTGCAGACTATTGTGAAAGCGATGATGATGACCAGAGGCCAGAAAAGATTGCTTAATGTTAGAAATGCAAAATAAAGCCATGATAGGGTGTAAGGTGCGGCGGTAAGACTAATGGTCAATAGAAGATAAAAATATTGCTTTTGTGGTATTTTCCATAAGCGGCAAAGCATTATTGCCGCTAAGGTATATAAGGCTAAAGCTGTAGCTAGTGAAAGTAATGGTAAAATCTGGCCGGAAAAGAGGATGGTCGGCAGTATAAATTGAGAAAAGCGTCCTTCAAATAGACCGCTTAGTAGCGGTGTGCCGTATCTTATCCAGTCCCAATCGTGATTGCCCCAGGTAAACATACATAAAAAAGGGGCAAAGCAGAGCAATACAAGCAAATAGCTGTTAATCCAATAGCGAAACAGAGGAGATGTTTGGATTGCTTTTTTCATTTAGCCGCCTATTTTTTTATCAATAATATAAGTTGGTCGTTTTTTTACTTCGACAAAGATACTGGCAATGTATTCTCCAATAATTCCGATGAATAAAATTGTTATGCCGGAAAAAAAAGTGATGACCGACATTAAAGAAGCCCAACCAATGATGGTAGAACCGCTTAAATACCCCCAAAGAGTCCAACACATTAAAATAAAACTTAACAAAGATATAAAAACGCCGCATAATGTGATAAAGTGTAATGGAACGGCAGAAAAGGCCGAAACGCCTTTGAGGGCAAAGAGAACCATTTTGGCAAGCGGGTATTTGGTTTGGCCAGCGGTTCTGGGTTTACGATTGTAATAAACACAACAAGATTGATAGCCTATCAGCGGTACAATTGCCCGTAAAAATAAATTTTTTTCTTTAAACTCGCTCATAGCTGCTACGGCTCGTTGGCTTAATAATCTGAAATCAGCATGATTTGAGACAAGTTCAACGCCAATCAATTTCATTAATTTGTAGAACAAAAGGGCAGAATTTCGTTTAAAAAAGCTATCCGAATCGCGGCAGCGGCGTACCCCGTATACAATCTCATTGCCATCTTGGTAACTTTTTATCATTTTTTTGATGACAGATGGGTCATCTTGTAGATCTGCGTCGATGGTTATGTACATATCTGCTTGGGTGTTATATAAACCGGCTAAAAGGGCTTCTTGGTGGCCAAAATTTCGCGATAAGGATATGCCACATAGTGCTGGTTCTTCTTGATGAGCTTGCTCGATTATTTTCCAGGTTTTATCTTTTGAACCATCATTTACAAATATAATTTTGCTTTGACTATTGATAAGCTGTTGGTTGATTAGTTTTTTGCGTAATTCATTTAGGGTTTTGATTGTTTGCGGCAAAGTCTCCTCTTCATTAAAGCAAGGGACGATTATTGCCAGGGTGTTTGCTCTGTTCATCATGGGACCTCTTGAAGTATGTTTGGAGACATTATAGGCTATAAAGCGTAATTTTTTTATTAATAATTATTTGAAAAAAGGTGGAAGTTTTGTTATCTTGCGGCGAAATTCTGTTAATCCGTCTTGATTGTATATAACTAAGATGATGTCTTTATTTAAGAATATGCAGTTGGGGTGCGGATAGGGACGGGCGATGGAATTGATATAGTTATAAACTTGCGGTGTTATATCTTGCGGCAATAGCGGGGTTTGATGATCAATGTAGTTAAATGGAGAATAAAATTCGGCTAGTCTGGCACCTTGCCAAATCGCTAAATAAGGTAAGGAAAGCAGGAAGGGTTCATCTTTGGTATATCTGTCGTGGTAATATTTTTTTCGTAAGGAAATGTCGCCTATCTGGTAAAAACGGTATTGGTTGTGACTATCAAATTGAGGATGATTTTCTATCCTTTCCGTGATGTCATCTAAAATTTGGAATTCTGCGATAAATCCCTGGTGCCAAATTTTTTGTGCTCGATAGTCATTAATAATGTTCATGAAGATGAGGATTAAAGCTATGAGTAAGGTGAGGCTTTTGATTATAGGAACGCGGCAAAACATCAGTAAAGCTAAAGAAAAAGTGTATACAAAGCCCAAACCGTAAAAATCAATGCGCGCGACGTATTCTGTGGGGGCAACAGCAATAAATGTTGTGACAGCAGAAGCTACAACCGTGATGAATAAAAGCCCTATAGCTGATATGGTTTGGGAAATGGATTTTGGAGGTGTTGTGGCGGTTATAAAGGCTATGCAGACCATCAGAAATAATACCAGTTTATAGCCTCTTTCCATGAATGGTAGAGTTACAAAAAATTGGTTAAATATAATTTTTAAGGTGGTCAATAGTTTGGCAGGAATAGCAGCCAGTGTTATCAATTCTAGATTATAGACTTTTTGTGGCGGTAAAAACCATAAGGTTAGTTTGAATAGTAAGGCGGCAAGGATAATATTTAATAAAGTGTATTTTTGCTGGTGCCAGATAGAAGTATATGATTGGTGTTGATAAAGGTACGAAATTGTAATTTTACCGCAAAGGCAAACAAAAATTGTGTTTATAACCGGCGGATAGCCACCCAGTGCCAAATAAAAGCAGGTAATTGCCACAATACTTAGCTGTAATTTGTGATAACTTTGATTGAGATAGGCTGATAAATATAGCCCTAAAATAACTAATCCGCACCAAAATAGGCAGCTTATGGTGATGAAGGTGAAATATAGCCACGATAGGGTATAGGGTTGCGTGGCGGCAAAAATGATAAGTAGCGTATAGCTGAGGGTGCTTTGGGGAATTTTCCAGTATTTTGCTAATAGCCATAAAGCTAGTGTTAAAAAAGCAAAACCAATTAGGTTATTGATGATGGGTAAAATTTGGCCATTCGTGAGTAACCACTGTGGGATAAATTGGCTGAAACGACCTTCAAAAATGCCAGAGGATAAAAATATTTTATCTTTGATAAAAGTCACATCGTGATTTCCCCAGAGTAGATTAAGACTATGGTATAAAAAGGTAATATTGATGGCTAGATAGCTTATGATCCATATTTTGTAATCTTGAGCGGTGGGGATAAGGTTTAAGTTTTTGAGGATATTTTTCATGGTCTAGCTCCGGTGAGTTTTTGATATTGCTGGGTCAACATATTTTTTCCTTCTTGCGTTAGGGAAATGATGACATAATGCTGATTGATAAAAAGCGAATCTAAAGCTGGCCAAACGGCGATTTTTTGGGCGAGAAATTGTTGCATCTCAATGGTTATATCTTGCGGTTGAATGGTCGATTTTCCTAAAACATAAGGGGATGGTTGGTCAAAGTTATAATATTCAGATGGTGTCCAATATCTGGTATAGGGTGTTTTAAGGGTATAAAAGCCGTATTTCTCATTAGGCTGTGAAATATAATATTTTGGGCGTAATGATATTTCGCCAGTTTGTATCACCATATAGTAGTGGTTATTAAGGTATTTTGTGGCTTGTTGAATGCGGTCAGTGATGCGCTGTCTTAAATTTGCTTCGGCTTGAAATCCCAAAATTTGTACTTTAGTAAAATTTATGTCAGCCATAAGGTTACCCCACAGTAATATTATGGATAAAATATATCCGAGGTTTTTTATGTATTGGTGTGGTGCAGATAAAATTAAGTTTAAAAAAAACATAATAACGCAAGGAAGAGCATAAAAATCAGTTCTGACCATAAATTCTGCAGGGTCATTTAACTGAAAATAATTATCTGCAGTAGGTGCGGCCAGCCAAGCGGAAAATTTTATGCATAGCAAAAGCGCTATTAAGCCGCTGCAAGAGAGCAGTTTGTTCTTTATTTTAGGGCTAAGTCTTATTAGGATGATACTTCCAAGGATAATGATAGTTAAGGAGGTTACCTTGAAAGAGAAATTAAAAAACGGTTGCGGTTGTGTTAGGCTTTGTGCGCTTTTAATGATGGTGGGCCATAGTTTATAAAGATAGTTTTTCCAATCGGTTGCGTGGTTATTATACAAATCAAGCATGGTTCCATCTGCTTTTAACTTTATGTGTATAAAATATAAAGCTATAAAGGCTAAGCATAGCGATATAAAAAAAGATAGAGCTGGTTTTAGTAAATTTTGTAAGAGGGTATTTTGCTGTTGTTTGCTGATTATCCATAATAGCGCTGCGGTGATATATAAATTTGCTGCAGCAGGATAGCCCCCAATGGTAAAAAAAAGTAGTATGGTGCTGATGCTGGTATATAAAAAGTAATGCGGAGATTGATAGGTTTTAGATGCAGCTAATAACGCCAAAACGATTATCAGCGGCCAGATTAGCTGGCTTAGGACAATAAAGCGAAAATAGAGAATTTCAATGATGTAAGGCAGTGTTATCACCGGAATAATAATGAGGGTTGTTTTTAGCTTGACTTGGATAAGAAAAAATCTTGTGGCAAGCAAGGTCATTGCTAAGCTATAGGCTAAAAAGCCAATTAACATGTTTGCTATAGGTAAAATTTCTCCCATAACTAGGATTGCAGGAAAAAAATATTGGCTGAAACGGCCTTCTATTATTCCCGATGAAAGTGAACTGCCGATTGCTAACGGAAGCCAGTCATGATTGCCCCAGATGAAATGGCAGAGTAAAGGCATAAAAGCTAGGCAAAGAGCACAGAAGCCAGATAACCAAAGTTTGGTTTCAATTTGGGTTAGTCGAAAATTTATGTTGGTTAAGGGTATCATTTTTATTGCTGCCTTTAATGGTTTCATCTCTTGACAGAATATATGCCAATTTCTAATATAAAGTAAATTTTAGGAGATGATTCAGATGAGATGGTTGTTGATTTTGGGGCTGATTTTTTATAGTCATGTGGCAATGGCAGCAGAATTATGGGTTGCAGATAAAGTGCAATATCAAATAAAAATAGCTAAAACACTTAAAGAACGCCAAAGAGGATTGATGTATGTGCAGACTTTGCCTGAAAATGCGGGTATGATGTTTGATATGCGTCAGCATGGATATAAGGCGATGTGGATGAAAAATACATATATTCCGCTAGATATGTTGTTTTTAGATTGCCAATTTAAGGTTGTTGATATTTATGAGAAGGCTGAACCGCTTTCTTTGAAACATATTACCAGCCCGCATGATTTTTGTTATGTGGTGGAAATTAATGGTGGACAAGTAGAGCAAAAAGACTTGAAAATCGGTGATGAGGTAATGCTTAAAGACTAATCCTTATACTATGTTGAAAATGGTAAATATTTTTTTATATATTGTTAGTTATTTTTTTTGAAGAAAGGACATTAAGATGAAAAAAATTTTGTTGTTATTAATGATGACTTTAGTGGTGGCACCGGCTTATGCAAAGCATGATTGTGATTGTGCTGCATGCCATGATTATATGGCAAAAGGTGGGTTTGTTGATGCTTCTGTTACGCCAATGAGTGTTGCTACGGTGTTAAAACAGCCTGAAGATGCATATGTTACGATGCAAGGGTTCGTTTCTAAGCGGATAGGTAAAGAGACATATGTCTTTAGCGATGGGACAGACTCGATGACAGTTGAAATAGATGATAAAATTTGGCGTGGGCAGACAGTTTCGCCTAAGGATAAAGTTGTTATCTCCGGAGAAGTCGAACATGAAGACGGCATGCTGATGGTTGATGTTAAGTCTTTGCAATTGTTGCAGCAATAAAAATTTGGTAATATAAAAGAGCCGCTGATATGGGGCGGCTCTTAGATGTTTTTTTAGTCTTTATGGCGGAAAGTGATACGACCTTTGGTGAGGTCATAAGGTGTCATCTCAATATCCACTTTGTCTCCAACCATAATGCGAATGCGAAATTTACGCATCTTTCCGGCAGTGTGAGCTAAAATTTCCACACCATTTTCTAATCGAACACGGAACATCGCATTAGGCAGTTTTTCGATAACATCGCCAGTAAATTCCAAAAGTTCTTCTTTACTCATTTGTTGTCCTTTGCATATTATTTTTTTTGCTATATATACCGCAAAATATTATTTTACAAGCATTTTTTGAGCTTTTTGCGGTGGAAATGAGATTTTAAAGCAGGTGCCGACATTTATGGTGCTTTCAACCGTTATTTGAGCATTAAATTGGTTAAGGATGTCTTTGACAATAGCTAGTCCAAGTCCGGTTCCTTTCTTATTTGCTGTTGTTGATGAGGAGTAAAATGGCTCGAAAATATGAGTTAAATCTGTTTTGGCAATGCCGCAACCGCTGTCTTTGATGGTGATGTTGAAATGTCTTGCTATGGTTGTTGTTGAGATGATTAGCTCACCGCCGTTTTCCATAGCGTTGATGGCATTTTGTGTTAAATTCAAGATAACCATTTTGAAGTCTGTTTCGTTGCCATTAAGGGTGATATTGCTGTCTGCAAATTCCTTAATTACAAAAATTCCTTTGCGTTTGATTTCGTAATCTAATAGCGATAAAATTTCGTTAATGCTGTTGACAGCGTTAAAATGCTTTTCTGCTGGTTGGTCGTTGCGTGCCAATTTGAGCAGGCGTTCAGGTATATTTAAGCAATCCGAAATTTGCGAGGAAATCATTTCTAAATATTTTTTTTGTTCAGAATTTTCAGGGTTATCTGTGGTATAATATTTTTGCATGATACCGTTTAGAATTATATTAATTGCCCCGAGGTTATTTTTCATTTCATGCGCCAAAGAGGTCGATAAAAATCCTAGAGAGGAAATCTTCTGCTGGTGTGAATAATGAATATTTTCGCTAAGATCGCGGATTGATTCAACAATGGCAGCTTTGCCCTTAAAGGTTATTTGCGCTGAATTGATGGAGTAAGGTTTATTTTTGATGCTATGAATGAGTTTAATCTCTTTTAGTTTTTTATTGTTTTTAAATTCTGCTAATGGGCAAACATATTGCGCGCTATTGCAAGGTAATAGTGCATTTTTCTCGTAACTTGCATAACATTTTTCTGCATCATTAAATTCTTTTCTGCGCAGGTGTTTGGTGTAGGTTTTATTTGAAAGAACAATGTTATAATCTTTGTCAATGATGCGGATGGCGTCTGGTAAGGCATCAATTAAATTTTGTAAAAAAATTTCTTTTTGTTTTATCTCGCTAATATTGTTTTCAATGTTATCAAGCATAAAGTTAATGGTTTGCATCAGGGTGTCAAATTCATCTGTCATCCAACTTGAGGGGATGTTAAAGCGTTGGCTGAAATCTCCGTTGGCTACAGCTACAGAAAGTAAAGTTAATTTATCTAATGGTCTGATAACCCAGCGACGCAATAAAAACCAAAGAATGATAAGAGATATGAGAGTGAGCGCAGCCCCAAGGCTGATGATACGTAGGCTTTCTGCCAACGTGGCATAATTTTCATTGTAGTTTTGGTTGAGTTCTTCGTTAATATGCCTTTCGCGTGATAGTTCTTGTTGCTTTTGATGCAAATCTGTTGAAAGCAGTTGCTTCTCAGCTGGTAAAATCTGGTGTAATGTTTTTTTTAGAGCAATATTTTCATTCAATAATTCAATAACATATTGGTTTCTGGTGATGATATTGCTGTGTTCAGTGCGGATTTTTTTACCGATAATGCCATCAAAGATAATTATAAAGATAGCGGCACAAAGTAAGAAAAATAAACTAATGGTAAAAAAGAATTTTTTGTTTAGGCTAAAAAATATCTTCATAATTTGAAACCTCGCTATGGGTAAGAAAATGATGGTAGCCGTTTGAGGTGCCCGATGTCAATGGCCATTAAATCATAAAAGGCGGTAGTATAATCTAAGATTCCAGCAAAATTAGGTAGATTAGAAGCTGTTGACAAGGTAAAGGCAATATTTTCACCAATTAGGTTGTCTTGCCACTTCAAGGCTAAAGTTCGACTTTCCCATACGCTGCTAAATTTTATGTCAGAATTGAGTGTTATGGCAAAGCTACGCATACTTTCAATCAGGCTAGAAAAAGTTTTGAAGTGATAATCGTCGTCGGTGTCTTGTTGTGGCACTAATCCGTCTTCGGTGTACCATATTTTTTCTTTATAAAGTGAATTTGCTTGTTGTGCAAGGCGCGAATCGCCCCAGTTTGTTTCCATCGCAGCTGCGGCAATTAATACAGAGGGTGGAATGATGTTAATACGTTGTTTTAAGTTTTCAATTTGCGCAGCAATTCGGTGGTTATCCTTAAATCGGGTAAAATAATCATACTTCTGAGCCATTCCTTCTAGAAGATTGGTTTCTTCTGCCGAGAGGGTTTGAGTGGCCATAAAATTTCTCTCTATGCGCAGCAAAGTGTGGCGTTCATTTGATAGTTCTTCGTTTATTTTTAGGGCCAATGGTGCTAAGATGCGGATAAATAATTCATTACGGTATTTTAATGATTTAATCTGATTAAAATCACTTGGTAGTTTGGTTACAAAAATAGCAGGGTAGGCATTATTTTCCAACCCGCGAAAACGGCGGTAGTGGCTTTTCGTGAATAAATCTTCTAATTCTGCTACGGTTGATTCTTGAATATAAATATTGCCATTGTATTGGCGCCATGCGATATCAGCGTGGGTTGGGTAGCTGTTTAATAGCATTAAAGTAAGGGTAATGAAAAATTTTTTTATCATGTTAAGATGACCTCTTGAATATGGGGAAGGTAATGGCGTAATTTTTTTTCAACATGTTCTTTGAGTGTGCGGGAGGCATAGGGGCAGCCTTGGCATTTTCCTAAAAAATGTACATAAACGCGATTGTCACCATATGAAACAAATTCGATATCGCCACCATCATGTTGCAAAAATGGTGCAATGATGGTAGACAGTAATTTTTTTATTTTAATAATCATTTCATCGTTTTCGGCTACTTGCGGTTGTGGTGCGGATGATAGATAATCGCTTATTTCGGCTAAAGTGATTAGTTCTAAATCAGGCAATTTACTTTCATCTAGAGCAGCTATGATTATGAAGTCTGCTGTCAAAAGGCAGCTTTGGCATAGATTTGTTTGTGCAATTGCTTGTAATAAGGGGTGGCTTGTTGTCATGTTTTGTTGCCAATAAAAGGTTCCGCAAATGGAAAGAGGCTGCGGAAAATAGAATATGGTTTCGACGGGGGTTATTCTTTTTCGGTTAAAGGGCATGGTTGCGACTCCATGGTTTGTAATAAAGTTTGATAATAGATTTGTTGCAGTTTATTTTGTGCTTGGGCGAGGTAATATACTAAATAGGCCAGATGATTTGCGGCAAAGCTGTGCGTAAGGGCCGCATTTTTTATTAGCAAGGGCTCAAGGTTTGCGGCATCTTTTAAGGATTTGAGCGCAGAGGTGATATTTTCGTATTGTTCAGCAGATAAAATTTGTTCTTTATAATCCTTTATGATGGCGGTTAGTAAATAATGTAGCGTGTAGACAGTGCCACTAGTTTGGTAGAAGATATCATCAGCTTTTAGGTCTATCGTTTCAGAATTATGTTCTAAGATATGTTGGTCGATTATTGCTATTTTTTGGTTTATTAAGGTGATGATATCGTTGATGATGGATAAAAAATCAACGGTGGTTAAGGTTGCAGGTGTTTTGGTTTTTATAATGGCTTTTTCAATTTGGGCTAGAGCTTTGCGGTAGAGTTTGGCTGAGCCAGGGGCTAAAGTATCTTCTTTAGTTTGTGAAAAGAGCCAAATATCAGGTGGGTAATCTAAGAGTTTTTGGGCTTTTTCCAGATGCTTGTCTTGATAGCGATGGGCTAATCTTTTTATAAAGAAATTAGTGCTGGTTTTTACACCCAGCTGAAAGTTTGGCAGGTTATCTAAAATCGCTGCTGGAAATATCAGTGGTAAGGCCGGAGTCCAAGCGGTATCATCTACCTGAGCTTTTAATACATATGCTAGTGCAGCAATAGAATATTGTCCGGTGGCGAGTGATGTCTTGGGCTTTACGTCTAAGCGGTTATTGATTGGGGCGCTCACAATGGCACCAAGTCCATAGTAGGTGCTTAGAAAAATAAATAAGGTGCATAGAATAATTTTCCATCTTTTGGTCATGGTGGTGATGAAATTGGGACGGCGTTTGGGGGGAGAAATTTTTTGGCTGATTGTTAAAAAATGTTTTTTTATTTTGTTGTTTAGGTTTAAGCAAAAGGGTTTGCTGCGATTTATCCAGCTGTTTAAGTAGGGCTCTAGTTTGGAATATAAGCGGTGTATCATGCCTTTCTTCTCCGGTTTAACAGCATTTTTAATATGGCGGTTATATCTAATATGCCCTTTATTTTAGCGGTAATTAAAAAAGTTGCAAGCCCGATTGTACCGATAAGAGATAATTTCAGCAACAGAGTGATTATTTCTTTTTGCGGTAAATAGATGTTTAGTGCAGATTGGGTTAGTGCTAGAGCTATACCGGTTATGATGGTGCAAAGGAAAATATCCCATATCTTTTTTTTGAGGGAAGATGACATTTCCCAAAAACCGCGTTTTTTTAGGCCGTGGAGGTACTGATAGAGCGAAACAAAGGCGGCAATAGAGGTTGCTGTTGCAATTCCGACATGGCCAAAGGGTTTCATCAACAGCAAATTCATTATAAGATTAGCTGCAAAAACAACAGCACTGTATTTGACTGGCGTTATGGTATCACCACGGGCAAAAAAATTCGGCATCAGGGCTTTTACCATCACGTAGCAAGGGAGGCCAATTGCATAAGCCTTCAGTGCTAAAGCTGTTTTGGTTGTATCAGCAGGGGTAAAACGGCCGTGTTCAAATAATAATTCAACCAAAGAATCAGCTAAACAGATGAAGATAACAGCTGAGGGTAATGACATTATTAGACCATAAATAACAGCTTTATCTTGGGTATCCGCAGCGTCTGCCTTGTTACCGGATTTTAATTTTTTGGATAGTAATGGTAAAAGTGCGACGCTAATTGCTGCGCCAATAACACCTAGCGGTAGCTGTTGTAAACGATTGGCATAGTATAACCAAGAGACGGCACCACTAGCAACCAAAGAGACCAATATCATATCTACGACCATGTTTATTTGGTAAATCCCAGCGCCTATGACACCTGGTGCAATTCGTTTAAAGAGTGTTTTTATTTCTTGGTCGTGGAAGAGTTTTATCAGTTCAAAATTTGGTTTGATGCGGATATCTTCTTGGTTTAGAAAATATTTTAGCCATAAAACTTCTATGATGCCGGAAATGGTAATACCCCATGCCATGCCATAGACAGGAAAATCTAAATATAGCACAGAGAGTAAACCAGCCAAAATAATACCTAAGTTTAAGATAATCGGGGTAGCTGCCGGTGCTGCAAATTTATCAAAAGAATTTAGTATTCCGGCTTGAAAAGAAACAATAGAGATAAAGAGCAAAAATGGAAAAGTTATGCGGCATAAGTCTATGGTTAGAGCAACCTTTTCCGGATTTGAAGCGAATCCGGGGGCTAAGATATTGACCACGGCGGGCATTGCCCATTCAAATAATAAAATAAATAAAATGAGTACAAAGGTTAAAAAAGAAATTGCTTTGGCGGCAAATTTTATTGATTCTTCGCGACCGGCAGAATCTAATTTGGAAGAAAATAGTGGCACAAATGCCGCAGTGAAGGCTCCCTCAGCAAATAAACTACGAAAAAGGTTTGGTAATTTGAATGATACCAGGAATGCATCAGAAATATTTCCGGCTCCTAAAAATGAAGCAATCAACATGTCGCGAATAAAACCAGTAATGCGGCTAATCATGGTAAATCCACCAAAAGTGGCAATAGAGCGTATAAAAGACATTTTCTTTAGTTTCCTTGTTGAATTGATAAATTAGCATAATCTTTAATCTGTTAATAAACGGCAAAGAAATTTTGTTTTATGATAAAAAAACGAATCACATGAGGAACGTATTTAGGAGCAAATTAATCATGGTTAAGCAAATCCCTTCATATCTTACTAAGCAAATGCTGATTGTGCTGACGTTGGGTTTTTCAAGCGGATTGCCGTTGATGCTTGTGTTTGGTACATTAAGTTTGTGGCTTAAAGATTATAATATTGCGTATAGTGCCATAGGGGCTTTTTCACTTGTGCGTTTGCCGTATTCTTTTAAATGGTTGTGGGCACCAGCGGTTGAGACGATTAAAATTCCGCTGTTGTGGCGATTGGGTAAGCGGCGCAGTTGGGCACTTCTGGCGCAAGTTGGTTTATGTTTGAGTATTGGCGGATTAGCTTGCCTCAATCCAACGACGCAAATCTTGTCGATGGCTATTTTAACACTGTGTGTTAGTTTATTTTCTGCAACACAAGATATTGTTTTAGATGCTTTTCGGGTAGAATTATTTGAAGGACGTACTGAAGACGAAGTTAAAGGGGCAACCATTTATGTTTTGGGTTATCGAATCGGTATTATTGTTTCTGGTGCCGGTGCTATCGGGTTGGCAGCGTATTTTTCTTGGAATATTGTTTATTTTTGTAATGCCCTGCTGATTATTTTAGGGATGATTGCCGTTTTATTATCACGCGAGCCGGAAGTTAGTAAAAAGATAGAGGAAAAGCGTTGCGAATCGCTATTTAAGTATGCTTTTGTGGAGCCCTTTGCGATGTTTATTAAGCGTCCGTATTGGTTAGCTGCGCTATTGTTGGTTTTTTGCTACCGATTAAGCGATGCTTATTTCGGACCGATGGCGTATCCTTTTTATGACGATGTTGGGTTTTCTAAGGTGGAAATTGCTTATATTACCAAAATTTATGGAATGGCAGCAACAATTATTGGTGGTATTTTGGGCGGAATATTACTGGCTCGCTTAGGGTTGATGAAAGGATTGCTTATTCTTTCCTTGGTTCAGGGAATTACAACGGCTTTATATATTCCACTTTATTATGTGGGGCATCACGTCGGTTTTTTGGTATTTACCATATCATTAGAGAATTTATCTTCAGGTATGGCTACAACTGCCATTATTGCTTTTATGTCTGTATTATGCCATAAAGGGTATACAGCCACACAATATGCGTTGCTTTCTTCTTTAACTGGAGTGGCAAGAGATGTCTTGGCAGCAACTTCAGGTTATGTATTGGAATTGACCTCTTGGCCAATTTTCTTTGGAATCAGTGCGTTATTGACGCTTCCTGGGGCGGCTATCAGTTGGTATCTCTATAAAAAACGTCCGAGTTATTTATTAAATTCTTGAGTTTTCTTTTTATTTGGTTTATAATGATAACGTTTTCTAGCAGAGAAGGTTTTTGATGGGCGACTGGAATAAGCATAACAAAAAGCTTAACGATGAAGAGGAGGTGACAGTCTCTTTTTCACCAGTATCAAAGTTGGCTGATGAAGAGGATAATGTCGATTTTTCTAATGGAGTGTCTGATAATGAGATAGCCGCTACGGCTCTTTCATCAGAGCGGCTTGAGAAGTTGCGTGCTTACTATGCTAATTTAGGGCAAGTCCGGACGGATATGGAAGCAGAACTTAAAAAAGTACTTGGAGGTACGGTTGTTGCTGGAGAAATTGAGCAGAAATTATATGATTACAGCCATGCGTCTCATGTTATGCTAGATGAACTTAATCGTTTAGATAATCTTGATAATCGGCGTGAAAATTTAGATACGGTTTCTTTTGTAGGGAAAAATTTGGTGGGATGGAATTTTTCCGGTAAAGATATGGTGCAAAAAGATTTTTCTGCAGCTAATTTGCAAGATGCTTGTTTTAACGGGGCTGATTTATCTGGAGCTGATTTTACAGGGGCTGATCTTTCTGGAGCGGATTTATCCGATGCTAATTTAAGCTATTCTATTTTTGCTGGCGCAACTTTAAAAGGGACAAATTTTACCGGTGCCAATATGGAAGGTGTCATCTTAAGAGATGCTGATATCGAAGATGCTATTTTGCTCGATATTCATATGGATGAGTTGGCTATAGAGGAATTGCAGGCTTTGGTAGAATATTTGGCGATTTATTATCCGCATAAATTAAATTTACAACGGATTAATCTTTCTCTTTTAGATTTAAAAAGAATCGATTTGCGATGGGTTAATTTGCGTGGGGTCGATTTTACGGGGATTGATTTTACCGGTGTTAATATTATGGAACTTGATTTAAGTGAATGTATTATTACACCAGAGCAGATTGCTCAGGCATTAGGGCGACCACTGGCACAAGGTGAATTTAAGCGGTTGACTGCTCCTAAAAATAAAAAGAAATCACAACCATTTTATATCGATTTTTCAGATTTGTTGAGTAATGGTGAATTTAAGGGGTGGATAGATTTAACAAAGGGTAGTATGGATACTGATGAGTTGGTGGGGCGTTTCTTTAAGATACGCGATTTGGTGATTAAAAAGCCGGAAGATTCTGATGGGGTGATTTTTGAAAAAGCTCAGGCCTTTCATGCTGAACGATTGAATGCGGAACGAAGAGCATATAATGAAGAGCAGCGCCGCAATATTGAAGAGCGTAAACAAAAAATATTAGAAGGGCAGGAACGTGCCTCTAAAGAAGAACGTTATATACCAATACAGGTTAATTTAGGCCGGGATCATTAGTATAAAAACATTGGTGAATGTGAAAATAATACTTGCCAAAGCTAAAAAAAGGTTATAGAAGACAAGGCCATGGACAGATGACCGAGAGGCCGAAGGTGCACGATTGGAAATCGTGTGTACCCCCAAAGGGTACCGTGGGTTCGAATCCCACTCTGTCCGCCAGTTACAATAAGGCCCGCCTTTGTGCGGGTTTTATTGTAACTGATGAAAAAAATAGAGATAAGAACCCACGGGGAGAGTGGGTTCGACTACCAGCGCAAGGCGGACGGAGGACGCCGGTTGACAAGCGTCAATGCGCGCCAGTGCGATTGAGCGTTAGCGAAAATCAATTCCGCGACTTATAGCCCTTCAAAAAAAGGCCTTTTTTATGATAGAAATTTGTATGTAATGGCAGAGCCGATGTAATAGGTATGAAGAGAATTGGTATGAAAATATAAAAAGCAAAATCTTGGTTAATAGTTTAATTTTTACTCTTGATTTTTATTTTTTGAGGCATAATACTATGCACAGTTTCTATTATAGGGAGAAAATTTATGAAAAAATCTTATGTTGTTTTATTAGTTATTCTTGGTGTTATTTTAGCTGCATACGGTTTATGCAGTTTTGGTTGCTGCAAAGGGCCGAAGCTTGCTGTGGTTGATGTTCAGCGTATTGTTAATCAAGCTCAGCCAGTGGTTGAACTTCGTCAAGATATGCAGAGCAAAATGAGCAGCTTGCAAGAATGGGTTAACAATTCTAATGCTGCAATTAATAAGGAATCTTCTCAAGAAAAGAAAGATAAACTTGCAAAGCAGTATCAAGAAGAGTTGATGCAAAAGCAACAGGCTATTCAAAGTGATTATGCTAAAAAATTGCAACAGCTTGATGCCGAATTGACCAAGATTATTGAACAAACTGCTGCCAAAGAAGGTTGTCATGTTACCTTTATTAAAGGTTCTATTGCAGCCGGTGGTATTGATATCACAGATAAAGTTTTGGCAAAGATTGCAAAATAAGATTTGCTAAAGATTGAAGAAGCGTTGTTCCGATTTGGTAGCAACGCTTCTTTTTTTTGTTTAAAAAGTGATTTTATTTTAAGCTTTGTGGTGTGAATATAATTCTGTTATACTTTCTGGCTCCGGGCGTTCATGAGCAAAATTTTGTCGCCATCCCGGTGGGCAGTTTGTCATACCGTCACCTTTGTAATTTAGGATATCAATGATACGGATAATTTCTGTTGGGTTGCGCCAAACCTTATTATCATTTAAGCTAATGTGGCGGATAATTTTATTTTCATCAATCACAAAAGTTGCGCGGTTGGCAATTCCTTTGGTATTCAGTACACCGTAAGCGGTAGAAATTTTTTTATCTGCATCAGCAATCAGTGGAAAACTGATATCGGCGATGCCGTCTTTGTGCGGTGGTAATTCTTTCCAGGCAATATGGGTATAAATAGAATCGGTTGATAAGGCCAAAATTTTGGCACTCCGGCGGTTGAATGCGTTTAATTCTTGATTAAGCATCAGCAATTCAGAAGGACAGGTAAAACTAAAGTCTTCCGGATAGAAAAATAGTACGGCAATATGCCCTTTGATGTATTGATAAAAATTAAAATGCTCTATCATTGTGTTGTTGCTTAAAAGTGCCTGAGATGTGAAATCTGGTGCTGCTCGCCCTATAATGGCCGTGCTTTTATGTTCCAAAGGTAATTGGGATGTTGTATAATCGTGGCGCATATTGTTAGGGTAGTCGCAGCCGCAATTATCGTCGTCAGCGCAATCACATTTGTTGGCGTAGTCATAGCCATAAGCGGTGGTATCATTTTTGTGTTTCATTGTCCTCTCCTTGATATAAAAAAAAGCCAGAAACAAAGTTTCTAGCTTTCTAATATAGGCGTTATATGATTTATTTTTAGATATACGAAACTTCTAATACCTCAAAGGTTTTTTTGCCACCGGGAGCGATGTATTCCACTTCATCACCAACTTCTTTGCCAATTAAGGCTTTCGCTAGCGGTGATGATAGAGATATCTTATTTTCGTTGATGTCAGCTTCATAGTCCCCGACAATTTGGTATTTATTTTCTTTATCCGTGTCTACATCAACAACAGAAACCGTTGCGCCAAAACGGATAACATCACCCTGAATTTCTGTCGGATCAATCACTTGAGCACGGCTGACGACGGCTTCAAGTTCTTGAATGCGTCCTTCTATAAAGCCTTGTTTTTCTTTTGCCGCAGAGTATTCAGCATTTTCGGATAAGTCGCCATGCGAACGTGCTTCAGCAATAGCGGCAATGATATTGGGCCGTTCCACCCCTTTAAGATTTTTTAGTTCTTGTTCTAACCGTAAAAAACCTTTTTTGGTCAGAGGGAATTTTTCCATTTTACATCTCCTAACAATAAAAATATCTCCGTTTTGTAAGCGGTGATGTGTTGTTTTTAAAAGTTTGAAAAAATTTGACTGTAACCATGAAGGTACAGCCACGTAATTTTTATATCTGTTGTCTAGTTTTATAATCTACTAAAAAAAATAAATCAAGTAAAAAATTTGTCTGTGCAGACTGTGTGGGGAAAATATTTAATAAAAACAAATTGATAGTGTGGCTGTTAATTAGTTAAACTTTGTGCTATACAACACGAGGTAAGATGTTATGATAATTGTGTTATGATTTAGCAAGGAGAACTTTGATGAAAAAAAATTTAGTTTTAGGTGCTGTGTTTGCAGCAGCTATTTGTGTCGCTCAACCAGCTGGCGCAATTGACTCTACTGGTGGCTGCGGTTTAGGTTCTATGGCTTGGAAAGGCCAATCCGGTATTATTCCGCAAGTTTTGGCAATATCTACTAATCATACATTTTTTAATACAGTGGGTGTTACATTGGGTACTTCCGGTTGTGACCCGAACGGTCGTGTTACAGGCGGAACAGGTAAAATGGTTTTGGCTGTAATTGAAAACAATATGGAACAGTTCGCTATGGACGCTTCTGCCGGCCGCGGCGAGACAATTGAAACAATTGCTGGTATTTTGAATGTTGATAGCGAAAAATTAGGCGCAGCCGCACAACAAAACTTTGCTTATCTGTTTACAGATGAAAATGTCGAAGCTGTTGATTTGGCTTTGAAGATGATGGAATTGGCTAAGGCTTAATTTTATTGTTTGTTAAAGGGGTATGGGTAACTATACCCCTTTTGTATGGTTTTTGAGATGAAAAAAGTTTGGCTGTTTTTTG
This sequence comes from Alphaproteobacteria bacterium, assembly GCA_017475705.1. Classification (GTDB taxonomy): domain Bacteria; phylum Pseudomonadota; class Alphaproteobacteria; order RF32; family CAG-239; genus CAG-267. The sequence goes on from JAFVFB010000014.1 coordinate 44,818, forward strand.
GGGTGTTTTTGTGGTCAGCTACGGCTGGGGCAACAGAGGGGGCTTATGCGCCGCAATGGCTTAAACTTTTACATTACCAAAAAAACGGAGAAAATTATGTTTCGGTGGTGGAGAACGAAGCGTTCTTTTTAACCGAAAACGGACGGAATAATCCTCAAGCTGAATATAATGAGGCGATTAGAGCTTTTAATGAAAAAGGGAATTTGAAAAAGTGTGATTTTCCAGCACGTTTTGCCGTCCTTAAAAAAGAAGGGAAAGTTATCGGAGATTTAGCTGCTTGTAAAGAATATCAAAAATTTTTGGGAGATGTTCAGCCCAAAGCTGTAACGTTGCTTTTTACAGATGCCTACATGAATAACCCGTCTTCTATGTTCGGACACACGTTGTTTCGGATTGATACCAAACGCAAAGGAACGCAACTTTTGGCGCATGGGGCGAATTTTGGGGCAGATACCGGTGATGAACATGGGGCGTTATATGTTTTAAAAGGCTTGTGGGGCGGCTATTTTGGACATTTTGGTATTAATCCTTATTATGATGTGATTAATCTTTATAATAACATCGAAAACAGAGATATTTGGGAATACGGTTTAAACTTTACAGATGAAGAATTGGAACTTTTTACTGCGCATGTGTGGGAAATGCAAAATGCGAAAATCCGCTATTACTTCGCCTCTAAAAATTGTTCGTATGTGCTGCTTTTAATGTTAGATGCCGTGCGGCCGGAATTGAATTTGGCAGAAAAATTTTCAGGTTATACCGTGCCATTGGCAACACTTAAAGCAGTGCATCAAGTACCGGGGCTGGTGAAAACGGTTAATTATCGTCCAAGCCGCCAATCTAAGCTGAAATATCGGGCGCAGCAAATGAATGCAGCGCAAAAAAAAGCGCTTAAAAATATTATAAAAAATGATGAGTTTAATGTATCTTTGCTTAATGATGAAGAAAAAGCTGATGTGTTGGAAACGGCCTATCAGTATGTGCAGTATAAATATGTGGCAAGAGATTTGGAATTGGCTGATTATCGCAAAAAAAGTTTTAAATTGCTATCGGCGCGGAGCAAAATTGCTAATCAACATCAATATTTTAGTGAATTAAAAGAAGGGAAAAATCCGGCAGAGGCTCATGAAGCTAAGCAGGCAGAAGTGCTGTTCGGGGTGCGCAATGGCGGAGCTTTTCAGGAAATAGGCTTTAAGCCGGTTTATAGCTCACTCTTTGATGATAGTTACGGTTTGCTTAAAGGGGCGGAAATAAATATGCTTGATGCCAAAATCAGGCACTATGACAGGCAAAATAAATATGTGTTGCATCGGTTGGATTTGTTGAAAGTAAAATCATTGTCCGGCCGCGATATGATGTTTAAACCGTTCTCGTTTGAAATGAATGTGGCTATCGAGCGGTTGTTTGATGGTAAAATAGAAGAAGATCATACGGCTTTAACCGGTGGAGTTGGCGGTGGAAATGCTTATGCTTTAACCGAAAATCTGTTGTTTTATGTGATGAGCGGTGTCGGTGCCGGATATAGCGGGGCGATTAAGCATAACGGCTATATCGGTGCTAATGTCAAGGCTGGGGTGTATTATAATCACGATAAATGGCGGCTCAATGCTGAAGCAAGCGAAAATCTGGCAACAAATTATGTGGGGCGCGGAGAGAAATATTCTGTGGAAGCGGCATACGGGCTAAGCAGAAATGTGATGCTCTATGCTGATTATGAGTTGTTTAAAACAAAATGGCATGATGACGAAACGGTAATGTTTGGGATTAAGGTTAATTTTTAAAATGGTTTTTTATTGCTAATTTTTGTTTTTTAGGTATGCTTGTGTAAGATTTTGTTTTTATAGGACTTTGAGATGAAAAAAGAGAGTTTTACAGGTCGTTGGGGGTTTATCTTGGCGGCGGCTGGTTCGGCTATCGGGCTTGGAAATGTGTGGCGTTTTCCGTATTACTGCGGGCAGTATGGCGGATTGTCATTTATTTTAATGTATTTATTTGTACTGCTTGTGATTTGTAATCCGTTGATGGTGGCAGAAATCGCCTTGGGACGTGCTTCAAAAAGCAATTTTATTGATGCCTATCAGGTGGTGGGGCAAAGAGCCGGTGTTAAACATCTTAAATTGTGGTCTTTTTGTGGCGGGTGGATGGCACTCATAGGGCTTTTGATGATTGTCTCTTTTTATTTTTTAGTTGCTGGCTGGGTACTGTTTTATTTTTTGGAAACGATTAATCATCATCTGTTTACACTCTCTGAAAGCGGATTTGCTGAAGAATTTAATCATCTGACGCAAAGCTTTTCCGTGCAGTATGTGTCGGGGTGCTTTTTCCTTTTGACAACAGCATTGATCGTGGCGGCTGGAGTAAAGCAGGGAATCGAAAAAGCAAGTAAGTATGCGATGCCGGTGTTGTTTTTGATTTTTATATTGCTTTCGGTGCGCTCGCTGACATTATCAAATGCAGAGGAGGGAATTAAATTCTTAACGCATATAGATTGGAAATTTTTCGGCTTTACGGAAAATGGTTTTGCGCCGATGATGTTGTTTGATACATTTGTGGCAGCGCTGGGGCAGGCGTTTATTTCTCTTTCTTTAGGATTTGGAGTGCTGTTAGTATATGGTTCTTATTTTTCAGCAAAAGAGAATTTATTCAAAGCGGCTTATCAAATTGAAATTTTTGATACTGTGGCGGCGATTTTAAGTGCGATAATTATTTTGCCGGCGATTTTTGCGGTCGGCCTATCCCCTTCATCCGGTCCGGGGTTGACTTTTATCAGTTTGCCAATGGTGTTTCAACAGCTTTCTGGCGGTTATTATTGGGGGCTTGCTTTCTATTTGTTGTTGATTATTGCAACGCTTACTTCAACTATATCTGTTTTTGAGGCAATGACAAATTTGTTTATGGATAAATTAAAGTTTACACGTTTCGGTGCGGTGTCATTGGTGTTATTATTAAGTGGCGTCGGCTTTACGGCAGTAACGGTTTCTTTTTCCGGTTTGTGGGAAATTAAAATTTTGGGTCGAGATATTTTTAGCTTGTTTGATTATTTATCTTCTACTTATACAATTGCGATTGTTTCGCTGACCATGGCGTTGTTTGTCGGCTATAAAGCAATGAAACAGATTATGTATAATATTCGTAAAAGTGCGCCGGTGACAACGGTATTTACACGCTATTTTTTGTTTACGTTACGGGTATTAGCACCGCTAGGGTTAGTCTTGCTGCTTGTTTTAGCTTTTGAGAAGGTGTTGTCATAAAATTAAAAGGCGGGGGGAGCCCCGCCTTTTAATTGCTTTTATAAAAAAACTATTTTTGTTCATCAGGGTCTTTTAAAATATAACCTCTGCCCCAAACGGTTTCGATGTAATTCTTCCCGCCGGAAGCTTTTTCCAGCTTTTTGCGGAGTTTGCAGATGAATACATCAATAATTTTTAATTCTGGTTCATCAATACCGCCATATAAATGGTTTAAAAACTGTTCTTTATTTAAGGTCGATCCTTTACGCAACGATAATAATTCCATGATGCCATATTCTTTACCGGTTAAATGTAAATCTTTGCCAGCAACGTTTACGGTTTGGGTATCCAGATTTACTTCAACTAAACCCGTTTTAATGACAGAGCTATCATGGTTTCTATTACGGCGCACAATTGCTTTAATTCGGGCTAGCAATTCTTCTTTGTTAAAAGGTTTGGTTAGATAATCATCAGCACCATAACCCAATCCTTTTACTTTTTTGTCTGGCTCATATAAACCAGATAGAATCAGAACTGGGGTGGAGATTTTTGCGTTACGCAGGCTCTTGAGCACTTCATAGCCGTTCATTCCTGGCAAGTTCAAATCCAGAATGATGATATCATAGTCATAAAGTTTACCGCAGTCCAACCCATCTTCGCCATCATCGGTGGTATCTACAACCATACCTTCTTTTTTTAAGATTGTTTCGACGCTTTGGGAAACGGCATAATCATCTTCAATCAATAAAACTCTCATTTTTCCTCTCCGTTTTGTTTATTGTTATTTTCATAATAATACATAAATTTTATTTGTGAATCCCCGATATAGGGGTTGTTAATAATTATTAACAAAAATAAAATATGCTTTTATAATAGTAATTTAAATGCATAAATGGAATAAAATATTTTTTAGGAGGCGAGATGATTAGTTTGATGGCATTACCTTTTGAGGAACAAGATTTGGAACCGATAATTTCAGCACAAACTATTAAAATACACTATGGTAAACATCATCGTGCTTATGTTGATAAAGTTAATGAATTGATTATCGGTACAAAATATCAAGATATGGCTTTAGAAGACATTATTCGTGAAACTTATGATAAGCCGGAGCATCGGGTGTTATATAATAATGCAGGACAGGTCTATAATCACAATGTTTATTGGAATTCTATACATGTTTGGGAGCATCTTGATGATGCGGTTAAAGAAGAAATTTTGCTGTTGTTTGCAACTAAGGAAAATTTGCGAATGAAACTGGTAGATGAGGCTATGCAGGTTTTTGGCAGTGGTTGGGTGTGGTTGGTAAAAAATCAACAGGGTAACTATCAAATTATCACTACGCATAATGGGGATACACCAATAGTATTAGGTTATGAAGCACTCTTTAATGTTGATGTTTGGGAGCATGCATATTATCTGGATTATCAAAATCAACGGCAACAGTATTTGGAAAAATTTATTGAAGGATGCCTTAAAATATAAATTTTGCTTGAAAAAACCAATATAATCTCCTATAAAATGTGTACTTTGTCGTTTTTTTGTAGGAGACCGTTGATGAATAAGTGCATTATCTTTTTGTGTTTGTTGGTGCTGAGCGCTTGTTCGGGGGAAAAGGTTACATATCCATATGGGTTGACAGAACAAGAGTGGAATTCGCTCTCTATTCGTGATCAAACTCGTCTCAGACGTGATTTTTATTTCTACGAAAAAGGTTCTATTAATTACGTTAATCCCCGTTTAGAAGTCGAAGGTAAGGCTGAAACGCGGCAACTTTACGCAGATTAGGTGTTCTTTTTGCTTAAAGTGTTCATATTTTAACGGTTATTATCCTTTTATTAATAAACTTCAGGTTAGGATAGCACAAAAGCAATTGTTTTGGTGTGGTTCTGAGGAATGAAGATAAAAGCCGAAAAGTCTGTTTGTGCTGTTGTTGCTGCCTGTTGTGTGTTCAGCAACGCAGAGGCTTATGTTTATAAAGGACAATTAGCACCACAAAATTTTAATAAAATGTATGCCTATGCTGCTGCCGGCAGAGGGGATGTTTTGTATGAAGCAGTTAGCCGCGGTCTGAATATCGATACAGTCAATGCAGAGGGTGATACCGGTTTATGTGTGGCTGTTAAGCGGCATAATTATACTGCTTATAATGCTTTTCGCCAAGCTGGTGCGCATCCGCGGCATGCTTGTACTTATAGGATGTATGAGCAATATGAAGCCTTCTTAAGGTCTCATCAGGCTATGCCGGTTGTCTATAGTGCGTCGGCCAAGACGGCTGGAAGTTATGTTAGCGGTGAGCATCGCTGGTGGCCATGGGTATTAGGTGCTGCTGTCGTAGGCGGCGGTATTTGGGCTTTGAGCAGTGGTGGCGGTGGGCACCATAAAAAAAGTTCGACATCAGTGGCCAATCCTTCTTCGCCCTCTTCTCCAGCAGAAGGAGGGAATACCCAGCCTCAGCCAGTTGTTGATAGCGGTTCAGGGTTGGCTGGGTATATTAAAAATTATTCGCGTTTAATCAGCAGTGGTAAGGTTGAAAATACAGCAACAATTGAAAGTTCTAATTCTAATGCTGAAAAAGTGGTGGATTCCATACAATTTTTGCCGAATATGTTGGATAATTACTCTTATTTAAGAGCCTATGCCAAAACAACTAGAGGCGGAAGTTTTCACAATGCGCGCGGTGGAAGGTTGTCATTAGGTGATGCTGGGGTCGGCTTGGCTGCACATGGGGTAGGTTCTTTGGTTGCAAATGATGGCAATATTTCCATAGAAGCGAAGAATGGTACAATCGGAATGGTGGCCAGTAATGGAGCTCAGGCTTTTAATGCAGCTGATGTCGGGGTGGGTTCGAGCAGTTCTGATGATGGGATTATTCGTTTCATTTTTAAGGGTAATCGTGAAGGGGATGCGTTGGTTGGTATGTATGGCGATACGCATTCTACCATTGCTAATTATGGTCGGATTATCGGCAGTACTTCGATGGCAGAGGTTTCTGATGAGGATGGCGGGTCTGGTATTTCCGGTTTGATTTCTGATGTTACGGAAGGAACAGAACTGTTTGAGATGCCGTCCAATTCCGGTACACTGTTGGGGATGTCATTGTTTGATTTTTATAATGGGACAGATCTAAGCTCTAATACAGTAAAAGCGCAAAATTATGGTGAGATTACATTGCAAGCCGGTAATAATAACGCCTCCAGTGCGGCAATCAGTCTTATCGGGATGGGCAGCTATTTAGATGATAATTTCTTAAATGGTAAAAATAATCCGGCCTTAGCAGAAAAAATGGTGCTGGAAAATTTTGGGCAAATAGATTTGTCTTACCAGAAAACATATAATATTGCTTCTGATGCTCTTAAACTTGGAAATGGCGGTGTTATCGGCATGCGTGCAGACGCGGCAACTTCTGCTGCCAATCAGGGAACAATTAAGATTGATATGCAAGCCACAACGATTGTGACCGGTAATGATGTTGCTACGGGGATGTTGTCTGTCCATGGTGCAGAGTTGGTTAATGGTTCTGCACAAACAATTTATAATGGCAGTAATACGAGTACTGGCGGGACAATCCGGATGGTTAATGAAGCCACTTCCGGCGGTGTGTTTTATGGAATGTTAGCCGCTAAAGGAAGCGGCGCACAAACCGGTTTATATAAATGGCAATTGCCGCAGTTGCATAATTATGGTTTGATTGATATGCAGGTTAGCAATTCTTTTGCGATGGCGTCTTTTGCCGGCGGTTCGGTTATTAATGATGGCGTGATTAATTTAGGGTCGGAAAACGGACAATCTTATTATACTAACAATAAAGGGTTATATGCTGATGGCGCAGACACAACTGAAGAGGTGTCTTTAGTTAATAATGGTATTATTAATATTCATTCAGAGAAATCATCAGCGATTTATAATGCCTTTTCTGGTTCAGTTACACAGACGAATACCGGTACGATTTATCTTTCTAATAAAGCAACACAATCTAAGGTTTTTGGGGGTAATTATTCTACGGCTATTAACAGCGGTGATGTTTGGTATAAAGTCGGTAATAGTGATACGTTTGTTTTGCCAAGTGGTTATGCTCGTGATGTGGGAATTAATGTTCAAAATGATCCCGTGGCGTCGGCAATTATTTCTTCAAGTGCTGATGGGGTATCTAAACAGTATGTGGTTAATGAGAGCAATGGTACAATCACTTTAGGTGGTGTGCGAGATAAAAATACCGATTATGGCGGAACCTTCGGTACAGCCGCTATTCAAGTGTCTAAGCAAGGGTCGGCAGATAATAAAGGGGCTATTATTCTTAAAGGATATGACCATGATATTTCACAATATAATGTTGCGATGTGGTTGGATTCGACGGCTACAGCGGAGGCTTATGCTCATAATTACGGAACAATAACGATAGATGCTAATAATGCTGTAGGAATTCGTAATGATGGCAGCAATGCGTCAGTTACTAATTTTAATAAAATTTATGTTAATGGTGCAAATAGTTATGGTATGGCTTCAACTCTAGCCGGAAATAATATCTTTAACGGCCGTTATGTAGGGGATACAGCTGGTGCAAAAACCATAGCGCTACAAGGTGATGGCTCTGTTGCAATGTATGCGCGTAATGGTAATGTTTATAACTATGGGAAGATTTTGCTTAAAGCTGATAATGCGACAGCTTTTCTCTTGGATGGAGCACAGGCATCTATCTCAGCGGTTGGATCTATTCAGCACGATGCAGGGCTCAAAGGGGCAACTTATTTTTGGGTGGCCAATGGAAATGAGCTAAAATTAACAGCACCGCATGTCGTCGGGGCAAAAGATGCTCATCAAGTTGAGCTTGATAATACTGAGGATGTGGTTATTGAAGGTTATACTTTAGGTCAGGCTACAGACGGTGGAAAAATAAGTTTCTCTGGTGATTTGAGTGCGCAAGTCAGCGGTACAGAATCGCGTTTGTTTAAGCTTAAAGGTGCTGCTTCAACTGGCAGTAACGGTGGAAAGGTTGCCGTTGATAATAAGGCTATCGGGGTGATGGTTGAAGATGGGGCTTTGTTTACACAATTAAATGGGGCAGAAATTAATGTCAAAAATGATGGCCATGCAGCCATATATAGTACGGCAGGTAAAGTTATGGCAACTGCTGGTTCTGCAATTACGGTAGATTCCCCTAAAGGTTATGGCATTTATGCTAAAGATATTAGTACAGTTAATAATCGTGGAACAATAGATGTTACTCAAGGTACGGCCATGTATCTTTCAGGCAGTACGGTTAATGATTTTACAGAGGGGACGAATGCCTCAGATGGTGTTATTCGGGTAAAGGGTAAGGAAAATATCGGGGTAGAGGTTCGGCATGGTGCACGGTTTAACAATGCAGGAATTATTTCTGTCAGTGGTTCTAATATTAACGGAGAAGCTCCAGCCTATGCTATTTATTCTGATGCTGAAGTTATCAATCAACCATCTGGTCGTATTGATGTTTATGATAATAGTTATGGTATTTATACAACCAATGGGAATGTGACGAATAACGGTACAATTAATGTTATGTCAAACAGTGCTTATGGCATTTATAATACCAGTGAGCTTAATGCTGTGCAAAATGGTGGCAATGTGGTGGTCAAGAGTGGTACAGGTTTATATGGTATGGTGAAAAATACTGGTACGGTTGATGTTCATAATGATTCCATAGGCGTACGCAGTGAAAATTATGAATTTAGTAATTCCGGTAGTATTAATGTATATGGTGGTCAGGGTGTTGTCGGTGGTATAAATAATTCTGGTGATATTAATGTTTATAGTGGTACAGGGATTAAAGGCAAAGGGCAGAATCGAGGAAAAATAGTGAATAACGGTTTTGCTGGTGTGCATGTCACCGGTGAATTTTTTAATACTTCTGCCGGTACAATTTCCGGAACAGGGTATGGCGCTTACGTAGACCGCAATGGTCGTTTTACAAACAGCGGTGTCATTGATATGGACAGTGGTACAGGTATTTATGTTACTAATGGCGGGCAAGGGATTAATACCGGTAAAATTAATATGAATATGGGGACAGGAATGTATGTCACCAGCGGTGGTTATGGTAAAAATTTGGGAACGATTTTGATTGCAAAAAATGGCACGGGTGCCTATGTTGAACATGGTGGTACCTTTGTTAATTCCGGCAGTATTCAATATTATCAATCGCAAGGCGGTACTTGTGGTAATGTCGGAGGAACGTGCGAAAATTTGGATACTAAAATAGAATCTGCTGCCGCTAAAGGACCATTCTATCTGGAAAGTGATGCTAAGCTTATTAATCAAGGGGTGGTTGAGCTTAAAGGTGTTGATATTGATTTTGATTCTGGGGGGGAATATGTGCTCGCAGATGGCGGGGTATATAAAGCTACTAGTTTTAAAGGAAATGTAACCGCGCAGGCTGACATGGTGCAACAAGGTTTTGCGGATAGTTATGTCCAAACGGCTGCTTTTGAAGGGGAAAATAGAGGTTTACAAATTCGTTCCGAATCGTATATGTTTGAGGCTGAAGCTGTTGATAACGGCGATGCTACAGATATAAAGTTGCTGCGTAAAGATTTTAGGGACTTAGTTTATGAGCAGGATGTAGCAGATTTTCTGGAGGTTAACTATCAGGCTGCGCAAAATGAAAAAATGTATCAGGCGTTAAAATCTGCAACGGATGCTGATGAATTTGAATCCCAAATTCAAAGTGAAACAGGTAAAAAGTTTTATGCAAATTTGCCGCGGGAAAATATGGCTGTTTTGCGTGGGCTTAATCAACAACAGCAGCAACGTATCCTCGTAGATGGTCTTGAGGGGAGTTTTGCTGATGTCAGTTATTTTAAAACTGGTAAAGACGGCGTAGCAGGCTTAAGTGATTTTGAGGATAATGTGTATGGTGTTTCGGTTGGCGGCGGCGCAGCTCTCAGCCGTTATTGGCATATTGGGGGTAGCGTAACAGGGGCTTATGTCGATAGTGATTATGATGATATTCATTCTTCTCGTCAAAATAAAGTGTTGATGGCCTTCTTGCCAATTATGTATCAAAATAACCGCTTTAAGTTTTTGGCAACTCCAGAGTTGGGAATCGGTTATGGTTCATATAAACGGCGGACGCTTGCAAATGATTATAAAGCAGATACTTTTGATATCTATTATGGAGTGTATAATCACGCTGAATATAGTGTAGACGTTAAGGTGGCTGAATTGGTTGCTGAAGCAGAGCTTAATTTGCAGGGGATGAAAATGACAACAGACCATGAAAAGAGCGGATTAAAATTGCATGATGTTGATGCTACTTCGCTTGAAGGTGGTATAGGGGTTAAAATCCGCAAACGAATTCAGTTGGCAAAAGAGCGTGAGTTGATATTGGCTTTGGGGACTAAATATTATCATGAGTTTTTAGATCCGTATCAAAATTTAACGCTTGGTACACGCGGTACGGCTGCTAAATATCGTTTAAAAGGATATGATGAAGGGAATGATCGCTTTAGAACTTCTGCAGAAGCTGCTTATCGTGATGGTCCTTTTACTCTTTCTGCTGAAGTGGTGCATAATGCAGAAAAAGAGAGTAATGTTGAGGGAGCTGTTAATTTGCGCTACAATTTCCGATAATCAATTATTTTTTATTTAATTCATATAAGGCAATGGCCGCTGCTGTCGAGACGTTTAGACTTTCGACATTGGGAGATATCGGTAGTTTGACGGATGTATCACAATTTTCTTGAACCAGTCGACGCATTCCCTTGCCTTCAGAGCCCATAATAATTGCAGTTTTGCCGGATTTGTTGATTTTATCGATGGTGGTTTGAGCATAGCCGTCCATACCGATAATCCAGAAGCCTGCTTGCTTGAGGTTTTCTATAGCACGATTAAGATTGGTGACACGGGCAATTGGTAAAAATTCGATAGTGCCAGCAGCGGCTTTATCCATAGCCCCTGATTCTATAGGCGAATTTTTGTCTTGCATAATTAACCCTAAGGTATCAAAAGCAACGCATGAGCGAATGATTGCGCCGATATTTTGCGGGTCTGTTACTTGGTCTAAAATTAAAATATGGCATTGTCCTCTTTGTTCACTTAATGCAATCAAATCAGCAATATCATATGTTTCCAGACGCGAACAAAAAAGAGCAAATCCCTGATGAACAGCTTCATTACCAAGAATACGAGCAAATTCCTTTTTATCTGCAACTATATAAGATAAGTTTGGTGCGGTATGCTCTATTTCAGCTCGATTTTCTGACGTAATCAAAAGTTTATGAATCTGACGTTTAGGATTTTTCAATGCGCTTAATACCGCATGGCGTCCATAGATAATTAACTGGTCTTTGTTTTCTCCGTTGTGCGGTTTATTAAATTTTTTCATCTACTAAAACCTTTCTCAAAACACCACCATGTTGTTCTAATAGCTTTTTTGCCATTTCTGAACTACACTTTTTTAAACACATTACACAGGCTACTTTAATATTATTATCTGCTTTTATACGGTATTTATCGGCCTTTGCAAGTGGAATTTTGCAAATCGTGGCAATAATACGATTACCGCGCAAAATCAATTTATCACATGCCAATTGTAAATCAATCATATAATTACCGTAAGTTTTTCCGATTTTAACCAGAGATGCGGTAGAAAGCATATTTAATACCATTTTTTGCGCTGTACCAGATTTCATACGGCTGGAGCCGGTAATTACTTCTGCTCCGACAGGTGTGACAATAGTAAGATCGGCAATATTTTTTATTTTTGCCTCAGGATTAGAGGTTATGGCTATGGTTTTAGCCCCTTTCTTTTTTGCTTCGGTTAGAACTGTAATAATGTATTGCGGGTTGCCGCTTGCAGATATACCGACAACCACATCTTTTTTACTCGGTTTAAAATCTTTAAGGTGTTTTAAGGCTTCATTTTTATCATCTTCTGCTCCTTCGACAGAATGTCTTAAAGCATATTCTCCGCCGGCAATATAACCGATAATAACACCTTCTGGTACAGAAAAGGTCGGCCAACATTCAGAAGCATCTAAAACACCCAAACGCCCGCTGGTCCCAGCTCCAAAATAGGCTAATCTACCGCCATTGATTAGCGCAGCAGCAGTAATATCCACAGCTTTAGCAATTTCCGGTAATGCTTTTTCAACAGCTTTGGCCACTTTTTTATCTTCTTTATTTATTGCACAGACCATTTCTTTTGTTGTCATCAAGTCGATATTACGCGTTTTAGGGTTGCTGCGTTCAGTTAAAATATCGCTCATGGTTTTATCCCTCTCTTTTTGCTTGATAAAAAAAGATTAATCGAAAAAACTTTAATATTTGCTAAAAAACATGTTGACATTATCGGAAAAATAAGTTTTTATTCCTTCTGTCAGGTTGAAAGACTTTGTTCTTTTTCCTTTCGTGCGATTTTAGCGGAGGGGTGGCAGAGCGGTCAAATGCAACGGACTGTAAATCCGTCGACTTTCGTCTACGATGGTTCGAATCCATCCCCCTCCACCACTGTAAATCGCGCTAACAGGCATAGGTTTTTGTTTGAGAGTTTATTGGTTTGAGCGGGTGTAGCTCAATGGTAGAGCAGAAGCCTTCCAAGCTTATTACGAGGGTTCGATTCCCTTCACCCGCTCCAGTTTTCCTTCTATTCATTACCCGTGCCATAAACGCAATATTTTAGATTTTTTAGGGTATAAATTAATGGCAAAAGAGAAGTTTGAACGCAGTAAGCCACACTGCAACATTGGTACGATTGGTCACGTAGACCACGGCAAAACAACCCTGACTGCTGCGATTACAAAAGTATTGGCAGAAGAAGGCGGCGCAAGCTTTACGGCGTATGATCAAATTGA
>JAFVFB010000015.1 GCA_017475705.1 Alphaproteobacteria bacterium
GGGTTACGTGCGAAATTTACACAAAATCCGCAAGCAGCTGAAATGTTAAAAGCAACAGGAAATGCTGTTTTGATAAAATCTTGTCCGGTTTGTTATAAATGTGGGTTTGGAATTGGAAGCGGTCAAAATTGTATGGGAAAATTTTTGATGCAAATTCGTGAGGAATTGCTAAGCTCGTAAATTGCGAGCTTAGCATCACCAATACAAACGGCAGGCTGTCAATAGCCTGCTTTTTGTTTATTATTGAGGTGTGATGAAAGTGTTGCCCATGGAGAGTGGGCGGAGTCCTTTGACCTCGCTTGTGATAGAATTAGAGAAGAATACCGTCGGACAGGGAAATATAATCCATATAGTAAAAAGAAATAATGTTATAAAGGCAATGTTGATAAATATTGCCTTTTTAGATGTTTATGATAAATTCAGTTTGAAAGGTGGAAGAATGCATAGATTAAAAAAATAGTTTATTTTTTAGTTGGACTTTATTTAGTTCCGATTATCATCGGTATGTTTTTGTTTTTTGGGTGGGGATATGATGATTACAAGTATGTTGACTTTTGGGGATGTGTTTATATTTTAGTCTATTTTATTTTTCCTTTCTTGTATCGAGGAAAAGTTAAAGAAAAAATTCCTAATAAGTATTTGTTTTACCTTCTGCTTTATTTGCCATTTGCGCTATTGTTTGTGTGGATTTATTGATGCATAAGTTAAAAGTTAAAGAAAAATATTACAATATGTTAAAATTAGGTATCAAAACTATAGAATTGCGGTTGTTTGATGAAAAACGCAGAAATATTAAGATTGGCGATACCATTGAGTTTTCAAATAATTCAGATGTCAATGATACATTTACAGCAAAAGTTATAAATTTGCATAGAGCAAGTAGCTTTGCGGAACTTTGTAAAAATATCGATTGCCACAAGGCTGGTTTTCCTTCTAACGAAAAGCTTATTGATGTTTTGGAAGAATTTTATTCTAAAGATAGACAGAGTGAGGTTGGAGTGGTTGGTATCGAAATTCAGAAGAAGTGATTATGCTATTTAGGAGTTTACTTCATATATTTGATATTGTAGTTTGTAATAAGACCAAGAGTTGTGGAGAAAATGTGTATAATATTAAGGAATATATGACGATGGATTTGAAATTAGTTGTGCCCGATAAAAAATATCTGTCAAGCGTTAAGGATGCCATAGCAGAATATAAGGTAGCACCTTCAAAATTTGAAATTCAAGCGGTCAGTAAAATGGTTGCAGCTGAGTATAATGATTTTACCGATTATTTTGAGAATTGTAAGAGGGAAGATTTAGGAATAAACCTTAAACAAGGGCGTGTTGCGCATACAACTTTTTGGCTTGTTGACAACGATATATATATCGGGACTTTTAATTTACGTCACTCCCTAACACCTGCTTTAGAAAGGGTCGGAGGGCATATTGCTTACCAAATTCGTCCGTCGAAATATCACCAAGGGTATGCTTGCGCGGGTCTCCAATTATGCTTGGAAGAAGCTAAAAAAAGAGGGCTTGAAAAAGTTTTAATTACTTGTGATAGTACAAATATCGCGTCATATAATCTTTTAAAAAAAGCATTGCGTGAATATAGGGGAATTGAGGCTCCAGAGGTGGAAATTATAGATGGTTTTGAAAAAAGAATTTGGCTATTTTTATAAAATGCTGTTTTCAGATTAAAAAAATCCCTACAAATGCTGGTTGGCAAATGTAGGGATAATGTTTGTGGTCTAGATGTGGCCAATGTGGCGGATTTTTGCTCGATGCAGTGAATCGTAGTAATCCACTTTGAGCTGATCTTCGCGGATCCTTGCCATCCAGTAGCCGATGCCTGAAAGCTCGTGACCATTCAGCCAATAATCTCCGCTGAGCAATGGTTTGCCTAGTTCGCGCAGTTTTTCGTTAAGCTCTGGGCGAATCTCCATCAACAAAGTGCAGAGGTCCTCATCGGCTAATTTGTCCTTCTCGTCCTCTTTGGGGTAGGGAACCATACCGGTTTCTTCCAGAGAAAGATAAAATTTGAGGTTTTTGCGCGGGAAAATGGCTTTAGGAGCCAATTCCTTCCCGGTTTCGTAGGGAACACGTTTCAGTGAGCCGTTGATCTCGCACAGGAGATCAAAGGTTTCTTCGGCTTTTGGCTGATTTTGTGCCTTTTGTGCATTTTCAATGTCAGTGACGGTTAAGTCACTTTCCTGCATAATTCCTAGAATCTGCAGGAGTGCTCTTTGTTTATTCATAATATACATATTTTTAAAAAGACAGGTTAAATATACTAAATTTTTGAAATTTGTCAAGAATTGTTTTTGAAAATTTTGATTAGGTTTTTAGGTATTCTTTTTGATTAAATTCCTTCAGATTTGTATGAACGGGAAAGAAGTTCATTAATGGCTTCTTTTAGAGAAATGCCATGGTATAAAATACGATTGACGGTTTCGCATATCGGCATTTCTATTCCTAAATCTTGGGCACGCTTAACAACGGCACGAGCAGTGAAAATTCCTTCTACAGTTTGGGTGTTTTCTGTTAAAGCTTGAGCTGCAGAGCCATAGAGACCGATTTTTTTACCAAAACTGAAATTACGGGATTGGGTGCAGCTGGCTGTCATCACTAAATCGCCCATGCCGCACATTCCCATAATGGTTTGCAGTTCTCCTCCTAGAGCCTTTGATAATCTTGCCATTTCAGTAAATCCGCGTGTAATTAATGCTGCACGTGAGCCATCGCCAAATGCCGCTCCTTCTGCAATGCCTGAGGCAATGGCAATAACATTTTTGACGCTACCGCCAATTTGTGGAGAGATTATATCTGTTGTCATGTAAGGACGGAAGAAAGGGGTACCTAAAGTCGTTGTTAGTTGTTGAGCAATCTCTTTGTTTTTACAGGCGATAGTGACGGAGGCAAAGCGCTTTTGTGCAATGTCTATGGCAAAACCAGGGCCGGATAAGATGGCAATATTGGTTGTGGGAATTTCTGTTGCAGCAATTTCAGATAATATCTGGCCGGTTGTTTCTTCTATGCCTTTGGCGCAGAGCAAAAGGATGGTGTCTTGTTTTAAAAAAGGTTTTATCTGGCGCATAACAGAACGTGTGGCTTGGGCTGAGACTGTTAGCAATATGGTGTTTGAAAAAGAGAAAATTTCTGCTAGTTCTGATGTGGCAGCGATGGATGTCGGTAGCGATATTTGTGGTAAATATATTGGGTTTTGGTGTTGTTTGTTGATTGAGTTGATTACTTCTGGGTTGCGCGCCCAACAAAGAACTTGATTTTCTGCACGAGTTGCTGTGAGCGCTAAAGCTGTACCAAAAACACCTGTGCCAATAATGCCGATTTTTTTCATTTATTGCTCCTATGCTTCTATTTTTTATTGTCCGTTTGATTTAAATACAGTGTAATTTCTTTGAAATCCGTGAATACCAGTAAAGGCGGAATGGAATTTTGGTGTTGTTGGATGTAATTTTTGGTCATTAGGTTGCCTTTACCCAGAAGAATTGGTTGAATGTGTGCATTATAGGCACAATCTGTGTCTTGCTGAGAGTCGCCAATCATCCAGACATTTTCAAAATTGATGGGGTAGTTGGCATTTTCTAAAATTTTAAGAATAGGGTCAGGGGCAGGTTTATTCTGTTTGGCATCGTTATGACCAAGAATGTTGAGGAATTTAATGTCAGGATAGCAAAGCTTGATTTCTTTTATTAATAGAGATTTTTCTTTGCTTGAAGCAATGTGTAATTCAATATTTTTTTGTTGGCAGAGGTGTAAAAAAATTATGGCTTGTTCCATTGGTCTTACTAAATTATAGCTATATTTTTCATAATGTTGCAGATAATCTTTATAAGCTTCTTTTGCTGCTGTGCCAAAATAATTTGGAAAGTTATCTTTTAACGATTTAGTTATATCTTGGTATTTTCTTTTGGTGATTTTCCAGGGTTCTTTATTATATTTTTTTAGAGTATGTTCAATAGATTGAAGTATGGCTGATTTAGTATGAGCCAAGGTTTGATCCCAATCAAATATAATTGCTTTTGGCATAAAAAACTCCTTTTGTAGTCTATTTTAGCAATGTTTTTTTAAGACACAATGGTTTTTGTTGAAAATAAATAAATGTATGTTATTGAATATGTAGTAGCAAATTTTAAGGGGTGTATAAATGCAAAATAAAGTTATTGCAAATGAAGAAATCAATTTGCAAAAGGTTGAAAAAGCAGAAAAAATTATTTTAGGTTTGCAGAAAGATTTAAAAAATTACATTGAAAATGGTTCGGGTCCGTTTTTGGCCGCAGTTTATGATGATAATGGGAATTTGATTGCTAAGACGGCCAATAGTGTGATTAATGAAACATGCAGTAATAATCACGCAGAAATGAATGTGATAAAAGCGACGGAAAAAGCATTGGGTGCATATGATTTGTCCGGTTATAATTTAAGTTTATATGTGACCGCAGAGCCATGTATGATGTGTTTAGGTGGAATTATGTGGTCTGGAATTAAAGAGGTTTATTACAGTGTGCCTTCTAAAAAAGTGGAAGAAATTACCGGTTTTGATGAGGGATTTAAGCCGGATTGGTTTAATGAATTTAAAAACAGGGGAATTGTTGTTTACGGTTTGATTGCTGAAGAAGAGGGTGAGCGAGTGCTCAAAGATTATGTGAATAGCGGTTATACCGTTTATCAGCCGGAAAGAGAATAAAACAAATTTTTTCTTTTTGTAAGTTGAGTCTTAAAGGTGCTTGACAATAGAACTCCTTCTTTTTAGAATTTTTCTAATTTTGATGAAGGGATTTTAGATATGCAAGATGTTATTTTGACCGGAGACAGGCCAACAGGTAAACTCCATTTAGGACATTATGTTGGTTCTTTGAAACGCCGTGTGCAGATGCAAAACAGCGGTAAATATGAAAAAATTTATATTATGATTGCTGATGCACAGGCATTGACGGATAATGCAGACGATATTAATAAAGTGCGCAATAATATTTCTAATGTGGCGCTTGATTATTTGGCTTGCGGACTTGACCCAGCAAAAGCAACGATTTTTATTCAGTCACAAATTCCGGAATTATGTGAACTGTCGTTTTATTATATGAATTTGGTGACGGTATCACGTTTGCAACGGAATCCAACAGTTAAAAACGAAATTCAGATGCGAGGATTTAAGCAAAGTATTCCAACTGGATTTTTCTGCTATCCGATTAGTCAGGCTGCTGATATTACGGCTTTTAAGGCAAATTTGGTACCCGTGGGAGAAGACCAGTTACCGATGATTGAGCAGACAAGAGAAATTGTACGCTCGTTTAATTCTCTTTATAAAGAGGTATTGGTGGAGCCAGAGGCTGTATTGCCGGATAATGCTTTGTGTTCACGGTTGCCAGGGCTTGACGGAGCAGCAAAAATGAGCAAATCTCTCGGGAATTGTATTTATTTGGCAGATACAGCTAATGAAGTAAAGAAAAAAGTGCAGAGTATGTTTACTGATCCGACACACTTGAGAATCGAGGATCCAGGGCACACAGAAAATAATGCAGTGTTTACTTATCTAGATGCTTTTTGCAAAGATGAGCATTTTGGTGCATTTTTGCCGGCATATGCTAATCTTGATGAATTAAAAGAGCATTATCGCCGTGGTGGTTTGGGGGATGGAACAGTTAAAAAGTTTTTGACTGAGATATTGCAGTCTGAACTTTCGCCTATTCGTGAAAAGCGTGAAGAATATGCCAAAGATTTGGGTGAAGTGTTTCATATGCTTAAAATCGGTAGCGAAAAGGCTGAAACTGTTGCAGCGCAAACGCTTGATGAAGTTAAGAATGCAATGGGTATAAATTATTTTAAAGGGAATGCTTTGAAATAAGGAGAGAAGATGAGTGATAGTCTAACCGAAGATGTGCCTTTTTCACCCATTCTAGTTATGGAGTTTATTCGTCAAGTTACAATAAATCGTTTTTTGAATAGTGAAGCAAAGGATTTGGTTGTGAAATTTCGCCTGGCGAAAGGCTATTATGAGGAGATTAAAAATTTTCCGATTCAGGCACAAACCATTCATTTAAATCTAGCATATGATGAAACAACTGAAATTTTATCTGTTACAGCAGATGAGGTGGTGTTGGAGCATTTTCGGGCGCAGAAGTCGTTGATGGAAATCGCCGGTAAATATGAGAATCAATATGCAGAGCGGTATAGTAAATATGTAGCAGTTCTTGATTAGTTTAGATTTATGCTTGTTATCTTTGTATAAATGATGGTGTCTATTGTTACTAATGCTTTTTATGCAAAAATATATTGACAAAAAATGCAATAATGCTATTTTATAAGGGTTATTAGTAAATTTATGTCTATAATTATGAAAGAAAAAAAATTTTTAGAATTGGCCTATCGTGTGCGGCCGATGTATCATTTTAATAATGAATATTTGTACTGGCTAGTGCCATGCACTGGTCCTCTTTATGCAGATTCCTTTTGTACGGCTCCGGTCATGTCTGATTGCTCTGAACAGCAATCTTTTCTTGGTATACGAGAGCATGCAATGAGGAGGGTCGGAACTTTTACGTTCTACTCAAGCAAGCCCTGGTTTGTTTTTCGGTTTAATCTTTATGAATTGTTTCAGCAGATTCCTGATAACTGGATTGAACCTGATGAAGATTATGCTTTCGAATTTGATTTAGCAAATCGTGAAAGTTCGTACGATGAAACAAGAGGGGTGTATTATGCACCAGTGACGTTCTATCGCGTTGAGGGTGGCTTGCCAAAAGTCATTAAAGAGCGTTATCCGCTTGTCAGAGCTGAAGAATAATCAAAAAGCCCAGCGTATTGCTAGGGCTTTTTGATTTGTAAGGATTAATCTATTTCTACAACAAAACCGCCCATTGGGGAATCTTGTGTCGGTTGTTCATCTTCATTTAAGCTTGGTTGAGAATTCATTTGCTGTAAATGATGATGAAATTTCTTTGGTTTGATTTGTTGCTTTTTGTGAATAGGAATAAATTGTGCATGATGCGGTTGGTGGTATCCATAGGGCATGCTTTGGCAATGACCAACCATTATGCCAGCAATAAAAGCTAATAGCAGCAAAACCAGAAACATAAATATTTTTTTGCAATGACAGCACTCGCAATGGTATTGTTGCTCTATTTCTTTGTTTTCCATTTTGTTTTCCTTTCGATAAATTGATGTGTAGAATTTCGGCAAAATAGATATAATTATGCCGAGCAGCTTTTCCAATAGATTAAAATTTTGTTTGAAAAAATAAATTGGCTAGCTAGACTGCTTGTTAGGGAGATAATAATGTCGCGTTTATTTGATTTTGTTTTAGAACTATTAAAGTGGCCGGTTGCGTTACTTGTGATGTTATCAATGCCAGCATTGTGCCGGGCTTTGCACTATTTTCAATTTGATAATATGCGTTTTGGGACCTTTTTAGGGGGAATGCTTGCTTATTTAGGGCTAAAAATTGTTGCAGCGGCTCGTTCAAATATTTCTATGCAAATTTTAGCGCATGAGTTTACTCATATATTTTTTGCGTTGTTAACTTTTCATAAGGTTGTGCACGTTCATCTTAATATGGATGAATCAGGCGGAGCCATGGGGTTTAAGGGGAAAGGAAATTGGCTGATTGTTATAGGACCTTATTTTTTTCCACTGTTTCTATTTTTTATGATTTTAGGTATAACATTTTTTTCTGATAAGCTGCCAGAAGGGTACTGGATTAATGGTGTATTAGGTTATTTTTTTGCATATCATCTTGAAAGTATTGTTGTGCAGATACATAGTGAACAGCCGGATTTTAAGGTGGTGGGTTTTCCGTTTTGTTGGTTGTTTTTGCCTGGAGCTAATTTGTTTGTATGTTCAATTATCTTAGCATTTAATAATGGCGGATGGCAAAATGTTGTGCGTTATATTAGAGGTATTTATTTTTTAAATTTGAATAACTTGTCTGTTTTATTTGATTATATTACCAACTAATTGTGCATTTTTTTGCTGTTACGCTCATCTTTGCTTTTTGTCCGATGGGTAGAATGTGGCGCGAGGGGATGTGTCCATATGCAAAATCAGTTATAATAGGGATGTCCAAATCTTTAGCAAAATCTTTGATGCAATCTGCTATACTCCCATCTTCAGGATCGACGATTGGACAATCTGTGAAAGCACCAAAGATAATACCCTTTAGTTTATTAAAATTTTTTTGTTGTTTTAGTTGGTTCAGCATAAGGTCGATTTTGTAGGTTTTTTCACCAATATCTTCTAATAGTAATATTTTGTTGGTTAAGTCAGGAAAGTATGGGGTGCCGCATAAATAAAGCAAAACACTTAGGCAACCACCAATAATTTCACCAGTTGAATTTCCTGTGCGATAAGCAGTTCCAGAGACTATTTGATGTTTTGATTCAAATAAAGCGGAATATAAAGATTTTTCTGTTAGAGGATCTATTTTATTATTATTGATATCGTATAAAGGTAAGAAACCTGTTAGTGATGGGTTGTTCGTTTTAGTATATAAGGCATTTTGTAATGCGGTCGAATCACTTAAGCCAATTATGGGCTTGGGATTATTTTTTATCGTTTGATAATTTAAATAAGGCAAAATCCGAGTTGATCCTGCGCCTCCACGGAGGCAAAAAAGGGCTTTAATGGATTTATCAGCGAATAAATGATTAATTGCTGTTGCACGTTTGGCATCCTCTCCAGCCATGTAGCGGTAATTAAGGTCTATATTTTCTGCGATTATCGGATGTAGGCAGAGTTTGTGTAGATAATCTAAAATTATGGTTAAGTTCTTTCCTTTTAATCCTGCTGATGGGGCAATTATTCCAACTTTATCGTCTTTTTTTAAGAAAATCATTTTAATTCCTCCAAAAGATTATATCCCATTTCTGTTATGGTGTTGTCACGGGCTCCCATCAAAACTATTCTATCGTTGGCTTGAGCTGTTTTTAAGATGTATTGTTTTAACTCTTCACGAGTGTTAAAAAAATGTGCGTTTACATTGTGGCGTTTGGCATAATTAACGAGGTCTCGTGATGAGATATCTTTTTTGACGGTTCCTCCGGCAAAGAATATTTCTGGTAACAATAAAATATCTTGTGATGACATGTGGCTAATAAAAGCATCCATGATTTCTTTTCCCATTAATCGCATAGGAGAAAAACCATGCGGTTGAAACATGATAATTAAACGACCATCATAGCTTTTTAGGGCAGACATTGAGCCTGCTACTTTGTCTGGATTATGTGCAAAATCGTCAATAACGGTAATGTTGTTTGTTTGTCCAAGGATTTCTAATCGGCGTTTTGTGCCTAAAAAACTCTGTAATATGCGGCAAGCATCATGAGGGTCAATTCCTAGTTGTGAACAACAAGCTACAGCACATAGGGCATTTGCTACATTAAAAGCACCAATGATTTTTAAGGTATAGTTTTTATTTTGAAAGGTATATTGTGTTCCATTTGGTATGGCGGTGATGTTTGTTGCATAAAAATCGGCAGAAGGGTCTTTGATGCTAAAAGTTGTCGTATTGGGGTTTAATTTTAGTAATAGCTTGCTATTAGGACAGTCTTTGTTTAGAACTGCACCATGTTTAGCTTTGGCAATAAAATCACCAAATAGTTGTTGTAGCTCCTCTATAGGTTTGTGATCTAGAGTGATATTATTTACTACGGATATATAGGGTGTATATTTTTGGATGGAGCCATCGCTCTCATCTGCTTCGATAACGCAAAAATCTCCATCATTTAGAATTACGTTTGGTATTCCAGGTTGGGTTTCATAATTTTTTAGTAATGCACCATTAATAACTAAAGGTTTTTTGCGGTCCTGATCTAATATATAGCCAATCATTGCTGTAATAGTTGATTTTCCGCTTGTGCCGCCAATGGCAATATTATATTTATATGAAGCAAATATCTCAGATAATAAATCGGAGCGATGTTTTATTGGAATCTGTAGTTCTTTAGCTCGCTTTATATCTGGGATGCTGTCTTCAACAGCCGTTGAGGCGTAGAGGACAGAGAAATCTTTATCTAGCATGGAGCCATCTTGAGGATAAATTTTGATGCCAATATCGGTTAGTGCTTGCTTGGTTTTTTGTTCTTTGCCTTGGTCAAAACTCCGGTCTGTGCCGTAAATATCTTGTTTTTGATAGTTCAATACCTGTGCTAGAGCACTCATTCCACTGCCGCCAATAGCACAAAATCCGATTTTCTTCATAGGTTAGGCCCTCTTATTTTTCTTTGTGGCTATATTTTTAATCTGAAATAGTTAAATTTTTTATAAAAAATACTTGAACGGTGTTCAAAAATTGTTTAACCTATAGCTATAGTTGTTTAGCAAGAAGAGGTATTTTATGGCCAAGTCAAAAGAAGAAATTCGTATTGATCTTATTGTAAAAGCAAGAGAATTGCTTAAAAATAAGGGGTTGGAGTTTCTGACAGCACGTAAATTAGCAGAATATTCAGGGTATTCTGTTGGCACAATTTATAATCAGTTTAAAAGTATGGATACTTTGATTATGTGGGAAAATTGTCAGACTCTAGATGAGCTTTATGAAGAGTTGAAAAAGGTAGAACAAACATCTGATGCTTATTGTAATCTTAATTATTTGGTTGATCGATTTGTGGATTTTGTGTTTGATAATAAGAGTTTGTGGTTTGCATTATATGGATTTCATTTTAAAAATGCAAATGAGCAGTATGCGTTGTTCTATTTGCGTCGAGTTATAAAGATTGTGCGGTTGCTTGAATGTAATTTGCATAAGCTTTTTATTGGTCTTTCTGCTGATGAACGTAAAGTATCAACTGAAGTTTTGTTTATTACGATGTTTGCCTTAAGTTCGCTCTTAACTACGGAAAAAGAATTTGTGCGATTGGAAAAGGCGTATGTCGTGCGTGTCTTATTTAATACTTATCTTGCAGGAATGTCGTGCTTAGCTAAAAAATAATTTTAGTCGTTTTCAATTTCAGCTATAATTTGTTTAGTGATTTTTTGTGCATCTCCTAACAGCATGAGAGTATTATCTTTATAGAATAGAGGGTTATCTATTTGTGCGTACCCTGGGGATAGTGAACGCTTTACAATTAGAATATGTTTTGCTTGTTCAACTTCTAGTATAGGCATTTGATAAAGTGGACTGTCTTTTTTTGTTTTTGCAATAGGGTTTGTGATATCGTTCGCGCCAATTACAAAAGCAACGTCGGTGGTTGGAAATTCTTGGTTAATATCTTTTAATTCGTAGATATCGTTAGAATCTGCATCAGCTTCTGCTAAGAGGACATTCATATGGCCAGGCATCCTTCCGGCAACAGGATGTATCGCAAATTTTACTTTAACGTTAAATTTTGTTTTTAGAATTTGGGCCATATTGACTATTTCGTTTTGGGCATTGGCGGCAGCCATGCCGAATCCGGGGATAATTATAACCTTATGTGCGTTTTCTAGCAGAAATGCTGCATCTCTGATGGTACCTTGGTGGAAAGGTCGATTTGAGGGATAATTTTGTTCTTTTTGTGCAGTGAAAGGCTGAAATATAACTTGATAAATGTTGCGATGCATTGCTTTGGTCATTATGTGGGTTAAAATAATGCCACTGGAACCGATTAAGGTTCCGACGATGATGAGTAATGCGTTTTCTAAACTGAATCCTACAGCTACAGTGCTCCATCCTGAAAAAGCGTTTAATAAAGAAATAACGATGGCCATGTCTGCTCCGCCAATCGGTAGAATAAAACAGAAACCCCATAAAGAGGTTAGTAGAGCTAGTCCTAATATAGATTCTAATGTGCCTGTGTTTGTGCAGTAGATGTTGATGGCAATTAGAAATAACAGAATAGCACTAGTTAGGCGCATTACTAGCGAATTTTTCAAGGTAAAAGAAGTGGCTAATTTAAGAAAAGCTGCGGTTGAGCCACCAAAAGTGATGAAACCTATTATGATAATCAATAAAATTAGTCCTAAGGGATGATTGGGGCCGGAAGATTCTGTTATGCCAATTATTCCGGCTGATAGTCCGCCAAAACCATTTAATAATGCAATAAGTTGTGGTAAATTCGGCATTTTAATGCGTGCAGCGAGAGTTATTCCTACTAATGCTCCACAGACGAGTGCAAGAACAGCAGGGAGAAGATAAGTCTCATTTATTTGATAAAAGCTCATTATTAGAGTTAAAGCCATGGCGAAAATGGCTAACTGATTACCTCTATAGGCTTTTTTAGGCTCTGATAAGGCATTGATAGAAGAAATAAATAAGATAAAAATGATTGGGTATAGAATATTATTCATCATTATTTTGGTCTTTCGGTTTAAACATATTGAGCATGCGTGCAGAAACGTAAAATCCACCGAAAATATTGATGGCAGCAAAGAAGATTGCGACATATAAAAAGTATGGCTCTGGGTAATCTGTTATTTCGTTGAATGCTTCTGTTGCCCCAATGATAACAATTCCTGAGATAGCATTTGTCACGCTCATAAGAGATGAGTGTAGGACGGGGGTAACGCGCCAAATGGCAAAATAGCCAATGAAACAAGATAAAATGAATATATTTAAAATTGTCATTTTTAGTATCCTTTTGCTTTAATAAGAAGGTTAATAAGGTTTTTCATAGATTGTTTTGATGTAATCTAGTGAAAAGTCGAATTTTTTTGAATTATAAATTAGGTTTAGCAGATTTAAGATGTTGTTTGCCCACAATGTTGATGCAGTTTTGGGGGCAAAGCGCTCAAAATGCAAATTGCGATAAAAAGAATAGAGTGGTGAAGATTGTTGGCCTTCAATATTGGCATCGGTTGTATCTATGATTATGGGGTGCGTGATGATGTTTTCTAATTGTTGGTGGGTGAGGATTTTGGGGGCAGATTTATTTGAAGTGCTGGCTGCTCCTATGATAAAATCTTTATTTTTTATAATATTGATGATATCTTGGGAAGTGTCGGCTGTTACAAATGTCGCACCTACAGATTTGGCTAATTGTTCTGCTTCTTTGTTAATATCTAGCATTGTTACATGACAGCCAATTTTTTTTAAGACAGATGCAGCTTGAAGACCCGTTATGCTTGCACCAATAACTAGAGCTGTTGCGGCTTTGATAGAAGTTGCTGCTGTCATTAACTGGGGAGCAATGCGTGTTGCATGGTACAAGGTATAAATTGCAGCCATATAGCCACGAACAGTATTTTGTGAGCTTAAGATATCGATGCTTTGTGCTACAGAGGTCCGGGGGACTCTTTCTAAATGGATGGTTTGACTTTTAAGAGTAGTGTTGTCTTGGTGTTCAAAATAGGTGATTAACAATTGGTGCGGGGTTGTTTTCTCTATTATTTCAGGAGTAGGTGGTGCGATTTGGATTATTGTTTGGCTTTTTTGAATTATTTGTAAAGGAGAATTTACGATGTTGGCACCTGCAGCTGTGTATTCTTTATTATCCCATCCAGCTCGTGTGCCGAGGTCTCTTTCAACCCATATGCTGTGTCCTTGGCTTACAAGTTTTTTGATGACTTCTGGTGTTAGGGATACACGTGTTTCATCAGGGTTTTGTTCCTTAATTGATCCGATAATCATAGAATAACCTTATGTTAATATTTATGTTGTATGTGGAAAATATATAAACCTTATCAAGGGAATATCAATGTCTGCTTATATGAAAATTTTTATTTCATTTTTTAAAATTGGCTTATTTACATTTGGTGGTGGCTATGCCATGATGCCTTTGTTTCGGCAAGAACTTATAGAAAAACGGCATTATATTACAGAAACAGAAATGCTGGATTATTATTCTCTTGGACAATGCACTCCAGGTATTATAGCTGTTAATGTTGCAACATTTACTAGTTATAAAATAAAAGGTTTGGGGGGAGCCTGTGTTGCGACATTGGCAATAGTTTTCCCTTCTTTGGTTATTATCATGCTTTTAGCCGGAATGCTTAATATTATGGCAGATAATGAAGTTGTTGCTCATGCTTTTGCAGGTATACGCTTAGGGGTGATTGCTTTAATTATAAATGAAGTGGTTAAGTTGTTAAAGAAGACGGTTTTAACAGAGTATCATTTATTTGTTTTTGTGTCTGTTTTGTTGCTGTTATTGTTTTTTAATTTTTCTGCAGTTACTGCAGTTATGATTGCCGCAGGTATAGGTGTTTCTAAGTATTTCAAGGAAAGGCGACTTTAATGTTGTGTCTGCTTTTTTATGAATTTTTTAAAATAGGGTTGTTTGCCATTGGTGGGGGAATGGTTACAATTCCTTTTCTGTTTGATTTAACGAAAAAATATGATTGGTTTACGGCTCAAGAATTAACAGAAATGATAGCCGTTTCACAGTCAACGCCAGGGCCTGTTGGTGTTAATATGGCTACTTATGCTGGTTTTCAGACTGCAGGTGTGATAGGAGGGATTGTGGCTACTTTTGGGTTGGTTTTGCCCTCTATAGTCATTGTTGTTATGGTTTCTAAATTGTTGAAATGCTGGGCTAAAAATGCTTGCGTGTGTGAAATTATGTCTGCTATTCGTCCGGCCGTGGCAGCGTTGGTTTTACAAGCAGGGGTTTTATTGTTTCAATTGAGCGTTACAAATTATTTAGCAATAATTTTTGTTATATCTTTGTTTTTGATGATTTATTTTTTCCAAAAAAGTCCAATATTTTATATTCTTTTATCAGCGATAATGGGAATACTTCTACAATTATAGTGGAATTTTTTTTATTATAATTGCTTGCTATTTAAAATTTTTTTGTTATAAAAAAATAAATTTTAAGTCGGGTTATGCCTTTAACAGTTTGTTTAGAGGCTTTTTTTAAGGATAAAATATAAAATGAGTATCAGAAATATTGCCATTATTGCTCACGTTGACCATGGTAAGACGACGCTGGTTGATGGTTTGTTGCGGCAGAGTGGAACATTTCGCGATAATCAAAAAGTTGCGGAATGTGTTATGGATAGTAATGATTTGGAGCGAGAGCGTGGCATTACAATTCTTTCTAAGTGTACATCTGTATCTTGGAAAGGAACGAATATTAATATCGTTGATACACCTGGGCACGCTGATTTTGGCGGTGAAGTAGAGCGTATTCTTTCTATGGTAGACGGTGTTGTTTTGTTGGTTGATTCTTCAGAAGGGCCAATGCCTCAAACTAAATTTGTTTTGGGGAAAGCCTTAAAAATAGGGTTGAAACCAATTGTTGTGATTAATAAAGCTGATAAGGCTGATGCCCGTCCTGATGATGTTTTAAATGAAATATTTGATTTGTTTGTTAGCTTAAATGCTAATGATGAACAGCTTGATTTTCCAGTGCTTTATGCTTCTGGTCGCAATGGCTGGGCAGTTAAAGAACTAACTGATGAAAAAAAGGATTTATCACCGCTGTTTGAACTGATTTTGTCTTATGTTCCAGAACCAGAGTGTGATTTAAATAAACCTTTTTCAATGCTGGCAACTACTTTGGAGGCAGATAAGTTTGTTGGGCGTATTTTGACTGGGAAAATTCATAGCGGAACTTTAAAAGTTAATGATGCCGTTAAAGTTATTAATAAAGACGGTGAAGTTGAGCGTACGCGTATTACTAAAATTATGGCTTATAAAGGCTTAGAGCGTGTTGCCCTTAATGAGGCGCATGCCGGTGATATTGTTGCAGTGGCTGGAGTTGTTAAAGGGACCGTAGCTGATACAATTTGTGCACCAGAAGTTGAAAACTTTATAGAGGCACAACCCATTGATCCACCAACATTAGCGATGACATTTTGTGTTAATGATTCTCCTCTTGCGGGGCGGGAAGGCGATAAAGTTACTTCTCGAATGATTTGGGATAGATTGCAGAAAGAGGCAGAATGTAATATTGCGTTAAAAATTTCTCGCACAGATACAACCGATGCTTTTGAAGTTGCTGGTCGAGGGGAATTACAGTTAGGTGTTTTGATTGAAACGATGCGTAGGGAAGGCTTCGAACTTTCTATTTCTCGTCCGCGCGTGTTGCTCAAAAAGGATGATAATGGCAATTTGTTAGAACCTGTTGAAGAGGTTGTTGTTGATGTTGATGAAGAATTTTCTGGTACTGTAGTGGAAAAATTAAGTCAACGTAAGGCAGAATTATTAGAAATGATTCCTTCTCAAGTTGGTAATAAAACACGCTTAATTTTCCATGCTCCTTCTCGCGGACTTATTGGTTACCATTCGGAATTCTTAACGGATACTCGTGGTACGGGGGTTATGAATCGTATCTTTTTTGGTTATGAACCCTATAAAGGAGAGATTGAAAGCCATCGTAACGGCGTGCTTATCTCTAGCGAAGATGGTGTGGCTATTGCCTATTCATTGTGGAAATTGCAAGATCGTGGGCCAATGTTTATTGAACATAATAGTCCGGTTTATGTTGGCATGATTATTGGTGAACATACAAAATCTAATGATTTGGAAGTAAACCCAACAAAATCTAAACAGCTGACGAATATTCGTGCAGCAGGTAAAGATGAGGCGATAGATTTGGTGCCGCCGCGTAAATTGTCTTTGGAACAGGCGCTGTCTTATATTCAACAAGATGAGCTATTAGAAGTTACCCCAAAATCTTTGCGGTTGCGTAAAAAAATTTTAGATCCTCTTGCGCGTAAAAGAGCACGAAATAGCGTTGAAGCATAAAAAAATACCGCAAGCATTGAAGCTTGCGGTATTTTTTGTTAGAGTGTTAAGGATTTTCGATGATCGGAGGTGTGGTGTATTGATATACAGTATCAACACAAGCACTGTAGAAGTCCATTCCAAGATATGTTGCGTTACATTCAAGGGTAAAGACCTTTGCAGGCTCACCTGTCGGCATGGTAATATCCTCATTTCTGAATTGATATTCATGTTCTATGTCATAGTCCAAGAAATCAATTAGCTGATTGTCCAGATAGAGGAAACGGTCATAATAATTTACCGATTGGTCGTATGTGACTATAAATTTTGTGTTATACTTTAATCTGTATACAGAGTATGTTCCTACTACAGCTTGATACCAACCTTCTTGGGGGGAAGATGGGTCGAAAAATGCTTTATCAGATCGATATTTATCCCAAGTTCCGGCCTTTACATTGAGTATTTCATTTTTTGAAGTTTCCACCGTCTTTAAGTTGTTTAAATTAGGTACAGCCGTTTTAATATAGTATATACGTGACCTATGGATTGTATCGCTTACAATGCCTCCGCCTAAGTAGTAGATATCGTTGTCTACGTATATCTCATTTGCCTGTTTAGGACCGTTTATGTTTATTCGGCAATCTAGTCCGACTGTACTTTCTTTGCTCCAGAACTCGTCGGTAATAACTTCGCCGGTGGAGTAAGTACGGTCGCGGTAAACGACGTATTTTACGGACCAGCGAACCTTATCATGCGGTTCAAACCACTTGTAGCCTTTGCGATATTCGACCGAAACCAATTTTACCTCTTGTGCTGCCGTATATTTCACAATATATTCAACACTTTGAGACTGTGATTGCGGTGCATTCACTGTGGCAATTTCTTGCCGCATTGTCGCAACAACTTCATACACTTTATAGGTCTTACCAGCTTTGGTTATGTCGGGCTTTTCGTTTACCTGAACATTTAGCAGTTGCGGCGCTTCTAGCTTCAGATATGGCAGTGCCACATCATTGCCTTCA
>JAFVFB010000016.1 GCA_017475705.1 Alphaproteobacteria bacterium
ATAACTTAACGTATAAATAATTTGCTGAAAACAAAACTTCAGTTTCAGAAAAGCAGTAATTAGATGAGCTGGTGATAATAGCGAAGGTGTCCCACCCGATCCCATTCCGAACTCGGCCGTTAAACCCTTCATCGCCCAGGGTACTTCGTCGTAAGACGCGGGAGAGTAGGTAGTCGCCAGTTCTTCTAATTACTGCCTTTCTATTCCCTTTCTCCTCCTCCTTAAAACCCTCAGTCGCAAACTGAGGGTTTTTCTTTATTCCTCCTTAATCTGTACACCCCCCTCCATCATACCCTTAGAATACATGTCCTCTTCTATTCCAATATCCTAAATTTATCAACATGCCAAAAATTCTATATCATACTGATATAAAAGAAAAAAGTAAAATAATACGTAAAATCAGATATTTAATAAAAAGCATAGAACTTCTTCAACATGCCCTGGGACTTTAACCTTACGCCATTCTTTGATAATTTCACCTTTTTTATCTAAAATAAAGGTAGAACGCTCAATACCCATATATTTGCGCCCATACATAGATTTTTCTTTCCATACACCATATTTTTTTGCAAGTTCATGGCCCACATCAGAAACAAGCATAAAATTAAGCATTTGCTTTTGTTGAAATTTTTTGTGGCTTTCAATACTATCCGGACTAATTCCAACAACATCCGCGACAGCAGTAAGACGATTAGCATTATCTCTAAAGTCACAAGCTTCTTTTGTACAGCCAGAAGTATTATCTTTAGGATAAAAATACAGCACAGTTATTTTGCCGATGAGCTGCTGTTCATTAAATTCAATTTCTTCTCCATTTTTATCAATAGCCTGAAAAATCATAGTGCCCTCCTTTATCAAAGCATAAAAATAATAAATCTTAAAATAAAGAATTCAATATACAACGCAACACACATGGAAATAATCGGAATTTAAACACAAAACGCATAAAAACAGTATTTACATTTACAAAAATGAGCGTATATTTCACACCCGATGAGAAAAGAAAGTGAGTAAAATGTATTATAGTCTTTCAGAAATTTTTGCTATAGGAATTGGGCCATCGAGTTCGCATACAGTTGGTCCGATGAAGGCCGCAAAACGCTTTGTAGATAACTTAGCAGAGCAGATAAACCGAGTATCAGATATCAAAGTTTATTTATACGGCTCATTAGCACTAACAGGTGTTGGGCACGGGACACTAAACGCGATTGTTTATGGTTTAATGGGCTATGAAGCGGATAAATTAGATTTAACACAGAATTACATTGAACAGATAAATAAAACAAAGAGCATTAATTTACGACAAGCAAAAATAATTGCTTTTTCTTTTGATGATAATTTTATTTTAGAAAAGCAAACTTTTTTAAAAGAGCACCCCAATGGGATGAAATTTGTAGCAACAGATCCGCAAGGAAAAACTATTTTAGAAGAAACATATTTTTCAGTTGGTGGGGGTTCGATTGCACGCATAGATGAAATAGAAAACAAGATAGAGCGAGCACCACTGAATGTTCCTTTCCAATTTTCAAGTTTTGCCGAATTGCGCCAGATTTGTGAAAAAATGAATATGAGCATTCGTGATATTGTTTTAGCAAATGAGAATACAATTTACTCTTCCGCAGATACCAAGGCATATATTCAAAAAATTGTCCGTATTATGCAAGAAAACATTGATAAAGGAATAACAACAGAGGGCACTCTTCCTGGAAGCATAAGGTTACTGCGCCGTGCTCCCGGGATGCACCAAAGCCTGCAAAAACGGTTTGAAAATAATTTTGATGATGCGTTGTATATTATAGATTGGGTGAATTTATGGGCTTTTGCTGTTGCTGAAGAAAATGCCGCTGGAGGGAAGATTGTAACAGCTCCAACCATGGGTTCAGCAGGGATAATGCCGGCCGTTATGCGGTATTATCAGCGTTTTGCACATAAAAAGGCGTACTATGACGAAGAGGCTGACATTACATTTTTGACAACAGCCGCAGCAATTTGTTGCTTATATCGGAGTAATGCTTCCATATCTGGTGCCGAAGTGGGGTGCCAAGGGGAAGTCGGTGTGGCTTGTTCAATGGCCGCAGCTGGGCTAACAGCTGTTATGGGTGGCAATATTAATCAAATAGAGAATGCCGCAGAAATAGGTATGGAACACAATTTAGGTTTGACTTGCGACCCGATAAATGGGTTAGTTCAAATTCCCTGCATTGAGCGCAACGCAATGGCCGCTATAAAGGCTGTGAATGCCAGCCGGTTAGCAATGCGTGGTTCAGGTCAATATAAAGTAAGCCTTGATAGCATTATCAAAACGATGTATGAAACGGGGTTGAGTTTGCAAAGTGATTACAAAGAAACATCGCTAGGTGGTCTTGCTAAGAATGTCATTTGTTAGATGGTTTATGATGAAATAAGGCTTTGAGATAATAGGGAAAATAAAAAATATAAAATTTTTAATTTTTTTTCTTGCAATCTAAAAAAATATCCTATATAAACACATCTGTCAATGAGATGGGCGTTTAGCTCAGCTGGTTAGAGCATCTCGTTTACACCGAGAGGGTCGGGAGTTCGAATCCCTCAACGCCCACCAATAAGGAGCCACCGTAAGGTGGCTTTTTTTGTAGAAAAAAGAGAGGGATAAGAACTCCCGAAGAAGGGAGTTCGACTACCAGCGCAAGGCGGGCGGAGAACGCCGGTAGGCATAAAGCCTATGCGCGCCAGTGCGACGAAGTCAATCCCTCAACGCCCACCAATAAGGAGCCACCGTAAGGTGGCTTTTTTTGTAGAAAAAAGAGAGGGATAAGAACTCCCGAAGAAGGGAGTTCGACTACCAGCGCA
>JAFVFB010000017.1 GCA_017475705.1 Alphaproteobacteria bacterium
GATATCTATTAATAAGCTTCATTTATAATCAATTAAAATAAAATTTTTTAGTAATTTAGAATTTTAAAAAATGAAAATAGTGAACTAAAAATTTAACTGCGATAAACATGAAAACTCAAGAGAGTTCCAGTAACAAACTAATTAAAATCTCTTGAAATAAATAAACATGAAAGCACGGGAGCTAAACATGGCAAAAGCTACCAAAAGATAAAGAACACTCACAGTAAAGATAAACATGAAAATCCTATGATGTGTTCTTCGGAGATCGTAGTCATGGCCTGGCTGAGGCGGCGAGAGACGGGCCCGTGGTGGCACATCTCGGGCTTCTTTTCACACCGCGGATAATTCCTCACGCTTACTGAGGATCCGTTCATCCCCCGTTGATAATGTGATTCCCAGAACGTTTTGAAATAATATCCGATTTCCGACAATCCTCTAGAGCCTACTGCTTTGGAGATTCTTCTTGTCATGCCGAATTTTTCCTTTAATTTTTTCGCCAACTAGTTACATTTTTTCAATGAATTTGCACATATTGATTTTTAGTCAGTTTTCAAGCTATATAATAAGTACCCATATTTTTCCAATGAGATAAAATTGTACAATTTTATCCCCAGCAGGTGTTATTTGGCATCCTGACTCAAAAGGTGTCTCATTTGTTGTATATCCACCTATATTGATTAAGAGATCCATTATCAAAAAACTTTTATCAAATTTGGCATTGGATTATATTAATTTGATAATAATATTTTTTTCTGACGAAAAAAAACCATAGAAATTAAATGTTATTCAATAAGTCATCATAAATATAATTAATTAATTTATATTTATATTCTTATAATATAAAAATCTTATCGTGTGTTATACCATTTTTCCCATCGTTGGTTTTAAATACCACTGGCGGAATAAGATGCGAAATTTGCGGAGGAGTGTTGTACATATATTCTGTTACAGGCTTTATCAACAAAGCGTTGCCAAACATGTATTGGTCGCCAATGGAGTAAGTATTTTTGTCGGCAGAGAAATCCTTTGGTAAAGCTCTCATCATTGTTGAGTGATTAAGAGCAGTTTGAGCCGCAATAGTTTAGATATACGGCATTAGTCTATAGCGGAAATTATCGAATTTTACTAATACATTTTTATATTGAGGAATTTCCCAAATTTCGCGAGGAGCATCGCTGCCTTGGGTTCTAAAAATTTGACAGAACGTACAAAACTGAAACATGCGGGTATAAAGCTCTTGAAAGGCAGGATCTTTTGCTCCGTATGTAAACACACCCTCGTAGCTACCAATAACAAAACCACCAACATCGAATGTCCACCATGGCAAACCAGAATAGCAATAATTTAGCCCTGCTTTTATTTGAGCTTGATAAATTTCCCAACTTGCACCAATATCGCCAGTCCAAGTTATACAAGCATCGCGCTGAAGACCTGCAAATGCACTACGAGTTAGAATACAAGCACGTTTTTGATTGCCTTGCTCACGCCATTTTTGATAACTTTTATCAAGCATAACCGAAACATACGGATTGAGATAGCGTGTAAAAGAACCAAGATAATTGGGTTGCATACGTTTCATTTCGTATAGATGGCTTTCTTTTTTAAGAGCATTCATAACATCAGGCTCTGTGCTATCGTGCCACCAACCATCAAAACCAAGCGAATAAATGTTGTCGTAGAGATATTTACAATAAACATCCATTGCCATAGGATTGTAGGCATCTACATAGCGGAAATTGCCCCACCCTAACGGCGCATACAAAAGACCTTGATTCATCTTATCTTTATACATAGGACTTTCTATTCCTATTGAAGGCCAAACAGATATAATAGCGTGAGTATTTAGTTGGTGAAGTTTGTCTACCATGGCTTTTGCATTAGGGAAAAGGGTTAAATCAAATTCCATTCAGCTCCATTTGCCAGGCTCCCACCATTCCCAATCTTGAACAATTACATCTATTGGAATGCGCTCTTTTCTATATCGTTGAGCAATATTTTTGGTTTCTTGCTGAGTTTTGTAGCGTTCTTTGCTTTGCCAATAACCAAAAGCCCAACGAGGCAAAAGCGGCTCAACTCTTGTCAATTGACGATAGTTGGCTATAACTTGGTCGGCATTATTACCTGCCGTAAAATAAAACTCTATGCAATCGCCCATTTCGCTCCAAAGTTGCATAATGCTTTGATTTTGATTATTAAACTTGGTAAGCGAATAATTGTCCCAAAAAATA
>JAFVFB010000018.1 GCA_017475705.1 Alphaproteobacteria bacterium
ATAAAGCTCATCTCGGTATATTAGAGCTGAAATATAATTTCTAAATGGTATTTATGCTGATAAATAACTCATTCAGCTATGAAAAGAACCCCATAAACTTCTTTTCCTTTCTCTTCCCTTATGATATGTGAATAGGATTTATTGTTTTAAACGATGAGATAATAAAAGAGTAGCAAATTTATAATCAATATTTAGAAATTTTAAAGCTAATAGCACCTATAATAACAGGAAAATTTTATTGTTTGTATTTTGAAGCTTCCAACCGAGCAAGTTCATCACAACGTTCATTATCTTTATGTCCAGCATGTCCTTTAACCCAAACCCAACGTATAACATGAAGCTCACAAAGTTGATCTAATTTTTGCCATAATTCAATATTTTTAACATTAGATTTTTTATTAGATGTTTTCCATCCGTTTTGTTTCCAATTAGTAATCCATTTTTCAATACCATCCATAACATATCGGCTATCAGTATAGAGAGTGATATTACAAGGTTCTTTTAGTGCGGAAAGAGCATAAATAACCGCTGTTAGTTCCATACGATTATTAGTTGTATTGGCTTCTCCGCCAGAAAGTTCTTTTTCTACATTATTATAACGTAAAATTGCTCCCCAACCACCGGCTCCAGGGTTGCCAGAGCAAGCCCCGTCGGTAAATATTTCAACACGTTTCATCTAAGGCCTCACTCTGTTTTTAAATAGTTTGAAAAAAACTCATTTGCTAAGACATGTAAATCCGCATTTTTTCTCAATGTTTGAGCAACAAAAGAGCGCAAATCATTTTTAGATACATATAAACGAAAACTTTTAGGAATGGTTCCATCCGCGCCAACCACACCATCCATCAAGAAGTCATCGGAAATATCTGCAGCGAAGCAAATTTCAGCTTTTGCACAAGAGATCAAGGCTCGTGGTGGAATGCGCATTTCCACTGGCGTAATCAGATTTATTGAATTATGTTCAGCTGCCAAATTATCTAGTTGATTATCATAATAAAATGAGACTTTATTTTTTTCACCGCCAATACATAATGTATTACAAGATAGATAAACTTCTTTTGCAATAGCATTAGAGTTATTTTGTGCAAACAAGGAAAATTGGACTTTTACAAAAGTTTCTTTTTTAAGACGTTTGCTTTGAGGCGCAAATATATCTTCCTCTCCTTCTTTACTTAATAGAATATTTTTCTCACTAATAACCAATTCCACATTAGGCTGAGGGCGTTTTCCGAACATACCTGCAACCACAGCATAGGGAGCAGGGACATTATTAGAACCAGAACGAATATAGATCTGGCTACCTGTAGTGGTCATGAGCGGGGCTATGTCAGATTTGGGAATATAGGTAGCTAAATAACCATTACCCTCTGCATCTACACTGATTATATGGTTACGAACCTTATTATGAGAAGGAATAGTACAGCCAGAAATAGCATTTTCAAGCCAACTTAAAAAGCGATGTACGT
Source organism: Alphaproteobacteria bacterium (assembly GCA_017475705.1). Lineage (GTDB taxonomy): Bacteria > Pseudomonadota > Alphaproteobacteria > RF32 > CAG-239 > CAG-267. The sequence goes on from JAFVFB010000018.1 coordinate 1,467, forward strand.
TTTGCACTTTAATTTTTGCCTTTGCCACATCCCCGATATCGAGGTCTCTAGAACATTCGACACCCCATACCAGAACGCCACCTTCAGAATTACCAAAGGCAGAAATTGCTTTTCCAAGGTTCTTTCTGTCACTTGGATGTAGAGTGCGCATAGACTTGCCATCAGATGCAGCCTGTTTAAAATCCAAAAACAACTCTTCTGTTTGATGATTCATAATGAACTCATCAATTGCATCTTCACCAAAATATATAAGTTTTTCAAAAATATCTTCTGCACGGGACATAAAAAGCCTCCTTATGATAATACTAATTATCAACTGGATTGGTTAAAAAAGTATAAAAAGCTTACATCAAAGCATCAAAAAGTGCATCTTATTTGAAATATTCATTAACATCAACGCTTTTAAGAGCTTCACTTTCAGCTTCAAAGAAGGGATATTCATCTTTCAGGCCGATGAGCGCAGCAACCAAGGAAGATGGAAAAATCTGTATTGCATTTTTATATTCTTTAACAGCTGCATTATAAAACCGACGTGCAGCGGCAATATGTTCTTCTGTTTCTGCTAATGCTTTCTGTGCATTTACCATTGTTGCATCAGATTTGAGTTGCGGATAATTTTCTGCACGGATATTAAATGCCCGCAAAGCAGTAGACAGCTCTCCATCTGCTTTAAATTTATCAGCATAATTTGTTGCTGTCATAGCTTGTTCACGCAAAGAAGTCACTTGCATGAAGAGTTCTTTTTCATGTTCCATGAATTTAGCGGCTGTTTTAAGCATATTAGGAATAAGGTCATAGCGTTTTTTTAATTGCACATCGATTCCTGAGAAAGCCTCTTGCACATCATTTTTCTTTCTGATCAAAGCAACATACAGGCTATAGAGCATTGCCACCAAAATGCCTAAAAAAGCCAAAACAAAAATCATATTTTCCTCCGTAAAATTAAGATATTAAATGCATTATATAAAAAGCAACATTAACACTAAGTAAAGAAAGACAATCATAACCGCCATATTTATACAATTGCAGAGCAAAAAACACGACAAAAGTGCCTTTAGATTCAGCAGGGAACATATTATCCAAAGGCACTCTTAAATTGCGCATTTCCTCTAGAGAAAGATCTTCTAATAATAACTATAAGGTATTTTTTGCGGACACATCTTTACAAAAAAATAGAATTTGGCCGAAATTCTACCCTTCACCAAGCTGTATTATCAAAATATTTATGCTAACAAAAGACACAAAGCATAAATACCCGCAGAATATTTTAACAAGCCATAATATAACATACATATATAACAAACATAACAAACCAATTAAAAGCTAGAATCACAAATTGATTCGCACAATGATTTTTTATATTTGTTCACAGGAATATTTTTTTATTTGTTTTAAATAGGATAGATATTGCCTTGTTATATCATAATAGAGAAAAGTGGCAATTTTTTGCAGTAAGGAAGTCATATTGACAGAGAATTATTGATTTTTCCGAATCGCGTTGGGGTGGGCGGTGATAGGGTGTCATGAGAGTGCGTATTGACTATAATAAACAAAAACCACAAAACCACCATTTATTCTGTCGTCTTTAGTCAACATATGTCTATTTTTAACCCTATATTAACGATTTTTTAACTTTTTTATGATATAAAACTCAACAGAGTCTACTCATGTCTTGAGCAGATTCTTGCAACGTCGCCAAAGGCATGACAAAGCGCATTATAAAAGCTCTTCATGCCATAGCAAA